>CAZCHH010000001.1:0-106463 GCA_964498585.1 uncultured Hyphomicrobiales bacterium
ACTATACAAAATTGTAGAAAAACACTTTTAGGGTGTCCCAATGCTGAAAACAGGAAAAAAGCAAATTTTAAGTAGAGTTTGAAATTATTATTATTTGATTTTTATTATTGATATGGGGTAAAAAAAACTGGTAGGAATTAGAATAGCATTATTCTCTTCCTACCAGATTTTTTTAACTTGAAACGAACTATTACAAATAGCTATTTTTGAATAAGCATCTTTGTAGTTGCCGTTTCTAATCCGCATCTTAGCATTACATTATAGAATCCATTAGGTAAATTACCTGAATAAAAATCAACTCTATGAATACCAGCACTAAAGTAATCAGAAGCAATTTTAGAAATAAGTTCTCCATTCATCGAATAAATGCAAATTTCAGCATTTCCTTCGGAAATTAAATTAAATTCAAAAACAGTTGCCGAGCTAACTGGATTTGGTAAATTTACTATATTCAATGAATTCATTTTTTCATTGCTTAAAACAGCTTTTGCATTATAAATTGCATTTGATTTGTAATGCAAATTCCGATAATTTTCTCCACCAGTAATTTCGTTAATATTTATTAATGAAATTTCTTGATATTTATCAGAAATAGTATTATAAAGTTTTAAAGTCAAATACTCATCTTGCAAAGCACCATCAATGTTTTCAGTGATTTCATTATCTCCCCAAATAGTAATGGCAGCAATACCATTATTTACAGTCCCCGAACCGATTAAATTATTGTTCATATTATAAACTCCAATTTCATTACCATCTTGAAATTCCTCGCAATTAAGAATAAGAGATGCATCATTGCCAGTATTCTTTACTGATGGGATAAGATAACGTGAAAGAGGAGTGATTTTATCATTGAAATTCACTTTTTGAGATGAATTTGCAGGATATGTTAGGACTGCATTTGAATTAAGATAGAAGAAATAACCTTTACCAGATTGCATATTACCAATAGTGTTTATACCAAAAATTGGGCTATAAATACCACCGGAACCATCTTTGACTAAGATAAGAGAGCTGGTTATACTGTTAAGAGCAGTTACCGGACTCATTGGATTGTTTCTTAAGTAAGAAGTAAGATTCCAGCCATTGTTCATATTGATTTGATGAAATTCCGGCTGAATAGGTACTCCGGTAATAGGAAGTTGTGTTGGAGCATACACATTAATCTGATACCCATGATTAACGTTCCAATTACCAATGGAATTGAGTCCCCACTCAGGCACATACATTTGTCCAAAATTATTCTTTACTATTCTGACAGAAGTTAAAATTGATGAAAATACATTAGGCATTGAAGGATTTTGTGGTGTAATATAGCTTGAAATAGTATTCCATCCATTATTTAAATTTATGTTTTGTGTTTGATTTAAATCAGTTGTTAAGCTTTCAAGCATAGAGAATCCGCTCATTTCGTAACTTGTAGGACCTAATGAAAAAGTAGCAACTGCCGGATACTCTACTTCTTCTACCCCATCCCAAATTCTGAAAGTAAAAGGTTCTCCAATAGCAAAGCCATCTTTAATAGTAGTATTTGGATTATCGCCCCAAACAATGATTCCAAGAGATTCATTATTCCAAAGACCATATCCACCGCAAGCCCAAACACCGGGGATTACTTGATAGAACAAACCAATTGCATCGTTAATGGATATTTCTCTGCCTTCTATTGATATGTCACAGTTTAGAGGAACAAAAATGGTTGAACTGTTGCCCGTTTCCGTTACTACTACCCAAGGAACAGCAGGAGCATTAATTGTAATAAACGACCAAACTTCAGACCACTGGCTAAAGTTTCCTTCTAAATTAAATGCTTTTACTCGCCAGTAATAAGTCGTTTCATATTCCAATTCGATGGAGCTTAAAAACGATGTTTGAGATGTTGTAATAGAATATACAATATTATTGAAATCTGCATCTAAAGATAATTCTAATGAATAAGAATCTGCAAAATCAACAGCAGTCCAACTAAATGAAGGAATTATAAGATTACCGGTAGATTCGTTTAATGGACTGAGAAGTTGAGGTGAATCAAGTGGAGCAATAGTAGTGAAGCTCCAAGCTTCTGACCAGGTAGATAACTTACCGTCTGCAACGCATTGCACTCTCCAGTAGTATAAAGTCGAATGTGTTAATGGATAGTAATTACTCCAGTTTGTTTCATATATATAATTATCATCAAAAATAACGTTGCTAAAATCTATATCAGTTGCGATTTGAATACGATAATATTCAGCATCTAAATTTTCTTCCCAGGTAAAATCATTTATGATTGTAATCTCAATAGCATTATTTTCCGGTGAAACTAACATCGGAGGAGCAAGAATAATATTATCATAATACTCATAAGCCCCAATTGAAGGAATAGTTAATCGACTATTGCCAAGAAAATCATCAGTATAACTATCAAGATATATTCCTTCGCCAATTACAGGAGAAATAATATCAATGTATAATGGATAGTCTTCTTCATACATCGGGTCAGAAGATAATGAATTGCCATCTAAACCGGTTGCTGTCTGCCATTCTAATAAAGTATTAATATTGCTACCAAGAAAGCCCAATACTCCATAAGTCCCGCTTGCATAGTAATCATTATAATCAATTGAAGTGAAATTTACTGCTGGAACTTGTGAATAGATGGCATAAGAATTAGACCCGGTTAAACCTGTTAATGAATTAGCAAACACATTATTTCTGATATCGAGTCCAGTTGGAGCTGGATTAGTATTATTAATCATCAATGCAGCTGATAAAGTGCCGGATGTCCCGGTAGGAATTTGCTCGCCAAAAAGATTAACAGAATTATAATAAATTTTATGGTCAATACCAGATTGAATTCTTATTCCAAATGGATTAGAAGTCAGATTAGTTTCAGAATAATTTGGTGTTTTTAAATCGTATATTATATTATTTACTATGTTAACATTACTAGTATTAGTACCGTTTGAAATTAGTATTCCATTAACACCATAATTATTTAGTTCATATAGAGAATTAATTTTATTTTTTGAAATAACAGCATCATAGCATCCGGTGCCAATTTCAATACCAGCTATATATGAATATGTTGATGCATTGAAATTATGGATATGATTTTCAGTAATTAAAGCACCGGGGCAGTTTTCTATATTTATTCCACGAAGATTAATTCTTTGGGACGGAACAGTAGAACCGATAGTATTGCTTTTTATAATCAAATTTTGATTATAACCTGTTGTTTGAACTCCTTTAGCAACTATTCCCCAATAAGCACTAACAAAATTATTTTCAATTATTGAAATATTATTGTTAGAAGCTCCATTCGAGGCAAGATATGAAGTACCTCCAATAGTCAAAGCATAAGAAGAAGAATAATCTGCTGAACCGCCAGAAATAATACAATTTCTTATTAATATATCATCGCAGCCCATATCCTCACCTAAACTGACTATTCTAATTGCTGAAGATATTGAAGTACTATTATTATTTTTTATCATCAGATTATTGCCTAATTCATTTATTCGTCCATCAATAGTAACTCTATCAACACCATTCAAAACCAGAACTCCATTGTTGGACAAATTGCCTTCAATCGTTTGAAAAGATTGGTCTGGTTTTATTGTAAGATTGTAATTTCCAGCTCCAATCTCAGTCCACTGGTTTAAAACAGCTGGATAAGGTTCAACTACGTTACTAACAACAAGTAAGGTAGTATTGCCACTTAAACCAAGAAATTCAATATCATTGAATGCCTGATAAAATGAAGAATATAATCCACCTTCTCCAACAGTATAAGTTCCGCTAAAATAAGTGCGGAGTTGTCTTCTACCTTCAGGAGCTGTAATTGTTGGAACATAAATTACTTCATTAATCTCAAATCCGGTGCATTCAGCATCAGCAAAATCCATATTTATTGCATCGGGAGAAGAACTATATGTTAGCCAAAAATAATTTGCTCCGGGCAATAGTTCAAGATTGCCTGTTACTGTAAAATCATCTGTCGGGCTTAATGTTTGTCCATATTGGGTCTCAGTTGAAAAATAATGAGCAGCACCGGTATAAAATACTTTTATTTCACTTATATCATTCTGCGGATTAGTTGTTCCATTCATATTGAAAGAAATACTATTTAATTCTAATGGATTATCAGTTCCTCTCGTTACAATTTTTACTAAAATTATTTCCTGATTTGAATTACCAATCATAATTGGGTTAAAATTATATTGTTCAGTATTACTTAGGAGATAGCTCATATTTCCATCAGATACATATTCATAAGCACCTATTGTAGGTTTAACGTATCTTTCAGTACCAAGTATATCATTAGGGAATTCATCTAATTGATTCCCTGCAAAAATCAAAGGAGAGCTATATAGTGGGAATAAATTATCATCGGCAGTATAAAGTGGTGGATAGGAACTTGAATTTTGGTCCATTCCTGTTGCTTCCTGCCATTCCTGTAAATTTAATTTCATTATACCTAAATATCCAAATATTGCGTAAGGACCTGAAGAATAATAATTATTATTATTAATATTATAAAAACTGCTTGATGCGTTTTCCGTATAAATGCTATAAGATTCAGAGCCAATAATTCCCTCGAAAGAATTAGAAAATGAGTTGTTCCTTATATCCATATTAGTATTTGAATTTCCCATAATAGCAAGAGCAGCTGAACGGGTTCCGCCATTACAAGGGAATGGTGGTTCGCCATATATATTTACACTATTAAAATATATTTTAGCACTGTCGCCACCTCGGATACAGATTCCAAACGGTGTAAAAGTACCTGCTGTTGTCTTATTGTTATCACTACTGATATCATATATAACATTATTAACTATTGTATATTTTGTTCCGTTTGATTGCACATCAATTCCGTTAGGTCCTGTTATTGACGGCATAAATATACTACTTGCTCCTTTTAGCTTAATATCGTGTATTATATTATTAGATATAACTGAGTTTGCAAAATTTCCTCTTACCAGAATACCGTTAATAACGAATGAATTCGGATTATATAAGCTATGAATATGATTTTTATTAATAGTTGAATTAATTATATTTTGAATATCAATTCCACATAAACCAATACGTAAATCTGTATCGGTAGAGCCAATTTCATTTCCTTCTATCAAAATATTTTCACTTAAACCAGTAGTTGCAACCCCTCTTACAAAAATGCCGTAGTAAGCTCTTGTAATGACATTATCCATTATAGATAAATTATGGTTATGAGCGCCACTTGAAGAAGCGGAGAAAGTAGTTCCACCCACCAAAATAGCAAAACTGGTTGTAAATATCGGGCTAGCTCCGTTTATATTACAATTTTTTATTTTTACGTTTTCACAACCTTGTTCATTCCCTAAGCTGATTAGACGAATTGCAGCAGAAGTTGAGCCGGTATTATTATTTTGAATTGTAAGGAAATTACCTTCTCCGTCAATTCTTCCATCAATACTTACTCTATCAGCACCATTAAGAACAATTACACCATTGTTTAAATTTCCTTCAATAGTCCTCATTACGTTTGATGGTTTAATTGTTAAATAATAACCGCCCAAGCCGATTTCATACCATTCATTAAGGATTGCAGGTGAAGTTTCAACAATATCGCTAATTATTTCAAAAGTAGTATTTCCACCCAATCCTAAACTATTTACATCGTTAAAAGCAGAATATAAATCAGGATAAGTTCCTCCTTCACCGATAGTATAAGTTCCATTAAAAGGTATTCTTATAATTCGAGAACCAGTTGGGGCAGTTATTGTGGGCGTATAATTAAATCCATCAACGGTTATCTCTGTACATTCAGCATCAACTTCGTTTAGTGATGTTGCATCTTCAGAAATTGAATAAGTTAGCCAAAAATTATTAGTTTGAGGTAATAATTCTTGATTCCCACTTATTTCAAATGAGCCATTCGGATTTTCAACAACTTCCCCAAATTGAACTTCAGTTGAAAAAACATTTGAATTTCCAGTATAATATACCCTTGCATCTGTTAAATCCACCAATGGATTTGTCGACCCATTTGTGTTAAAAGTCAAACTGGTTAAATTTAGTGGGACTAAAGCACCTTCCATTACTACTTTTATATTTATAATTGCCTGGTCTGTACTTCCTTGAAGCACATATCCAGTTACCTGCTCAACTGTACTTGATTGGTAAGTTTGCTCAACAATAGCCCAGGTATAAACAAGGCCATCTGTTGGTAAATTTGTTGTAGCTAAAGCACAGGAAGCAGTATTAATAGTGCCAGGAACGGAAGTTTCCCAAGTATTTGTCCCAGTAATTACGCTACGATTAATTACATCAGCATTACTAGCTCCTCTTAAACCAACTTGAGCAGTTCTGTTAGTTGCATTTTTTAAGAAATTTCCATAATGAAATTCTATTTTATTTCCATTTTCGTAAAGCTTTATTTGGAAATTAAAATTATCTCCGTTTCCAGTTGCACCAGAGTACTGAAAATTTAACCATTGCATCGTAAAAGTCCTGTTGGGTAACTCTCCTTCTGTTAAATACATCATTTCTCCTGAACCTGAAATACCTACTATGTTTAAATTTAAAGCAGATACTACATTATTTGATGGTCCCGTACTTAAGCAAGTAAAAGAAGTAGATACAGTTCCTCCAAAAGCCAGAAATCCATCAGTATTAACACTGACTTCAGTAAAGTCTTCTCCTAAATAATTGAAGAAAAAACCGATTGGTAGAGAATTGAAACTCTCATTATTATTTGTACTTGTTCCGAGAATTGTTCCGCCTGTAATTGGGGTAAAAGTTTCTACAGAACTCGAAAAAGTATAAATGTTAACTTGCGCATCTGCAAACTGCATGCATAACATCAAAAGTATTAATGATGTTAAAAATTTAAATCTTTTCATTGTTGAACCTCTATGATTGTGAATAAAAAAAACTGAAAGAATACTAGTAATCTATATAATAATCTTAAGATAGAATTATAAAATATTTCAAAAAGACTGAAGTTATTTTTTCATTTAAATCTCAATTTGGTTTTTTAAGAAGTAGTCCTTTATTCATTATTTTAGTCTATTCAGATTCATTTCATAAATATTGTTTGAAAAAATATTCTTATTTAATAATTTTTCTTATATTTATTTATATTAGAATTTAATAAATTATTCTATAAAATTCAAATAAATTTGCAAAAATTTTATATCAACTATGAAGGTAATATTAATGAGGAGTTATACTAACTCACCTTAAGCAATTCCAACTTAAGATTTAAACAAGTTAAGTTGATACACTATTTTTCTTTTTAACACAAGAACCATTCCCCTCTCAAGCTATTCATAGACACATCTTTAAAACGTGTTGCTATTCTACTTATCCCGTTAGGGATTTGATATTTGTAACAATGCTTCTTTAATGTCTTTTTATTCAGTAGGAATTAAACATTTAAATGCTTTTTTTATATATATAATCCCTACGGGATAAGCACAGTCAAGAGTTATTTTTGTTACAAATATATAATTCCTACGGAATAAATTTCAAAGACACTATCCCTTTTTTACTTACTTTAAACAAGAACTAATATTTTGTATAATCGTTAGCTTGAGAGCAGGGGTGTGTTCTTGTTTGAACTATGATTTATCTGATTCTTTTGATTAATATGATTTCTTTTCTTAATCATCTTCATCAAATAAATCACAAAAATCACAGTTCAAAGACAAACACATAATATAAAAGAAAAAAGATGGACTTCACCTCGGTGCGTGAAGTCCATCTCTGTGAATAATATTTTACCTAAATGATAATTATTTATTGATAATTACAAATTTTCCTATTGATTCATTATCTTTAAAAATAATCCTGTAAATATAAATACCGCTGCTTATATCAGAAGGTATGCTACTCCATTTCACAACTTTATTACCATTTGACTTGATTACGTCAACTTCAATATTTGACTTTTTTGAATATACTTCGGTCATTTCAGAATTATAGACAACTAAATCAACTACATCTTTAACATCAAGCTTTGCATTTTCGGGTGCAGAAAAGAAAATTTCATTTCCTTCAGAAAGAATAAGCGGATTAGGATAGCAATAGCTCAAAGTTTTAGTTGGAATTCCATTACTAAAATAGACAGAATCGAAAACGTAGTTATTATCAGTAAATTTATAATAATAATTCGTATTGCCAAGCTGTTTTGCATCCTGTTGATTTAGATTAACAATATAAAAATTGAAAGAGTGTTTTGTATCGCCTAATCTACCGGCAGATTTTAAATCAATATTGGAGATAATCACATCTACAGTATCGTCAGTTGATGCTAAATCACTTGGTAGATGGCACCTGTAGCAACAAATTTCAAAAGGTCGAAGTTCGTTTGTTTCTAAAAAAGAAGGGATTTTGAACTTTTCATCTCTATAAAAAGTTAATTCAGGAAATTCTGTTGCTTTGTCAAAATATTCATTTTCAATAGCTCTTCTTCCGGTATAGTAAATCCAGGGAATAAAACCGCGCCATTCATTAGTTAAATCACTTCCCTGCTCACGAAAAGCGCTGTCAAGAGCAGTGTATCCTGGAATATTATCGCCAATCATCTCCCACATTCTTTTAAGAATTATATCACCGTATTTTTTGTAAATATATTGGCCGAAAATAGCATAACGATAGCCAACATCAGCTGAATTAACTCCAAATGGGTAAAGGTTAATTTGTTTGTATAAATTTCGAACAAATTGCATATAATCGTAAGTGTCCGGACAAACGCGCCATTCCATAAAAGTACTTGTTATTTCCATCAGTGTTTGAGCAAGCGGGTCTAATCCATAGAAAAACTGAATAGAATGATGAAACTCATGAGCAATAGTGATTTTTAATGCACTTATTCCAGTCTCATAATATGTTTTTTTCTTTGTTTTATCGACATTTATTGTTGAATCATTTGGGCTGTAATTATTATCAATAGTAATATAGGAATAATACCTAATAAATTTTTTCCGTGGATAGACTTCTTCTTTATTAAAAGTAACACCATAGTAAGTTACTTCACCATTTCCTAAGTCCATAATATAAACCTGATATCGGTCTTCGTCCTTTGTTATTTTTTCTCTAATTGGAGAAATATAACCGATTGTATCTACATAGAGTTTATAGACCATATCAAAAAAATAGCTTGCTGAATCTATATAATCGGGAATACCATTTTTATTTAAATCTTTGAGAGAAACAGCATCATTGCCTATAGTATCATAATGAATAAGAAATTTCCCGCTTTCACTTATGTGCTTTGCCTGAAAAACAAGTGAATCTTTGAACTGTATCCTGTCATATTGTTTTTTTATCTTTTCTTGTGGTAATAATGTTCCGCATTTTATTCCACCAGCTTCTAAAATATCATCAGCAACGATACTAATTTGCGGAATGATAAATAGTAAGTCAATTATTACTATTAGTGCTAAAAAATTAATTTTTTTCATATTTTTCAATCAGATATAAAATAATATTTATAAACGAATAATTTTAAAGAATATTCTATTATTTGCAAATTTAAAGCATTATTTTAATAATTCATCTGTTGGCTCGAAGTCATCAGATGAATAAAAAGTTTAACAAACACTACTTAATTACAATCAATTTTTTATTTACGATTTTAAATCCGCTTTTTAGTTGTATAATATATATTCCGCTTGGTATTTCTTTTAAGTCAATTTTTATTTTATTTTCATTTCTATTGAGAAAATCTGAATATAAAACATTTTGAGAGAAAGGAGAAATTATTCTAATTTCATTAATAGGATTTTGATTAAATTCAAGGTAAACAAAATCGCCGGCTGGCATTGGATAAACTGATATTTCATTATTTCCGATTATATCTTCAAAGCCAGTTCCGCTTATATCACTAACATTTTTTATATATTCAACTGCTTTGTTGTATTCGTAAGAACAGCAAGTATAAATTGAAAAAGTTTTATATTCGTTTGGAAAAATTGGATTAGTAAATCTTGCTCCAACAATGGCTGCTAAATCAGCTTCCTTATCAAATATTCTGCTTGTTCCGGAATTTATTAAATCAATTTTATCCTGTTTTGTAAAACCGTTATAATTATAATAGTAGTTATCAAAAGCAGATAACTGAACTTCTATTGTGTCTTTACTGTCAACATAATGGGCAACATAAGGATAATCACCATCCATTGTAACTAATAAAATATTATTCTCTTTGTCAAATAGTGCTATATTTCCATTTCCATTAAGTCCGATATCCCAGTCGAAATAATACCCTGCAGCAAGTTTTTGCAAAGGAGCAACAGAATTATTTTTTATTGAAATATCAAACCGAACGCAAGGACAGTCGTTTTTATAAGTAAAAATTTTATTTTGGACTTCTATATTTAATCGATGCTCAGAAGTAGCAGCAGCATCAGAAAAAATACCAGTAGTATCTTCTGGATGCAGAAACTTTTTTACAGAAACAAAATCATCATCAGCAATGCCCCCGTTTCCACTCCTTGCGTTATTTACTATTCTATTTAAGTTCTCAGTAACAATCAAACTTCCTTCAAAAAGGATACTACAATTATTATCAAAAGAAAAACCATTTCCCTGTGAGTTGTATGGAGTATCGTAATAACCAATTCTACCATTGTCGCAAGCGCTAAATTCAATTGAATCTGAAGAAATATTAGTATAATAAAGAGGAGCTGAAAATTCTAAGAGGAAAAAATCTGTGTAATTATTATCATCATTTAAATCAACACGGAAGAAAAATCTTTTTATGCTAACTTCCTTTAAAACAAACTTAAAATCCGGTAGCTTAACAGAGCTGTTTTGAAACACATTCGGAATAACAACAACGGAATCAATAATTTCAATTTCATTATTTTCATCGTTCAATACTGATAGCTTGCAAGTAAGATTAGTAGTAGCACCAAGATAATTAAAGCAATTTAATCTTAATTTTACTGTATCTCCAGCATCAAATCTCTTAATATCATAATTATTATTAAAATATTCTAAATTTTTTAAAGAGATAGATGGAGTAGAAAACGGCTCTTTTGTTACTGCTTTAAGGAAATTAATTCTACCGGGAAGATAATCTATATTTAGCTGATTGATTGCAGTAATGTTGTCAGTAGATTGTCTGGCAAACTCTAAAGCTTGCAAAGCAGTGAGTCGCGGATGCTTGGCTCTGATTAAAGCAACTGCAGCAGCAACAATCGGGGAAGCGCCTGAAGTGCAGCAAAAGGCAGCATAGTTGCCGTTATACCAAGTGGTCCAAGTTGCAGTTCCCGGAGCAACTATTTTACAATGAGGACCATAAGAAGAAATCGTTTCTAAAGTATCTAAATAATTTGTAACACCAACTCCAAGGACTCCATTGTATCCGGCAGGATAAAAGGAAGTTGATGTGCCATGATTTCCCGACCCACTGACAATAGCAACATCCCGGCTTACTGCGAAATCAATAATTGATTGAGCAACGCAGGAGTATGAAGTGCTTCCCCAACTGCAATTAACAACATCAAATCCCATCATAGCAGCATAAAGAAGAGATTGATACCCGAAAATAATACCGCTTCTCCCATTTACTGAAGTCTTCATTGGAAAAAATCTGCAATTATAAGCTAATCCGGAAATTCCAATTCCGTTGTTTGTTGTAGCTGCAGCAATGCCGGCAACCCCAGTTCCGTGACCTTGGTCGCTTGATGTATTCCCGGGAGCAGTTGTGTCCATTTCCCAAGAAAAGTTTACTCCGTTCCAGTCGTCAATAAAACCGTTTCCATCATCATCAAGCCCATTGTCTGGTATTTCCAAATGATTTTTCCAAATAGAATTAATCAAATCTTCATGTTCCTGCATTACTCCAGTATCAGAAATTCCAATAACAATATTTGTATCGCCTTTAAATACATCGAATGCCTCAAACACCTGCATTGTTTCAAACATCATTTGTTGATTAAGCATCGGGTCGTTTGGCAAGAATTCTCCTAATGGCATTTGAAGGTAATACGGTTCTGCAAGTTCAATTTCTGAACAAGAAGAAGCAATTTTAGAACAAAAAGCTTCAGGTGCAATGTTTCCATCAAATCCGACTATATAAGTTCTTAAAAGTGGTTCTTCTGCTTTAAGGATTTGTTCAATATTTTGATTCTTGTCCGAAAGGACTTTGTCTTTAATTTTTTCATTATATCTTACAGAATAATCTAGTGGAAATAAGGGAGTAATTTTTTTTATTTGATATAAAGATGAAAAATCACTCAAAACCTTTTCTTTCTTTTCTATAGATTTAATTCTAATAAATATAATGTTTGAAAGCACTGGTGCTTGGCGATAGTTTGAATCAACTTCAAAAACTATTGAATTTTCAGAAAAAGAAAATAAATTATGAAAATTCAAAACAAAAAAAATAACTATATATTTCAATAATTTCATAAATATTCCCGTAAAAAAAGTAAAATTACTAAAAAAAAGCATATATTCTATATAATTATGTTTAAAAAATTTGAAAAATATAATAATAAATCTTAACTTTGTAAATATTAGATATTTATGAAATATTTTTTGAATTATTATGAAAAAAGAAAAAACAGCTGACCAACAATTTAACCTACCACTTAGTAATCCTATTTCTGTGATAATAGGTAAAGACGCAAAAAACTTTACCCGTGAAGACTTACTTAAAGTGATTGTAGAAAAACAAATAGAACGATTAACATTTCATCATACATCATTTGATGGAAAAATTAAGGAGTTAAAAATCCCGGTCTCATCAATCAAACAAGCAGAATTAGTATTATCGGAAGGAGAACGTGTTGACGGCTCTTCACTTTTTAAAGGAATAATTGATGCTGGAAGTTCCGACCTTTATATAGTTCCGGATTATAAAACAGCTTTTATAAGCCCATTTGACTCCACAAGTTTAAATTTTGTATGCCGATACTTAACGGCAACAGGCGAGCTTGCTAATTTTACTCCTGACAACATTTTAGCAAGAGCAAGCAAGCTAATACAAAAAACATCAGGTCTTAATCTTTATGCACTCGGAGAATTAGAATTTTTCCTTATCGGCGATTTTGGTAATGACGACTTCCCACTTCCCAAGCAACGAGGTTACCATGCTTCATCTCCTTTTGCTAAATCTGGTATGATTTTAAATGAAATGCTTAAATATATTACTCAACTATGTGGAAATGTGAAATATGCACACCAGGAAGTTGGCTGTTTAGATAATATTTACAGCGACCTTCCGGAGCTTGAAGGAAGACGCGCCGAGCAGGTAGAAATTGAATTCCTTCCAACTCCGATTGAAGAAACCGGCGATATTCTTGTCCTTTCTAAATGGATTATTCGTAATGTTGCCTATAAGCACGGTTTCGTTGCTACTTTTGCACCTAAATTAGAAATCGGTCATGCCGGAAGCGGTATGCACGTTCATCTTGCATTAATGAAGAACAATAAAAATGTAATGACTACAGAAAAAGGTGAACTTTCTGAAAATGCAAAAAAATTAATCGGTGGCTTATGCCATTATGCACCAAGTTTAACTGCTTTCGGAAATATGGTTTCTTCATCTTATTTGCGACTTGTTCCACATCAGGAAGCCCCTACAAAGGTTTGCTGGAGCGAAATGAATAGGAGCACCCTCGTAAGAGTACCTCTCGGCTGGACTAATGCAAAAAACCTTTCTAATATTGTCAATACACAGCAAAAAACCAAACTTAGCGACATTCCTGTTCGCCAAACTGTTGAAATCCGAAGCCCTGATGGTAGCGCACAAACACATTTATTACTTTCAGGAATAGCTATGGCTGCCGAATGGGGCCTTCGTTATAAAAAAGAATCATTAGAAATTGCAAAAAATACTTATGTTCGCGAAAATATTCATAACTCAGATAAATATAATGAATTAACTGAATTAGCCACAAGCTGCGCCGAATCTGCGGACATTTTAATTAAAGAAAGAGAACTTTATCAAAGAGAAGGTATTTTCCCTCCACTAGTTATCGATGAAGTTAAAAAAATTCTTCAAAATGAAACTGACCGCAACTTAGAAAAACGTTTAAAAGCTCTTCCTGAAGAAGAAAAGTTGAAAGAATCCAGAAGAATTATGCACTCTAAAATTCATACGCATTAATTGTTAAAAAAAGAAAAAGTATTTACTTTTAGGAAAAAAAGTATAGTCATCTGATGACTCTAAGTCTTCCGATGACTTAAGAATATTAATTGCGTTGTGAAGAATTCAGCTTCTTTTTATATCAATATGACAGATTATTCATAACGCTTCAGAATAAGAAATATAATTGAATTATTAGAAACTCCTTTAATTAATTTTTTTCTTTATTGAAATCAGAAACTTTTTATTTATTTTTACTAAATTGCTTATATATATAGCAAAAATAAAATGTCGTTATAAACGAAGTGAGGAATCTCAAATGTACTGGTAACAAAGATTCGTGAGATTTCTCGCTTCGCTTCGAAATGACATTAAAATCGGAATATTAAAAACAAATTAGTATAATACTTTATAAATGAATTTCAACCGCAGTCAATAATAATTATGACCGCTAATTGAAAATTATTATCTCACTTTACTAATTCCTTTTTATTATGGGAAATGCTTAAAGTGAATTATTAATTATTTAAAAAGACAATTACATTCTTTTATATATTGATAAATTTATATATAATACATTAATAAAAATCAAAAAAATTACAAAAATTTAAGAATAATAAAGTAATTTTGTAATTTTATGAAAAGGCAGTTATAAAAAAAGAAAGATATAATTTATAACATAAATGTTTTGAGGAAATAAATGTACGAATTTAATTTTAAGCCATTCGAGGAAATGACTGCTGAAGATTACGCTAAGGTCGGTTTCAAATCTGGCTTGGAAATACACCAGCAATTGTTAACAGAAAAAAAACTATTTTGCCGATGCCCAGCTGGTAAATACAGCTCTGAATATCATGCAGAAATATTAAGGCATATGCGTCCTACATTATCAGAACTTGGTGAATATGACGGCACTGCTTTAATGGAATTTAAAACAAAAAAAGATATTGTTTATAGAATAAACCGAAGCACTGTTTGTACTTACGAAATGGATGATACACCACCTTTTCAGATTAACGACCAGGCATTAGATATTGCAATTGAAGTTGGTATGCTTCTAAATTCATCAGTTGTAGATGAAATTCACATTGCTCGTAAGCAATACCTTGATGGAAGTATTCCTACCGGTTTTCAACGCACCGCAATTGTAAGCGTTGGTGGTTTCATTCCTTATAAAGACAGAAATATCAATATTATCCAAATGTCTATTGAAGAAGATTCCTGCCGTGAATATAGCGATGTTGGTCATCAAAGAATTTACCTTGCTGACCGTCTGGGAATGCCACTAATCGAAACCGTTACCGAGCCAGAGATGAGAACTCCGCAAGAAGTTGCAGAAGTAAATGACCTTCTGAGACGACTCACTAGAAGCACAGGTAAGATGAGAACTGGTATTGGTGCCGGACGCGAAGACGTAAACGTAAGTGTTACTGGCGGAACACGTATTGAAATAAAAGGTGTATCTAAGATTACTACTATTCCGTTACTTACATATAACGAAGCAATGCGTCAATGGAATTTACTTAAATTACGCGAAGAACTTCATCGCCGCGGAATCACTGAAGATACTTTCCAAGCAAAAGTTGATGATGTTACAAAAATTTTAAGAAAAACACGCTACCAGCCAATTTATAATGCTATTTATGAAGGAAAATTGGTTTATTGTGTTACTTTACGTAACTTCAAAAATTTACTCCGCTGGCAGACCCAAACCGATACTTATTTTTCAAAAGAAATTTCTGATAGAGTCCGCGTTATTGCCTGTTTGACTACATTACCAAATATCATTCATTCTGATTATCAAGGTGAAACAATATCATCAGCCGAAGGTAAATCATTAAGAAAAGCAATCGGTGCAACCGAAGACGATACTATCGTTCTTGTCTGGGGAAATAAACAAGATGCTACTACTGGGGCCAAGGAAATTATAATCAGAGCAAAAGAAGCTACTATTGGTGTTCCTTCTGAAACACGACAGGCACTTCACGATGGGACCAACGGTTTTGAACGTATTTTACCCGGTCCTCAAAGAATGTATCCCGATACAGATTTACCACCTAAAAAAGTAACGACAGAAAAATTAGAACAAATCAGATTAAATCTTCCAAAGCAAATTTGGGTCCGAGAAAAAGAATACAGAGAACTTAATTTGCCAGAGCATTACGTAAAAACTCTTGCTTTTTCTAAATATGCAAACGTTTTTGAAAGAATTATAAAAGAACTCAATATTAAACCAATGCTCGCTGCAACAGTAATTGTTGATTATCCCAAGAAATTAAAGAAAAAATGTTTCGACATTTCTGCAATCAAAGAAGAATATTTCTATAATATTTTAAAAGCATACTCTGAAAAAAGAATAGTTAGAGATGCAATAATAATCGCATTGCAAAGAGCAATAAAAAATCAAGAGTATAATGATGTTCTTCTTCCCAAAAAAATATCAGAAGAACAACTTAAAGAAATGAAAAATCAGATTATAGATGTAACAAAACAAGTAGAAATAAAGAACGAAGAGAAAAAAAGAGATATTTATTTAAGTAAGATAATGCACACTTTTCGAGGCACCGTTGAGTTCGACCAAGTGGATAAATTATTAAATCAAATTGAATTGTAGGAGTAAAAGCGATGGCAAATAATGAAGCATATAAAGGTTACAGAGGTGAAGCCCTCGACACATTGAAGCAGTTCAATGCTATGATTTGGAGCGATGTTGAAATTACTACTGCAGATTACAAATTTGTTGGTATTATCCTCCCACGTTCAGAAACCGCAGACCAATACCACGTTGTTTTGAAATTAAGAACTGGCTATAATATTGGTATTGCTGCAAATAAAATTAAAGATATAAATATTCTTGGCAGAAAAGAAGCTCACTACAAAATTCCGGAAAAGGAATTTCCTTACGACCCGCATCGTCCAAATGTTAAACTATTCGGAACAGGCGGAACTATTGCAAGCCGCTTAGATTACCGCACAGGAGCTGTTATACCGGCTTTCTCTCCGGGTGAACTTTACGGCTCCGTTCCAGAACTTGCTGATATATGCAATCTCGAAACAGAAAAGCTATACGGCGTGTTTAGTGAAAATATGGGACCAAAACAGTGGAAAGGAACCGCTGAAGCTATTGGAAATGAAATCCGCAAAGGAACAACAGGAATCGTGATTGGGCATGGAACTGATACTATGCACCACACTGCCGCAATTCTTTCTTTTATGGTGCAAAACTCACCTGTGCCAATCGTAATGGTTGGCTCACAGCGTTCAAGCGACCGCCCTTCTTCTGACGCTGCACTTAATTTGATGCACAGCGTTAAGGCAGCTGCTGAAAGCGACATTGCAGAAGTTATGGTTTGTATGTTCGGTCCTACCTCCGATGATTACGGCTTGCTACATCGCGGAACACGTGTTCGCAAAATGCACTCCAGCTACCGTTCTACTTTCCGGACAATTGGCGATATTCCTCTTGCTATGGTCGATAGAAAAAAAATAACTCCTCTTCGTCAGGATTACCATAAGAGAAGAAATGATAAAAGCGTCATTATTAATACTGCATTCGAGGAAAAAGTTGCGATTGTTTATTACTATCCGAATATGCAGCCAGACATTATTTATTCTTTAATAGATAATGATTATAAGGGTATAGTAATTGCAGGCACCGGGCTTGGTCACGTTAATAAACCACTTTATCCTGCTCTTAAGAAAGCACAAGAGAAGAACATAGCTGTTTATATGACTGTTCAAACTCTTTGGGGATACGTCCAAATGTATGTTTACGATACTGGCAGGGATATGATGGAACTCGGCGTTGTCCCATCAGCAAATATGCTCCCAGAAGTTGCATATATGAAACTATGCTGGGCATTAGGACAAACCAACGATTTGGAAAGAGTTCATGAAATAATGCTCACTCCGGTTTCAGGCGAAATCACTGAACGCGAGCCAAGCAACGGATATTTGATTTTCCAAGGCGGTATTCCAGAAGTTGAAGAATATATTTCCAAATACAGGAAATAAGATAGATATAAATTGTCATTCTGACATTCGTCAGAATCCATCTTAAAATCAACCCACGGGTTAACCCGTGGGTTGATAGCTATTAGCAAGAGGTTTTTCTCCTTCCCAACTCAACTTGGGAAGGTGGTTAAACAAATCAACAAATCAACTACCTAGCAATCAATACCTTGCAGCTTTCCTGATAATTTGCTCCTCTTATAATAACATTATATAAGCCGGTTGCTAATTGGTTGCTGTTGTAATTAAAATAATTAAATCCAGAATTAGTAAAGTTTTTTGAAATTTTGTCAATTAAAATACCAGTAGATGAATAGATTAAAATTTCATAATTTCCGACTTCAATTAAATTAAATTCCAATTTAAATGAATTGTTTGCCGGGTTAGGTAATGCTTTTACTGGAGTTTCATTTGAAATGCCTTCTTCTAAAATTACTTTTGCAGCATAAGCAGCATCTTTTTTATAGCTTATTCTTTTTATTTCATTTCCACTGATTACATCAGTAATGTTATTAAATTCAAAAGAAAAATTATTGTTTTCATTAACATCTCTGAATGTTATTAATTCGCCATCGCTTGCAGCTTCTTCAGTAAATTCATCTTTACCATAAATAACGATTGCAGCTTTTCCGTTTTGCACAACAGAAGCTCCGACTAATTTCCCTTCTGAATTAAAAGCACCAATTTCTTTTCCTTCATAATTTTCATTAAAATCGAGAATAGCCACCATACTGTTATCAGTAAAAATAACTTTATTTTTCGGTTTCAGAATTTTATTTTCATCAAAAATAACTCTTCTGCTTGAATTGTTAGCCGGATAAACCAAATCAGATGCTTCAGAAACACAAAGATTGTAAGAGCTTAGAGCTTGCATATTACCAATTGTATTAATATTATACAAAGGAACAAAAATGCCGCCATCCTGATTTTTAACAATAATTATATTATCAACAATAGAGCTAAGGGCTTCAGCAATATCCATTGGATTATCTCTCAAATAAGGTATTAGCCGCCATCCTCCGGGTAATGATATTGTTTGAAATTCTGGGGCAATTTTGTATCCTTGAATACTAACAGAAACATCATCAGTTGTATAAATCATATACCCTTGTTTAATATTCCATTCGCCGAGAGTGTTGATATTATAAGCTGGAATGTAGGTCTGTCCTAAACTATTTTTCATAATACGAATATCGGAGCGAATGCTCGAAAGAATGCTATCGATATCAGTTGGGCGTGGCTCTAAATAAATTGAAATCATATTCCAGCCATTTGCTAAATCTAAATCCATTGATTCAGTTTCAATTAAATCAAAGAATTCTAAATATTTAATTACTAAATTTGATTTTGTTGAAGGAAATTCACTATTTACCAAACCACCAAATTCAAATGAAGAGCCAATCGTTTTGTAAGTACCTTGGTTATATGCAACAGCACAGGTATAAAGCGGATATTGATTTTTGAAAATAGAGAAAGCTGGTGCAACTGCATTAATTCTATCAATATAAGAATTATCTCCACTATAAGGGAAAGCCATTCCTTCTGTAAAACTATTGATTTGTCCATTGATTGTGCTGATGTCGTTTCCACCATCAGAAATTCCCTGAATTTTAAACATCTGGTGAACCGCAGTTGTTTGGTCTTCATACCAGGTGTCAGCACCCTCCATATAAAGACAATTTCCGTTATTGAGATAGTTTGCTAATCGCGCTCCTTCGCTGAGTGTCAATTCGTGGTTTTGTGGAGAAGTTCCTAAGCAAACGAAAATTGATTTATAAATATTTAAATCTGCTGGAAAAGTTGTTGAGTAAACTGCCTGTATTCCCAATGTAGAAATTGCTGAATGAATTGCAGTTCCGGAATTATTATTATTGTCTAGATCAAGCACCAGCACAGGAATTTGCCCTATTATCAAATAGAAGTTTTCTTCAAGGAAAATTTCTTCATCTTCTATAATATTGAGTGAAAAATCTGCGAAATCAGCAGTGCTTGCATCTTCTGATATTGTTATATTCCAGGTGCCGATTTTTGATGTATTTGCAGCTATTGTATCGTAATTGAAAATTTCTTCTTCAATTTCCAAAAATTCATAAACAGAGTTTAAATTCGCAACTGCATTGCAAATATCAGATGTGCCGTTATTTTTTATTTGAATTGTAACCTGAGCAGTTTCGCCAATATCTAATTTACCATTATTATTTCCTTCTTCATCTAAAACAGAAATTATCTCTAAATTCAAAACAGGTGAGTGAGCAATTAACTGAAAACTGCTATTCCAAATTAAGGTGTCCTGACAAACTGATTGTATATTTATTAAAATTGGCTCCATATCCGGAACATTTTTATTTAATGTAATTTCAAAACCATCTGGCAATCCATAAATGCTGTCCGAAGCTATTGACAAATAGTTTGCAGTTCCCTCGACAAATGCAATAAATGGGCTATCGCTGCTTAAAGTAACGGAAACACTATCGGCTGGCAAAGAACCAACATTTCTTAAATTAACAGTAAGTTTTAAATTCTCGCCATAATCTGCCTGTCCGTTGCCGTTTCCTGTTTCGCTATCGTTTATTGAAAAAGAATTAAACAGAAGGAAAGGAACATTGCTTGGAATTAGTTCAACTGTATCCACAACTGTAATTCTGTTTAAAGCAGTAATAGTAAGCAATAAATCAGTTGGCTCATCTGGAAGATTGATTAAATCCAAATTTATGAAGCCACTATTATCGGCATAGCCATAAGCAATGATTTCATTATTGCTTGAAAGGCATACGAGAGAATTTGGGGCATCAGTTGTAATTTCAAAGTTCTCCATACCAATCATAATATTCGGCAGATAGCTTGCTGCTATTTGGCTTAATGTGTCTGTTTTAACCTGAAGAGATGGGTCGCCGAAAATATGCCATGTCTTATACATATTGGCACCGTCAGTTCCATAAGCATCTATCATACCGCAAGAACTATTATACCACAGTCCGGCAATAGAACTCATTTCTTCATCAACGAATAAATCAATGTATTCGTCTTGTCCGCGCATTGGAGGAGCCCAGGACTGGTTTATAGAAGAAGCATACATAGCAACAGCACCAGTGGGATTGCCATTACTGTTGTTTGTAGCGCGAAGCCATGCTTCAGCAAAACAGGTAGTATTGGCAAATTGGCCGTTTACGCAAGCAACTGAATGAATATAAGGAAGCTTCCAATCGTTAGTAAGTGCGTTCACATTTGAATTTGAATAGCCGGTTGTAACCCAGGTAGTTGCCGAGCCATGACCACAATAGCATATTTCACTTCTGCCATAATTTACGTTATTTGTAATCATAGTAGCATTGCCACCGTTATTTGCATAAACCTGGTCAACTGTTGAGTAAGTATAGTCAAGAAGTTTATTTCGGATTATGTCCATATGCACCCAGTCAGCTTCACCATTATCTCCAATGCCTGCACCTTCTGAAGATGCAATTCCCATACCTTTTTTCAGCCAGTCGCCACTTACCAAATCGCGTTCATAGTGAACTGTCTTTGTAACCTGAGTTTGCACCTGAGTTACATTTTCAGCAGAAAAACGTCCAACAAAAATATCTGGATAATTATCATTTCCTTCGAGCAAAGCGTAGCTTGGGTCTGAAGAACCGCCTGCTGCTGAAGGAGTTGCAATCTGAGTTCCATCACCAATTAACAAAATAAATGCTAAACCATCATTTAAATTATATTCCGTTTGAATATAATTCTTTATTGCAGTAGTATTGTTTCCGATAGTTGAAACATTTACAATTGTTGTAGGAATACCCTTTTGATTTTTCCAGTTTACAAATGGCTGCATTGCTTCCATAAAAGGACCATGGGAAATTACTATCATTCTGCCTTGTTCTTCAACTGGAGTATAGCGGGTGTGGGTAGCAAAGAAATTGATGAAGTGATTTTTATATATGCCTTTAAACTGAGTATTTATTATTGTAGAGTTTTCATTCCTGTTTTTTTGATTCAATCCTCCAGTTTGATTTAAAACGCTTACTTCTACTGTCATATCGTAGTAAACACGTAAAACTTTTGTAACGGGATTATATTGGAAAGGATATGTTAAAATTGTTTGCCCGCGATAATCTTTCAAAATATATGGCTCTCTCATATCAGTTAGAATTTCGGGGTAAAATCTATCAACTTCATAAATACTTCCCCAACGGTAAGGAACTGTGTTTGGGTCTATATCACGTGTTAAATTTCCTTTTGACGGTGCAATCGTTATGTTTGGATAATCTCTAAAAGACGATGAAAGCACGTTGATTTGCATTTCTGCTTCGTCTGGTATTATTATTGAAGCGTCAAGTTTAGCTAAATCCGGGGCACCCTCTTCCAATATTTGTGAAGCCATATCTACTGTTGCAATTGACGCTTCACCATTCGGGGTTTGAACAGTATTTAGATAAAATCCGGATAAGTTAAAATTTACTATTGTAGTTTGGATATTTGATGAAACCGCATTAATGCTTGGTTTTGTTGGAGCTTCTAATGTGATTGGAATCCAGTCAGCAAATAAATTAAATGATAAACTAATTAGTGTGCTAATCGTCAGTAATAAATATTTCTTCATTTTTTTACCTATTATTTATTTTAAATCATCAATTTCTAAAATTCAATTTAAAAAATTATTCCAAATAATTTACAAAAATTTCTATCAATATTAATCAATATGTTTCACTTCGTTCAAGAAATGACATTAAACCCACTTGTTTCTATTACTATTTCTAAGTTCTACTACACAGCGTTTTACTTCCTGCACCCTGTCCTTTGGGCATACGAGAACTGCGTCATCAGTCAAAACTACCACTAAATCTTTTACTCCAAGCGCAGCCAATACAATGTTGTTATCTTTTGAAGTGTTGATTAGCACTGAATTTTGCGTATCAATTGCAATGTTGTTTCCTTTGCTTAAATTATTGCTATTGTCGCTTGGAAGCACCCGACTAAGAGAATCCCATGAGCCGACATCGTCCCAGTTGAAAATTGCCTTTGCAATTACAACATTTTGAGCTTTTTCCATTAATCCATAATCAATAGAAATATCCGGGAAAGCTTCAAATATTGGAGCAATGCTTTCGAGAGAATCCTGTAATGCAACGTTTGTTTTATTTTTGTAATGCTCTGCAATTTCGGGTATTTTGCTTCCGACCTCAAAAAGATGTTCGGTTAGTTGATTAATAAAAGTGTCCAGCCGCCAGAAAAACATTCCGCTATTCCAAAGGTATTTCCCACTTTCAAGAAATTCTATTGCTTTTTCGTAATTTGGCTTTTCGCAAAATCGGACAATGTTTTGAATTTCAACTTCTTCATTTTCGTAATCGAATGGTTTTGGTAATTCAATATAGCCGTAGCCGGTTTCTGGACGTTGTGGTTTTATTCCAATAATTGCTATTTTTTCATTCCTTTCAACATAATCTAAAGTAGAAGTAATTGTTTGCTGAAAATTAGAAGTCGGCGAAATCAAATGGTCAGCTGTGAGAACGGATATAGAAATTTCAGATGGTTTAAAAATATTTTCGTATTTAGCAGCAATGAACGCAGCAGCAAGAGCAAGACAAGGTGCTGTATTGCGTTTTGCCGGTTCTGCAATTACATTTTCTTTTGGTAAATCTGGAAGCGTTTCCCTTATTGGTTCGAGTAGCAATTTGCTTGTTATAATAAAAATATCTTCAAGAGGTATAATATCCGTAATTCTTTCAATCGCTTCTTCGAGCATAGTTTTTTCAGAAATCAAGCTAAGAAGTTGTTTTGGTTTCCTTTGCCTGCTAAGGGGCCAGAAGCGTTCCCCAGAGCCACCTGCCATAATTACTGCTGTTCTTTTCATAATATTCAAATCTCAAATTCATCTAAAATAAAATTCAATATATCATTTTTTTTTGTTAATTTTAAATTTTTAAATATTATTTTTTGCAAAATGAATATTGTCGCAATAGTAGGAAAACCAAATGCGGGGAAGTCCACGCTTTTTAATCGAATGCTTAATCAGAAAGCAGCGATTGTAGAATCGACTCCCGGCGTTACAAGAGATAGAATTTACGGTGAAGCTGATTGGAACGGAAAACAATTTATGCTGATTGATACGGGTGGATTAATTCCGGAAAGTTCAGATACAATAGACCTCGCAATAAAAGAGCAGGTAATGATTGCTATTGAAGAATCTGACTGCATCTTGTTTCTCTGCGATGGAAAAGGCGGAATTACCACTACTGACGAGTATATCGCTAAAATGCTGCGTGTTTCCGGCAAACCCACCGTGCTTGTAATCAATAAATGCGATAATGTAAATCTTGATAACGAAAGCTACGAATTTTATAAATTAGGGCTTGATACACCATATCCTATTTCTGCATTGAATGGCAGAAATACAGGGGATTTCTTAGATGCTATTACTGATAAATTATCTGACGAAGGAATGAGAGAAGTCGATACCCGCTTGAAAATTGCACTAATCGGCAGACCAAACGTAGGGAAATCTAGCATAACGAATATGTTACTCGGCGAAAACCGTTCTATCGTAACAGATATTCCCGGAACTACCCGCGATGCCATTGACTCCGTAATGAAATACTACGGCGAAGAAATGCTGTTAATTGATACCGCCGGACTTAGAAGACGCAGTCAGGTAAAGGAAAATATAGAGATGTTCAGCACTTTGAGAACGGTTCGTGCAATAGAAAGAAGCGATGTTTCTGTCGTGGTGCTTGATGCTACACGCGGCTTGGAAGAGCAGGACAAAAAAATTATTAATCAGGTGGACGAAGCAAGAAAGGGCATAATAGTTGCTGTAAATAAGTGGGATTTAGTAGAAAAAGACACTAAAACTGCCGATGCTTTCACAAAGAAATTCTATGAAGAACTAAAAATGTATAGCTACATTCCGATTGTTTATGTGTCAGCACTGACTAAGCAGCGTATTACAAAAATAGTTGAAATTGCTAAAGAAATTAAAGATAGACGATGCCAGAGGGTTTCTACTGGGGAATTAAATAAAATGCTTCTTCCAGATTTTGATGCGACTCCTCCGCCATCAGTAAAAGGTAGGGATTTGCGCATTAATTATATAACTCAGGTAAAAACTGAGCCGCCACTCTTTGCTTTCTTCTGTAATCATCCGGAATTAATCCCGGATTCTTACAAAAGATTTATTGAAAACAAATTGCGTTCCTACTTCGATTTTACCGGAACACCAATTTCATTTATTTTTAGGAAAAAAAATAAAAAATTAGAAAGATGATTAATCAATTATTAAACGTAGCGGTTGAAGCAGCAAAATTAGCCGGAGAAGTTATCAAAAATGGCTTTGGCACAGCTTTTTCTATTTCTAATAAAGAAGGCAAAAACAATCTCGTGACCGAATACGATAAACTTTCTGAGAAAATCATTATCAATCATATAAAATCAAAATTTCCCAATTCACTTTTTTTAGCTGAAGAAAGTGGTGGGCGCCAAAATTCAAGCATTGATGAAATAAGATGGATAATAGACCCATTAGATGGCACTGTGAATTTCGCTCATAACCTGCCAATTTTTTCAATTAGCATAGCAGCAGAAAAAAATGGCGAATTGCTTTGTGGTGTTATTTTCAATCCGATTTTAGATGAACTTTTTTATGCAGGCAAGGGAAAAGGTGCTTTTTTAAATGGAATTGCAATAAGGGTTTCTGAAAATGCTGATTTCGAATCATCTTTTCTTGTAACCGGCTTTCCATACAACGTAAATGAAAATCCTTGCAACTGCATAAATCATTTTGTAAGTATAATTCAGCGGGGAATTCCGGTTCGCCGACTTGGTTCTGCTGCTCTTGACCTTGCCTACGTTGCCTGCGGACGCTTCGATGGTTTTTGGGAAATAAATCTAAATCCCTGGGATGTTGCTGCAGGCGTCATTTTGATTAGAGAGGCCGGCGGGCTTGTAACTCAATATAATGGAACGGAATACAAAATCGGCAATCAGAGTATTTTAGCAACGAATGATAAAATTCATAAAGATATAATGGACACTTTAAGCACTTGTTCCTGTGGGATAGATTATGGAAATTGAAGTTTTTTATATATCCGGAGCTGGCAACCTTTTTACATTTATTGATAACAGAAAATATCAATTGGAAAAAGGTTTTTTTTTGTCTAATGCCTCAATACTTTGTGGAGTCAAAGGAAACGAGAAGAAAACTGATGGAGTGGTTTCTGTAAGTTTTTCAAATAATGCCGATTTTCAGGTTGATTTCTTCAATCCAGATGGAAGCTATGGTGCAATGTGCGGCAATGGTGCAAGGTGTGCTATTCGCTTTACTGAACGTTTTTTCAGTTTGAAAGATAAAAGTAATATATGTTTTTCGCAACTTGAAGATTTTTACTTTGGTGAAATTCTCGATAAAACAATAAAAGTATTCTTCCCTCCACCTAAAATAGTTATCAAGGAAATTGTAATTGAAGTATTTGGGAAAAAAATTAGTTGTGGTTTCGTTGATGTTGGTTCTAAGCATATAGTAATTAATTTTGAAGAAATAAATAATTATTTTTATTTAGAAGAATTTTGTATATTTGATATAAATAAAATAGCTATTCCAGTAAGAAATATGCAACTTTTTATGCCACATGGCGTAAATGTAAATGTTTACAGAAAAATAACAGAAGGACAATTAGAACTAAGAACTTTTGAAACTGGAGTTGAAAGAGAAACAGCTGCTTGCGGAACTGGAGCAATTTCAACTGCAATTATTTCTAATTTAAAAGAAAAAACTGCGTTTCCAACAGAAATTATTCCAAAAAGCAAAAGTTCGCTATATGTAGATTTAATAAAAAATGACGATAACAAGATTAAAAAAATTTCTTTAGAAGGAGAAGCTATATTTTTAGGTACTAAAAGCATTTTTATTGATTATGAAAGAGAATAAATTTGATTATATTTATCAGAATGCAAAAGCTATTTTCACTGAAATAGTTGAATTAAGAAGATATTTTCATCAGCATCCGGAACTTTCTCACAAAGAATTTGAAACTACAAATTATATTTGTGATTATTTAAAGAAATTAAATATCAATTATAAAAAAATTAAAGATAATGCTGTTGTTGCTCATATCGGTAATTTAGATGGAAAGTGCATTGCATTGCGCACTGATTTAGATGCTTTGCCAATACAGGAAGAAACTGATTATTCTTTTAAATCAGAGAACAATGGAGTAATGCACGCCTGCGGACACGATTTTCACATCGCAATGCTGCTTGGAGCTTCAAAAATACTTAAATCAATTGAAAATGAGCTTTCTGGTTGCATTAAGCTAATTTTTCAGCCATCAGAAGAAAAACTTCCAAGTGGAGCAAAAATGCTTATTGATGAAAGTGCGCTATGTAATCCAACTCCTCAAGCAGTTTTTGCCCAGCATATTATGCCACATTTGGAAACGGGCGTTATTGGAATTAGACCCGGCCCTATAATGGCTTCCGCAGATGAACTTTACTGGAATATTCACGGAAAAGGTTCGCATGCTGGGACTGCTCATTTAAGCAACAATCCTTTAATGGCAGCTGCAAATTTGATTTTAAATTTAAAAAATTCTACAAAAATTTTGCAAAATCCAGTCGAAAACAGTGTCCTTTTAATTACTACCATTAATGGTGGAAGTTCAACTAATGCTATTCCAGATAATGTAGAATTAAAAGGAACATTACGCACTTTTAACAATTTCTTCAGATTTAATGCTCACAAAGAAATAGCTCTGAAATCCCAACTCTTATGCGACTTATTTCAAACTAAATGCGAATTGAATATTTTGGAAGGTTTCCCACCAGTGATGAACAATAACTTTTTGACAAATTTAGTTGAAGAAATTGTTTTATCCAATCTAAGCGATAAATATTTTCGTAAAGTAGAAAAAATGATGCTTGCTGAAGATTTTGCTTTCTATTCTGAGAAATTTCCTGCTGCTTTTTGGTTCTTAGGAGTTAAACCACATGGAGCAAAAGATTTTCCATTTCTGCATAGCTCAAAATTCTGCCCAGACGAAGCTGCTATGCTTAACGGCACTTTTATGCTCGCAGCAATGGCGTATGCCTGTTTGTCAGACTAATCTTTCCCACACTTTGAGCAAATTTTATGGTGGACATTTATTGTTCCACCACAGGATTTGCATTCCCAACGCCTGTTTTCACTGCTTAAAAATGCTTCAATTCCCTGCTCCTGAATGAATCGTAAATTTTCAATCATACTCATTGCGTATTTTGTCCTGTATCGTTTATCTAATTGCTTTAAACGCTTACAAGGAAAAACATTACATTCAAAACAAAATCCGCTTTCATTAGCCTGAATTACATCGCAATTTTTAATAATACACTCCTTGCAGTATTTCGGTTTATTTGGATTTTCAATATTGCAACCGTTGCATTTATTTTTTGTGCGTAAATACGCGTAACAAATTCCGCAGTTCATTCCGCAGGGAGCAATCAATATTTTATCAAAGTTGGGCATAAGTTTACTCTTTTGCTCCTTTAGATTTTAGGAAAGCAACTATTTCGGTATTCTCGTTTTCAGCAGCGATGTTTAATGCTGTTTTTCCCTCTTTATTTTTCAAATTGACATCTGCACCTTTTTCAACAAGGTATTTGACTATTTCAAAATCTCCATTTTTAGAGGCATTCATAAGAGCAGTTGTTCCTTTGTCATTTTGAATATTAATTTTGGCACCATTTTCAACAATTAGTTTAAGAATTTCAAAATTGTTTTTTTCTGTTGCAGAAAGCATTGGATAATCAATATTTACATATTTACAATTTAAATCGGCACCATGCTTGATTAAATATTCAACAACTTCGTAATGTTCCCAGTGGACAGCATTTCCGACAGGGCTTACCTGTTTTTCAGTTGTTGGATTAATATTAGCACCTTTTTCAATTAATTTCTTTAACATTTCCAATCTTCCCCAGCCGGCAGCATAAGCTAAAGGGGTAAAGCTTGCTTCATCAACAGCATTAACATCGGCACCCTTTTCAATGAGATAATCGAAACACTGCTGGCAGTCTTCTATTATTGATGTCATTAAAGGTGAAATCATTTGAAGACCAGAATTATTAAAATCAAAACCCTCATCAATTAAAAGTTTAAAAACTTCAAAATTATGTTTTCTTATAGGTATAGTTAATTGATTTCTATAATTAAATATTTTGAAAGATTTATCTATACCGCTATGAATTAATAGTTTAATAATATCAATATCACCTTTTTCAAGTGCATAAGAAAACGGACTCGCATTTTGTTTATTAATGAAATTAACATTTGCACCATTTTTAATGAGTAATTCAACAATTTCTTTATTATTTAAAAAAATTGCGTACATTAACGGAGTAGCTCTATCTTTAACAAAATTCACATCAGCACCATTTTCTATTAAAAGCTCTGCTATTTTATAACTATTATTTTGAATTGCGCAAATTAAAACAGAAAACTTACTATTAGAATAATTCACATCAGCACCGTTTTCAATCAAAAGTTTTGCTATTTCGTATCTGTCATCTTTAGCAACATACATTAAATTACTGAATGAAAATTTACTTGGGTGTAGGGAATCTATAAAATTCACATTAGCTCCTTTTTCGATAAGAATCTTACATATATTATAATTTCCTTTCAATGATGCAGCAAGTAATAAACTTATTCCGCTCTTTGTTGTTTCATTAGGATTTGCTCCATAATGAAAAAGTAATTCAGTAATTTCAAGATTATTTTTATACAAACAAGAAATTTGTAATGGCGTTACTTCATTTGCATTACAATTTACATCAGCTCCATTTTTTAATAATAATCTGACAACTTCAATATAATCATTTTGTGAAGCAATCCATAACGCTGTAATTCCTTGATTATCCTTATGATTAATATTGATGCCATTTTCAATCAAAAATTTGACTACATCAAGATGTCCCTTTTCAGCAGCATAATTTAAAGCATTATCGCCATCAATATCGACAGCATTAATATTTGCACCTTGCTCTAAAGCAGCTTTCACCATAGCAAGATTACCTTCTCTGCCAGAGTTGATTAATAAAGTATCGGAGTGGATCGAAGCAAATACAGTTTGAGAAATGAGTAATACCGTAATGCTTAACATAAGTTTCAGAATGTAGTTTTTTTTCTTTTGCATATATTTCTTCGATTATTTTTTAAAATCAAATATATCAAATAAAAAATATAAATGCAAGTAAATTATTTTTTGAAATTTCTTTGGTTATATAATTTCGAGTTTTAAGGAGTAAAATGTAATTCTGAATCCAGATAAATGAAGACTTTTATTTAAGGGGTGTTGACATCACTTTATATTGTCATTTCGAAGCGCAGCGAGAAATCTCACAAGTCTTTGCTATCACGATACTTAAGATTTTTCACTTCGTTCAGAATGAACTACTTCGTCTTTTTTTTATTGTCTAACTGTATATATTACAAATAATTCGAGTGATATATCAACCATCGGGTTAATCCGATGGTTGATTGTTCTTAACAAGGTGTTGCAATCCCTTATTAAGATTTAGAAAGCATAACATAGTTCATTTTCTCAAAAGTAAACGTCTTCGTTGATATTCGCCTCAGAATGACAATTTTTCGCGATAAAACCGAAATTATTTTTTTCAAGGCATAACTTTAAACTCCTTTATTTTCGTTATGTAATCAGGAGTTCGAAAATTAAAATTCCTTTTCCAAAATGTCTAAAGTTTGGTTTCGGTTAGATGATTCTTTTAACCAGGTATTTTTATGTTTAATGAAATATGCTTTTGCCTGTTCATATTCATTATGGATAATGCCATCAAGGATTGCCTGTTCAATTTTGGATTTAATATAGCCGACTGAATAGGAGGGAGGTATTTTGCAGATTTCCATAATTTCATCACCTCGAACAGGAGATTGAAATTCACGTAATTTGTCTTTTTCCTGAACTTCAATTACTTTATTTTTGACATTTTCGTAGTTTTGAAGGTATTTTGCGCTCAGATTAGGATTATTGGTTGTAATGTCTGCTTTGCATAAAGTAAAGAGTTCTTCGAGATATTCTCCTGCTTGGAAAGCGAGGCGTCTTACTGCAGAATCAGTAACTTCTTCATCAACAAGAGCCATAGGACGTTGGTGCAATCTTACCAATAATTCCACCTGAGCAATATGCTCGAGTGGTAGTTTTAATCTTCTGAAAATCTTTTCTACAAATCTTGCACCGATTTCTTCGTGTCCGTGAAAACTCCAGCCAGTTCCTTTAATAAACTTTTTAACAAGTGGCTTAGCAATGTCGTGAATAAGGGCAGCAAATCTCAGCCATAAATCGTTTGAAACTTCAGCAACGTTGTCAAGCACCTGAAAGGAGTGCTGCAGTATATCTTTATGCCCGTAGTTGTTGCCGTTTTCATTGACGACATCAACGCCAGCGAGTTTGTCTAATTCCGGAAAAATTACTTTTAGTAAGTTGGTATCGTAAAGTATGTGTAAACCAATACTTGGCTTTGTAGTGGTAAGAATTTTCAGTAATTCATCTGTAATGCGTTCCTGAGAAATGATTGAGATACGTTCATACATAGATTTCATTGCTTTAATAGAACTTTTATCAACTTTAAAATCAAGTTGAGCAGCAAAACGGGCAGCACGCATCATTCTCAGTGGGTCGTCAGAAAAGGTTTTTATTGGGTCTAAAGGAGTTTTTATAATTTTTAATTGTAAATCCTTTTTCCCATTGTACATATCGATAATTTTTCCGTAGTCAATTTTATTTAGTGATACAGCAAGAGTATTTATAGTGAAATCGCGTCTTTGTATATCATCTTCTAAAGTACCTTCTTTGATTAAGGGATTTCTGGTATTTGGAAGATATACTTCTTTACGTGTTCCAACAAATTCTAACTTGACTTTTCCAAAAGGCACCATAGCAGTTCTGAATCTTGGGTATGTAATTGCTTTAGAATGTAGTTTTTTTGCTAATTCATCTGCAAAAGCAATAGCATCACCAATAACAGTAAAATCGAAATCAGTTCGTTCTCTGTCAAGATAGCGGTCTCTAACATATCCACCAACGGCATATATTTTATAACCGAGTTCTGCTGCTATATCAGCTATTCTTTTAACAATTTCCTCTTCAATCACAATGGAATCCAAGTGATTTCTTGAAATTGTCATAATTTCTTTTCTGCGAATTGTTCTGTTTTTTTTGGGTTTGTCGGTTTCTTTGATGATTTCTTGCATAAATAATAATTAGTCTATAATAAATGCCCTAAATGAGAAAATTTGAGCTTTAGAGTTTAAATAGTCATTTTTTTGTAAACCAGCTTTATAGCATAAATTCTCAAGATACTCTGTTAGATTCCAGTTTTGCTCAATCGGAACCTGAGGAAGGAAAATTCCGCCATTCCTATTCAGATGAATATAAAGTCCGTCACGGCCTATTTGAATTTGTGAAAAATCTATTATGCGAGTCATTCTTGAAAGGACTGTGATTTCATAATCTAAGCTGTCTAATTCTTTTTTGGTTATTGGTCCGAAACGGTAATCTTCAGTAGAAGCAATTTGTGCTGAAAAAGCAACTTCTTCATATAAAGGAAAATCAGAAGTAGTATGTCCCATACAAGCTCTTAAGTTGCCTTTTTTTCTTATAGTAACAAAAGCAGGAAGCTGTAAGTTTAAATTCTCATTCTTTATGTTTAAATGCGATGTATCTTTAATTTTTAATACTTTATTACGGATACTTGTTTCAACAGTTTGTTTTAGTATTTTTTTTTCTTCTTCAGAGAATTGAGGCAATTCTATAAGTGGATTTTTTGATTTAACTAAAGCAGCACTCATATATCCAACAACTCTGCCTGTATCAGTTGGATAATATGGACTATCAGCAGAAGTAGCATATTTTAGAGCTAATGAATTATTGGCGCCAAGCTGTTCAGCAGCCATCATTACTGTTAAGAGCGCTGCAGCACCGCAAGCTTCTTTTCTCTGAATAAATAAATCATTCGAGAGCTTAAAATAGTCATAACGTTCAAAATCAGTAATTAACGAGTTGTCGAGTAAAGATGCCTGTTTTTTACTATGAAAATGGGATAAATCTGTGCTTGCAACAAGTAAGCATTTTTTGTTTGTTTCTTTAATTGATTTTAATAATGAAATCATTAAGTCGTCTGCTGTTTCAAAATCTGAAGAACCAATGATAATTGGAACGATTGGCACATCTGGCTGGACAACCTGTAAAAATGGTATCTGAACTTCAATGCAATGCTCGCTTCGGCTTGTATTCCAATTATGCCCTTCACGTGAAATCTTAATATCCATTCCATTTTTAGCAATAGCTTTTGCTAATTCTTTATCTATTTTAGAAACGCCCAGAGGAGTAGTGTATGCATCTCCATCGAAAATACTAATACCATGAAAAGCGCAAATGTGGCTTGGACCAATAACGACTATTGCATCGTATTTTCTGCCGATAACTTCACGATAGGCACTACCAGCCACCCAACCGCTATAAACATAGCCGGCGTGGGGGACAATTAATGCAAATATTTCATCTTTATTTGAAATGATTGACTTTTCTTTATTAAGATATTCATTTATTAAAGAAAGGAGTTCGTTTTTATCATCTGGATAAAAGCTGCCAGCAACAGTTGCAGGACGATACGATATTTTTTCTTCTGTTAACATATCTTGACTTTGCAAATTATTTAATGCAGTTAGTAAAATCAATAGAATTGATAGAATCATCGTAAATTATCTATAAATTAGCGACATCAATGACTTTTCTATATGATGGCTTAGATTCTTTTTTTCGTTTTATTACCTGTAAGGCAGAAGCAACAATTTCTTTATAAGTTAAACCAAATTTTTCCATCAGTTCGTCTGGTTCTCCGCTTCCTCCAAAAGAATCTTTAATACCTACAAATTCCATAGGTACTGGGTAATTTTTTACAACAACTTCTGCAACAGCACTTCCCATTCCGCCATAAATCTGATGCTCTTCAGCCGTAACAATAGCTTTGCACTCTACTGCAGCATCAACAATGGTTTTTACGTCAATAGGTTTGATAGAAGAATTATTGATAACCATAGCAGAAATACCAAATTCCTTTTCTAATTTATCGGCTGCAAGAAGTGCTTCCCAAACCATTATTCCGCAAGCTATTAGTGCGACATCATTTCCTTTACGCAAAACAGTTGCTCGCCCAATTTCAAATTCAGTTTCTTCTGTTGTAAACATAGGGACTGGAGAGCGTCCGAACCTGATATAGACAGGACCAAACATTTTTCCGGCTGCAATTGTTGCTTTTTTTGCTTCATTGTAATCGCAGGGAACAATAAGAGTAAGGTTTGGCAAAGCACGTAAAAAAGAAACTTCTTCAAGAGACTGGTGAGTTGCACCATCGGGACCAACAGTAATCCCGGAATGCCCGCCACCAATTTTAACATTTACGTTGTTGTAGCAAACAGAAAGCCGAAGCTGGTCTGCACATCGGAAAGCAGCAAAAGCACTGTAGCTTGCAAAAAACGGGATTTTGCCGGATAATGCTAAGCCGGCAGCAATAGTAGTTGCATTTTGTTCTGCAATACCAATAGAAAAGAATCTATCCGGAAATTTTTCTTTAAAATAAGAAGTAAGGACGGAGCCAGTAATATCTCCGCCAAGAACGACAACATTTTCGTTCAATTCACCTAATTCAACTAGGGCTTCTCCGAAACCGTGTCTAGTTGGTTTTTTTCCTAATAAAGTATATGAATTCATTTAAGTTCTTCTAATGCTAATAATGCTTGTTCTTCATTGGGTGGGTTACCATGCCATTGGTACTTGTCTTCCATAAATGAAACATCTTTTCCCATTTTTGTTTTTGCTATTATGACAGTAGGTTTCCCAATTTTTGATTTAAAATTATTTACAAATTTATCAAAAGCACAAATAATTTGCTCAATGCTATTTCCATCGATGCAAATTACATCAAAGTTGAAAGATTCAAATTTTTTATCTAAAGGGTAAATATTCATAACGTTATGGACTCGGCCATCAATCTGACAATCGTTATTGTCCACAATCCAGCAAAGATTGTCAAGTTTGTAATTTGCTGCCGCCATAGCAGCTTCCCAGCAGGAACCTTCCTGAAGTTCGCCATCGCCGGTAAGGCAAAATACTTTTTGTAGATTTTTATCAAGGTATTTATCATTCATAGCCATACCAACTGCAATAGAAATACCTTGTCCAAGAGAGCCAGTTGATGCTTCTATTCCGGGCAGTTCCATATCTTTACCGGGATGACCTTGCAAACGGCTTCCAAATTTACGCAAGGTCTTCATTTCTTCTATTGGATAAAATCCTGCTCTCGCTAAGGCAGAATAAAGAACAGGGCAATAATGTCCACTGCTTAATATAAATCTATCCCGTTCTTTCCAAAAAGGTTCATTCGGATTGTAATTCATATAAGCACCGAAATAAAGAACCGAGAAAACATCTGATATTCCTAGTGGACCTCCGCTATGTCCGGATTTTGCCCTAACTAACATTTTAATAATATCTCTACGGATTTCTAAAGCTATTTCTTTAAATTCGTGGGCTTTTCGTTTTTGGTTTTGGAAAATTTTATTGCCAAACTCTAATATTTCATTCATCTTATATTACGATAATTAAATATAATTTCAACAATATTCATTTTTGATATTGAATATTTTCAAAACTACGAAAATTTATTTACAAAAAAAAGTATATGATTTTGGTTGCTTTTTAAAATTGTAACCCGAAAAAAGACTGAAATAAGTAGTGGAATTCAATTATTGTTGATTGTTTGCATTTTTTTTAATCTGTTCAAGTATTGTAGTAAAATAATTTATTATAGAATTAGTGTTGTTTTTAAAAATATTTAATTAAATAAGGGAAATTAATTTAAATAAAGAACATAATCTGCTTTTATATTGACTTTTGAAAAATTGATTTTAATGATATTAGAATACTTCAAGTCTTCGTAAAATTCTTTTTATTAGTAAATTGATTTGAAATTATTAATTATTGTAAACATTATTCAAAAATCAGATTTGTCAATTTGGATAAATCTGGTATGCCATTGATTATTAAATAAATTATAAAAATTAAAGCTATAAAAAAAATTAATTTAAATAATTTTTTGAAAATTGAAAAGATTAATCCAATTATTAATAAACCGATTATGATATATTCTAGCATAATTAACTAAGCTTGAAAGTAAATGTAATAATACCATACATTTCCTTTTGTTCTTTCAATTTATTAAATCTCCATTGTTTTAAAGCATCCATAGCAGCTTTTTCGAGTATTGGGTCTCCTTTTTGCAGTGGAAGCATACTAATTACAGTTCCATCGTAAGAAACAGTAAATTTAATTTTGATTTGTGCAGAAGCATTAGCGCCACGAGGATAAGCTGGGATTTTTTTCTGAAGAACAATTCTGTTTCCACCGCCACCCCACTCAATATCACCATAACCTAAACCGAGTCCGGGACCGGTACCTTTTTCGCCTAATCCTGTACCATCTGGATTTCCATTAGGATTGCCAATATTTCTCGAACTGGACCCCTGGTTATTTTCAGTACTCTTTTCATTCGTGCTTAATACATTAGTTGGATTAAGTCTTGAATAAAAAGAAGGGTCTTCGATAGCAGCATTATCAGCAAATTTAGTTTTTGTAGCTTTACTAGCATCTTCAAGAGGATTCGATGGGGAAGGTCCCTTTAAAGCTGTGCCTTCTTCGCTCAAATTACCTTTACTTATACCAGTACCATCGCCGTCTCCAAAGCTTAACAGTTCAATAGGAATAGTCTTTTGACGTTCTATTTTTGCTGGTTTTGGTATAGTAAAATAAATAAAAGAAGAAATTAAAATGAATAAAAAATAGAGAGAAAGAGAAATAGCAAATCCCCAAGCAGTATTGCTATCCCAAGGAATTTTAAAATTTATCTGTTTTTCATCTCGATATGGTGTATACATTTTATCCCCCCGGATATCAATTTTTTTCAAATTTAAGCAATTTGAATATTTAAAGCAAATAATTTATCTATTTTTTTTATATAAATGAAAAAATATTTTGATTTCTCTGCTTATTCTTTTATTATAAATTTTATAGAATAAGCTTCTAATCAAACTTTATAATTATATTAATGACTCAAATTATCAAAAAAAATTTTATTTTCTTACTTTGATAATTTCAAAACATTAAAAGAGTTCTAAAAATTGTTATTCAGAGGTAAATAGAAACGAAGACGTTTACTTTTGATGAAATGAACTTTTTAGTTAAAGGATGACTGGCAGCCATCTGATGACTTCTGACAACAAATGAAATTATTATAATTATATGTATTACAAATAGTTACGTTCTAAAAAACCAAAGTGGTTCATTAGGAGCGAAGCGAAGAATCCATAAAAATTTCATTTATACCACTATTCTCTGTATTCTTCACAACGCTTCAGAACGAGCGACAATGAATGGATGTCATAGTAAACTTAATGGAGAATCTCAAAACTAATTGTTATCAAAGAACTTGAGATTCTTCGCTGCGCTCGGAATGACAGATAAAATTATTTATTTTGAATTTGCTCTATGTAAACAATATCAACCCTTCCTATGTTATTTCTCTCTATTCAAATGACATTACTATTGAGAAGGAAATACAAAAGATGAATTATTAAAATTTATAAAATACTCCAGCAGCTAAAAATAAATCTCGTTCTTTGTAATTATCCCAAATGAAGACATTTGAGTTAAGTAAGTTATTTATTCTAGCATAAATAGTGAAGCTATTGCTTAATTTATAATCAGCATAAGCATTTAAATTAAAAAAAGATGAAAGTTTATGCTCATTTAATAAATCAGTATATCTTTCACTAAAAGTAATTATGCCAAATTGTGTACCAAATTTTTCATTCCAATTTCGTCTGTAATTAGCAGCAATTTGATAAGTAGGAGCAAAAGGAATTAAATTACTGGTGTTTTTAAGTTCTTTTCTTTGGAATGCAATATTCAAATTTATTAAATCTTTTTCTGTCAATGAAATATCAGCGTCACAGGAAATTCCCCAGTTTGTTGCTTTATCGAAATAAAGGTTATAACTTCCTAAACTATCATAAAGGAAATATGGGTGGTTTTCTGAGCTTGAAATGTTTGCAGATAATGATACAGAATATTTATCTGTAGGATGATAAAGTAGTGATGACTTAAATTCAATTAGGTCTGGAATTCCAACTTTAGAAGTATCTGTTATATATGGATTTATATTATAATAATCAATTAAACTAAGATTCAAATATTTAGATGAAAGATTGTTCCTTAAAGTAAAATATTTATTAATATTAATATTTACGATACCATCAAGATAAACACGAACATTATTTGAGATGTAATCACTTTTGTTTTGAATTCCAGCTTTTGCAATTATATTAATAAAATCATTTATATAGCTCAAATATCCATTGAGCTGAATAAAAGAATTATTAAAAGATGTGATATTATCAATTTTAAATTCGATGTTAGCTCCAGCAGTAAATTCGTCTAAATCTTTAGTTACAAGCAGAAAAGCATCAATAATTGTTTCATTTTGTTTGTTAATGTCTTTTAAAGAAAATAGTTGTAAATTTGCGCCAGTTTCAAACGAGAAGCCCTCGAATTCACCAATGGAATTAATATCAAAATCTAAAGTTAAAGCATTTCTATCGGCTGGATTCTTTATTGCATATAGTTTTAAGTTATCATTTTGAATATTAAAAGAAGTAACAGTTTTGCTTCCACCAAAAATAAAATATTTTTTAGGAGCAATAAATTGAGAAGAAATAGAAGCATTGAGTTTGTTATAATCAGAATTTTCAACGTGTCCGTTACTAGCTTCAAAATTTGCATTAACGAATAACTTGTAATTATTTACTTCAAATTCATAACCTGCTTCAAGCAGTGGAGTGAAATATCGCCCTACTTCACCTTTTAAAAAACCTCTATAGAATGTTTTTTCATAAATCTTATTTGGAATAGTCTTTAATGGCAAAAGGAAAGAAGGTTTTTTCTCTAAAGAATTAATTGAATCAAGTTCTTCATTGCTAAGTGAATTGAATTTATCTGGTAATTGTTTCATACCCGCTCTGATATTAGTTTTGTCTTTTCCTTCAATAAAAATATCAGGCAACTCAAAAGGAGTAGAGTTTGTCCCTTGTTGAGAAAAGGAAATATAATTGCACAAAAATGTAAAAATAATTAAAGTTTTAAACAGAATTTTCATCATATCACTTAAATCTTTATTTTATAATAACTAATGGATTATTAACTGAACCGCTAGGGCTTTGTAACACTATTTGATAAAATCCATTATTAAATATATTAGTGTTGATTTGAAAGACGAATTGGTTACTTGTTTTAGTATTCAAAACAGAATTTTCCCATATTTTTTTTCCTTCAAGTGAATAAATATCAAGTTTGAAAGCCCCTTCTTCCTCAGCATTTAGAATAATTGAAAAACTGCCTGTATTGCTTGCATAAATTGGATTTGGATTCACCTGAATGCTGTTTGCAATTTTTAATCTGATGCCACGAAAAGGAAAAACGCAAATATCTTGAGTTTCTATTGTGCTTTCAATACCAGTCCAACACAAATCAAACTTATCTGCAGAGAATTCTTCAATGTTTACTGTGGATTTAATCTCAGCCGGCAGCATTACAGTTCCACAAATCATCTCCAATGTTTGTCCATCAGCACTAATAACGACATCTTCAACAAGTATTTTTACCTTTACCTTATTTTCGGAATATTCGAAATCCAAATCATTAGGAATAAAAACATTGTTATTGAAGGCGATTTCTATTGAGTAATTAGCACTTTCCATATTGGAATTTTTTGCAACAGCTTTTGCCATCAAAGGAATACAAAAGTTGTTATTACCAATGAAAGTAAGTGTGTCTGGCAGCCAAATGAGGAAAGTCGGTTTAGTTGTGCCTGTTAAAGACATAGCAAATCTGCCAAGACAAGGGTCAGTAACTTCGATAATAACACTGTCAGAAAAAACATCAATTTCCTTAGGTGAAAATTCTATTTCTAATGTATATGCTTCATCTGGGCTTAAGTCTATATTTGATAGCTTTGAAAGTATTTTGAAATTTTCATTGTTCTCGCGTAAATAAATTGTATCAATTGAAAAATGATTGTGTGTAGCATTTCTTAATTTAAATTGCTTTAGGTTGTTTTCTGAAATACATACTGAGTCAAACACTAACGAAGTAATATTACTAAAATTAACACTTAAAAACTTAATATATTGATTAACAGAAACAGAGCATCCATTTGAGTCAGTTGCAATTAAAGAGTAATTGCCCTCTTGGTTTACAGTAATAGTTTTAGTTGTTTCGCCGGTTGACCATAAATAGCTTTGGAAATCCTTATCAGCAGTAATGTCAATGCTTGTTCCATTACAAATTATCAATGTATCGCCTTCAGGTAATATATCAGCTTCAGGATTTGGATAAAAAATTATATCTTTCTCAATATACTGAGTGCAAAGTGATGCATTGGTTATTTCTACGCTATAAATACCAGATTCTGTTACCTGAATATTTGAAGTAGTTGCACCATTTGACCATAGATAAGAGTAGGTTCCATCATCAGGAACAATACTTAATTCTGCAACATCTCCGTCGCAATAAGATTCCTTGTCAGTAGCAATAATAGAATTTGGAGTTTCTTTGAAAACCAATGTAATTGTGTCTTTAGCAGTGCAGCCGACATCAGTTTGGACATCTATTTGATAGAAACCCGAGCGTGTTGCATAATATCTTTGATTGCTGCTATCAGGAATTTCCTCTCCGTCTCTTGTCCAGTGGTAACTGACAGTTTCGCTTGGATTTGCAATTAAAGTAATTGTATCTCCTTCGCAAATTGGGAATTCACCTTCTGTCGTTATTGAAACAGTGGGATTTTCTCTAACTTCAATGAAAATGGAATCGCGTGAAACACAATCGCATTCATTTGTAACTGTGAGATAATACCATTTTGACACCGGGGGATTGTCTCTGATTGTGTTTTTTCGTTCATATACCGTAGTCCATTCATATTCGTAATTTTCATCATAAGGAGTAGTCATAGTAATCCAATCACCTTTACATATAATTGGCTGCTTATCGGTAGTGATATCTGCAACAGGATAAGGCACTATGGTCAAATCGAAAGTATCAATAGTAGTTTCGCATCCAAATACGAAAGTAGTAACCTTATATGTTCCGGGTAAAGGATTTTTAAACGTAAGAGTAGTATCTTTAGTAGTTAAAAAGAAACCGCCGGGTGCTTCCCATCTGTATTCAGAATTTTCTATTTTATTAAGAGTAAAAGTAACTGGCTGCCCTTCGCAAATACAATTTTTAGAACCGGAGATAGTAACAGGAGCAGCAAAATAATTTGAAACGAAAGTAGGAAGTCCTAATTGAGAGTATCCTTTGGTTAAAGGTAAGCCAGCAAACTCATAATAGCAGGCAGTTCCTTTTAAATTTGGATATCTGATAACACCGAGATAATTCTTATTATCTCCGGCAACATAGATTTTTCCATTAGGTCCGATTTGCATTGCATAAAAAGAATTACTATTAAGTGGGTCGTAAGCAATTCTAACTTTAGAATTATCTATTTGAGTGTTGTTACCTGCCGAAAGGTCCCATTGATAAATAAATGATTCATCATAAGCAGTAGTAGTAGCACTTCCGTAAAATTTAGAGCCATCTTGTGAAAATTCAATTCCATACGTTTGCTGTAATGGAGAAAGTGTTAAAGTTACCGGATTTGTTATAGCGCCAGTAGTATTATCAAAATCGAAGATTTGAAATGACCATTGATTCGGTAAAGCAACTGCAATATGTCTGCTATCAGGAGCAACTTTTATTTGTCCCATATAGGCAAGTAAATTTCCGCCATGGTCTAATCCGACTCTGCTATAAATAGGAGTTCTAATTACTCCGTCTTCAGTAACTCTATATGTTCTAAATCTGTTGTTATCATATTCGTGAGTTATTATGAAGAAGTCTTTATTATTACAATGCTTAACAGCTGCGATTTTTTCAGTGGAAGGTGCGTATAAAAATATGTTTTTTTGGACTACATCGCCAGAATCCTCGCACATAGACATATCAACAATTGAATAACTAATACCATTGTTTGGCGGATTGAAAAATGGTGATTCATCAGCAGTAAAGATATAATAAATGCTTTTTGTGCTGTCATTAGGTTTGGGAATGATTACAGCAGAGCAGGTTGAAGATGGATGGCCTGCCAAGCCATTTCCATTAGGCATTACTTTATGAAACCGATTCCAAACATAAACTCCATCTGTATAAAAAAGTAGATTTCCGTCTTTGTCAGAAATTGTTGCACAACCTTCCCAGGTATCGATTTTGCTATCATTTTTGGGGCAGGGTGGAGAAATACAGGCAGTTGTTTTGTTGAAACTTATTGCTGCATTCTTTCCAAAATACCAATTATAACCTTCTTTCTGAGCAGATAGCTGAGATGGTAATAATAGTATTAAAACTAATAAAGTTAAAATTATCATAATTTTATTTCTGTTGCTTAAACAAACTATAAATATAACAAATAATACTCAAAAAAGTAACTAAAAATTATTCTCCAATTGTTTCTACTGTTCTTTTAATTCTCCATAAAAATTCAACTGCTTCGTCACGATTTTGTATAGTAAAAATAGCAGTAATTTTATTATTATTTTCTAATATTTTTAAATTTTCGTAATTTACGAAAAATTCATTTAATTCTGGAAATATAATTTTATAAAAATGTTCATTTTCTGAAAAAGGAAATTCAATTATTAATCTGTCCTCTTTTAAACTTAATTTCTTTATTCCGGTGTTAATTGCAGAAATCCTTAATTTTACAGAAAAAATAAGCTCTTTTGTTTCTTTTGGAAGCTTTCCGTAGCAATCAGTAATTTCGTTTACAATTTGCTGTAAATCTGAATTATTTCTAGTTTCATAAAGTTTTTTATAAATTAGAAATCTTTCTGAATTGTTTGAAATGTAGTAATTAGGAATATAAGCATCTGTATTAATTTCTATTGCTAAATCAGAATTATCGAGGTATTTTGGTTTTTCTTCCGAAAATTCTTTGAATAAATCCGGAAATTCTTCAATTTTTATTTCTTTAACAGCTTCATCAAGAATTTTTTGGTATAAATCGAAACCGATTTCATTAATAAATCCGCTTTGCTGTGGGCCCAGCAAATCGCCTGCTCCACGTATTTCCATATCTCGCATTGCAAGATTGAATCCGCTTCCAAGTTCCGTAAATTCTTCTATAGCAAGCAAACGTTTCAATGTATTTCCGCCGATTGTTTTGATTGGAGGAACAAGTAGATAGCAGTATGCCTGAATATTGCTTCTTCCTACTCTTCCACGCAACTGGTAAAGTTCGGCTAAACCGAAGTGATGCGCTCTGTTTATAAAAATTGTATTTGCATTTGGAATATCTAAACCGGATTCAATTATTTTAGTAGCAAGAAGGACATCAACTTTTTTAGCAAGAAATTTTTCCATAACTTTTTCTAATTCACTCGTTTTCATTTGACCATGAGCAACAGCAATTTTTAAAGTTGGTAGAAGCATTTGCAAATCCATTGCTATTCTATCAATATCATTTACCCTATCAGAAACAAAAAAAACTTGCCCGCCTCTTTCAATTTCCTGCATTGTTGCTTCAGTAATTGTTTTATTATTCCATTCGATTATTTCAGTAATAGTAGGAATCCTATTTCGCGGTGGAGTTTCGATTATGCTTAAATCTCTTGCACCAAGAAGTGAAAAATTCAGTGTTCGTGGTATCGGAGTCGCAGTCAATGTTAAAGTATCTACGTTATTTCTCAACGCTCTTATACTTTCTTTAGCACCGACACCAAAGCGATGCTCCTCGTCTATTATCAAAAGTCCTAAATCTTTAAAGCCAACATCTTTGCTCAAAATCCTATGTGTTCCAATTAAAATATCAATTCTGCCTTCTTTCATTTTATTTACAATATCTTTTTGCTCTTTTCTTTGTTTAAAGCGAGAAAGAGATTCAATAAGAATAGGGTATTGTTTCATTCTGTCTGAAAATGTTATATAATGCTGTTCTGCTAAAATAGTAGTAGGAACAAGCACAGCAACCTGCTTTCCCGCCTGAACTGCCTTAAAGGCAGCACGAATAGCAATTTCTGTTTTTCCGAAACCCACATCTCCACATACCAACCTGTCCATAGGTGTAATGGATTCCATATCTTTTTTAACTGCGTCTGTAGTTTCTGCCTGGTCAATTGTGTCTTCATAAATAAATGAAGCTTCAAGTTCTTTTTGCCATATATTATCAACAGGAAACGAGAATCCTTTTATTTCCTTTCGTTTCGCATAAAGTTTGATTAAATCGAATGCTAATTCTCTTAATCGTTGCTTGGTCTTTGCTTTCTTACGCTTCCACTCGTTAGTACCAAGTCGGGAAAGCTTAGGGACAACACCATCGGCAGCGTTATATTTTTGTATTAAGTGAAGATAATTTAAATTTACGTAAAGTGTTCCATCATCAGCAAAAATTAGCTTTATACAATCCTGCAGCTTGCCTGCAACCTGAATTGTCTGAAATCCATTGAACTTGCAAATACCTTTTTCTTCGTGAACAAGATAATCACCAATATTTAGTTGTTTGACTTCTTTTAAAGATATACTTTGCTTTTGCTTATATTTTTTTGAACGGATAAGGACCTGTTTACGTGAAAATATTTGATGCTCAGTAAAACAGGCAATTTTATTTTGTTCTAAAATAAAGCCCTCAAAAAAATCTTTTTCCAACCAGATTATATTTTTTAGATATTTTTCCGAATATGAATCGATTACATCATTTTTATTGTCTTCGTCTTTCATTTCAGCAAGTTCAATAGCATTTTCTATAATTTCGCGAAAACGCTCTAAGTGAATTTTCCCTTCTGCTGAAATTAATATTTTATAATTTTCACTGCTTAGATGTTTTAAGTCCCTTATAAAATCCTTAACAGTATGCTGATAAAATGGTTGAGGAGAGCTTTGAACTGAAAAGTCAGCTTTTCCGTAGATGTTCAGATACAATTTTTTAAAGTCAGTAAAATGTGCTGTTTCAGGAGCATCAATATCTGCACTTTCATTATAATCAATAACAATTAAGGTGCTTTTGGGGATATAATCGAAAATATTTCCTTGTTCCACTCCTTCTGTGGAATGGAAAATACTTGAAATGAACTCAACATTATCGAAATTTCCAATACTTCTTTGAGAAAGCGGCTCAAATTGCCGAATAGATTCTATAGTATCGCCCCAAAATTCGATTCTTAATGGATTTTCCCAGCCGATTGGGAAGAGGTCAAGTATTCCTCCACGAACTGCCATATCACCTTGAAAAGATACATAATCTTTTTTTTCAAATCCATTTAAAGCTAGTTGATTAATCAAATTGGTAAAATCAACTTCAGAATCCTTTACTAATCTGATAACGGAATCTGAAATACTCTCAGGTTTTGGTATTGCTTTTTTTAGAACTGCTGGCGTTGTTATTGAAATTGAATACTCATTTTTTTGAATGGAGGATAGTCCGTCAACCAACCAAATATTTGATTCATCAAGATTTTCTGTTTTTAATCTTACGGTGCTTGGTGCTTCAATAAGTAGTGCTATGCTTTCTGTTTCTATTAATACTTCTAAATCATTGAACCAACCTGATGCTTTTGTATTATCTTCTGATAAAATTAATATATTCTGCTTTTTCTTATTCCAAATACTTGCAATTAAAAAAGATTTAAGAGACCCACTCAAATGCTTTATTCTCAAACTATCTCTATTGCTTTCTAATAAATTAATAATCTCTGAAGTGAAACTTAAATTTGAACTTATTTCTTCTAATTGTTTAAGATATTTTGGTTTTGCTTTTATACTGGTTTCGATTGGCATCTTACTAATTGTTAATTATTAATTGTTAATGATTGTTAAATCTTTGATAAATTTTAGAACATTAATGAATTTTTAAACTTTTATAAAAGTTTTTAAGAACAAAACAAAATTAAAAAAAAATCGATTATTTTTTGTTAATAAAAATCTCTATAATTTTAATTTTTAATTATTACATAAATTTCTGAAGTAAAAATTTGAAAAGGTGAATTATTTTATTAAATTAGAAACAGTAATTGAAAATAAAAAAGCAGTGAAGGTATTGCAGGTTGTAAAAGGAGAGTTCTAAAAATTTGAAATTGCCTGTTATTCCGAACCCCCTTAGAAAAATGAGAATTTTTGTTTAAATAAAGCACTTGCTTTATCTTGGGATTACCAATGACATCTTTACATTTGTCGGTCATTCTGAGCGGAGCGAAGAATCCAGAGGATAGTGATTTAAAGAATTTTTTCTGGATTCTTCACTTCGTTCAGAATGACTGTGTTAAACGATGTCATCTCCATTTAAATAAAGGTCTTCTTTTATCTGAAGGGTCGAAATGACAGATTAATTGTATCTATGAATGTAAATTTTTCTTATGCTCTTAGCTGGGCAGTTAACAATTCAATTCTTTCTTTTTCCTGAAAATATTCTTCTTTAATTTGATTAAATGTTTCTTTTACAGAAATAATCTTATCAGCTAAATAAGCATTAGTTCCGGCAAAAGCAAATCCAGCGTTCATTCTCCCTTTTGCGGAATTATGCAGAACCTGAGCAATGCAGTAAGGAGCAGTTTGATAATTGCAAGAACCGAGACAGTGCCAAATACATTTAAACGGATGAGTTTTTCCTGCTTGAATTTGTCTTACAAAATCGTTTTCTATTACTCTTCCCGGTAAGCCAACCGGACTATCTATAATAGAAATATCCTCTTTTTTGCAAGCTAAATAGGTTTTCTTGAAATCTATAGAAGCATCACATTCGTTTGTAGTAACAAAGCGGGTGCCCAGTTTCACTGCTTTTGCTCCATACTGCATTATGTCATATATATCTTTTCCATAATAGATACCACCAGCAGCAATAATTGGAATTTCTTTACTAAATTGATTTTCAAAAATTCTAATTTCTCTAATCGTTTCTTCAACTAAAATATGCAATGGAGCAAGCTTTCCCGTCAATTCTTCTTTTTTAAATCCGAGATGCCCACCAGCCATTGGTCCTTCAACAACGACAGCATCGGGAACATATCCGTATTTATTTGCCCAGTATTGAAAAATCAGTTTTGCGGCTTTTGCAGATGACACTTTAACAAGAAGCTTAGTGTTGTGTCCATCGCGTCCAGAAGAAGAAATCATAGCCGGAATTTTTAGTGGTAGCCCGGCACCCATAATCAAAATATCTATTTTCTCATCAAGAGCTACTTGAATAAGTTCCTCGTGGTCAGTCAAAGCAAGCATAATATTTAATCCTAAAACACCCTTTGTATTTTTTCTTGCTTTTTGAATTTCATTACGCAATGCTCTTTTGTTTGCTTCACGGAAATTTGTATTGTAATCGGTTTCGTTCATTCCAATTCCCGCAGCAGAAATTACACCAACTCCACCTTCATTTGCAACTGCAGAGGCAAGCCCGGATAATGATATACAAACTCCCATTCCCCCCTGAAAAATTGGCAATGAAATATTTATATTTCCTATATTTATTGCTTTCATAAATTATAATATTTGTAAAAAAAATAATTCAATACAAATCTAATCAGAATTATTCTTTTTATTCGAATTTAGGGATATAGCTATTAAAATAGGGATATTTATTGATTTTAGGGACGAAAATGTGCTTTTTAGGGGCAAATATTATATCAATTTCTTAAACTCTTCTATGTTATTTTGAGAAACTAATGCAGGAAAATCAATATTTTCGAAATAAAGCATATAACCTTGCGAATTTCCTTTGATTTCTTTTATGTGATTTGTATTGACAATAAAAGAGCGATGACATTTAATTATAAAATCGAATTCTGCAATTTTTTCCTCTGCTTTATTAAGAGAACTTCTAATGAGTTGTTTATGTATTTGATTTTCTGATTCGTAAAAAACCTCAATATAATTATCAGCAGCTTTTATCAATACCAATGAATTTGCAGCAAGAATAAGTCCGTCTTTTTTATATTCAGATTCAAAGTGAATTAGCTTTTCTTTATGTTGTTTATTTTCAATTAGTTTCTTGTTTAATTGCTGAGCTGATTTTAAATTTAAACGCAATAATCTTTGCTGATTAATTACAATTAATACTGCAACGGGAAGGGAACCGAGCAGCAAAATTCTGCCTATATCTGAATAATTGATGTTTATTATTCCAAATAATTGAGTATAAAGAACAAAATCGCTACCAGAAATTGCAAAAAGTATCCAAATATTCCAGATTATTTCTCTTTTTATATCCCAATTTGCAGATATTTTTTTAAACAAGCTGGGAATTACTATCAGATTTAAAGTTAGTATAAAAAAAGTTGATAGTGCAAGTCCGGAAAGCAAATAAAAAATCTCTTTCTGAGAAAATTCACTGACTTCAATTGGTTGAAAAATAAGTAAAAATGCTAGAACCCCAAGACTAATAAATAAAATGGTTTTTGCATTGTGTTTTAAATCGTCATTAAAAGGATAAGGTTTATGTAAGAAGTTTAGCATTTTCTTTTCTCAATATTGTTCAAATCACTTATTGAGAAATTCTCAATTAAAGTATTTTAAAATTAACTCTTTTTAAAATAAATTAAAAATGATATTTGAAATTTTGTTTTTTTTATGATTTGCTTTTTATCAAGTTTATAATTTTAACTTTTGCAAAGTATGGGAAACTTGTGCGAAAGTGAAAAAAGAAATGCAAACAACTTGTTGCTCGTATGACCAGAATGAAGAAAAATCTTTCAATTGAAAAATCACTAATCCCAATTTCACTATTTTTTCTCAGTTTTTTTCCTTATTTTAGTCAAAAATTTATAAGGACTTTTATTTGAATGAAAGATAAGCAAACTCCATTAGTTAAACAATATTCACAGATTAAACAGAAGCACCCCGATGCTGTTTTGCTTTACAGAATGGGTGATTTTTTTGAGACTTTCGATGAAGATGCTGAAATCACTTCTAAAGTATGCGGTATCGTTTTGACAAAGCGTAATAACGGTGCCGGTGGCGATACTCCTCTTGCCGGATTTCCACATCACCAATTAGAAAATTACTTACCTAAATTAGTTAAAGCTGGCTATCGCGTTGCCGTTTGCGAGCAGGTGGAAGACCCTAAAAAAGCACGCGGCATCGTGAAAAGAGAAGTGATTGAAGTGATTACCCCCGGCGTTGCTCTTTATGACAAACTGCTTGATACTAAACGAAATAACTACCTTGCCGCTATTTATTTAACTAATCTTACCAAAAGCCAGCGGCTCGTTGGGCTTAGCTTCACCGATATTTCTACGGCAGAATTTTCTACTGGCGAATTCAATCTTACCCAACTTTGCGAGATTTTGGAAACGCTCAGTCCATCTGAAATTATAATAAGCAAACAGCAAAAAAACGAGATTTTACCTTTACTCGAAAAGCTATCTTTCAAACCCGCTATTACAAAGCTTGAGCCCTGGATTTTCGATGAAGAATTTGGGCGACAAGGTTTGCTCGGGCAGTTCAAAACGCAATCACTAAAACCGTATGGAATTGAAGAACTTCCGGTTGCTATAGCTTCTGCTGGTGCGGTTTTGCATTATATCAACGAAACCCAATTCAATAAAATAGAACAAATTAAAAGCATAAAATTATTCAATCCAAGCGAATTTATGATTTTGGATTATGCTACACGGCGTAACCTCGAAATAACTTTTTCGGCTGGCGATGTAAACCAGCAAGGCACTCTCATTTCTATTTTAGACAGCACTATAACTCCACAAGGGGGGCGGCTCTTCAAACAATGGATTACTCGCCCGCTAATCAAACTCAGTTCCATTTTGAAACGTAAGGAAGTAGTTAAAATATTCTTTGTAAATGCTAAAGAGCGTGAAAAGCTGCGAGAACTTTTGGGGAATATTGCAGATTTGGAACGGATTATTTCGAAAATATGCTCAATGAGAGCGCATCCACGCGATATGATTACTCTGAAAAACAGCTTGGTCGTAATGCCGGAAATTGCTAAAATTCTAAATAAATACGATAATTTTCTCATTCAATATATTTCAAAAAAGATTTCTGAACCTTTAAAATGTGCGTCTATTATAGAAAAAAGTTTGAATGAAGAACTTGGAACTTCGATTGGCAGCGGAAATGTATTTCGGCGTGGCTACTCAAGCGAACTTGATAGCTACTTGGAAGCTAAACATTCCGGAAAAAGCTGGATTACTAATTTTCAGGAAAATGAACGGAAAACAAGCGGTATTCCATCGCTTAAAGTGAGTTTCAACAATGTTTTCGGTTACTACATCGAAATTTCTAATACTCACAAAGGGAAAGTTCCCAAAACTTACGAACGAAGGCAAACGCTTACAAATGCAGAACGTTACACAACTCCGGAGCTAAAAAGCATCGAATCGAAAATTTTAAGTGCAGAAGAGAAAATTTCCGAGTTGGAGCAATCGCTCTTTACTGAATTGCAGGTAAAAGTTTCGATGGAAACCGCTGTCATTCAGGATATTGCGAAAAGCATTGCTGCTCTTGACTGTCTGCTTTCCTTTGCTGAAATTTCTCAGATTTATAATTACTGCGAGCCGGTCGTTGACGATTCAAATATTTTGGAAATTGAGGAGGGGCGCCATCCTGTCGTTGAACGGCTTTTGCAAATCGGTGAAAAGTTTACTCCTAATTCCACTTATCTTGAGCCGGAAAAGGAAACTATCCACATAATTACCGGTCCGAATATGTCGGGAAAATCCTGCTATTTGCGGCAGGTCGGGTTGATTGTGCTGCTTGCTCAAATCGGCTGCTATGTTCCAGCGAAATCTGCTCGGGTGGGCATTGTGGACAGGATTTTCACTCGTGTGGGGGCGCAGGATAATATTACAGCCGGCGAAAGCACTTTCCTCGTTGAAATGCAGGAAGCTGCCAACATTATGAACAATGCCAGCAATAAGTCCCTGATTTTGCTTGATGAAGTTGGGCGTGGAACTGCTACTTTCGATGGGATTTCGATTGCATGGGCTATTGCGGAGTATATCAACAACAATATAGATGCGAAAACGCTTTTTGCCACGCATTACCACGAATTGAACGATTTAGCTGAAAAATACGAAAGCATTGCAAATTACTGCGTGGAAGTGCTTGAGCTTGACAAAAATATATTATTTACTCATAAGGTGAAAGCCGGAGCCAGCAACCACTCATTTGGTATTCACGTTGCTAAAATGGCTGGGCTGCCTTTGAGCATTATCAACAGGGCTGATGAAATTTTGAAATCGCTTGAAGGGACTTACCAAGGCGAAATTAAAACTGAAAGCATTAAAACAAAAAAAGCATCTACGAAACAGGTAGAACCAAAGAAAAAGCAGTATATGCCAGAGCAGCTGCCTTTCTACGAATTTCGTGATGATGCTATCCGCGACAAAATACGCAATATGGACATTGATAATCTATCGCCTGTGCAGGCACTATTGGAGCTTTCTGAACTTCATAAGGAAATAAAAAATGGATAACGAAATAAAAATTTCAAACAGCAAAAACATCGAAGACTACGAAATTCTGATTAGGAAAAGAGGAGACGATGACTTTGCCTCCTACTGTCCGCAATTAAACAGAATGTTCAAAGCTGGCACACTCACAGAAGCAAGACGAATGGTAAAAGAAGCAATAGAGGAGCATATTGGATTGAACATTGAGTAATAAACATTTTTTAGTGAAAAAAAAAAATATTTAATAAAATTTAGAAGAAAGAATAAATCAGTTTTTAACTATTTTTCCTCTTTTTCTTTTTCTAATATTTCATTGAGGAATTTTTTTTCTATTTCAGAAAATTTAATTTGTTCCAAAGTCAAATTCGGGTCTGCAATATACCATTTGAATTTTGAAAAAAAGTCCTGCAATTTCATATCTTTAAAAACATAACCGTGCTGTGCATAAATCATATTTCGTATTAGTTTTAAATCTTCTTTACTTAATTCAATATTATCAAGAAAGCTTTCTAATGAAAAATATTTTAATGAGTAATAAATCTTTTCAGTTCTTTTATCTAATGGATCAATTAAAAATGAATTTCTATTAATTATACCAAACTCTATATCATTTTCTGGTTTGAAGTTAGTAACATCAATCTGTAATTTTCCTGATAAAATTCTAACCATTCTTGTAGCACTGCTGTCAAAATCATAATATTTTTCGTTAGTAATTTTTCCGGTTCCAATGATAGACCAATCAGCATTTTTTCCAAAAATATCGTTTACATAAAAGTATTTATTATCTCCATAGTCAATTTGAACTGATAGATTCTTAATCATACCACCAGCCCATTTTGCTCCGGTTTTTAAAATATAATAATAAATCTCATCTACAACTACATTGGTGGTTCTAAGATAAGAGTAGCTTTGGTTAATTCTGTTCATTCCGGGCTTAAATGTATATTCAAAAAGATAAACGAAAACACCAGTTTCATCTTGAGTAAAATATAAGTCTTTGGTTTCCTTAAGCTCACAATCATCACATTTTGCTTTTTTTAACTTGTAAGGAATAATCTTTCCATTTGAAAAGATTTTTAAATCAGAAATTTGGCTGTTATTACAAACCTCATCAGCTGCATCTCCTGCTGCTGATGGTGCTTGGAAACCAACAAGCAACTTTCTCTCATTCTTTTCTGGATTATTAAATTCAAAAAGTATATTTACAGTGCAAATGTCATCTTGAACTTTAAAAGAGAGAATTTCTCTGTCAAGTGATATTTTTGTTTCCTTGGTTGGATAAATTACACCGCCACTCGAAAGATAAACTCCATCATTTCCAAATAAAGAAAATGAACTTATGACTATCAAAATAATTATTATTTTTAATTTCATATTTTTTACTGAAAAGCCGTTTTATTTCTTAATTAATATTATCAATCTACAAACATATCAAATATTTATTTAAATACAAAAAAATATTAAGGAATTTCTAAAAACATAAAATTTATTGTGTAAACTTGACTAATTCAGTTGCAATTTCAGAATTTAGGTGAGCTGTCTGAACCATGATTTACCTGATTTAAAGATTACTTGATTATCCTTTTCTATATTAATCAAGTAATCCTTTAATCCTTTAATCAAGGTTCAGAAGATTTTCTTCATTAAATAAAATCACAACTCTAGGAAATTTATTAAAAGAATAAAGAAGAAATGAAAATTTGTAACAAAATCAAATTAATTATTCACTTTTTCTTATGGAAAGAATTTATAAATTTCTTTTCTATGCATTATTCTTGCGAATTCTATTATACCCTTTTCGAAGAAAAAGCCAATCCGATAATCAGCTAATTTTATTCTGTAAGCATTTTTAAATCCAGTAATTTTTCTTACCTTTTTTAAATCTGATAATTTTTCTGAATTCTCAATTTCTTCAATAATACCAGCCAGTTTCTTCCTTATTTTTACATTATCAATTCTGTCTATATCTTTGCTGAACTTATCAAGAAACTCTACTTTCATTTTAGCATCCAAGTTTTTGCATAATTGATTCTCTGCTTACTTTTTTGCTTCTATCACATTCTTTCATCATTTCACCTAATAAAATATCTTCTTTTTCTTCAGCTGATAAAATTTTAGTTTTAATGTTCATTTTAGAAAATAAATCAATAACAAACTCGAAATCTTCTAAATTATTTGGTGTAACAAGAATAGTATCCATAATTAATTATATTTATTAATAATCTTTTATAACGAAAGACATAACTCAATATTTTTAAATGTTGTATTTTTACATTTCTTATCAAGTGCAAATTGGGAAAGAGGCGATACGTCTGAACTATGATTTATATGATTTTTATGATTAAGATGATTTTTCTTATCATTTCTTCATTAAATAAATCAGAAAAATCATAGTTCAAAAAGAAATGTCTGCACTGTGATTTGTTTAACTCATCTTAGGTATTACCACTTTCAATAATTTAATTTATAATTTGAGTTATTAAATTTTCTCATATTTATTTTTGTTAATTCAAAAATATTCAATAATTTGCTATTCTTGAATTATACATCAAAAAAATATATGATAAAAAAATATTTTAAAAATACTTACATAATTACAATTTTACTATTTGTTATTTTCGGTCAGGCGGAAAGCAAGCAAATAATTGTAAAATATAAAAATAGTAGTTTATCTCAACAAATTTATTCAATAGATAATAATTCATTCAAACAAGAATTCTTATTTCAAAATGTTTTAAATAATTTTAAAAAAAATGATGTAAATCTTTCTTTCGATATTCAAAACCAAATTAAAGAATTATCAAATTATTATATTTTAAATATACCTGAAAATCTTAATGCCGATAGTGTTTTAAACCTACTTCAAAATGATTTATCAATCGAATCTGCTGAAATAAATAACATATATAAAGTAAATCAAACAGAAATAGCAGAGCCAAATGATGAATATTTTAAAGAGCAATGGGGAATAGCGGCTGTAAATTGCAAAAATGCTTGGAAAAAGGCAAGTGGGAACGGCGTTCTTGTTGGCATCATTGACACTGGAATTGATTACTATCATCTGGATTTAGTTAATCAACTTTGGATAAATAGCGCTGAAGATTTAAATAAAAATGGAACATTTGAGCCATGGCATTTTACTGAAGTAAGAAATGGGATAACTGGCGATTTGAACGGAATAGATGATGATGGAAATGGTTTTACTGATGATGTGATTGGATATGACTTCGTTGACCAGCAAAATGCTAATATTGGTGATTATTTTGAGCGGGACCCAATTCCTTTTGACGAAATGGGGCATGGAACTCTTGTCAGCGGAGTAATTGCAGCGCAGTCAAATAATAAAATTGGAATATCCGGAATTGCATATAATTCAAAAATTGTAACTTTAAGAGCATTCGATGCAACAGGAAATGCAGAAACTGACGACATTGCTTCCGCTATTATTTATGCAGCTCTCAATAGAATTAAAGTGCTTAATTTTAGCTTCGGCGATAATGTGAATTCTCCATTACTTCACCAAGCAATAAAATTTGCAAACTCACTTGGCTGCGTAATGATTAGCTCAAAAGGAAATAACGGCTGGGCGTTGCCTCATTTTCCATCGGACTATCCCGAAGTAATTGCAGTCGGCTCTTCTACTTCATCGAATTACAGAGATATAAGAAGCAATTATGGTTCAAATCTTTCACTTCTTGCACCTGGCTCAAATATTTTCACAACTAATCTAAATTCATCTTATAAATACGCAAGTGGCACTTCGCTCGCTGCTCCATTTGTTAGTGCTGCCGCTGCTTTGCTTTTTGAATTAGACAGCAGTTTGTCCCCTAATGATATAAAAGGAATTTTAGAAGTTACTGCAAAGGATATATATGATGAGGGCTGGGACGAAGAAACCGGCAATGGAATTTTAGATATCGGAAAAGCTCTTAATAACATTACAAAAATTGATATATCTATCATAACACCACTGAATTTTTCCGGCTATAATAAAGATAGTATTAGAAGTATTAATGTAGTCGGCAACATAACTGTTCCTTTGTTTGATAGTTGGGAAATTCTGATTGGCGAATCTTCAAATCCAAAGAATTGGGATATTTTAACTGATAATAATTACGAGCAGCAAAAAAATAAAGTATTAGCAACAATCAACATAGAAAATCTTTTAGATACTACTTACACCCTTCAATTACTTATCAAATTAAAAAATGGTAAATCTATTCAGAAACGTATTGTTTTTTCAGTATATTCAAAAAATTCTGAATTAGAAATCAAGCAGGTATCAAAAATTATGATTTGGAAAGATGGAAAGCTAACTCCAGCTGTTAGCATTTTTGCCAATTATCCTGTAACATCGAACCTGTTTCTTATATCTGATAACGATACTTTGCTTTATTCAAAAAACTCCCATTTAAATTCTACTCAAACTTTTTTAATTTCTGAAGGATTAAGCAGTTTTCAAGGAAAAGCAATTATTGTTGCAAAAAGAATCGATGGTAAAACTATAAGCACAGAAATTGATTTGTCTTATGAAAATCAAGTTGCTCCAATAAACTCTTTCAATTATTTATCTACTGCTTTCCCATCATCATATTTATTAAATCAGGTAAGTGAAATATATAATGACAAAAAACCAGCAGTAGTAGTTAATGATATGCCATATAATTTTTGGCAGTCAACAAAGATTTACGAATATAACGAGGGGAATTTCAATTTAAAGGACTCAATAGATTATTCTTGGATTCCAGTTGCTGTTGGAAAGTCGGAAGATGGCAATACTGAAATACTCGTTAAATCAAGTGGAAAGACATTTCTATTTAAATCAAAATCAATTGGAGAAAATCCATTTGCTTCTGTTGCTTTTCGGGATACTTTAAACCATAATCTTTGGGCAGCAGGGCTTTTTGATATTAATAAAGATGGGAAAAACGAAATAATTGCTCACTCAGATAGCTCTTTTCATATTTTCTCAAAAATAAATAATGAATATAAGCTAAATACTTCAACTCCAGTAAATAATAATTTGATAATGTTAGGTACTTCGCCCGGCTTTGCATTTGAAGACATAGATAATGACGGTATTTTTGAGCTATGTCACAGTAATCCTTCCGGTAATCTTTTTATCTATAAATATATTAATAATAATTTAGTTCTTTCTTTTATAGATTCCTTAAATTATTCAAACAGTTCACAAAATATTTTAACTTCAGATATTGATAATGATGGATTTAAAGAGATTTTAATTTTAAGCTATGGCAGCACTTCGCTTTATGGAATTGAAAATGGAGACAATACAGTTTGGAGTTTAAGATTTTATAAAAAAGTTGAGGATATATATAAAATTCTTCACACAGAGTATTTCTGGGACGTAAAGAGCGGCGCTACTTCAAATGGAATTTCATTTAGAAATGGTATTGCCTCCGGCGATGTTGATGATGATAATATTGATGAAATAATAGTTACTACTTTCCCAAATCTTTACGTTTTTAAATGGAATAATGAGATTAACAAATTAAATCCGATTTGGTATTATCCGAATGCAATGTCCAATTCAGCAATAATCTATGATTTCAATAAAAATGGAATTAATGAGATTTGTTTTTCATCTTTTAACAATACTTTATGCTATGAATTTGATAAAAATAGCGACTCTCCAACTCCACCTTTGGATTTAGATGGTTGGGTAGGTAATTCTTCAAATGTTTATTTGAAGTGGAATGGCTCAAGCGATGCTCAATATTACGAAATTTTTCAAGTATTAGAAAATAATGGAAATTATGAATTAATACCGATAGGAACAAGTGATACTACTCATTTTAACTTTATAGCTGAAGCAAATAAAAAACTAATGTTTGTTGTAACTGCATATAATGAAAATTTTTCAATTCCAAGAAGCAAATATTCTAATTTAAAATATATTTTAACATTTCCACAGATAGAGCCACTCAGCATTATTCCGGTTGATACAAATTCATTGCTAATTGAATTTTCAGGAAAGCTGCCGGGAAAGTTAATAGAAAATTCTATATTCTGGTTTAATATTAATGATGAAATAATAATACCATATCAACTACTATTGGCAAACGACAGCAGTTATTTGGTATCATTTGAAAATATTTTGCCAAAAGGAGAGCATACAGTAGATATTTTAACCTTTCGGGATTTTTATGGAAATTGGTCAATAGAAAAAACTTTAAATTTCGTATGGACTTTACCACTAAATCCTATCGAAGAAATGTATTTAACAAAATTAAATGCTATTTCCAATTATTATTTAGAATTGGAATTTTCAGCAGAAATAGAAAGAAATTCAGCAACAAATATAGATAACTATTATTTACATCCCAATGGAAAAATAGAGCATATTTCATTAATTGAAAATAATCCCAAAACAGTTGCTATAGATTTATCCCCAACTGAAGCTATTGGAGCATTAGGAAAAACGTATTATTTAACAGCAAAAAATGTAAACTCAACAGATGGAATTCCAATAACAAACGGAGCCGGCAATACATTATCTTTTATTTTTTCAACTAATAATTTAGATAACTGCTTCATTTATCCAAATCCAATTAGATATAGCGAAAGAAATGATATTTATTTTGGAAATTTAACAAAATATGCTATAATAAAAATTTATGATTTAGAAGGTAAGTTATTAAAAACGATAGAAACAAGCGAACAAACAGGCGGAGCATACTGGAATGGACTTGATAAAAACAATCAAGAGTTAAAACCGGGAATTTATCTTTTTAATGTTGTTGGTTATGATAAAAATAATAAAGAAATAGAATCGACATTAAAAAAATTTGCAATAATTCAATAAAAATTGAATTTTTTTTAATAAAATAATAAAAGAATTATTATTTTATAAAATATTTTATTAATTTTGAAATTTATATAAAAAATATTTTATTTTAATATACTGGTGCCCCAAATGGATAATGTAGAAATTGTGAATACCACAAGCGAGAATGAATTAACAAATCAAGAAACCCAAGCAACACAACCAGAAACTTCTCAGGAAGCATCTTCTGAAGCTATGAATGAACAAGAAAGTAACATAGCAACTGAGGCAGCTCCTCAACCCGTTGTAACTGAGCAACCTGTTGTAACTGAGCAACCTGTTGTAACTGAGCAAGCAGAAAGTTCAGAAGTGAAAGAAAGCCCTGTTGCCGAAATTAAAGAAGGAGAAGATACTACGGTTCCTGTTGAAGTTGCTGCTAAATCTGAAATTGTTGAAACAGTTACTGAAACTGCATCAGTTGAAGAAGATTTAGCTAAATTAAAAGATGTGGTAATTGAAACTGAACTTGAAGAAGTGGACAAGAAATCTGCAAGGCATCAGCATTTCGAAAATGTATATCAGCAGCTTAAATTAGCTAAAGAAAACAATGAAAGTATTGAAGTCTTTGTTAAAAGCAGAATAAAAGGTGGTTTACGCGTAATTTATAAGGAAATGCCTCTCTTTTTGCCAGCATCTCATTTTTCAATGAAAAGAATTCCTTTAGAGCAGGATTTAAGAGATGTTTGCGGAAAAACTATTGACGTAACAATTCACGAGCTCGAAGAAAAAGAAGATGGAAGAAAAACTATTATCGTAAGTCGCAAACAACATCTTTTAAAGAACACCTGGGAAATATTAAATATTGGTGATTTAATTGAAGGAAAAGTATCTTCAGTTACTTCTTTTGGTGTTTTTGTCGATATCGGTGGTGTAGAAGGGCTTATACACATATCACGTCTTTCTCAGGTAAGAACAGATGACCCATCAAAACTATTCAAACGCGGCGATACTATCCGTGCCGTTGTTGTAGAATTAGATAAAGAACGCGGAAGAATAGGACTTAGCAGAAAGGAAACCGAGGAATCACCTTGGCAAAATATTGAACAAGAATTTCCAGTCGGCTCTGTTCATTCCGGAAAAGTTCGCAGATTTACTGACTTCGGTGCCTATTTAGAATTACGCCCAGGGATTGACGGACTTTTACGTACAGGTGAAATGTCTTGGACAAAAAGAGTTCGTAAGCCATCTGAATTGTTTAAAGTTGGTGATTCTATTAACGTAAGTATTCTGTCTATTTCTGAAGAAAAACGTACTATATCTTTAAGCTTAAAACGAACACTACCAAATCCCTGGAAAGAAATTTCAGAAAAATACTCTGTCGGAAAAGAATTTGAAGGGATTGTTTCCTTTGTTATGCAAAAAGGTGCTATTGTTACTATTAACGATGAACTTGATGGTTTTATGCCCAGAAGCAAAATGAAAAATATGGGAAACGGAAATAAAATTCCTTATCAGGCAGGAGATAAAATTGCTGTTACTATAGCTGATATTGTACCTGATGAAGAATCCTTGATTTTAGCTCCTGTAAATGAAAAACCTGTTGCTTCTCATATCAATCAAGACAGACCTCAAAAAAGAGGTAATAAATCAACTAATTCTATTCCACAGGCGGATAAAGCTAAAGGAAACGAATCCGGTACTTTCACTTTTGGAGATATGCTTTCTGAACAAATGAAAGATTCTCTTATTATTCAACCCTAATAAGATAGTGAAACAAGTATTAACTTGTATAGTATAAACGGATTCTAATATTGAATAAATATTTTTTAAAAAAAGGGATAGTATTTAAAATGGACTTTATTTCTATCCCTTTTATATAATATGATTTCTAGTTAAAATAGTAACTTATTAGATATTATTTTGTTATATTTGTTAAGAAGAAAATAATTATAGGAGATAAAATGAAAAACTTAAAATACTTTTTGGGAATTGTGTTATTATTATCAATAACATCAACTACTTTACTCAGCCAATATAGCAACGATAAAATTCCATACTATCTTGGTGTACAGAGTATAGAAGCAAAAAATAAATTACAAAATTATAAGGAAGAATTACCAAGAAAAATATATCTTCCTCCGCAAAGACCGCCACAGGATAAATTCAATCAAAAAGGTCCAGATAGAATTTTAGGAGATAACGGAATTGAATTAATCAACATAACAAGTGCTGTAGGTGGACAAACTGAAACATGGATTTCTGTAAATCCAAATAATCCAAATTATATTATCGCCGGCTCTAACGATGACAGATACAACGGAAGATATGAAGGTTATCGAATGGGAGTATATTATTCTACAAATGGTGGAAAAAATTGGCTACAATCTGCAACACCAAGAAACCTCGATTATATTATTGGTGAACCTGCGAGCGGTGGCAACACAAACGTTGACCCCGGTTTCGCTTGGGATTCAAAAGGTAATGCATATTATGCTTATGTTTATGCCCAAATTCGTGATGATGGAATGGGTGACAACGGCGTTTTCGTTGTTAAATCCTCTGATTACGGTGCTACTTGGGACGAAGAAATCGGTGTTGTTAATATTTCTTTACAGGGAACTGCCAATCAGCCATTGAACGATAAATGCTTTATTGCTGCAGACGCTAATCCTAATTCACCATATAAAGACAGATTATATGTTGCATGGTTTTTATCTGGTGGTCCAAATCGTGGTATCGTAATGAAATATTCCGATAATTGGAATAATTGGGATGATTCACCTATTAGAGTTTTGCAAAATACTGGCTCTTTCCAATCACCCATTCCTGTTGTCGGACCTAATGGTGAGCTTTACGTCGCTTGGGAATCTGTTGAAGGTGATTATACAACAATATTTTTTCAGAAGTCAACAAATGGCGGCGAAACCTGGGCCTGGTCTTCTTCAAAGTCAGTCCAAAGAGTTAGAACCACTGGAACACTTGTTGGATATAGAAAAGCATTAGCTGATAAACAAGCTATGAGAGTTTCTTCTCATCCTTATATGGCTGTTGACCAACGCAATGGTAATTTATATGTAGTCCAATCAGGAAAAGATGAACAATCTTTTTATGGTATATGGCTTGCTAAATCTACAAACGGTGGCGAAACCTGGAGCAGCAATATTAGAATCGATAATAACGAGCTTGGTAATGATATGATAATGCCTTCTATTACTGTTGACCCAGTTACTGGTATAGTCGCAGTGCTTTACTACAGTTCCCAAAACGATGAAAACAATACCGGCTTTGATGCGTATATTGCATATTCCAAAGATGGTGAGAATTTTAACCATGTTCGTTTGACTCCATCAACCTGGTATTTTACTAAAGCAGATGCTGTTGCTCATCAGACTTTAGAATCTTTAGGAAATTACTGGGGTGATTATACATCAATTACTTCATATAATGGAAAGATTTATCCTCTTTTCTGGATGCCATCATCACCAACTGGCAATTACTGGTCTAACGATGCTTATACTGCAATCATCTCTCCTGCACCAAAAGCACCAACTAATTTTATTGCTACACCCAGCACTGAGAATTTTAATGAAATTACTTTAAACTGGATTGACCCAACTCAGAATTTACTTTTTGAAGATTTAAAAGAATTTAATATTAAGGTTTACAGAGACGGGCAGGAAATTGGTGAAGCTAATAAAGGAGCACAACTTTTTCTTGATGACAATGCCATAAATGGTGTTACATATCAATATTCAATTAAAGCTGTTACTAACGATAGCTTTGAAAGTGATTTCGTTTATGTAAATGCTACTGCCGGTGGAGCTCTTGAACCAAATAAGCCAACCAATATTGTTGGAAGACCCATTACTGATGGTGTTAATTTGCAATGGTTAAATCCAGATAAACATATTGATAATACTTTTCTTCACGATTTAGATAAAGTAAATATTTATGTTGACGGTACTTTTTCAACAAGTATTTCAAAGGATGCTATAGTTCCCGGACAAATTTCTTCCTATTCAATTAATCTTCCAACAGAAAAGTTTTACAAAATAAAACTAACTGCTTTAACAAAAAGAGGAGAAATAATAACCGAAAGCCAATTTACAGAAGAAGTTCTATGCTATGCCGGCGCACCACTAACAGATTTATTAGAAAATTTTGATAGTGAATCATCTACTATCATTCCCTATTACACAAACGAGGGTTGGGGAATAACCGATACAATTGCTTTTTCATTACCAAATTGTATAACAGATTCTCCTCACGGTGATTATAAGAGCAATGCATATAATTACTTAATACTTCAACCGGTTGTTATACCTTCATCAACTCCAACTTTAAGCTTTGAGCATATTGCCAATATTCATACTCAGGCAGGAGATTATGGCGTATTCTTCATTAGCGATGACTTTGGAACTACCTGGAAAGATTTAACCTGTTTCGATATGAGTATGTCAGAAAAATTTACTGGTGATTTAAGCACAAGCGAATTTATCAGCTATCATAAAAGGTTAGATGATTATATTGGAGATACTCTTTATATTGCATTTAGAGTAGTTACAAGTGCATTCCTGGAAAGAGATGGCTGGTATATTGATGATATCAGACTAACAGACAATCCAAGCTCAATAGATGAAATCTGTAATTTGGAAAGAGGTCTTTCGTTAAAAGTATATCCAAATCCAGTATCGAATGATGCAACATTAAATTTCAGAATGCCAATAGCAGAAACTGCAGAAATAAAATTAATCGATATTATGGGTAATGAAGTTTCAACAATAACAAATAGTTATTTTGAAGCAGGCGACCATTCCTTACCAATTAATTTGAATCAGTATCCACAGGGTATTTATTTCTGTAAATTAAACGTTAATGGAATTAATGTAATTGAAAGAATTGTTGTAATTAAGTAAAAAAATTTGATAATTACAAAAAAATATTATAATTTTGTATTCTTTTTACTTGCGTATCGAAAAATAAGAAAATCGATACAATTTAGAAATATTAAGGAGAAAATATGAACCAGAAGCGTTTGTATGAAACAACATTCATAATAAATGCAGCGCTTGACGACAGCGACATTGAATCGGTAATCAATAAGGTTATATCCTATATTGAAAATAATGGAGGCGAAATAACTGAAACTAATAAATGGGGACGTCGTCGCTTAGCTTATCCTATAAACAAAAAATACAATGGCTACTATGTTCATTTGGTTTTTGAGACGAAACCATCTGCAGTTCCTATATTAGAACGATTTCTCGTTCTTGAAGATACTGTGCTTCGACATTTAACTCTTATTTTACCCATTAAGTTGAGAGATTACCGTGCTAAAGTAGCTTTAGAGCAGGGTAGAACTTATGACTCAACTATTTATGATGTTGACCATAAATTAGATGCTAAAGACAATCACAAATCTGATGCTCAAAATGCTAAAGAAGATGTAAAAGAAGATGAACGCAAAGAAAGTGTTATGGTTGATGAAAGCAAGGATATTGAAGTTAATGAACAAGAAGCTATAGCTTAATTTTTCAGTGTAAGAAAATTGTAGGAATTATTATGAAAATCATTTTAAGAGAAAATGTTGAGAATCTCGGTCAAATTGGTGAGGTAGTTTCAGTAAAAAATGGTTATGCCCGAAATTATTTAATACCAAAATCATTAGCTTATTTTGCTACTCCAAAAGCTTTAAGAGCAATTGAATTGGAAAAAAAGCAATTTGCTAAAAAACAGGAAAAAGAAAAAGTTTTTGCTGAAGAATTAGCTGCCAAACTTAATGAATTGCAAATCAGCATTCCTATGAAAGCTGGCGATGAAAACAAACTTTATGGCTCTGTTACTTCTCAAATGATTGCTCAAAAGTTAATTGAAAAAGGATTCGATATTGATAAACGCAATATCGTTTTAGATGATGCTATTAAATCTCTTGGGGTCTTCGATGTGAAAGTTCGTTTGCATACAGACGTTACCTCAAATCTAAAAATCTGGGTTATTAACGAAGAAGAATAACCGATCTTATATAGCTCGTAATAGTCAATTTTGGCAATGTTTGCTAATCAATTGAATATTATTATTAAAAAAGCATTTGCAACAAACCTTCTTAAGTATTTTAGCTTAAGAAGGTATGCGATGCTTTTTTTTACTTTCCTTCTTATGCAATTTTTTTTATTATATTAGAATAAATATGAAAAAATTTTTTTTTATTTTAATTTTCTTTACTTTTATTGCTTGCTCAGATGAAAAAGACGAACCTGTAGTTATAACAAAAACTGATACTGTGTATATCGAAAAAAATGTGAATCAACAAGATGTCAAAGACCAAAATACAGTTTATAAGCAAAATATTGAAGAAGCAAATACTGCAAAGGATTTTAAAGTTGAAAAGAAAAGTAAACAATCACCTAATCCTTACATTAATTCAAAAATAGAATTTAAGATTATTGATTCTGAAAATGGCACCTTCGGATATGATATTTCTATTGACGGTAGAACATCAATTCATCAGCCAAGTATTCCCGGAATGCCGGGTAATAATGGTTTTCGAACAAAAGAACAAGCAGGAAAAACAGCAAAATTTGTAATTCAAAAAATTCGCAATAATATAATGCCTCCAACTGTTACTATACAAGAGTTAGACAGCTTGAAGTTGTTAAAATAAGATTATTTTATAAAAAATATTTACTTTAAAAAATCATTTATTCTAACCAAATCTTCTCGCGTATCTATACTCATCAAATCAATATCTGTTTCTACGCATTTGTATTTAGCACCGGCTTGCATCAATCTTAGCTGTTCCAATTTCTCTGCTTTTTCAAGAGTGCTTTCCGGCAGAGTGCTAAACAACTCCAAACTTTCCTTCGTATATGCATAAATCCCAATATGCTTCCAAAAAGTAAATTCTTTTGTATAATCATTTTGAGAAATATCTCTTAAATGCGGAATGACACTTCTTGAAAAATAAAGTGCATTGTTTTCTGAATCTGTAACAACCTTAACAACTGAAGGATTAAAGAGTTCGTCTTTATTTGCAATTTTTTTAATTAATGTTCCAACGTCTGCTTTACTTTGTGAAAATTCAGTTATCAATTTATCTATTGCATCGCTTGTTATAAGAGGTTCATCACCTTGAACATTAAGAAACAAATCATAATCAAGGTTGTAATGTTTCTTAGTATAGATAATACGGTCAGTTCCATTTGGCAAATCAGATGGAGATAGTAATGCTTCAGCACCGATTGTTTTGCAGTAGTTGCAAATTTCCTCGCTATCAGTAGCAATAACAACTCGATTGACAAGTTTTGAGTTTGTTGCTGCTTCCCACACCCAACTGAGCATTGGTTTATTTTTAATGATTGCTAAAGGTTTGCCGGGAAGTCGCGTAGAAGCATATCTTGCAGGTATTATTCCTAATATTTTCATTTTAATTTTGATATAAAGTAAAAAAATAAGTAAAAATTTTTTTGAGAAGTTAAAAATTCTCATTCTGAGCTTAGCGAAGAAGCTCAGAATGAATCACTTTTTATAGCGCAAAAATATATATATTACATATACTTATAAAATATTTTGAAAAGTGAAGTCATCGGGTGACTGGCAGTCATCAGATGACTAAAAGTTAAGTTGTTGCACTATTTTATTTTAATCACAAATCTAATTCCTCACATATAAGTGGTTAGATAAGTTACTAAATATTCATTAAAAAAATCAAAAAATTCAAGCTCTGGGGTGGAAAGTGCGATGTACTTCTTTAATATACTCTTTGTCAAGATGAGTATATATTTGAGTAGTAGAAATGTCTGAATGTCCGAGCATTTCCTGTACTGCCCTTAAATCAGCACCCCCTTCAAGCAGATGAGTAGCAAAGCTATGACGAAATATACGCGGGTAGCATTTAATATTTATTCCGGCTTTGTTGGCATAAAAATTTACAATTTTCCAAATACCCATTCTTGTTAAACCTTTTCCTCTTTGATTTAAGAAAAGTAAATCATCAGTATTAAAAAGTTTTATAAACTGATGCCGAGCTTTAAGAATGTATTGTTCAATCCAATAAATAGCTGATTTTCCTATTGGAACTAATCTTTCTTTACTTCCTTTTCCAAAAACTCTTACAATTTCAGCATCTTTTATTATATCTCGCTGTTTAAGGTTACATAGTTCAGATACTCTAAGTCCACAGGCATAGAGAGTTTCAATAATTGCTCTGTCTCTTATTCCAGCTAAAGTGTCAGTGTTACAGCTTTTCAAAATAGAGTTTATATCTTCTATCGTAAGCACATCAGGAAGTTTTCTCAATAACTTTGGCATATTTACGGTTTCTGTTGGGTCATTTTCGCAAATATCATTAGTTATATAATATTTATAAAAACTTCTTATTGCAGATAAATACCTCGAACGAGATGAAATAGTTAATCCGAGTTTATTTAACTGCTCAATAAATAAAGTAATATGTTCTGATTTCACTGTTTTAATGCTATTAATTTTTTTAGAAGCAAGAAATTCAGCGAAAACTGTTAAGTCATGATGATAAGAAAGCTTTGTATTGTCAGAAAGTCCCTTTTCCAAAGATATGTGATTAATAAACTGAGAAATATTTTTTAAAATTTCTTTAGGAATATCATAAAAATCTTTTGGATTAGTCATATCGGCTTGGCTCTTCCTGCTTACTATCATCAAAATCATCATCAATTTCATACTTAGTTTTTAACCAAAGGACAAGATGACGAATTGAGCTTCCCAAAAGATAAATAATCATAAAAGGAAGTATCAAAAATCCCTTTGATATGATTATTGCAATAACAGCAATATTGAAAAAAATAAACTTTAACCTGTTATTTTTTATATATCTTCTGCTGTAACGTGGTAAGTTGTCAAATTTAATATTTGATACCATTGCAAGAGAAGTAATAAAAGTAATAACAAAAATTGATATTAGTTTTATATCTTCAGATAAAAAATCATCAATATGAAAGAAAATTATATATGAAAGAATTGTTAAGGCACCAGATGGAATGGGCAAGCCGATAAAATACTTCTTATCTTCAAATGATGTGAGTTTTACATTAAACCGGGCTAATCGAATAACACCTGCAAGTGCTGGCAATGAAGCTAATAAAATGCCCATATCCTGATATACATAAAAAAATACTTTATAAAGCATAAAACTGGGAACTACCCCAAAGGAAACGGCATCGCATAATGAATCGAGTTCAACTCCAAATTCACTTGCAGCATTTATTAACCGTGCAACAACTCCATCAAGCATATCGAAAATTGCAGCAACAAGAACGCAAAGAGCGGCATTTACAAAATCGTCTCTTATTATATAAACTAGTGCAGTAAATCCCATAAAAAGATTTACTAAAGTAAAAAGATTAGGCACAATAGAACGGGTAATTCTCATTTTTTAATCCTTTTTTAATTTCCCTATTATTGTTTCACCACCAACCACTTTATCCTTTAGTTTTATATACAATTCAGTATTAAGAGGCAGGAATAAATCAATACGCGAACCAAATTTCATCATACCGAATTTTTGCCCTGCCTTAACAGTATCACCTTTATTTATATCCCATACGAGTCGACGTGCCATAATTCCGGTTATTTGCTTAAAAAACAAGCGACCAAATTTAGAATTAATGCAAATGTGGGTTTGTTCATTTAAGTCTGAAGATTTTGGATGCCAGGCAACTAAATAATCACCGGGATTATATTTGAAATATTCAATAATTCCGTTAACAGGTATCCAATTAACGTGAACATCGAAAGCAGAAAGGAAAATACTTACTTTTTTGCATTCTTCTTTTAAATAATTTTTTTCATAAGATTCTTCAAGAACAATTATTTTTCCATCAGAAGGAGAGACAATTAAACTTTCATCATTTTTAACTGCATTTGGTAGTTCTCTCGTTGGATTTCTAAAAAACCAAAAAGTATAAAAAATTATTATAGCAGCAACAGCTAATAGAAAATAAAAAATCCACCCTTTAAAAAAAATAAATGAAAAAATAATGATTAAAATTGCTATTCCTAAAAGAATCAATATATTACTTAAACCGTACTTTGTTAGCATAATTTTTTTTATTTTATTTTTATAAAATATTCTATTTTTTTTGTAAATTAAGAAAATTTAATTAAATAATTGATAAATAGTTTTTATAAAATTGAGGTTACGATGAACTTCACAATAACATTACCTGATATACAGAAAGCACTGCTAAAGACAATACCAGCGCTTCCTCGCAAGTCAACAATTCCGGTTTTAGAACACATCCATTTTTCTGCTAAGGATAATGTGCTAAGCATTATTGCATCTGACCAAGATATGACAATTATGACAAAAGTTGATGTAACTTGTGAAGAAGAAGGTGAGGTTCTTGTTCCGGGTAAAAGATTTAACGACATTATCCGGGCATTAGGAAATACTGGTGCTATGGAATTCAAATCTGATAACGAAACTTTCAACATTCAAATTCAAACAACATTTGGCAAGTATAAGATGAAAGGTATAGACCCAAATGAATATCTTACTTTGCCAGAGTTGTTTAAATCTGAAAAGCCAAAAATTAATATTGATAAAACCGCTGAAGTAGTTGAAACTATTAATGATGGTCTCATTTCTGAAGAAAGCGAAGAAAAACCACCTGTTATTTATCTAAGAAAAGATGAAATATGCTATTTAACAGAAAAAACTTCTTATGCTGTTTCTAATGACGAATATCGTCCTGCAATGAATGGCGTTCTTTTCCAATTCAGAGGGTCTTTTATTAATTCTGTTGCTACCGATAGCTATCGTTTAGTAAAAGCAAGTATCTCTCCTGAACAGCAGAATTTACCTGAAGAGATGGACATTATATTTTCTGCCCGAACTGCTGATTTATTAAAAAAGTCTGAAAATGATGTTATTATTTCATTTGTTGATACACGAAATAAAATTACTCATGCCCGCTTCGATACTGAAAATACTGTTATTGTTTCAAGGATTATTGATGAAAAATTCCCACCTTATGAAACAGTTATTCCGATAAATAATACCTTATTTATAAAGTTTAGTAAAACAGAACTGCTAAATACAGTAAAACGTATTTCAATTTTTGCAAATCAAATCAATCATCAAATTAAGATGAAACTAAGTGCAGACGATATTATTATCGGTGCAGAAGATGACGATACTGCTTCAAGCGGTTTTGAATCTATTAATGGTGAATTCAACGGAGAACCATTGGAAATTGGATTTAATCATAGATTATTGGAAGAATTAATTCAATATATTGATACCGGAGATGAGGATAGAATTAGATTTGAATTCTCCGAACAAAGCAAAGCAGTACTAATAAAAGCTGACGATGACAGCGATAATTTAATTATGATTATTATGCCATCGCGAACTAAATAATTTTTCTCATTTTTCTGATACTATTTACCCACACACAACGCCCCCTCTCTAATCGAGGGGGTTTTAAATTCTATTCAGGTTATCATTATGGAAAAGAATAATTACCCTGAGTATATTGAAAGAACATACACTTTCAAAGTGCCGGCAGGTCAAAAATCTGAACGGTTAGACACTTATTTAAAACGTTCTGTTGAAAATGCCTCACGCACTAAAATTCAAAAAGCTATTGATGATAACAGAGTTCTAATTAATGGACGCTTTGTCAAATCAAGTAAAAAAATACAACCCAATGATATTATTATTTGCAAAATTTTAAAACCACCTCCACTAGAACTTGTTCCTGAAGATATTCCTTTAGACATTCTTTTTGAAGATGAATTCTTGCTTGTGTTAAACAAAACGGCTGGTATGGTAACTCATCCCGGTTTCGGTAACAGGTATGGCACTTTAGTAAATGCTCTTCTTTATCATTTCGGTTTGAGAGATGCAATTTCTCTGGAATTCGATGACGACGAAGATGATGATACTATTGACGAAAGCACTTTGTTTTTAAAAGATGAAATACGTCCCGGAATTGTCCATCGACTTGATAAAGATACTTCCGGCTTGCTTGTGATTGCTAAAAATTCTAATACTCATTCACTTCTTGCTGAACAATTCCATAATAGAACTATTGATAGAAAATACAGAGCATTAGTTTGGGGAAATGTTAAAGATGATAATGGAAGAATAACAGGCGATATTGGAAGGTCACCAAACAATAGAAAATTATTTGCTGTTGTTAGAAAATGTGGAAAATCAGCTGTTACTGATTATCAAGTGTTAAAAAGATATGATTTCCTTACACTATTAGAATTAAAACTTTGGACTGGCAGAACTCATCAAATACGTGTTCATCTTTCAAACATTCACCACTCTGTATTTGGTGATAATTCCTATGGAGGAGATACGATAGTTTATTCTGGCAATGTGCCTAAAAAAAGAAAAATTGCTGAAGAGTGTTTGAAAATTGCAAAAAGGCAAATGCTTCATGCTGCTATTCTTGGATTTATCCATCCAAATACCAATGAAAAGATGTATTTCGAATGTAATGTTCCAGATGATTTTAAAAGTATTTTAGATATATTAGAAAATTCTTTCCTTGTAAATGATTAATTTTTTCAAACCTAAAATGAAGCAAGTACTTTACATAAATAAAGATGACATAACTATTTGTTTTTGTAAAACACTAAAAATTATGTCATCTCCATTTTTATAAAGCAAGTGCATAGTTTGGGATTTTGAAATGAAACAAAAATTTTAAATCATCAATTAAATATCCCACTAATGACATTGACTAAATCAATAAGAATTATCAAACCCAATAGCTAATTGCTACTTCACAATCACGAATTTTTGAATCGAGCTGCTTTTCCCGGTATTTAAAATGCAATAGTAAATTCCAGATTGATACTGCTTTGCGTCTAAAATAATCTTATCATTTCCGTTTAATTTGCTTTCATAAACAATTTCGCCAATATTATTTAAAATTTTTAAATTTGCAAACGGTTCGTATATTTGATTATATTTAATGGTTATGAAATCATTAGCCGGATTTGGCGAAATAGTAAACTGAGGATTTTCAATAATACTATTTTCTATTGATGAAAATTCAGCATCTTTAATCAGTTCAATGTCAGATTCTATAAATTGAAAGAAATTTGTAGAATTATGGTTTGAAAAAACAGCATACCATTTTCCAGCATTTGGTAGTGTAATCTTTACATCTCCACCTTCAGTAAGCTGCTCAAAGGAGTATGCAGTAAATTCATTTTTACTTTTGAATTTTTCAAAATTAGAACTATCACAAAGAAAGAATGAAATTTCACCTTTGTTTTCTTCATTCCATTTATAAAATCTGCTTTTTTGACTATCGCGATTATTAGCAGCAGTAAGAATATCTATCACATTCCATTTTAAATGAATTCCGTAATCGGCAGATTCAGGTGGATTTAGGTTTTCTGGTTCTAAAGGTTGTATTTTTATATTTTGATATGGAATTATCACATTATACGTAGAGTTTGCAGTAGTATAATTACTAGTTAAATAAAAAGCTTTTGTAGAATCTAAAGGTGCCCATCTATATTTGGGATGGAAAATCTGAACTAAATAAATCTTTTTTTCTCCAGCTTTAAATTTTGCATTACCATTAAAATCTGTCCAAATCGTACCTGCTTGAGCAGGATTAGTGCTGTATGCACTAGGTCCAGCATAAATTATTAGTTTTGCTCCTTCAATAGGAATGCCGAGAGTATCAGTAACGCTAACATTGAAATTGCAGGTATTTGCATAATTTTCTATTAAATTTATTGGAAAGCCGTCTGGACGGAAACCTTCAACCAAGGCATCATCCCATCCATAGCTTCCTCCTTCCATCATATTGGTTATTCCATAAGCGGAATTACCGTTTGGTTGCAAACCACCACGGAAAAACTCATAATGATTCCAGCCCTCATCATAAAAAGCACCAAAAACGTGGTCCATACTCCAGGTTCCAAGATAAATAATAGGAATAAGGGCGGTTCTGCAGGCAGCAGCAATTAAAAAAGCATCTTCATTGCACATTCCATTATGCTTCATTAAAATCTGATTCGGCTGAAAACTGCGTGGAAGAGTAACGTCAACTGGCAAAGCACGAGATGCCCAATTCCCAATGACATCTAAAGCGTGGTTTGTTGGTAAAAATGGTCTTCCAAAAGGAAAATATGTTTTATCCCTGTCCCAAAGAATTTTCGGCTGCTTCATCATTTCGCCAAAACGCTGAATAGAATCTACCGTTCCCTTTGATGTTGTAATGTTGACTGGTTGATAGTTATAATTTGCATCGGGATTGCTCCAAATGTAGTGTCTCCACTCGTAACCGTAAGTTCTTTGCTCCTGACTGCCAGTATTGTCTTTTACATAAACACCTTCCTGGTCTAATTTAGGATGAACAACATAAAAGTAGTAAATTTCCTTCGGCACTTCAGACCAAATAGTATCGTTTTGCTGTGGGTCGAAAATGCGGTATTTCGTTGTTGTATAATAATCCCTTGCTTCAAAAGAGCCATATTCAACTTTATCAACATATTGGAGGGAATCATCAACATTGTAAATCATCTGAGCATTTCTCAAAATCATTTCCTTATCGCTTAAAAATCTTGAATCAGTAAGTGATTGAAAAGACATATATGCAATGACAAAGGCAACTTCGTCTTTTTGTTCTACTGGCGCATCAAGAATTAATTGAGCAAAATCGTCATCTAAACTCCTTGATGCAAGTAATCTTAACTTATATTCTAATTGATTTTCAAGCCAAAGCGGAACGATTTGCAAAGCATTTTGAGCAGTTTCAGAAAGTGAAAATACCGGCTCTAAATATTCTACTGATTCATCGCGGGTATCGATAACATAAGCAGAATATTCACCATTTTGCAACAATGAATTTTTGCCCATTGTTTTTAAAACATCATTTTTTTGCAAAAAATTATAATACTCTCTTTTATTATCAAGAAAGACTGGTTTAATATATTTTGGCTGAATATTATGATTTGGCAATGGGATTGCCTGAATTATTATTTCCTCTTGATTTATTGAAGCAGTTCCTTTTTGTTCAGTTTTTTCAATATTTATAACTGGCTGAGAAATTGCAAAATAATTTAAAACACAAAAACTGATTATTATAATGCATAGATTAATTTTTTTCATATTTTCTCCTATTTTATGAAATATTTTTTATTCAATTTCAATATTGAATAAAGTTAATTATATTAAAATACAATTTTTACGTTATTCTACCAAAATATATTCAGAAAAAGTTTTACAATTTAAGTCCTTTATTTTTCATAAAATTTAATATACAATTTTTTCATTTTGAACCTAATGATAAAGTAAGACCTTTATTTAAATGGAGATGACATCACTAAATGTGTCATTCTGACGAATGTCAAAATCCATCTTATTATTGTTAACTGCTATTGAATTTTTTCTATTTCACTGAAGCATTTGGGCTTGCCCAAATGTAACTAAAAAGTGAGCAAGCTCACTTGCTTTTCAAAGATGGATTCTGGCATACGCCTGTTTGACAAGAAAAGATGTTATTGGTAACACGAAGTACTGGACATTATGTTATTTATAATGCACTACTACTTTATATCCATTGATATTATCAATTAGGAAAGATAAGTACATAACGAATGGCATATAACCAATAACCACCAAAGTGCTGGTCGCTAAAAGTTGTTAGCAAATAACCTGCTGAAATCTAAATAAATTTGTAAATGTAAATAAAACTTTGTATTTTTCATTATGTTAAAATTATGATTGAAAAATATGAAAAAAACTAAAATATTATGCTGGAATATTAATGGATACCGCTCTATTGTAGGACAGAATCCAAGCAAGAAATATGATACAATAAGCAGAGAAAACAAACTCTTTGCTTTTATCGAAAAAGAGAAGCCGGATATTGTTTGTATGCAGGAAACCAAGGCAGATTTATCTCAAATAAATGAAGATTTGAGGCAGCCAGCGGGATATACATCGTTTTATAACTCAAGCAAAACAAAAAAGGGCTATAGTGGAGTAGCTATTTTTACAAAGGAACAACCGAAGCAGGTAATTGATAGTATTGGAATTGAACGCTTCGATATTGAAGGACGTTTTCTTCAGGCGGATTATGATGGATTTTCGCTCCTAAATATCTATTTTCCTAAAGGATATGCGGATAATGAACGTTTAGATTATAAACTTGAGTTTTATGATGCTGTTTTTGAATATTTAGAGAAATTGAAAAGGACTCAAAAGAATATTATAATAACTGGCGATTATAATACTGCCCATAAAGAAATTGACCTTGCAAGACCTAACGAAAACGTGGGTACATCTGGTTTCATACCTGTTGAACGTGAGAAATTAGATGTCCTCGTGGAAAAAGGATTTTTAGATGCTTTTCGGCTTTTCACTTCTGATGGTGATAATTACACCTGGTGGAGCCAGCGTGGACGTGCAAGAGAAAATAATGTCGGCTGGCGTATTGATTATTTCTTTATTTCTGAAAATCTAAAAAACAATGTGAAAAATTGCTATCTGCTCCCGGAAATTCAAGGTTCAGACCATTGCCCGCTTATTTTGGAATTGGGGAAATAAATCAATGAATAGTTTTCTCCTTCCCAAGTTGAACTTGGGAAGGAGATTGAAAAACTTATTCTGATTTAATCAGTTTCGTTGCTGTTCGTTGGTTGTTTGCATTTGTAATTATGTAATACATACCCTTAGGCAAACATGATATATCAATTAGTTGTGAACATTCGCCTGCTTCTGAAAAACAATTTATTGCTGGTAACGCAGAATTGCCCAATATATCAAATATTTCGATTTTAAATGACTGCGGATAATTCAAATTAATTTTATATTCAAATTTGCTTGATGCCGGATTTGGATAAACTTGAGAAGAGTTAATATTTTCTAATTCTTCTTCAACACTTGAAAACCCATCTTCATCATATTTAAAGACTTTACCATCAAAAGTGCTTATCATAAATTTTCTTGGAGTAGGAAATGTTAAATATGTTACCATACTAATGATATCATCTAAAATAAAAGATGAATCCTGTATCCATGTTTCACCACCATCAGTAGTATAAACTAACAAAAGACTTCTACTCGGGCACATTCCTTTAAATGAATCTGCAAATTCAATACTTAAAAGTACATGAGGAGGGTCAAAACGTTTATCTAACTTTTTTAGCCATGTTTTTCCACCATCAGTAGTTTTTAGTATTATATTGTCTCCAATCTGTGAATATATAGAATCTGGACGGAATAAAGTCATCCAGCCAACTTTATCATTTAAGAAAAAGTATGTTTCAGGGCTTTCACGATTTTTAGTTTTAACTATAGGATAATGATTCCAAGTCTTTCCCTTGTCTTCTGAACGGCAAAAATAAAAAAACATTGAATCTAAATTATGAGATATACATGTTATTACTGAATCTGACAGTATTTTGGGCTGTATTTTAATATCAAAATTTGGTTGATTTTCAAGCACTGACCAAGTTGAACCAAAGTCAGTTGACTGAGTTAAAACAATAGTATCCTGCTCAGATAAATATGTATGTGCAATTCCAAATCCATTCTTATCAAAATCAAATGGGCCTAATACACAATTCATATTAGTTCTTAAAGTATCCCAGGTTAAGCCGCCGTCTAAAGTCCTTTGAATATCATCATCTTGAGAAGAAATTATTATAAAATCCGGAGATGGAAATGAATATGCAAGAACATTTCCATATTTATTTACAATTCCATTATCTAAAACAATTTTCCAATTCATACCACCATCAGTAGTTTTAAAAATAAAAGCACCTTTACCAACACAGCAAAATAATGCACAGTTTAATGAATCTACACATTCTAATTTAGTTGCTGTTAAATACTGTTTTAAGCTTTCAGGATAAGTTAGCGTATCTGGGTCGAAGTATTCTCTAACATTAAAAACCTGTTTCCAGTTTTCTTTTTTCCAATTACCGAATTCCTGAGAGTTTAAAAAAGAAGAAAAGCATAGAAAAAATAAAATAAACAGAAATATTTTTTTCATTGTTTAAAACCTCAAATTGTTAATAATAATTAAGTTATAAAATATCTTTCAATCTGTATTTGAATAAAGTATTTTTCTTATAATTGAAAAAAGGACTTCCTGCCTTTTAAAAATTAACTTTGTAAAATAATCTGTTATTATATTAAGAAAATTTTTTTAAAAATGCAAGAAAATTATAAAATTTAGAATAATGAGTTGAATTTTTATTAACCAGAATAATACATCTGATAAAAGTATGAGAAGAAATACATTGAAATACTACTTTTACTATTTGTTATTTAGTATTTTCAAAGCACTTAATTAATCATAACCAGACAATAGTTTCAGTTAGAAATGTATTTCACCTTAACAAATATCTTGTATTATTCATAAATTTAAGGAATATTTTCAGTAGTAATTGATAATAAATAGTTTGCTAAAAATACTGTAAAAAACTAAGTTTTTTTCGCTAATTTTTATTAAATTCTAATATCGTTACTGAATCTATTCATCCGATGACTGGGAAGTCATCGGATGAATTATTCAGGATATAGTATATTTAAAAAAATTCCAGCGTTAATAACAAAAAAATTGGTATTATTTTTGCAATAAAACAGAAGAAATTAGTATTTTTGAGAATGTTAAGTTGGGGAAATACAGATGACTTTAATAATTAGAAATTTAATAAGTGTAATTGTAATGAGTTGCATTTCAGGTTTATTGTATGCTAACTCATTACATTTTTTAGAATATAGCATTAATGATTTTCCTGAAGTATCTGCAAAACTTTTCTATTTAAATTCAAATTCAGTTCCTATTCAAAATATGACAAAAGACGATTTTCAGATTAATAGTAATGGAATTAACATTGCTCCAACTAATATCATTGCACCAGAGCAAAATACTTATGAAAATCTATCTTTATTGATTTCAGTTGACTTAGCTTTAAATTCTAAAATGGGTGAGCAAACAAATATAGATTTGGCAAGTGAATTTTTGGATAATTTAATAGAATTAATAGATTTCGAAAAAAATGAGTTAGCACTTACATCATTTGATTGGTTCAGTTATTTAAATACTGAATATACTAACGAGAAACAAACAATAGATGAACAACTCTCATTATTAAAAGCAAGTAGTGGCTCAAGATTAGATGTTGGGCTACTTGATGACCCTGCGGGAGCTTTAAAAATTGCAGCAAATTCACAATTTAAAAGCAGTATTCTATTCATAACTGAAGGCGGAAACATATCAGGTTTAACAGAAGCAATTGAATTTGCAAAAAATAATGATATTGCAGTTAATGTGATTTCTTTTGAAAAAACAATTTCTTTGGATTTAAAGACTATAGCAGAAGAAACAGGTGGTTTTTATTTTGATAATATAGTTAATCAATATAAAATGAGTAACTTTGCTGAGATTATTAAGAATTACTTATGGAATTATAAACCATTTACTATAAAATGGATAAGTGAGATATTTTGCGATGATATTTATTCAAATACAATAAAAGCATTAAAAGATGATTTAAGTGTTGATTTTTCATTCATTGCTCCTTCAAGATTAAAGCCAATGCTTGTTTGCAATCCTAACTATTTACGATTCAGTGCTGTTCAACCTACACAGAGCAAAGAATTATTTGTTTATTTGAAAGCTCTAAATGGTGATATAGTAATAAAGAGATATACAACTGATGACATACGTTTTCAAGTATTAGAAGGTGCTTTAGCTCCGGGAGAAGAGGTTACGCTTAAAGATGGTGATAGTATAGAGATTTCGATTGTTTATACTCCAAGCGATTCATCTGTAATTTTTTCTAAATTGAATATTAATTCTACTGCCTGCCTCGGAAATGAAATTATAATGACTGGCGGTTTCCCTAATACACCGCCATTAGAAAGGACATTAAATCTTGAATTTCCTAATTGTGCTGAAAAACTAATTGCTGGCGACAGTGCAAGAATTATTTGGAGTGGTTTGCTACCAGACGATATTATCCAACTTGAATGGTCAAAAGATGCAGGAGCTTCTTGGGATACACTTTCTATTGATGTTACCGGACTTGAATATCTATGGCAAGTCCCAGATGTTGAAAGCGATGAATGTCTAATTAGAGCTATTCAGCTATGGCCAAATAATATTGGCGAAACAAAGAATTTATATCATTCAGGTGCAGTTAATTGCGCAAATTTCAATCCTAAAGATGGAAACTACATTGTTTCAGCAAGTAGTGATAAAATTGCAAGAGTCTGGAATTCTAATAGTGGAATAGAATTAATGAAATTAAAAGGACATAGTAAATCTGTTGTTTGGGCAGAATTTAATCAGCAGGAAACTCAAATTGTAACTGCAAGCGAAGATTCAACTGCTAAACTATGGAGTTTCCCTGATGGTGATTTGATTAGAACATTTAAAAAGCATAATGACGTTGTTACATCAGCTGCATTTAGCCCCGATGGCTTATTGTTAGCAACTTCAAGCTGGGATGAAACTGTAATTATTTGGGAAATTAGTACTGGAAGAATAATTCATAATATTAACTGTCAACAGGGAAAACTTTGGCACGTAGCATTTAACAAATTCGGCACTGAAATTATTACTGCCGGCAGTTCCGGGAAAGCTAAACTATGGAACGTAAATACTGGTGCATTAATTCAAGTTTATGATGCTAATAAAAGTAATGAAATAATTTCTTACGCTTCATTTTCTCCGGACGATAGCAGAATTGTTACAGCAAGCTGGTATGGAGTTGCTTCCGTCTGGGATAAAGCAAAAGCAGACACAATTTTTACGATAACCCACAAAGACGAAAGCGGCGGTTTGATTCCTCTTTATAGTGCTGGCTTTTATACCCGTGCTAGTGAACTTGTATTACTTACTTCCGGTATAGACCATGCCCGCATTTGGAATGGAAATACAGGTGAACTTAAAGCGGTACTCTCAGAGCATTTTAATTCTGTTCCTTTTGTTACTATGAATTTTGATGGAAGCCGCATTCTTACTTCAAGTTGGGATAGCACTGCAAAAATTTGGAATCTCGATAAAAGAGACTTGCAAATGGATACTACAGATTGCCTTTTCAGCATAGTGAAACAGAAAGCAGAAGCATATTCATTCGACCTCGGTTCTGTTCAGGTTAATACTGCTTTTGATACTACTCTTAACGTTTTTTTAGAAAACTTATCTTCTTTTGCCTATCCAATAAAAAGTATAAGAATCGAAGGTACTAATGCTAATGAATTCCAGATTTTAAAAATAGAAAATGCAAATATGCTTGACTCTTTAGAGAAGAAAGGAGTAAAAATAAGATTTACACCTCTTCAGAGTGGCGAAAGAAGTTGCTATATAGAAATTGTGTTCTCTCAATTCTCTTTGAAAGCAGAAATTAAAGCTGATGCTTATAATTTACCATTATATATAAAAAATAGCAGAATTAATTTCGGTACTGTTGAACTTGGGGAGTTTAAAGATACATTAATTACTGCTGCTATTAAAAATATAAGTATAAAGAGTATTACTTGTTCTTCAATCAAATTAAAAGGCCCAGACGATAACCATTTTGACATACTTTATTCATTTGAGCCATTTACTCTCCTGCCTAATGAAGAAAAGGATATTACTTTTCGATTTAATCCAGAATCAATCGGTAGGAAAAATGGTGTTATTTCTTTTATTCATAATGCTGATGGTGGCGAAAGTATGCTTTACTTGTATGGCGAAGGAATTGAACCATCAATTGATACTGTTTCTATTTCAATCGGTGAATGTAGTGCTGCCCCCGGTGATATTATTAATATTCCTGTATCATTTAAAAAACATAGCCAAAATGTACTATCTGAAAATTTTAAATCAATAAAAGCTGAATTGTCCTTTAATGCAAGCTTACTTGAACCATTAAGCGAAATTCAGAAAGATATAATTGTTAATAATGTTCGTACTATTACTCTTGATATTCCAGTAAGCAATGAAGATTATAATTATGAAATAAAATTCAAAGCTGCTCTTGGAAATGATACTTTGTCAGTTTTAAAATTAAACAATGTTTTTCCTGTTGCAAATACAAAAGTCGTTATCAATTTTGAAAGTGGTATCTTTTATTTAACTGATTTGTGTAAAGAAGGTGGAATTAGATTGTTTGATGCCAATAACAGACTTAATCTTTCTCAAAATAAACCTAATCCTTTTGAAAATGAAACTTCGATTGATTTTGAAATACTCGAAGAAGGAATTTATTCACTTATTATTTTAGACGAAACAGGCAAAACTATAAAAACAATTTTTGAGCAAAAATTAGCACCGGCTAAATATTCCTTTAATATAAACTGTTACGATTTGCCTTCTGGTTCTTTCTTTTATATGCTAAAAACACCATCACAAATGGTTTTAAAAAGAATGGTTATTTCGAAATAAAATAATAAAATATAAACCTAATTTGGATTTATTGTTCCATAGTCATTAAGCATCAATAGATTATATAATTTATTTTCTAAATAAAATTTTTTTTCAGTTAATACATTAATACCATCTCTATATTTTGCAACTTCGTCCGCAAGAAGATTTGCATCAGTAAGAATAGGAATTAATGTACACGGATAACTGTTTTTTAACTCTGAAATTTCTTTATTTATAATTGAAATTATTTCCTTAATACGACTAATTTCTCCTTGCAGTTGCTCTTCATTTAACTCATTGTCATTCTTTATAAAATCAATAGTAGAATAAATTTTCTTTATTTCAATTATTTTTCCTTCTTTAAAGAAACTGACTATTTCATTCCAGGTATTTTCCAAATAATCCGATTGCTCAAATTGTAAATCTGGGTAAATATACTCAACTAACTTAGGAAAAATCTTATGCACCTCTTCGCTATCTTTAGCAGAAAGTAAATTTCCTATACGTGAATTAGAATTATTTATAATTTCTTCGAAATCAGTTATAATCTTTTCTTTTTCGCTCATTTCTTTTTTAATGATTTCATCAACAAAAGCTAAATTATAATAAGCAGCTCCATTTGGAGTATTTTTAATAAAGTCAATTTTGCACTCCAAAAAATCTACTTCATATTCTTTTTTTTGAAAATCAAGAAGAAGCAGACCTAATTCACTTAAATAGTATGCTTCTAAATTTTGCTTATAAGTATTTTCTAAAAAAAACTTTTCAGAAAATACGTCAGCAAATTCATTCTTTATTTCATTATATTTGTTAATTAAATCAAAATCAGACGTATTGCCAATCTTTCCATTTTTCAGATGTTCTTCAACTGCACACATAATTCAAATATTTTAAAATTAAAAAAATACCACTAAAACACAAAATTATTTTATTTTGACATATAAGTTGAACTCCTAATCCTAAAAAATAAAAAGGTTAGGAGATTTATCTCTTAAAGTATTACACGCAATTTATCCAAAAAAGTATGTCATTCTGAACCCCCTGATAAAGCAAGTGCTTCATTTAAATGGAGATGACATTACTAATGCGTCATTCTGACGAATGTCAGAATCCATCTTATAATTGTGCAGTTGCTTTTCTATATTAGATATTTCAAAGAAGCATTTGGGCTTGCCCAAATGTATCGTGAGCAATTTCACTTGCTTTCCCAAGATGGATTCTGGCATACACCAGAATGACAAGAAAAGATGTCATTGGCAACCCCAAGATGGAATCTGGCATACACAGGAATGACAAGAAAAGATGTCATTGGCAACGAAGTGAATAATCCAGAGGATAGTTGTTTAAAGAAATTTTTCTGGATTCTTCGCTGCGCTCAAAATGACAGTGTTAATTTATGCCATCTCCATTAAATGAAGTACTTGCTTTATCAGGGGGTTCGGAATGACATAAGATAATAAGTCTTTTAACGAATTAATACACAATTAAAATATTTTTGTCATGCTGTCAACTTGCTGATAGTATGACTATAAGAGAACGTATCAACCATCGGGTTAATCCGATGGTTGAATAGATTCTTCACTACAATTGAGAATGATTATATTAATATAAATAATATATTTGTAAAAGCACTACACTAAAAATTTGGATACCATACAATTCCGGCTCTTGGCATTGAGAAGAACGAAGATACTGGAGCTGTGCTTATATTCTCGTCAGGGAAATATGGGTCAAATTTGGTATAATATGCAACATCAGTTTTTCCAAGAATAAAATTAAGCCGCCATTCTAAAACTATATTGAAAAGTCCGGCACCTTCTATTGGAAAGTTAGTTATCAGCCCTAATCCGGTATTTATAGCAAACCTATTGGAATTATCTTCGCGAATACTACCTTGATTGAAAGAATTAAGAATCAAAGAAACACCAGTAACTCCGAAGAAATTGATTTTGCTGTTTGGATTAGGAATCCATTTGCCTGCCAATTCAAATGTATGGTGAATATTAGGACCCATTACTAATTCCTGTCTTTCTTTAGATTTTTTATTCTTTGAATATAAATAACTTAATTCAACGATTACATAATCTTCTGGTGAATATGATACAGCTCCACCATAAGTAAAAATTCCGTCATAAGAAATATCCTGCTCACCGACATTTTTATAGTAAGTATCAACTATTGTATTTGTTGAAAAATATGGTCCAAATCCTATGAACTTTGTATAAGGATTGTAGAATTCTTCTTCATCTTCGTAATACTCTTCTACTTCAGTTTGAGCAAAAGAAGTAAAAGGAATTACAAAAAAAATCAATAAAATTGATAATATTTTAAACAAATTCTTTGCGTTCTGTGAAGTCATCTTGATTACCTCTTCTATTGGTTCTAACTTAATTTCTGATATTTTTTTTGCTATATAAAGAAGATTAGCCGGTTCATTCCGTTTTCCACGTAACGGAACTGGTGCAATGTATGGCGAATCTGTTTCAAGCATAATTCTTTCAAGTGGTGTTTTTTCAACTACCTCAACTAAATGTGTCTTTTTAAAAGTAATATTCCCAGTAAAAGAAATATTGAAGCCAAGTGAAACCGCAGCTTCCATCGTTTTTACATCTGAAGAAAAGCAGTGCAAAACTCCTTTTAAAGTTCCGTCTTGCTCTTTTTCTAAAAGAGTCAAAACATCTTCATCTGCTTCACGATTATGCACTATAACTGGCAGATTATTCCTTTTTGCTATTCTTATTTGCTCAATGAAAGCGTTGATTTGTACATCCTTTGGAGCAAAATCATAATAATAATCCAACCCAATTTCTCCTATTGCAACAATATTTTTGCTTTTGCATAATTTTTCAACTCTTTCAAGAGTGCATTCATTTACTTCCAAAGCATTGTGAGGGTGAATTCCCATTCCACCACAAAGACGTTCATTACTCTCAATTATTGCTAATTGGTTATCGAAGTTTTTCGGCTCTATTGCTGGAATTAGAATTGCTTCCAATCCGGAATCGAATGCCCTTTGCAGCATTAAATCTCTATCTTCGTTAAATGCTTCTGTATCTATATGAGCGTGTGTATCTATCATTTTTCTAATTCTATAATTCTTTATTTTTATTCCCCTCAACCATATCAACTATTTTCTTTCCTAATTCTACCATTTCGTTTACATCAAAAACTGTCCAACGCGTTTCTTCATTTCCATATAAATTCAAATATTTTTCGATTAATTCCTTCATTTCATTCGATTTTTCTGAGTTTAATTCGATTTTCATTGAGTTATTCTCCAACAAAGATTAGTTTTTCACTAATACTTGCTTGATTTGTTCTTATAGATAAGAAATATACTCCATTTGAAATTGAATTTGGCAACCAGTTAAATTGTTGCTGTCCTTCACTTGTAAAAATATTTGCATTTGAAAAAACTATATTTCCCAAACTATTCCTAATTTCAAAAGAAATATTTTGAGCTATTGGATTGTTCCAAATAATATTAACTTGCTTTGAAAATGGCTGGGGGTAAATTTTTTCAATAAATAAATCATTAGAAATTAAATTATTACTTTTAACGTCAGTAACAATTCTATTGGATTTATAAAGTCCATCGCCTTGCGTTCCGGCAAAAACAATAAAGCTGTGGCTAACAACCTCCCAATTAGGTATAGTAACAGTAGTAACAGGGAATTCAGTTGGTAGTCCTGTGCTGTGGTTTTCCCATTGTGAATTGTTTTTTCCTTTAATAAAAACACCAGCTTTCCCGCAGGCAGCGGCGTAGTATCCCGGCACAGAAGGATGCTCAACGATTGAAAATACATTTTGATTGTTAGCAGCAACTAATTTCCAGGTTTTGCCATAATCCTCTGATTTATAAATTCCAGCTCCAAATACATCACCGGCAGCAGTAATTGAATCTGCACCGCAATAAATAAGATTTTCACTTTCTTTTGAAGCTAAAACGCAATTAATTCTTTTCCCTTCTAAACCGGAAGAATCTTTTAGCCAGTTTGCACCACCATCGATTGAGCGATATACTCCACTTGAAAAAGGATGAATATTCCCATTATCAGCAGCCACATACAAATAGCCATTAAAGCTTGAAACAGCAATATCGCGTGCCTGAAATTTTAAATTGGTTAATTCAGTGCAGTTTTCAAAATTATTTTCAGTTTTAATTACTCCGTTATTTGTGTTTAAAGCAGCAGCATATAAAATTAAAGGATTACTCTTATCTTGCACGATTTTCATAATCTGTCGGCTGCCAGGACACATCATAGGTATTCCATACCAGTTTACTCCGTTATCCAAAGAATAAGCAATTCCACCATTACTTAACTTTCGGGCAGATGCGAGAATAAGTCCGGCAGTTGCTTCTACTTCAAATATATTATAAATAGCAAATTGGTCAAGTTGCAGATTTGAAAATGTTTTTCCACTGTCATTGCTAATTAGCATTCCGTTACCAATAATAGGAAAAGTAATATTAAGAGCAGAATAATCTGTTTCAATTGAATTTGATGCAACATATAACTTTGCAGGGTCGCTTTTAACCTGATATATTGTATTTATATAGTTTGAAAAGCCATCAATTTTGTTCCACTCCTGTGCAAACAAATTACTAACAAGAAAGACAATTAATAAAACCGAGTAAATTATTGATTTTTTCATTTAGATTACCATTTATTTAATTAAACATTATTTTTCTAAATTAAGTTGCAAGAAAAACGTCATTAAAAAAAAGACTATTTAATAAAAAGATAGTAAAAACACAAATTTTTTTGATATGCAGCCAAAAGAAATATTAGAAATTATTAGTGGCGGAGAAAGTTCAAAAGTAGAATTTAAACGGAAAATCTCTTCTGAATTAAAAATTGCAAAGGAAATAGCTGCTTTTGCAAATACTCTTGGGGGCTGGCTTTTCCTTGGTGTCGATGATGACGGAACAGTAGTTGGAGTGGAAAGCGAAAAGGCAGATGTAAACGAAATTAAAAAAATTTGTGAATTTTTTATTAATCCTCCAGTTGAACCTAAAATTGAAATTATTCATATTTTTAAATTAGATATAATTGCAATTTATATTGAAAAAAGTAATCTGAGACCTCATAAAATAAAATCAGACCCAGATGAAAAAAACTCTAAAAGCATAACATATATTAGAGTAGGTGCTAAATGCGTTGTAGCTAGCAGTGAATTTACCAAAGTTCTTGCCGGGCAGAATATAAACTCAAAACCCATAACAATCAGTATTGGCGATAGAGAAAAGCGACTTTTTAATTACCTTGAAAACTACGAAAGAGCAACTGTGAAAGATTTTGCGAGATTAGTCAATATCTCAAAAAGACGTGCTGAGCGCATTTTGGTGCAGCTTGTTCGGGCTGGCGTTCTTCAAATCCATATTGATTCTGAAGAAGATTATTTTACTTATATAAACTGAAAATTATATTATTATTAATTTTAATTCAAAAAACAAATCAAATCAACTTAGCATTTCATTTAAAAGGTGAAAAGAAAGCCAACAATATCAAAGAGGCTGAAGCTTTGAAGCAACAAATAACTTATACATTTTTATAAATTCTTTTTTACAAATAGAAAATGAATTGAGTTTAATCATATTTTTTTTGTAAAAAAAATATATGATTTATGATTTTTTATTATTTTTGTAACTTACTTTTTTTTAAACTATAAAGTAATTTTATGAAAATATCTGTTATCGGATTAGGTTATGTAGGGCTTCCACTCGCCTGTGCAATTGCAAGGGAAACAAAGCATATAGTAGTTGGCTTTGATTTATCCGTTGAAAAAATTGAACAAATAAAAAAAAGAGAGTGCCCAATTGATGATGAGCAGTGCAGTATCGACTTAAAAGAAGTTAATTTTGAATGTTCGAGTAATTCAGAAATAATTAGCGGCTCTGATGTTTATATTGTTTGCGTTCCGACTCCGGTTTTAAATGACTATACTCCAGATTTGGAACCGGTAAAAACTGCTTCGAGCATTATTTCGAAATATTTACAAAAGAATCAGGTGGTTGTAATTGAATCTACAATCAATCCGGGAGTTTGCGAAGAAGTAGTAAAACCAATATTGGAAGAAAATTCTGGTATGGTCGCAGGAGTTGACTTTGATATCGCTCATTGTCCGGAACGTATAAATCCCGGCGACCCTGTTTGGAATGTTTATAATATACCCAGAAATATCGGTTCAACTCGTAAAGAAACTACAAAAAAGCTGGCTGATTTTTACCGTAGTTTCATTTCTAATGAAGTTAATGAAATGCCAGATTTAAAGACAACTGAAGCTACAAAAATAATTGAAAATACTTTCCGCGATATTAACATTGCTTATGTAAATGAATTAGCAAAATCTTTTGATGTACTCGGTATTGATTTAGTTACCGTAATAAAAGGTGCTTCTAACAAACCATTTGCATTTATGCCTCATTTCCCAAGCTGCGGTGTTGGTGGGCATTGTATCCCTGTTGACCCATATTACCTAATTGAAAGAGCTAAGAAAAGTGGTTTCGACCATAAATACTTAAAATTAGCCCGGGAAATTAATAATTCTATGCCTTTTTATACAATTGAACTATTGAGCATCGGTTTAAATGAATTTGAAAAATCAATTAAAGGAACAAAGATTGCATTGCTCGGTATGTCATACAAAGCAAATGTTGGTGATATTAGAGAAAGTCCTTCTATTAAAATTAAAGAACTGCTCAGTCGAAGTGGTGCTGATTTGATAATTTATGACCCATACTTCCCAGGAATAAACACTGTAAATAATTTAAATGATGCTTTAAAAAATACTTTTGCCATTATAATTGCTACTGACCATAAGGAATTTTTGAATATTGATTCAGAGATTCTAAAAAATACTAATGTTAAAGTAGTTATTGACGGCAAAAATTGCTTAAATAAAGCAGATTTAAAAGCTGAGGGATTTTATTATAAAGGAATAGGACATTGATAAATGATAATTAATAAATGATAATTAATAAATGATAATTGATAATGAATAATTAAGCTATTAGTGGTTATTATTATCTAATTTTTATAGATTATTACAGAAATTTTGATTTAAGATGTTATGACGTCAAGATATAAGAGCCATACTATCATTTTATAGATTGTATGGCTCTTTTATAAATTAAATTCTTAACATATACAAAGCAAAATTAGTCTTCTAAAAATCCAAATACACCTTTTTGATAATCTTCGTAAGCTTGGATTATTTCTGCTTCAGTATTCATTAGAAAAGGTCCGTAAGGAAATAATTCTTCATTTATCGGTTCACCGCTCATCACTAAAACAGTTGATTTTTCAATTGATTCAATTTCAATATCATTGGCTTTATTTTCGAATAAAACGAACTGGTCTGTGTTTGCAGTTTCAGAATTATTTATTTTAACATTTCCTTCAATTATTAAAATGCCAGTATTGTGATTTTCATCGAAATTAAAATTAATTCTTGCATTTTCTTCTAATTTTACATCAAATAAATTTATTGGAGTAAAAGAATACGCAGGTCCCTTAACCGATTTGTATTCACCTGCAATTATATTGACTAAGCCACTATTATTATCTAAAATACATTTTCCCATCAATGAATTTGGGATTTCCTGATATTTTGGTTCAGTCATTTTAAATTTTGCAGGTAAGTTAACCCAGAGCTGCACCATTTGGAAATCACCTCCTTTTTCTACATAGCTGTTTTCGTGGTATTCTTTATGTAAAATTGCTTTTCCGGCAGTCATCCATTGAACATCACCCTGTGAAATAACTCCCCCGTTTCCTGCGCTATCGTGATGAGCAATCTTACCGTGATATGCTATTGTAACGGTTTCCAGACCTCTGTGTGGATGCACTCCTACTCCTCTTTTCTCATTAGATGGTGGATAAGTCATTTTTGCATTATAATCAAGCAAAAAGAATGGACTCATACGATAGCTTGATTTCAAAGCGCGTGGAAAAAAATTATGTACTCTAAATCCATTGCCAACCCAATGATATGGAGGAGGATTTAGTATCAGTTCTATTGGTTTGTAGTTCGGCATATTTATTTATTATTAATTTGAATTTAAATATATTGATAAAACGTTATAGTTCAATTATTATTTGTATATTACATTCAATATAATATATCACATCAAAATTTGAATAATTAAATTCACAAATATTTTATACGAATTATTGCATATTTTATATTTTGTAAGTATTTTTGTTAAAGTAGTATTAATTTTTTTAAAAAATGAAAAAAGTAAAAATAATAGTTAAAGGTTTTGTTCAGGGGGTCGGATTCCGTTATTTTATCTATCGGAACGCACAGGCACTGAATTTATCCGGCTATGCAAAAAACCTTATAAATGGTAATGTTGAGGTATTATTAGAAGGAGATGATAATAATGTTGATGAAATGATAAGTATCCTAAAGCAAGGACCTTCACGTTCTATTGTAAATTCAATTGAATTGGACTATAGTGATTTTAAGGGAGAGTATATCGGCTTCAGTATTCTTTAATTTTTTTTAATTTCTATTATTTACTTTTTTTTCCTCCTTCCCAAGTTGCTCTTGGGAAGGCAACTTTCACTAAAGCTATGCTTTTACTCATCATTCAAAAAAAATATATGAAAAATCCAATTTATCCATTCTTGTGGTTTGATGGACAAGCTAAAGAAGCAGCAGAATATTACTGCTTAATTTTAAGCATTCTAATATTTTAGAAGAAAGCCCTGTTGTTATTTCTTTTGAAATAAATAGCAATAAGTTTGTGGCTCTTAATGGGAGAAGCAAAAATAAATTCAATGAATCAATTTCTTTTGTTGTAGAATGCATTGACCAAGAAGAAATTGATTATTATTGGAGTTAATTTTGTGATGGTGATAAAGAAAGTTACTGTGGCTGGCTTAAAGATAAATTTGGTATTTCCTGGCAGATTATACCAGCTATTTTATCAGATTTAATGAAAGATTCTGAGAAAGCAGATAGGATTTTTAAATTTATGTCAAACATTAGAAAATTTCATATTGACGATTTATTGAATGTATAATCTTATAATTTCAAAACTCCTTGCCAAATCACAAAATTAAGGATTTAGAAAGATTACATCCATTTGACATTTTCGCAGATAATTAATTACCAGTTAATTTTTTCTTTGTTATTTAAATAGTTATTTACAAATTAATTAATCAACTTACTTAATGAAATACTTATTATTATTCATATTATCAACAAATTTAGCTTTTTCAGAGTACTCAATCAAAACTATTGATACTGTATATAGTTTCAGTCCCGGAGAAGGACAAAACTTCGGACAATCAAGCGAGTTTTACCCAAAAAATGTTTTTGGATTTCCAGATACAAATGCAACAATAAACATTCCTTCAGCTAATGAAATCCAGATATTATCTTTGGGATTTGGTGGAGAAATAACAATAGGAATTAAAAATACGAAAATACTTAATGGCGAAGGTATTGATTTTACAATATTTGAAAATGTATTTTTAAATCCTGCAATAAATAAATATTTTGTTGAACCGGCTAAAGTTGCTGTGAGTAAAGATGGCATCAACTATTTTGAGTTTCCTTTCGATTCTACTACCCTTGATGGTTGCGCTGGTACTTTCCCGACAGTTGGAAAAGCAAACCCGTTTACTCCTGCAAATTGTGGAGGAAATGGTTTCGATATAGAAGATTTAGGGCTTGATTATATTACTCATATAAAAATTACTGATATTTCAAAAATTGTTTTCGAAAATCCTTCTCATATTTATTATGATGTTACTATTTCCGGATTTGATTTAGATGCAGTAGTTGCATGGTTTACTGAGGATATTATTAACTCTGTCAGCGATTTGAAATTTTCAGATTATTTTAAAGTATATTCAGATTATATTGAAATTTCTGCAAATATTTATAATAAAGATAATAATATTTCTATTTATAATCTTTTGGGAAATATTGTTTTAAATGAAAACAGCAATTCAAGAATAATAAATATTTCAAATTTAAATACTGGAATATATTTTTTGAGAATTAATTATGAATTATTTAAATTTATAAAATATTAGACAATTTTATTATATAAAAAGAATAAGGAATATTAACAATTCTATTAATACTTAAGATTAAAGAATTCAATAAATTGTAAATCTGAATTTAGATAAAGCATTTGAGATACCTATCTTCGTTTCTGATTGACAGACAAAATTGGATTTATAAAATAACTTTTTAATAAAAAGTTATTGCTTTTCTATATAATTACTTATAATTAATATATCTTTATCTAAACTACTAATATAATTGAGAAAAACAAAAAATTTATAAATATTATTTTGAAATTACAAAATAATTATATAATTTTGTAATTCTAAAATATATTAGAAAGAAAAAAAAATGGCAAAACAACAAACTTTTGGCGACAAATTAAAAAAGAAAAAACAATCAAACCTTGGATTGAATGTAAAAGTAATAAAAGGAATGAACACAGACAAAGGTTCATTATTTTATCTTGAGCGTTTTGTCAAGGTAAAAGATGCTTCTGAAATTGAAAAAATTGACATATCATAATAAGGGTAAAAATGAAAAAAGGAATTCATCCATATTATCATACAGTCGAAATAGTTATGACTGATGGTTCATCATTTAAAACACGTTCCTGTTATAAAGCAGACAAAATGGTTCTTGACATTGACTCTAAATCTCATCCATTTTTTACAGGTAAACAAGTATTGGTAGATACTGCAGGTAGAGTAGATAGATTTAAGAAACGCTTCGAAAAAACACAACAAATTAGAGAAATAAGGAGTAAAGTATGATTCAGAGCAGTATTCACCCAATGCAAACAGGAAATACTTTCCGACCCAATAAGAAAACAATTAAAAAGAAACATAATCCTTTAAGACAATCTCGCGTTATTGATTATCTTAATCCAAAATTTCTTGGTAGATTCACTAACGACCAGGGAAAAATTTTACCGAGAAGGATTACTGGGCTTTCTGCATATCAGCAAAGACAAATAGCAAAGGCAATTCGATTCGCAAGACATCTTGCTCTTATTCCTTTTGTTGCTCAAGATGTTTCTTAATAAATTTAAAAATATCTTTTAAAAAGTCCAATTTGTAATCTGAATTGGACTTTTTTTTTAATTCTAATTTCATTAATGCATCTGTTCATTAGAGGAATACAATCATCATTAGTATTATTCGCATTAACATTGATAAAAAATGTAAAATCAGATGGCTTTGAAGTATAAATTCCCTTTTTAATCTCCAAAAAAATCCCTAATTTTGTAAATGAAAAGGTGATGGGGTTCGCCTTAACCGTCAAAATGACTAATAACTCCTACTACGATTTTTTTTATTTCTGGGAGTATTCTTTGTTTAAACAAGTATTAATTGTAGGTATTGCTGGTCTTATTGGCACCGTTTCAAGATTTCTTTCCAATCACATAATTCATAAATATTTTATAACAAGTTTTCCGATTGGCTCTTTGTTAGTTAATCTGATTGGTTGCTTCCTAATTGGCTTTTTCCTTGGGCTTTTCGAAAAGGGAAACCTGGTTTCTGCTGATTTAAAGCTATTTCTTACTGTCGGTTTTTGTGGTGGTTTCACAACCTTTTCTACTTTTTCTAATGATTCAATCAATCTTTACAATAATTCCGATTTTCTTAATCTTATGATGTATATTGGTGCAAGTATTTTTGCCGGAATTTTTATGACTTTTCTTGGTAAATTGAGTATTGACTGGATTTTAAAATAAATAAACTATGCAAATAATAGAAAAAATAAATATTAAAGAATTAAATGGATTTTCTAAAATTTTTAATGATTTTGTTAATAATTATGAATTCATTAAAAACAGATTTCCAAATAATCAAAATTTAAATAGTAATTTTTTAAATGTAAAAGCAAATTCATTTAAAAATAGGAATAAACTCATTGATATTATAAAACAATCAATGAATTGCATATCGCTTTCTGAAAAGCAAAATATTAATTTAGAAAAAATTGAACAAAACAATACATTAACGGTTACAACTGGGCAACAGGTCGGATTCCTTGGCGGTTCGTTATATACTTTTTTGAAAATCAGCAGTGCAATAAGCTATTCAAAAAAATTAAAAGAAAATCACGCTGATTATAATTTTATACCAGTTTTTTGGATTGAAGATAACGACCACGATATGCTCGAAGCATCGCTGGCAGTTTTATTAGATAAAGCATATAATTTAAAACATTTCTTTTGTTCTGATGATTTAAGCAAAGAAGACATTACTCCAGTTTCAGAAAAGGTCTTTAATCAAAGCATAGTAGCAATTATTCAGAATATTTCTTATGTTTTAAAGGATTTGCCTTATTTTCATGAAATAAAAGAAAATATAGAAAAATTTTATCAAGAAGGAAATCCATGGACTGAAGCGTTTATTAAGTTGCTTCAAGAGTTTTTTGCTGAATCCGGCATTCTGTTTCTTCGCGCATCTGTTGCAAGAAAATCCGGTGCTTTTGCTGAAGTAATTAAAAAGGAGCTATCTGAAATTGGATTTTCTCACAAAATAATTGAAAAAGGAAATGCAAAATTACTTGAAAACGGTTACAAATTGCAAGCACGCTCATTTATTTTAAATCTTTTTTATCATCAGGGCGATAATAGACACAAAATAAGATTTAATGCAGATTTGAATACTTTTCAGTTTGAAGATAAAAATTTAAATTTGACCGAGTTGCAGGATTTATCTGCAAAGTATCCGGAAAACTTTTCACCAAGCGTTCTTTTAAGAAATATCTGTCAGGATTACATTTTGCCAAACGTTGCTTATATCGGAGGACCGAGCGAGCTTAGTTATTCAGCTCAGCTTCCTGAACTCTACTCTGCTTTTCAAATTGATATGCCAGCTTTTATTCCAAGGCACTTTGCAAGTTTTCTAAATTTAAATTTATTGAGGAAAATTGAGAAGTATAATCTAAATCCGTCTTTTTTTATGAAAAACTGGACAGATGTTGAAAAGGAAATTAAGCAACAATTTAGCAATAATCAGGTTATTTCTGAATTAAATTCAATAAGTGAAAATCTTGAAGAAAAATTTGAAGAATTAAAAAAAGAAATTGGAGAAATCGAAAGTTCATTAATCAATTCAAGTGGAGTAGCACTTCATCAAATCCAAAAAAGTATAGAAGAATTAAAGAAAAAAACTCAAAATGCAATTCTAAAAAAATCTGAACTAATTAACGATACATATAAAAAGATTTCAAATTTCTTATATCCAGAAAACACATTTCAGGAACGAATGATTTCACCACTTTATTTTGCTTGCATTTATGGCAGAGAAAAATTCAAATATTTATTGAGTGAAATAGCTAAAGAAGATGAGGTTTGCCATCAGATTGTATGTTAGACAGAATAAACAACTGCATAACTTAAGATCTCCATATCCTCGTAGTTTGTTATTCCGCATACTTCTTATTCTGAAGCGTAGCAAAGAATCTCACAACTACTTGTTACCACAGAGCTTGAGATTCTTCGTTGCGCTCAGAATGAAAACTTTTTGCGATAATTAGCAAAATTCAGAACTACTTGCTCCATAAGGAAAATAAAGTAGTTAAGAGATTTGCCTTGTAAAGAATGATTTCGCTTTTTTCTGCTAAATAAATTTTGGTGTTACTCTAATTATTAGAATAACTCCCAAATTTATTTAAGAGAGAAATGGTTATCTTTTTATTTAGAATAATTATTGAATTTCAGAATTATATTTATTACGAAATAAAAACTACGAAGGTGCAGGAGTTATGAATCTATTTTATTCAAGTTACATTGCTCATATAGGAAAATGCGTAAATTGAATTATTAATTTATTTCCTTTTTATCAACATTAAATTAGAAAAAATCTTAATTTTGTTTTTATATTTTTAATATTGGAATAAATGAAATCAATGCATCAAGATGAAGAATACAGACAGATAGATATTAAGCTACTCAAAAGATTAATCATATATTTAAAACCATATAAATGGCAAACTTACCTTGCAATTTTTTTAACAATTCTTGCTTCCGCACTTTTCCCGTTTCGTCCTTATTTAATCAAAATTGCAATAGACGATTATATCTCTATTGCCGATTGGAACGGTCTTTTAAATATAATTCTTCTTATTTTTTCTGTTTTAATAATAAACGGAGTTTTGCAGTTTGCGCAAACCTATCTGATGCAGTGGGTCGGTCAAAACGTACTTTTAAGTATTCGGCAAAATCTTTTCACTCATATTCAAAAATTATCTTTAAAATTTTTCGATAAAAATCCCGTTGGACGCTTGGTTACCCGCGTTACAAATGACGTTGAAGTGCTTAATGAGCTGTTTTCCAGCGGAGTTGTGATGATTATAGCGGATTTACTGCTTATTGGCTGGATAATAGCTTATATGTTTTTTATTAATGTTGAACTTTCTTTGCTTACTCTAACTATTCTACCGGTTCTAATTGCTGTTACTTTTATTTTTAAAACAAAAGTGCGTGTTGTATTTCGTGATATAAGAAAAACAGTTGCTCAACTGAACTCTGCATTCAATGAATTTATTACAGGAATTTCAACTGTAAAGCAATTCACTCAGGAAGAAGAGCAGTTCGGAAAGTATGATGAAACAAATATCGTTCATAGAAACTTATGGCTCAAATCCGTCTTTTATTATGCAGTTTTCTTTCCAATAATCGAAATGCTAAGCACAATTGTTCTTGGTATAATTATCTGGTATTCTGCAGAAAACATTCTGTCCGGCTATATGACTATAGGAATTTTGATTGCTTTTCTTCAGTATGCAGAAATGTTTTTCAGACCAATTCGTGATTTGACAGAAAAATTTACTACGCTCCAAAGTGCTATGGCAAGCTCAGAGAGAATTTTCGGTTTGCTTGATACTGAAGAAAAAATTCCTGAAAAAGAAAATGCTAAGGAATTTAATGAATTTAAAAAAGCAATTGAATTTAAAAATATTAATTTCAGTTATGACGGCGATAAAAAGGTTTTAGAAAATATCTCATTCGAAGTGAAAATAGGGGAGAAGCTGGCTATTGTTGGCGCGACTGGCTCAGGAAAAACCACAATTATTAATTTGTTAAGCAGATTTTATGATTTTAATGATGGCAAAATACTTATTGACAGCACGGACATTAAAGAATTTAAAATAAGCAGTTTAAGAGAGAAAATTGCAATAATTCAGCAAGATGTATTTTTATTTTCAAGAACAATTTACGAAAACATATTTTTAAAAGACGTTCCTAAGGACATTGAGACAGCAAAAGAAGAAATAAACAAATATGGAATTGGTTGCATTCTTGACAGCTTCAGCGATATTTTCCATACCAAACTTGCAGAACGCGGCGCTACTTTATCTTCAGGGCAAAGGCAGCTAATCTCGATTTGCAGGGCATTGGTCGCTAATCCGGAAATACTTATTTTAGATGAAGCAACTTCAAATATTGATTCTAAAACCGAGCAAATAATTGTAACGCTTTTAAACGAACTTTTAGCTGGAAGAACCGCTATTATTATAGCTCATCGTCTTTCTACAATAAAAAATGCTGATAGGATTTTAGTTCTTCATCACGGAAAAATAAATGACATTGGTACTCACGAAGAATTAATTAATAAAGATGGACTTTATGCAAAACTCTATCGCTTGCAGATGTTTAAAGAAAAGCAGTAAATTCGCAAAGCTACGGGAAACTTGTGTGGAAGTGAAAAAAGTCTTGCGAACAACTTGTTGTTCGCATGAATTGAAAAAATAAAAAAATTTTATTTTTTTCTTGCATATTTCATTTTTATTTTTTACATTACAATCGTTGAAATAATCAAGAAATAAAATAGATAAAGAAAAAGGAATAGTATTTTTAAAATATAGAAAAAAATCCCCCGCCTTTTGGAACTTGACACTTTAAAAAGCAGGGGAAAATTAATAAATTAATTTATATACTAATTTACGAGGTTTTTATGAAAAAAGCAACGTTAATTTTCGCAGCAATAGGTATAATGTTTATGGCTAATATGAATGTAAATGCACAATGCCCAACCGGGTGGACGAGACCAATACAAGCAGATTATGAATTGCAATGTACTTGGCATTACGAGTATTGTTATTTTTATGATGCTTTAACATTGAATTATTATATAAGTATTACAAATCTATATGCTGATGAACCTTGCTGGTATTTAAAACATGGAGGTACTTGGTTTCAAATTAGAAAAAGGTTAAGAGATTCCCTTTTATCAAACATTATTATTAATTTAAAAAATACTGTTTGGAATGAAATTTATATACCTCAATGTCCACAAAATTTTCATTTTTGGTTTATAAATGAACCAGCTTGCTATAAAGAAGGATATCAAGGTTATTTGCACAAAAGTGAACCATGTAATAAAATTCCAAGACCTTGCGATACAGCTCGAGTTGTTATATGCTGGGATTATGTTTATGATGATGATGAAAATATTGTTTACGATGAGCTTGGAAATCCTATAATACAACATCCAATAACAAGATATTGGGATCCAGCAATTTATCCCAATGCAGATTATTATGTTTGCCAACCTTTTTATGTTCCTTTAGAACCAATGTGCTTTGATAATTGTTATTAACTCAATGTGTTTCTCTATTAGTCATCTTATAGCAATAAAATATAGGATGACTTACTTTAAAAATTTTTTCACATTTTCAGAGTTTGTTATGAAAAAAATAATTTATATAGTCATAATTGTTACGATTATATATAATTCATTATATGCCCAATGGGAACGCTGCAATGGTCCATATGGTGGCGTTATTAACTCTTTGTTAGCTTATGAAGATATGGTTTTTGCTGGCACTTCTGCCGGTCTTTATAAATCTGATAATAAAGGTGAAACTTGGTTTTTGATTGACAGTCTATCATATAATTTAAGTTATGTAAGTATTGTAAAATACGGAAACAAAATTTATACATGTTCAGATGGTAGTGGAGTATATTATTCAACAAATAATGGTGAAAATTGGACTGCTATTCATAAAGGTTTATCATCTTCAAGTAAACGTGTAATTACAATAAAAGACACAATGGTTTTTATTGGGACCAGTAAAGGAGTTTTTTCAACATCAAATAATGGAGAAACTTGGGTCGAACTAAATTCTGGTTTAACAAATTTAGATGTTTATGCTCTTATTATAAAAGATTCACTAATGTTCGCTGGTACAATGAAAGAAGGAGTATTTTGTTCTTCTGATAATGGCAAAAACTGGAGTTCGCTAATTAATGATTCAACTTATAATAACGTTAAATGCTTAGCCATCAAAGACAGTTTTATATTTGCTGGAACAACAACAGGAATATTACGTTCTACCGATAATTGCAACCGCTGGACGAAAATATCGTCTGGTCCTATTTATTGGATTAGTAGTATTGTTATAAAAGACAATTTTGTTTTTGCAGCGATGAAAGGTGGAGGTATATTTCGCTCATCTGATAACGGAGAAAGCTGGACTGAAATTAATTCTGGTTTAAAAAACGATTTTATATTAAGTTTGGCAATTAATGAAAATAGTATATATGCAGGAACTTCTGGAAACGGTGTATTTGTCTCTTCAAATAATGGTGATTCTTGGGCTGGAATAAGCAATGGAATTTTGAGTATAACAGTAACTTGTTGTGCAATTAGAGATACAAGTATTTATGTAGGTACTTCATTAGGTGGGGTGTTTTTATCTACTGATAATGGTGCAAGTTGGTCTGAAAGAAATTCTGGCTTATTTGATTTAAACGTTCTTAGTATTGCGTTAAAAGATTCAAATATTTTTATAGGAACATATTTTAGTGGATTATTTTTATCTACAAATTACGGACTTCAATGGCAATATATAGACCCTTATTTAGCTAACATATTTGCTAATAATTTTATTATTAAAGATAGTTTAATAATTGCTTCAACTCCTGGTTCGGGTATTTTTGTTACAACAGATTTAGGTATGAATTGGAGAGAAAAAAATAATGGTCTTCTTGAACCAGATGTAAGAGCAATGATTCTTGACGGTAATGATATATACTTGGGAACTTATGGCTATGGAATAGCTCATTCCAAAAATTATTGCGATAGTTGGATTCATTATATTGATGGAATGGAAATTAGACAAATACTAAGTTTAACAAGGTGTAAAGATAAATTTTTTGCTGGTTCTTTAAACGGTATACTATTTTACTCAACTAATAATGGTGAATACTGGAATATACTTAATACTGATTTTAATAATGCAAAAATTGAACATCTTTTAACAATCGGTTCAAATGTTATAGCTGGAACATCAAAAGGATTATATTTATCTCAAGATGGCGGTGATACTTTTCTAAAAACCACTCCGCCTTTAAATACAAAAACAATTTTTTCATTAACATACAATGATAAATATTTATTTGCATCTACAATGAATAAAAGTGGTTTTTATCGTGCAAAACTTTCAGATTTCGGAATAACAGATGTTAAAGAAAATATTTCTCGAAATAATGAAATTTCGATGTTTCCCAATCCCGCTGCAAATGAAATTTCTTTATCTATTCCTGAAGGTCAAAATATAAATTCAATCTCAATTTTCAATTCTCTCGGAATGGAAATTAAACGAATTGAACAAACTGAATTAATTGGAAATAGCAAAATAACAATTTCGGTTGCAGATTTGCCAGTTGGTTTATATCATTGCTCTTTTGTAAACCAAACTGGAAGAGTAACGAAGAGTTTTGTAGTGGTAAGATAAAGAGGAAAGAACACACCCCTGCCCCTCTCAAGAGGGGAATTAAGATATTTCTTCTATCCCGACAGGGATTAGATTATTGTAGAAAAATCAAACAACAAAACCGATTTATCCCGCAAGGGATTACATTATTTGTTTGCAAAATTTAATCCCTGGCGGGATAATATTGGGAACGGAAACATTTACTACAATAATTTAATCCCTGCGGGATAACATAGCATGACTTGGAAAAAAATATTTTTATCTTGCATATTTCATTTTTTTTTTTTATGTTGCAATTGTTGAAATAATCAAGAAAAAAATGAGAAAAAATATAGAAAAGGAATATTATTTTTAGAATAGAAAAAAATCCCCTGCTCCAAATTTACGAGATAAAAAAGCAGGGGCAAACAGTTAACTATTTATATTACAAATTTACGAGGTTTTTATGAAAAAAGCAACGTTAATTTTCGCAGCATTAGCTATAATGTTTATGGCTAATGTGAATTTAAGTGCTTGTCCAGATGGCTGGACAGATTCTGGTATTAAAACTATTGTCTATAATGGTTGCACTTATGAGTATTCATATTGTTATGGTCTTTTGTATGGAATTCATAGTATATCATTGTCATTTATTAATGTTTTACCACCTTGTACTTATTTAGATTTTGAAAATAATGCACAAGAAGTTACTAATGCAGTTTTAATAGCTATATGCACCGATCCTGTTATCTATACATGGGCTGGTTACCTAACAATACCAGTTTGCCCCGATGGATTTTTATGTACATTTAGAATTTATGATGCCATTTGTTATAATGGCTGGACAATTTATACAAGAAAAAATAAAGATGGAACATATACAGTTCTTTGGCAAATGAATAAATGCGATGATTTAATTAGAAGTTGCAATGAAACTATTTTTATTTGTTGGGATGAAGTAAATCAAAAGTATCAAATTACAAGAGAAGGAATTGAGTCTGGACCAGATTGCGAATATCCCTGTCATACAAATTGTGAATAATAATTCTATTATTTAAATAAAAAAAAATATAGAATTAATAGAACTTGTTTAAGACATTGTAGGAAACAGTTATACCTGTTTCCTACAATGAAATTGTTCAATACTTTTAGAAATTTCCTTAATAAATCAGGAAATTATTAGAAGAAGTAAATATAATTAATCTTAATTAATGATAACGATAAACAAAACACTGAGTTACTATGAAAAAACTAATCATATTATTTTTAATTTTTATTTCATCAGAATTAATTTCTCAAAGTTGGGAACTTTTGTATCAAGAAGATATTCTTCAATACGATTACATAAATGAAAGCTATGGCTTGCTAAAAATTGAAGATATTATAATAAATGGTGATTCAACAGTTATTATAAGATTTGATTCAGATACACTCCTTATGATTTATAACCAAAAAACGAAGGTGTGGCACCACACTTTAAAGAAGGATTTTTGGAAATGCTTGAAAAATGATTCATTATATAACATTTACAAAGATTCAGAAATACGAAATCTATTTTATGATTCAAAAGGAAATATGTGGTTCAATGCTCCACCCCAATTTCAAAAAGTTACAGATGTTTTTAAAGTAACGCCAGATACAGCATTTATCATTAATAAAATATTTGTAAAAGAATATAATGATTATAGTGATATTTATCCAGTAGGACATTACAATACTATTTTCAACATCAAAGAAGACAATAATGGCGATATATGGATGTTTTTGCATACTCGTGTGAAGATAAAGGATTCTGTTTATTTAAAAGAGCATCGAATACTTTGTAAATACATTAATGATAGATTTGAGTCTGTTTTTATTTCTACAAATTGGTATGAGTTTGCTTCTAAATGCAATTTCGTTTTTGATAATTTAAATAGGGTTTGGGTTGTGAATGGAGATACTTGCTATATAGTTAAAGATGGGAAAGTAGAGAAAAAGTTTAGTACTTATGATGCTGAAAGGGGATATGGTCAATTTTCTGAATTAGTAATTGACTCAAAGAATAATTTTTATGCAACCAATGCGGATTTACTTTTATTTAAGTACGATGGTGATAGTTTAACTACAGACAAATATGTGCAGAACATAGAACGATATATAAGTAAAGGTGATGCATTGCAATTATATTGGTTGCGTCGTGATAGTTCAGATAACATTTGGTTAACAGGTTTTTATTCACCTTATCTTTATAAATTGGATAATGATAGAATTTGGACAAAATATGATGTACCAATGTTTGCAACTGCAAAAGATAAGTGGTGTTATAAGGTATTATTAGAAATACAAAAAGATGGTAAATTATGGTCTGCCGGATATAATGGGGGTGGTTACAGTTACGGCTTTTATATATTTGACCCAGAAGGTTCTACTGGAGTAGAAGACCAGATTAATTCAAATACCCCCGGAATGCCTGATGTTCATATATTTAATATTTATCCAAATCCGGCTTTACAACAAGTAACACTTGATTTTTTCCTATATTATGATGTTACTGAGCAGCTTGAAGTCAGTTTATATAATATAATGGGAATGAAAGTAAAGGATATAGAAAATACAATAGACTATGATATTAGAAATATGCGGGCAACACTTACATTTTCAGTCGGAGAACTGCCAAGAGGTGCTTATATTGTTACTGTTAAAGCAGGAAAAACAAGTTCATATAAATTGATGTTGGTAGGGTATTAATTAGTTTGAAGCTTTCGCAAAGCCCTGGAAACTTGTGCGAAAATAAAAGTCTGAACCACAGATTTAAAGGATTTACCTGATTTTACAGATTTTATTTATTTGCAAGCTGGAAGAATTTCTGCCTGTATTAAAATCTAAAATATATTTTTTTTAAAAAAAATTATTTTTTCTTGCATATTTCATTTTTTTTTATATTGAAATTGTTGAAATAATCACGAAAAAATAGATAAAGAAAAGGAATATTATTTTTATAGAAAGAAAAAATCCCCCGCCTTTTGGAACTTGACACTTTAAAAAGCAGGGGTAAATTAATAAATTAATTTATATACTAATTTACGAGTTTTTTATGAAAAAAGCAATGTTAATTTTCGCAGCATTAGTTATAATGCTTATAGTAAATTCAAATTCAAGTGCTTGTCCTCCTGGTGCTGGTTGGACTGATTCTGGCGTGAAAACATTAACCTATAATGGATGCACCTATGAATATAGGTATTGTTATGCAGAAATTGATGGCTATCATTGTATAGCACTTTCAGATATTGTTGTATTAGCACCTTGTTCTTATTTAGATTTTGAAAATAATGCATCAGATATTGTTGATAATATTTTGATAGCTATTGCAACTGACCCATATATTATCGCTTGGACTGGACATACTGGAGTTCCAGATTGTCCAGATGGAGAATGTCTGCTAAAAATTTACGATGCCATTTGTTATAATGGCTGGACAATTTATACAAGACTTAACAAAGATGGAACCTATACTGTTACTTGGCAAATGAATAAATGCGATGATTTAATTAGAAGTTGTAACGAAACTGTTTATGTTTGTTGGGATTCTGTAAATAACAGGTTTCAAGTTATTAGAAGAGGATTTGAGATTGGTCCGCCTTGCGAATATCCCTGCAGTTCTACTTGCGATTTTTAAAAATTTTTTTTAAATTATCGGACGATTTTAAATCGTCCGATAATTCTAATTTTGGAGTAATTTATGTATAAAATTTTAATTTTCTTTTTAATATTTATTTCATCAGAATTATTTTCTCAAAGTTGGGAACTTTTGTATCAAGAAGATATTCTTCAATACGATTACATAAATGAAAGCTATGGGGTGTTACAAATTAATGATATAATAATAAAAGGCGATTCTACAATAGTATTAAGATTTTGGTCTGATACTTTGTTAATGATTTATGACCAAAAAATAAAACAATGGTTACATATTTTAAAGAAGGATTTTTGGAAATGCTTGAAAAATGATTCATTATATAATATTTACAAGGATTCAGATATACTAAATTTATTTTATGATTCAAAGAGTAATTTGTGGTTTTCCAGTCAAGATAGCATTTTTAACGTAACCCCAGATACAACCTATATTATTAGTCAGATTTATGTTAGAGATAGTAATGCATATACTTATATATATAATTCTAATAGAACTATTTACAATATAAAAGAAGACAATAATGGCGGTATATGGATGTTTTTGCATACTCGTTTTAAAATAAAAGATTCTGTCTATTCAAAAGAATACAGAATTTTATGTAAATATACTAATAATAGATTTGAAACTGTATTTATAACAGCAGATTATTTCGAATTTTTATCTTTATGTAATTTTGTTTTTGATAATTTAAATAGAGTGTGGCTGGTAAACGGAGATACCTGTTACATTATCAAAGATGAAAAATTAGAGAAAAAGTTTACTACCTGGGATTTTCCAGATGGCTATGGATACTTTTCTGATTTAGCTATTGATTCAAGAAATGTTTTTTATGCAACAAATCATAATATGCAAATATTGAGATTTGATGGAGAGAATTTTAGTTCAGATAATTATATTAGAGATATAGAGCGTATTATAACACCGGGAATTGATTTGTATCTTTATTGGATGAGACGTGATAGTTCAGATAATATTTGGATTACTGGTTTCAAAACTCCATATCTTTATAAATTAGATACTAAAGGTGTTTGGACAAGATTTGACGTGCCTAAGTTTGCTACCGCAAGTGATAATTGGCGGTATAAAGCACTGTTAGAAATACAAAAAGATGGTAAATTATGGTCCGCCGGATATAATGGAGCTGGTTACAGTTACGGCTTTTACATATTTGACCCAGAAGGTTCAACTGGAGTAGAAGACCAGATTAATTCAAATTTTCAAATTTATCCAAATCCAGCATCCGAGTATATAACTCTTTCAAACTCTGAGAATCAAAAGATAAGTTCAATTACAATCTTAAATTATCTAGGTATAGAAGTAAAAAGAATAAACACAGCAGAAGTGTATGCAAATCTCAATTATACAATTTCAACAACAGATTTGCCTGTCGGTTTATATCATTGCTGCATAGAAAATAATACTTTCAAACAAAATAAGAATTTTATCATTATAAGATAATAAATTTAATTTATAAAAAATAGATTTCAAGTGTAAAACAAAGGTATTTTATGAAAAAACTTTATATATTTTTATTATTAATAATATACAATAATTTAAGTGCTTCAGATTACTGGTATCAGCCGATGCATGGTTTAAATACAAAATCAATAGCAATTAGCGGTAATAATATTTTTGTTGGAACAAATTGTGGTATTTTCAGGTCAACTGATAATGGAAATAGCTGGGCTTCAGTAAATAATGGTTTAACAATATTAGATATTACAAACGTTGCTATTTTGCATTCTTATGTTTTTGCTTGTAGTAATTTAGGTTTATTTAAAACAACAGACAATGGAGATAAATGGGAGTTAGTTCCATATTTAAAGAATTATTTAATTACCAGTATTGCAGGTTCTGGGCAAAATCTATATATTGGAACAAATCTTGGCATATTTAAATCGACAGATTACGGCGAAAGTTGGGAAGAAGTAAATGCAAATGCTAATATTAAACACGTTTTTAATATTACTATAATTGAAAATTGTGTCTATGCATCATATTACAGTGGTTTGTATATATCAACTGACAATGGCGAAAGTTGGTCTATGTTTTCCACTCCTCCAAATAATAACTATGTGTCTAGTTTTGCAATAAATAATTCAGATATATACATTGGAACATACACAGGAGGTGTTTTTTACTCAACAAATAAAGGCGAAAGCTGGTCAGAAATTAACAATGGTCTTACAAGTTTGTATGTAAATAAAATAATTATTAAAGAAAATGATATTTATGCTGGTACATTAAATGGGGGAGTGTTCTTTTCAACGAATAGCGGAGAAAGTTGGTCTGCTATTAGTTCAGATTTACTTAAACCAATTTATAAAAATAACAATATTTATAGTCTGGAATATGATGGTTCAAAACTATATGCCGGCTCAAAATATGGTTTATTCTCATCAACTGATAAAGGCATTAGCTGGTCTGCTTGTTATTCCGGATTAGCTTCTTCAAATATTGTTAGTTTATATTTGAATGGCAATAATTTATTTGCAGGCACCGATAACGGAGTATTCCAATCTTCTAATTATGGTGAAAACTGGGAATGTCTAAATAGCGATTTAGATTATTCAATTGAAGTTAGAGGCATAATAAAAGAGAATGATAAAATATTCATTGGAACAAATTTAAAAGGTGTTCTGATGTCAACTGACAATGGTGGAAATTGGACTGAATCAAATTCCGGAATAAGCGATTTAACAACTACTAATTTAATAAAATATGGAAGTAAAATATATTTTAGTACAAGCATTGGTAAATTATATATTTCTTCTAATCAAGGCGAAAGCTGGTCTTTAATAAACCCTACAAGTTCTGGATTCCCTTCTTATGCAGGAAAAATTAGATTAGCATTTAAAAATTCAATGATTTTTGCTGGAACAAATAATGGATGCTTTTATACTTCAAACAATGGTGAATCTTGGAACAACATTTCTGATAGTTTAGTTAATAAAAATATTTTAAGTTTAGCTTTTTGTGAAGATATTTTGTATGTTGGAACTTCAGGTAACGGCATTTTTTCAACTTCTGACAATGGAAATACTTGGAATGAAGCTAATAATGGATTAACTGATTCAGTTGTAAATGTTATTTCAGTTTATAAGAACTATATATTTGCAGGGACAAACAATTCTGGAATATTTTTGTCATCTGATAATGGAATGAATTGGACTGATATTAGTTCTGGCTTATTTAATTTTTCTATAACCAGTTTAGCAATTGATGATTCACTAATTTATGCAGGTACAAATGGA
>CAZCHH010000002.1:0-21690 GCA_964498585.1 uncultured Hyphomicrobiales bacterium
TACATTTAGGTATAAAGTTGAAATAGACACAAATACTATACAAGGTTTTGCATTTACTTACATAAAAGATAATGCTTATCCTGATTCGAGAATGACATACAAATTTAATGAAAATGAAATAATTTTTCATATTGATACTATACAAGATAATATTAAATTTGAAATAACAAAATTAAAAGACAGCGATTCAGTCAAAGTATTTGTAGCAGAACAGGGAACTGACGTTCCTTTATATAGTTATGAGTATAAAAGAGGAGCTATCATCCTTGACTTTAAAGAATTAAAAGAGACAATGTACAATTTTATCGTTCAGATTAATGAAAAGCGATTTATACTTATTTTAACTTTAGCAGATAATGGTCAAAGAATTAAGTAATGTATTGATTTAGACAAACAATCAGGGCAGTCCATTCCACTGCCCTGCTTTTCAACTTTCGGAAAGCCCAAAACACTTTTGGAAAGTGCAAGTTTTGTCAAGTCATCCGATGACTGCGAGTAATCGGATGACTACTTTTGCATTTCATTTGAAAATTTTCTAAGTTTGCATTTTGCAAAGATTTATAAATGTTTAATGTTCTTTGAAAAAGAAAAAAGATAGAGTCCATCTGCCTTATTTTATAAGCGTAGGGACAGCTCTTAGACTTGTCTCTACATATATTGTTTCTGAATAAAATCGATAATTATTTTGTTATGGTTAGTTCTATAAACGTATTAAAAAATCTTAAATTTGTCAGTATAGTATTAAACTTTAGCTAACTCCTCAACATCATTAAAATGATGTTTTGTTTTCCCTATAATTTGATAATTTTCATGCCCCTTGCCTGCAACAAGTATTAAATCATCTTTTTGAGATATTTTTACAGCAAAATTAATAGCATTGGCTCTGTTAGAAATTTTTATTGTCCCGGCTTTTTGTTCCTCCTTTATTCCCTGAAAAATATCTGCAATAATATCTTCAGAATCTTCAAATCGGGGATTGTCATCAGTAACAATAGTAAAATCAGCAATAGTAGTAGCTATATTTCCCATTTTTGGACGCTTTGATTTGTCTCTATCGCCTCCACAGCCAAATACACAAATCAATTTACTTTTTGGATTATCACTTTTCTCAATAATTTCACGACAGCTGAGCAATGCTTTTTCAAGAGCATCTGGAGTATGAGAATAGTCAACAATTCCGATAGCTCCATTTTTCAAAATTACTTTTTGCATCCTGCCGGGTGCCCCTGTTGCTATTTCTAATGCTTTTTTAATAATTATAGGTTTAATACCTTTGGCTAAAGCAAGAGTAGCAGCAATCGAAAGATTTTCTATGTTAAATTTTCCTAATAGTGGAGATTTAATTGCGATTTCATTAGCATTTTCTTTTAATGTAAACTCACAGCCGTTTGAATTCAAAATTATCTTATCAATAAATATATCAAAATCCTGTCTATACCCAATAACATATTTACTTTTCGACTTGCAATCTTTTAAAATGTAATCAGTCCAGTTCTCATTAAAAATAGAAATAGCAATTGAATCTGTATTCATCGAATCGAAAAGGATTTTTTTAGCATCTGCATATTCGTTCATAGTTTTATGATAGTCCAAATGGTCAAGAGTAAGGTTAGTGAAGAGTGCAGCATCGAAATCAATACAATCAGTTCTATGCTGATGAAGAGCATGCGAAGAAACCTCCATTGCAACAAAATTCACTTCACTGCTTCTCATTTGATTAAATATTGAAGCGAGTTCCAAGGATTCAGGTGTAGTATGAGTTGCAGGCAGCATTTCATTTTCAATGAAAATTCCTGTTGTGCCAATTATACCACATTTGTAGCCGGCTTCTTCAAAAATTGACTTAAGTAAAAATGTTGTTGTCGTTTTTCCGTTTGTTCCCGTAATGCCAGCAATATACATATCTTTTGTAGGATGTTCAAACCAGTTGTGTGAAAGATAAGCAAGAGCTTTACGTGAATTATCTACTTGAATTACTGTGATATTTGAAATATATCCTAAATCAGTTTTTTCGCAGACAATTGCTTTTGCGCCTTGTTCAATAGCTGATTTTATAAAATTATGTCCGTCAAATTGCTCTCCAGTTATTGCAACAAACAAAGAATTTTCTTCACATTTTCGTGAGTCATACTGGATGGAAGAAATACTTGTTTCTAATGTACCCTTAATGAGTTGATAGCAAATCCCCGAAAGTAAATTATTTAAATTTTTCATTTTTTGCTTGCTATAATTTTGTAAACTTCAATGCTTTTTTCCAAACAGAAAGTTTCTTTATTGGTTATTGGTAGATGCCATTTTTTTTCATTAGCTAAATCAAATTTAAATTTTTTAAAATCTGTTAAAATTTCAAAATGATATTGGTGAATTTCTTCTAAGTCTGTGGCAATATATAATTTGCCATCATCTTTTAATATTCTTTCGATTTCATTTAAAAAACTAATATTTAAAACTCTTCTCTTTGCGTGTTTTGTCTTAGGCCATGGGTCTGGAAACAGATAAAAAACATCACTTATTGAATTATTCTCAATAAAAGGAAAACCATTAGCAATGGAATACCAAATAACCATAGCATTGGCTATATTTTCAGATTTAATTACATTATTAGCCCAAGCAACAAGTGGTTTTCTAATTTCTATTCCTAAAACATTTTTTTTGGGATGAAGTTCAGCAAAATCTAAAAGTAGTTTAGCTTTCCCGCAGCCAACATCAATCGAATTTGGAGGGAATCCGTTAGAAAAGTAATCTTTCCAATCTATTTTTTCAATTAGAGGTGGATAGTAATCTGGAATTCTAAAAAGCTCATTTGCAGGTAAATATATACTTGGAGAGGTATGGTGCCTTAATCTTTTAGGTAATGGATATTTATGTGAATCTATAGTCATTTTAAATAATGATTAATTGTTAATTTTTTTTATAATTTTTAGCATAATAACTTAATAAGCTAATAATCCAGTACCCTAGGGCTGATACGTTCTTTATAATTATTGTATTTATAACAGTCAGAAACAATTTTCATTTTTAAGAAAATTCCGTTAGGAATTTAATATTGGTAGAAAAATTAATAATTGATTGTTGTAACTCCTTAGGAATTACATATTTAAAACATCTTGATTAATATTCAACTCCTTCGGAGTTGTAAAACAAAAATTAGATGCAATTTCTACCAATATTTTACTCCTACGGAGTAAAAAGAATAAAATCATTATGAATTCTAACACTTTTTAAAAGAACGTATCAGCACTACCTTTAACCTTATATCCTAATAACTTAATAACTTAATAACTTAATAACCTAATAACTCAATTACCTAATAACTCAATTACCCAACAACCAATAACCGACAACTAAACAATATCAGAAACTCTAGAAAGTTCATTTGCTAAAATATGGGCTAACTCTTTCCTGTTAAATTGATTAGTAAAGCTATCAGAAGGAATTGGAAGTTTTTTTTGCTTCCATAAATCATACAAATCTAGCAATGCCCTGGTAATAGCTTCTATGTCATCTGAAGGAGTGGTAACTGCAGCTTTTGATTCCAATGCCTGACGCTTCATAAGTCCATCTGGTGCTGTTATAAGCAAGGTTTTCTTAGCACCAAAGTATTCGTAGAGTTTACCCGGAGAACGAACATTATCGTTTAACATTAACCATAGAACATCAGAATCCAATAAATTTTTAACAGCATCTTTATGGCTAATGTATCCGGTAACTATAACATTATTTTCGAGATTTAGTTTTTTTATAAGTTTTAAATGCTCATTCCTCATTACTCCAATTAATTTAACGTAGCTATTTTCTTTTGCTCCTTTTTTTAAATCAAGGAAATTTGAAAAAGCATTTAAAAAGTATTCAGGTGTTCTGTCATCTTGAAAAACGCCAGAATGGGTAATAGTAAATTTATTTGGATTTGGATAAATCTTTTCTTCGAAAATAAAGTCTTCCGGGTCATATCCATGTGAAATAATCACAACATCTTCTTGATTTAAAAACTTATAACGTCTAAGAATAGTTTCTTTTAAGTGCCTTGTAGTAACAATAATTTTATCTGTATGAGTTAAAATTTCCTTTTCTAAATTAATCGCATAAACTTTATGAAAAGGAGTAGCATAGAAGTGGAAAGGATTGTCCACCCAAGCATCCCGGTAATCAACAATAAAAGGGACATCATAAATTTTTGCAAGTTCTCTTGCAATTAAAAAATCAGTGAAGGGGGGGGCGGTAGCAAAAACAGCGCGAATATCGTTATTTTTAAAAATTTCGTCAGCAAGACGAAGTGCTGAATTTTTCCATCTTACTTTTGTATCTGGCTGGAAAATAGTTTGAAGGAAAGCCCTTCCTGTTTTTTGCAAAAAATAGGAAGGGAACTTAACTTGCTTTAATGGCTTTTCTTTTTTAGATTTTTTTGATGGAGTACGAACAATTTCGATATTTTTATCAGACAGTTCGTCAAGCAATGTTTGGTCAAAAGCATAATAAGAACGTGGATTTGATGTTAAAACAACAGGTTGCCAGTTGAAATCCGGCAAATATTTCACAAATTTCAATGTCCTTTGGACTCCACTTAATCCCATAGGGGGAAAGTAGTATGCAATAACCAATACTTTATTTTCTATCATAAAAGATGACAACGCTTTTTTAAACAATCAATAACTCATCTGGTGCTTTTGTTAAATGTCTTCCGCCATTTCTGGTAACGTGGCACATATCTTCAACTCTTATACCAAATTTGTTTGGTAAATAAACACCGGGCTCAATTGCTAATACGCAGTTTTCAACTACAACCTGGTCGTCTTTTCTAAAAGTGATAATTGGGAGTTCGTGGGCAGCAAGTCCAATACCGTGTCCTAATGAATGTTGGAAGTAGTCTCCGAAACCTTCTTTTTCTATCATTCTACGAGCAATTGCATCTAAATTCTTTCCGTTCATTGTAGGGCGAACTCCTTGGATAGCGGCTTCTTTAGCTTCGAAGCATAATTTATAAATGCTTTTCTGCTCTTTTGTTGCTTTGCCAAGAGCTATAGTGCGGGTAATGTCAGACATAAAGCCATTTACTTTGCAGCCGAAATCCATCAGGACTATATCGCCGTTTTTTAATTTTCTGTCGCTTGCAGTGCCATGAACAAGTGCAGAGCGAGGACCTGAAACAACAATAATATCGAAAGGGTCGTTTTCAGAACCGAGTTTTCTTGACTGATATGCTATTTCGGTATCAATGTCCTTTTCGGTCATACCCGGCTTAATTATTGTAAGAATTTTATCATAAACCTGAACAGCAATTTCAGCAGCTTTTTCAATATTTGCTAATTCTTCAGGAGATTTGGGAATAGTAAATGGCTCAACCATTTTAGCAACTGGTTTGAATTTTACTGGTCTTATTTGATTTCTAATCAAAATAGCATCAGAATAATATAGCTGGTCAGCTTCAAAAGCGATAGTAGTAATATTCTTTAGTATTTTATTTTCACTTATTAACTCCCAAGGGTCACGTGAAATATGTGTTTTTAAATTTGGCAGAGGATATAATTCATCTTTAATTTGCTCCTCGTAACGGTCGTCAGTAACAAAATGTAATTCATCTTCAGTTACAAACAAAGTGGCAGATGAGCCAGAAAAGTTTGTTAAATACCTTACATGCGGAACATGGGTAATAACAAGAGCTTCGGACTTGGAGTCCTCAATTGCATAATACAATTGTCTTAAACGAGTATCGACAATTTTTGGATAACCGCGTTCTTCCTGATTATCTATTTGTTCATTCTGTGACATAATATTAAAAATTTATTATTTAACATAGTAGTTTGGGGATTCCTTTGTAATAACGACATCGTGTGGATGAGATTCCCTAAGTCCGGCACTTGTCATTTTGATAAATTGCGATTTTTCTTTTAATTCTGATATAGTCTTACAGCCACAATATCCCATAGCAGCCCGTAATCCACCAACAATCTGATATATAGTATCGCTAACATTTCCTTTGTAGGGGATTCGTCCCTCAATTCCTTCAGGAACAAGTTTTTTAATTTCCTCTTCAATATCCTGGAAATAGCGGTCTGCAGAACCTTGGTTCATAGCGGAAAGCGACCCCATACCTCTGTAGATTTTATAAACCCTTCCTTCGTAAAGTAGTTTTTCGCCGGGACTTTCTTCATGCCCTGCAAATAAACTTCCAATCATAACAGAATCGGCACCAGCTGCGATTGCCTTTGCTACGTCTCCGGTTTGCTTGATTCCACCATCAGCTATTATTGGTACATTTGCTTTCTTTGCTACTTTTGCAACGTTCATGATTGCAGTAAGCTGAGGAACGCCAATTCCGGAAATTATTCTTGTAGTGCAAATTGACCCAGGACCAATGCCAATTTTTAAGCCATCAGCACCTGCTTTTATTAGTGGTTCAACTGCTTCTTCGTTAGCAATGTTTCCGGCAACTAACTGAATATTAGGAAAGGTGCTTTTTATAGTTTTTATCATCTCAAAGACTTTAAGAGAATTTGCGTGGGCAGTATCAATGAACACTACATCAACTCCGGCATCAATTAGAGCTGAAGTTCTTTCTAAAGTATCAATTGAAATACCTATTGCAGCACCTACTCTTAATCTTCCGTGAGAATCTTTACAGGCATCTGGATATTTCTTTTTCTTTTGAATATCTTTAAATGTAATCAGTCCAAGCAATTTATTGTCTTTATCAACAACCGGAAGTTTTTCTATTCTGTATTTTTGAAGAAGTTTTTCAGCTTCTTCGAGTGTTGTTCCTATTGGAGCAGTACGAAGGTTATCTTTAGTCATAACATTTTCGATATACTCGCTTGGATTAGGTTCAAAACGTAAATCCCGGTTAGTAATAATTCCAATGAGCTTATGCTCTTCATCAATAATCGGAATGCCGGAAATACTGAACTTTGACATAAGTTCTAAAGCATCTTTCACGGTTTTATTTCTTGTTAGTGTGATAGGGTCACGAATCATACCACTTTCACTTCTTTTCACTCTATCGACGTGGTCAGCTTGTTTAGCAATAGACATATTCTTATGCACTACTCCAATTCCGCCGTCTCGGGCAATAGCAACAGCCATTTCAGAATCAGTAACCGTGTCCATTGCTGCACTAAGAAGTGGAATGTTGAGTTCTACCGTTGGAGTAAGCAATGTCTTTGTTTCTGTTTCCCTTGGTAAAACCTCTGAATAAGCTGGAACAAGCAACACATCGTCGAAAGTTAAGCCATCACTAATAATCTTTTCTTTTACCATATTAGTTCAAATTACTTATATTTTGCTCAACAGCAGATTCTACCAAAATAGAGATTTTATTATTGCTAACCTCAGTAAAACCCTTTGCAGTTTTAAAAAGTAGTTGCTTATTTTTATCATCAACAAGTTTTATCCAACCACTTGTTAAATTCGAAACAATTGGAGCATGATTGAATAAAATCTGGAAACTGCTCTGGCTACCGGGAACAGTAACAGATAGAGCTTTATTTTTGAATACGACCTTCTCAGGTGTAATTATTTCTACATCTAATAGTTTCTCTTGTGTCATATTTTTTAAATTAAATTATGCATTTTGCTTTTTTGCTCTGTCAAAAACTTCGTCTATTGTTCCGGCATAGCTAAATAATGGCTCTGGAACCTCGTCGCATTCACCATTCAGAATTGCTTTAAAGCCAGCAATTGTATCTTCTATTTTGCAATAGCGACCTTCGTAGCCAGTGAACTGCTCTGCAACAAAGAATGGTTGCGAAAAGAACTTTTGGATTTTTCTTGCTCTGAAAACTGTTTGTTTGTCTTCATCTGAAAGTTCATCCATACCGAGAATATTTATAATATCCTGTAAATCTTTGTATGTTTGAAGAACTTTTCTAACTTTAGTAGCAGTATTATAGTGGTCGTCACCAATAACAAGCGGGTCTAAAATTCTGGAAGAAGAGTCAAGCGGGTCAACTGCGGGATAGATACCAAGTTCTGAAATCTGACGAGAAAGAACTGTTTTTGCATCTAAGTGGGTAAAAGTATTTGCTGGTGCTGGGTCTGTCAAGTCGTCAGCAGGAACGTAAACTGCCTGCACTGACGTAATTGAACCTTTGTCGGTTGAAGCAATACGTTCTTCCAGAATACCAAGTTCAGTAGCCAGTGTTGGCTGATAACCAACTGCTGATGGCATACGTCCAAGAAGAGCAGAAACTTCAGAGCCAGCTTGAATAAACCTAAAAATATTATCAATAAACAAAAGGATGTCTCTCCCTTCTTCATCGCGAAAGTATTCAGCAATTGCAAGAGCGGTTAATGCAACTCTTGAACGGGCGCCCGGAGGTTCGTTCATCTGTCCGAATACTAAAGCAGTTTTGTCGATAACACCGGAGTCGCTCATTTCGAGATAAAGGTCGTTTCCTTCGCGTGTTCTTTCGCCGACACCGCTAAAAACAGAATATCCACCGTGATGCTTTGCAATATTATGAATGAGTTCCTGAATGATTACCGTTTTCCCTACACCAGCACCTCCAAAAAGACCGGTTTTACCACCTTTTGTAAATGGTTCAACTAAATCTATAACTTTAATACCAGTTTCAAACATTTCTTTAGTTGTGCTGAGAGTTGAAAATTCTGGTGCAGGGCGATGCAAAGAATATTTCTTTTTAAATTTAATAGCGCCTTTACCATCAATAGGTTCACCAATAACGTTCATCATTCTTCCAAGCACTTCGTTTCCAACTGGAATAGTAATTGGTTCTCCTCTGTCAATAACAGTCATTCCACGCACTAATCCATCGGTTGAATCCATAGCCACCGAGCGAACTCTATCTTCTCCAAGGTGCTGCTGCACTTCACAAATTAAAGTATTTTCTTCTCCGGTTTCAGGTGAGTTCCTCTTTATTTCCAAAGCATTTAAAACAGCTGGGATTTTCCCCTCAGAAAATTCAACATCAACAACAGGTCCGATTACTTGAACAATACGACCTTCATTCATAAAATTTTCCTTAATTTATTTGTTTGATATCTTGTTAAGAATTGTAATTTCATAATAAAATTTGTTAATTTTAAAAATGCAAAATTACATAATTATTTGCTAATTCACAAAAAAGTTAGTTATTTTATAATTTTTACTGACTATTTTTGCAAATATTATAAATAGTTTTTTAATTTTAGAAATTGAATGATTAAACTAATTTCAAACATAGGAAAAAGCATACTAAATTTTATTTCAGAATTCGGACAGATAGCTTTATTTTTATATAGAATAATCAAATATTTTCCAAGAATTATTAAAGATAGGCGATTGTTATTAGAACAAATGGTAATTGTCGGGACTGATTCTCTCCCACTTGTCATTTTAATAGGGATTTTCACTGGCGTTATAGCTGCTCTTCAGGCAACTATGCTTTTTTCAAAATTTAATCTAATTGACATCACTAAACCATTTCTCGGCTCATCAATTTCAACTGCCGTTTTTACTGAGCTTACTCCAGTTCTTACTGCTCTTGTTATTGCTGGAAGGGTTGGAGGAGCGATTGCTGCTCAAATTGGGACTATGAAAGTATCCGAACAAATTGATGCTCTTGAAATGATGGCTATTGACAAAAACAGATTTCTTGCTATGCCAAGAGTTTTTGCTGCTCTTGCTATGATGCCGGTGCTTGCTGTCTTTTCCAATGTTGTGGCTCTTCTTGGTGGGTATTTGCTTGTAGCTTTTAAGTACGATTTCTCTGTTTATCAGTTCTTTGATTCTATTCAAAGATTTTTTCAGATAAAAGAAATAATGATTGGACTTTCAAAAGCATTTTTATTCGGAGGAGTTACAGCTCTCATTGGCTGCCACGTCGGCTTTTCTACTGAAGGTGGAGCTGAAGGCGTCGGAAAAAGTACTGTCCGTGCCTTTACTCTTTCCGCCGCTTCTATTATCGTTATTGATGCACTGTTCGGATACATTGTTTAATGATTAGTGCTGATTTTAATTTCATAGTTGTAACAAGTAATTGATAATATGTTGAATATAAGAATTTAATATTTGTGTCATTCTGACGAATGTCAGCAACCATTTTATTATTGTCTAGTCTCTATTCGATATTAGCTATTTCTCAGATGCATTTGGGCAAGCCCAAATGTTATAAGTGATGTATCTCATAAGTAATTGTTATCACAGAACTTAAGATTCCTCACTCCGCTCAGAATGATGAAATATTATATATAATTATTGTACTCATACTGTAGTAAAGTTAAACAAATAAGTAAGTTAGTAAATAAGTAAATAAATAAAGGAAAATTAAGAGATGATAAAAAAAATTTTGATAGCAAACCGTGGTGAAATTGCTTTAAGGATAATAAGAGCTTGCAAGGAGCTTGGAATACCTACTGTTGCAGTATATTCAGAAGTTGACAAGGATTCTTTACATATTCGCTTTGCAGATGAAGCAGTTTGTATTGGACCAGCAAAAAGTAAAGAAAGTTATTTAAATATTCCGGCTATAATTTCTGCTTGCGAATTAACTAATTCTGATGCAATTCACCCCGGATATGGATTTTTAGCAGAAAATGACAGATTTGTTGACATTTGCAATCAATGTGGAATCAATTTTATTGGTCCTTCATCAGAAGCAATGAGGCGAATGGGTAATAAATCAATTGCTAAACAAACAATGAAAGAAGCTGGTGTTCCTGTAATTCCGGGAAGCAATGGCATTATTACTTCATTGGAAAATGCTTTTGATATTTGCGAAGAAATCAGCTATCCTGTTCTTTTAAAAGCATCTGCCGGCGGCGGTGGTAAAGGAATGAGAATAGTAAATTCAAAAGAGGAATTAGAAAAAGCTTATAGCTTAACTAGAAATGAAGCTGAACTATTTTTCAATAATCCAGATATATATATCGAAAAATTAGTTACCGGTTCCCGTCATATCGAAATACAAATTATTGGTGATAAACACGGCAATGTTATTCATTTAAATGAACGCGAATGTTCAATTCAACGCAGACATCAAAAGCTAATTGAAGAATCACCTTCTCCTGTTATCAATTCAGAATTAAGGAAGAAAATGGGCGAAGCTGCAGCAAAAGGGGCTAAAGCAGTTGGATATTTCGGACCGGGGACTATTGAATATTTGGTAGATAGTGAACTAAATTTCTATTTTATGGAAATGAATACCAGAATACAGGTTGAGCATCCAGTTACAGAAGAAGCAATGTGCATAGATTTGATTAAAGAGCAAATTAAAGTTGCCCAAAATGATGTTCTTAGTTTAACTGAATCTGAACCAAAATTTCATTCAATTGAATGCCGAATTAATGCAGAAGACCCCTATAAGAATTTCAGACCTTCACCGGGAAAAATTACAAGTTTACATCTTCCCGGAGGCAGAGGAATACGAGTTGACTCTCATATTTATCAAGGATATGAAATTCCAACTCATTATGATTCTCTTCTCGCTAAACTTATTACTTTTGCAAATACACGACAAGAAGCTATTGTAAAAATGAAACGCGCTTTAGAAGAATTTGTTATTGAGGGTGTGGCAACTACAATTCCGTTCCATTTAAAAATGATGAATAATCCCGATTTTTTAAAAGGAAATATTGATACAAAATACCTTGAAAGAGTTGACTGGCAAGAAATGTAGATAGTGATTAATGATAATTTGTCTTGTCCAAAATAACGTTTACTTTATTTCAATAAAAAAATAAGTAAAAATTATGGACAAGATAAGTTACTGTTTCATTGATAGTTTATTATATCTTTGATAGATTCAATCCTAATTTTGCTTTAAATCCTCATTGATTAATAGCGATTTCGTTCTTTAATTCCTCATTCCTTACTTTTGCAATATAAAATTTCCACCTTATTCAACTGTCCTTTTTGGGGGAGTATCTCAATATTTACAAAAACATAGAAATAATCAAAATAAACATAGCTTTTTCAAATAAACAATCAGTTATTAAAGATTATTATAACAATAAATATTAATGTACATTCAACTATATAAAGGAGAAGTGTCGGAATAGTGACTGTTTCTTTTTTTAATTTTTGTAAGTTCTTGATTTATATGTATATTATAAATTATATGAGTACAGAAGGTGGGAGTCGAACCCACACGGGTGTTAAAGCCCACTGGATTTTGAGTCCAGCGCGTCTGCCAATTCCGCCACTCCTGCGTTTTCAGAAAGCAGAAATTAGAAATAAGAAAACAGAAAGCAGATTATAGATTTTAGATCTAGAAGAAGTTTTCAAAATAAAATATTAGAATATATAGCCATCTACTATCTTTTCATATTCTTACTTCTTTTACTTTTTTAACTGAAAATACTTTATGTATTGTTTTCTTTTTCTTAATTTTTTCTTCTCTGATTTTAATTTATTTCTTATTCTTATTCTTTATACTTTTGACTATTAATCTTCAACCTGACTTCTTTCTTCTTCTTTCTGATTTCTGTCTTCTTCTTTCTGTCTTCTTCTTTCTGATTTCTGATTTCTGATTTCTGTAACCGTGGGCGAGAAGAGAATTGAACTCCCGACCTCCTGCTTGTAAGGCAGGCGCTCTATACCAACTGAGCTACTCGCCCTTTATAGAATAACAAAATTAAGTAAATTTATTGAATTAACAAAATAAAATTAATTAATCGCCATTACTCGCTTAACATCTTTCATAAAATGCTTTATATATCGCTCTATTCCGGCTTGAAGAGTCATCATTTTTAATGGACAAACCTGACAATTGCCTAAAAACCTAACATAAGCAAAGCCAATATGTTCATCATACCTAACAAATTCTATATCACCATTATCTTCTTTAAGATGAGGACGCACTTTTTCCAAATATTTTCTAATTTCAAGTTCTGTATTGGTCATTTATGTTTTCATTATAATTATAAAATTAATTTAAAAGCCAAAATGTATTGTTTGTGTTCAGCTATATTTCTTTTATTATTAATTACTTTCAGATTCTTTTTAAAAATTTATATTTTTTTAAAAAAACCTTCGTATTATTTTCTAAGCAATTGCTTAACAAATATGATTTATTACAAATAAAACACCTAAAACAATGCAAAAATAAAGAAAAAATTGATAAAGAAAAATCTTTACCAAATAAATAGCAATTGAATCAAAATAAAAATTGGTAATAGTAAAATTAAAGAAAACTTATACATATAAGCAAAGAAATCTGGCATTTTTATATTATTGCTTTCTGCTATTGCCTTTACCATAAAATTAGGACCGTTTCCAATATAAGTCATAGAACCAAAGAAGACTGAACCAATACATATTGCATACATAAAAGCTTCTGGTATCCCGGCAATAATGTTACCTGCTAATATTGCTGGATTCATCTCTACCAAACCTTTTGCTAATGAATAAAAAGTAACAGCTGTAGGAGTATTGTCTAAAAAGCTACTTAAACTACCTGAAAAATAGTAAAACATAACAGGAGTAGAAACGCCTAACTTTTCCGCATTCATTTCTAAGTAAAGCAAACAAGGCACCATTGTTATAAAAATACCGAGGAATAAAAAAGCTACTTCTTCAATTGGTTCCCAATTAAAGTTATTTGATTTCCTGACTGATTTTTTAGTAAAAATAATAGAAAAAACAGCCATAATTGCAATGATTGCTTCTCTAATAAAAGAACTTATTGTTCCAGCTTTGATAAAAGAAAAATTGTTAGGATTAATAATAGCAACAGCAAGTACTACTCCAATTAACCAAATAAAATTTAACCCACCACGGATTTTTATTGGTTTGACATTTGTATGGTCAAATGCAATATCTTCAGGTTTTTCTTTTTTCCAAAAATGTAAATCAACGAAATAATAAACCACAAGTAAGATTGCATTGCAAATAAACCATTCTTTGAAAAGCGTTAAGAACCATTCAAAAGGAGCACCTCTCAAATACATCATAAAAAGTGGAGGGTCACCAAGTGGAGTAAGCAGTCCACCACAATTTGCTACTATACCAATAAAAAAAAGTATTGTATGAACTTTAAACTTTCGTTCTGAATTTGTTTTTATAATAGGTCTTATAAGCAGCATTGCAGCGCCAGTTGTCCCCATTAGTGAAGCGAGTATTGCTCCGATGCCAAGAAACTTTACATTCATTGAAGGTTTTGCTTCCAAATCGCCTTCCAAATAAATTCCTCCCGTAATAACAAATAATGACCCAAGAAGTATTATAAAAGGAATATAATCAAAAACGATTGAATGCTCTAATTCTATTGAATGCCCAGAGCTTAATAACCAAATTGCAGTTGGGATACCTAATATCAGAGAAACAATCAGCTTGTTTTTATTCTTTTCCCAAAAATGATTTGCAAATAATGGCAAAGCGGCTATTGCTCCAAGCATCAAAATAAATGGAAACATTGCATAAATCGGTATTTCATAATTCATACGTAACTCACTAATAGTTAAGTTAATAGAAAAGATTTAATAAATTCATCTAAATCACCATCCATAACAGCGTTAATATCTGTTCGTTTAGTTTCAGTTCTATGGTCATTAACTAAAGTATATGGCTGAAAGATATAAGAGCGAATTTGACTACCCCATTCAATTTTCATTTTAGAACCTTCAATGGCGGCACGAGCAGCTTCTTCTTCCTCCATTTTCCTTTGATATAACCTTGACTTGAGCATCTTCATTGCTCTTTCTCTGTTTTGAAATTGAGAGCGTTCCTGCTGACAGGCGACAACAATCCCGGAAGGAATATGACGCAGGCGAACAGCAGTTTCAACCTTATTTACGTTCTGACCGCCTTTTCCACCAGAGCGGAAAGTGTCCATTTCCACGTCAGCTGGATTTATTTCAATTTCAACGTCATCATCAACGATTGGATAAACATATACGGAGGCAAAAGAAGTGTGTCTGCGGGCATTTGAATCGAAAGGTGAAATGCGGACAAGCCGGTGAACACCGCTTTCTGCTTTTAAGTAGCCATAAGCAAATTTTCCGCATATTTCTAAAGTAGCTGATTTAATCCCAGCTCCGTCTCCTTCAAGTTCGTCAACTAAAGCAACTTTATATTTTTTTCGTTCTGCCCAGCGTGAATACATACGCAGAAGCATTTCAGCCCAATCCTGAGCTTCAGTTCCTCCGGCGCCAGAGTGGATTGTAAGTAATGCATCACGATGGTCATCAACTCCGGAAAGCATATTTCGTATTTCCAATTCCTGAATTTTGTAAAAGGCAGTATTAATTTCTTCATTTAATTCATTTAAAGTTGATATATCTTCTTCGTCATCAATAAGTGAAAGAAAGGTTTCTGCATCTTGAACAGATGCATTTGCATCTTCCCATACATCAACCCACTCTTTTAAAACAGAAATCTGCTGCATTACCTTTTGCGCTGTAACATTATCATTCCAAAAATCAGTTTCCTCAGTAATTTTTGTTAAATCATATATCTTTATTTTTTTCTCGCCGATTTCAAAGAAACCTCCGTAAGTTCTCTGCTCTTTCTTTTAAATCTTCGATTTTGTCTTTTTCTATTTGTAACATATTATATTTTTCATTTTTTATAATATTCAAAATTATGAAAAAAAATGCGACATTTTATATAATTCGTGTTATGAAAAAAAAATAATCTTTTTTTAATGCTAATTTCTGCTTCCAGTTTAATTTTAACTTCAATATTGTTCATATCAAATAAATTTTCTAATTTATACTTTGTTGAATTTGTTTTTTATTTTTTTTTATTCAAAGTAAATCATTTTTTATCAATTATTTTTAAAATTTACCTTAATTTAATGAACAATACTGGTTAAAATTAGTTTTATTTCATTTAAAGTCAAAATGTCTAAATAACCTAATATTCTATGCTTAAATTTGTAATCATATTAATACGCTTAATTAGCAGAACTTGGAGAATCCGGGCAGTAAATTCGCCTGAACCAAAAGCAATTATAGCATTTTGGCATGGGGAAATGCTACCTTTGTGGAAATTCTTTGCTTCTAAAAATGCCAGTGCCGTTGTAAGCCAAAGTAAAGACGGTGAAATATTATCTACTTTACTAAGAAAGTGGAATTTTGAGCTTTACCGCGGTTCTTCATCTAAAGGTGGTTCTGAAACACTTGAGAAAATTTGCAATGAATTTGATAATGATTTTTTACTAATTACTCCTGATGGACCGAGAGGCCCGGCAAAAAAATTTAAAGCTGGAGCCGCTGTTATTTCCCAAAGAAAACAAATTCCTCTAATTTTATGTGATGTTCAAATCCATTCTAAAAGGCAATTCCCTAAGAGCTGGGATAATTTTCAGTTCCCCCTACCTTTTAGCAAAATTGAAATTGCTTTTTCTGAAAAAATCTTTATACCTCCGGAAGCAACACGAGAAGAAATTACTCGGTTAATGAATAATTTTGAAGAAAAAATGTTTTGTTTATTTATTTAATTTTATTAAATTTAAAAAATTGAATTGTGAATTTTTTATTTCTGAAAAATAATTAATATTTTTTTTATGGACAATCTGCCGAAAATGATTATTGCAATTCTTCCTTTCATTTTTATATTCGATTTATAGTGAAATAGCTAAAATACAATTAGAAAAAGCTATCCAAATTAATCGTTTGGATAAATTAAATCAACTAAATAATAACATTTAAAATGGAGGTTTTTGTGAAAGCAAAAAGATTAATAATTGCAACCATTTTGGGAATAGTGTTCGGATTCGTCTGTTTGGGCTTTGCATCAAGCGGAGCATCCGAAGTGTCACTAAATCTAGCCCTAAGTATTATTTTAGGAAGAACAATCATCGGAGTAGCCATTGGAATCAGCCGTTTTGCTTGCAAACACTGGTCGATTCATGGTTTACTTATGGGATTAATTTTTAGCTTGCCTATGGCGTTTGGCGCTATGCTCGCTCCTGAAGACCCTGAATTTTCTCATACAACTTTGTTTATTTCAACAATAGTGTTAGGAATGATTTATGGATTTTTAATTGAATTGATTACCTCCGTTTTTTTCAAAGCAAAATTGGTTAATTAATTCAATAAACTCTGAATCAATGCAACTAATTAGTTTAATTATTACTTTCAAAATATCACTAAAAATGTTGTGTCATTCTAACAGATGTCTGAATGACACGGTGTAATGGATACTGGTAAGTGCATTGAGATATCTCGCAAGTTGTTGTTATATAAAGATGTCCTACATTTCGAAGATGTAGGACATCTGGTTTTAAACTTTCCCAAAAAAATCTAAATTGTATGCTTAATTTCCCGGATAAGCAAGCACCGCCGGCTCAGATAAATAAATCCAATAACCAACACCAGCTTGCATATTACCTATTGTATTTATACCAAAAGCTGGTGAGTATATTCCACCCATTTGATTTTTTACTATAATAATATTATCGGAAATACTTGCAAGTGCTTCTGTAATGTTCATTGGACTGTTTCGCAGATATGAAATTAAATGCCAGCCAGCAGAAATATACATTGGATAAATTTGAGGTGATACGGCATAACCATCTATAGTAAGTGAAGAAGGTGCTTCCATATTCACTAAATATCCTTCTTTTACGTTCCAGTTACCAATTTGATTTATTCCAAATTCCGGTGAATATATTTCACCAGCATCATTTTTAACTATTTTTACATTATCAACTTCAGAAAATATTTCTTCCATTTCCATATCAGATTTTATCACATTGCTTGAAATCAAATTCCAACTATTATTCAAAGGAATAACTATTTCAATTTCAGGAATAGTGTTTAAACTGCTTAGCATTGAAAAACCATTTATTTCAAAAACTGTAGGGCCTAACTCATAAGTTGCATGGGCAAAACATATTTTTTCTTCAATAGCATCCCAAATTCTGTATGTAATAATCTCACCATTAGCAAAACCATCTTTTTCAGGTGTATCTGGATTATCGCCCCAAACAGTAATACCAATATTTTGACCAGTCCAAACTTCATAGCCACCGCAAAGCCACTTGCCCGGAATTGCTTCGAAAAATACTCCTATAGCGTCACCTACAGCTATTGGACGTTCTCCAACTGTTGGGTTAATTGTTGAAGGAACAATGACTACTGCATCAGGCAGAGAAGGCGGGTCTTCCCAGTTATATGTAAGCGACCATAGTTGAGACCACTCGGAACTGTCTGTATCGCTATATGCCTTTACTTTCCAGTAATAAGTCATTGAACCTCTTGACCAAATTGGAATTGAAGGAACTGTTAACTGGATATTTTGCGAAGTTGTAAGTATGTTTTCATTGTAATAGTTAAAATCTGTTACTAACTCCATACCTACATCAGTATAAACATTTAAGGCATAGCGGTTAGCCCCTTCAACCGCAGACCAGGTAAAGTCAACACTTAGATTCTCAATGTCAGCACCATTTGACGGACTGACAAGATTTGGTGCATCTAATGGACTTTGTGCTGTAAGTGTTGCAAAAGAAAATGAAAAAGCGAAAAATATAAGAAATAATTTTTGCATTGCAATTCTCCTCGAATTTTTAAAATTTTTATATTGTTAAATTTAAAACAAAAAATCATTTAAAACAAATTTTTTTAAAATAGGGATTCTTTTTGATTAGAAAAGGAATTTGGCGTAATGTAGTTTATCATATTCCCAAGTTGAAAAAAGGAAAAAAAGAAAATCAACACACGGATTGACCCGTGTGTTGATAATGCTAAAGATGAAAAATCTTTAATTAATTAGTACTATTCCAAGCTACCGACTTTATTTTCTACGGCTTCCAAGATTTCGCAACTCTTTACAAGTGCTTTCATCTTGTTATGGTCGTTATAAAGAGGTCTGTCTATGTCAAGGAAATCAACGTGCTTGCGTATTGTCTGTTTTGCAGTTGCAACGCCATCGCCGTTTTGGAAATCGCGAATATCTAATGCCTGGGCAGCAGCCATAAATTCAATACCGATAATGCCATAAGCGTTATCAAGTATTTGTCCGTTTTTAATTGCAGTATTCATTCCCATAGAAACGAAATCTTCCTGGTCGGCAGCAGCTGGAATTGACTGGATTGAAGCAGGAGCAGAAAGAATGCGTTGTTCAACAATTAATGAATCAGCAGTATATTGGCTAAGCATCAAACCTGAGAACATACCTGCACCTTTGGTTAAGAAAGCTGGAAGCCCAACGCTAAGAGCTGGATTAAGCAATCTGTTCAAGCGGCGCTCTGAAAGGACGCAAACCATAGTAACAGCTGCGCCAGCCATATCCATTGGTAATGCAACGGGTGAACCCTGGAAATTTGCTCCTGTCAAGGTAAGGTTTTCTTCTGGAATGAAAATAGGATTATCACCCACACCATTGAGTTCAATTTCTACCTGTGAGCGGGCGTAAGCCAAAGCATCATGGGCAGCACCGATTACCTGTGGAGTAGAACGCATTGAATAAGCATCTTGCACTTTGGTTTTTATTTTGCCAGTATGCAAATCACTGTTTGTTATACATTTAAGAATTGCATTAGCACTGCGTTGGGCGCCAACAAAACCGCGTAATTGATGAAGTTTAACGTTGTATGGCTTCAAATTTGCAAGAAGAGCTTCAAGAGACATAGAGGCAGCAATTTCTGCCTGCTTCAAAACTCTGTTGAAATCGTAAAGATGAATAGCGCTCATTGCTGTTAAAAGGTTGGAACCGTTGATTGTAGCAAGTCCGTCACGTGCCTGCAGTCCGGGTATAGGAATACCGGCTTTTTCCAATGCAACTTTGCCGGGAAGACGTTCGCCCTGATAAAATGCTTCACCTTCACCCATCATAAGCAATGCGACCTGAGACATAGGAGCTAAATCGCCGCATGCTCCGACAGAACCCTTTTGACAAACAACTGGAGTAACTCCTTTATTTAGCATATCAACAAGAGTTTGAGTAATATTGATTCTGCAACCTGAATTTCCATGTGCGTGAACGTTAATGCGTCCAGCCATAGCTCCGCGAACGTATTCAATAGGAGCTGGGTCGCCAATACCGGCAGAATGGTTGTAAATCAAATATTTCTGAAATTCGCTTACTTGTTCGTCAGTTAAAATGATTTCTGAAAATTCACCGATACCGGTGTTGATACCATACATAATTTCGTGCTGCTGAATTTTTACTTCAAGCATTTCACGGCATTTGTTAATTCGTTCAATAGCTGCTGGAGCAAGTTCTACTTTCTCGCCATCACGAGCTATTTTTACAATTTTTTCAATAGTTAAATTGCTACCATCTAATATTATAGACATAAAAACCTCTTTTTAAAAATTAAAATTTCTTTAAAATATCTTCCACTATAGAGCGATGAATCATAAAATTCATCATTTTTAGTTTTATATAGTCATAGTGATAAAAATAATATCCTTTGTTTGAACCATTTCTTGCTCCGCTACCAGAATCCTTTATAACAAACCAAACTCCATCTTTTGTTTCTTTTATACCAACGATGTGAATGCCGTGGTCATCTGTAGTTGTATTATTTGTAAAGCGGAATTGCCTTGCATTTTCGTCAATGTATTCAGAAGGAATGTCGAAAGTTGGAATGTATGCTACTTCACTGTGTGAATCGTAGCCCGGCTCAGATACATCGCCACCAATAACGGCGGTATAACCACTATTTAGTGCCTTTACAAATATTTTCATATATTCGTCAAGCGGGACATTGTAATAATCTGAGCATTTCCACCAATTATCAGTAACTTCGTATTCCGCTTGAGTAAAATATGGTTTTTCCATTAAGGACATAAAGCTGACGTATTCATCTAAATTGAGTTTTACTTCATTATTCAAATATTCGAGTGGAGTTAATCTTGATTTATTTACTATTACTGATTCAGGTGGCGTTCCGAGGTGATAATTCAAAATTGATTTTATATTTTCAAGGATTTGCTCTTCATTCCAAAAATCCATTTCTTTAATTTTATTCAGGTAGTTTTCCATCTCCTTGATAAGTTTAGAATGGTCATGGAATTTTTGTCCTTTTTTAAGTCCTGTATAAAACTCTGCTGGAACGCAACCGTATTGCTTCCAAATACGAGTAACGGCATTTTGTTGCGAACCTTCAGCAAAAGCAGAATTTCCGCGTTCACTAACGTAACGTCTTGCTTTTTCTACATATTCCCAATAGACAGTAAACATTTCAGAAAATTTTATTTCTTTGTTGTGTATTCTTTTTACTTCTGATTCAAGAAATGAGGTTCCGCAAAAACACCAGCAAGACCCCGTATTGCCCTGCGATATTGGTTCGTTATGCCACTGCGTTTTAAATTCATTTATTGATTTGGGCAAATCCATACCATTAAAATCAACTTTGAAGCTTAATTTCTTTGGTTTTTCTTTTTCATCAAATTCTTTTATTCCTTTTAATATTTCCTGATAAAACTCATTTTTATAATCTATAAAATGTCCTTTATCTTTCTTCGGTTCTGCAGAATTCCCATTGTAATTTAATAATACAGCAATTACTATAATTGTAAGAACTAATTTAATTTTCATAATATCTCCGTTTAAAATAATTAATTACTTTTTTTATAAGAACAAAATAAATTTACAAATTAAAGATAAAATAAATAAGTTACAAATGTTTATTTGTTGAGGTGTTGATTTGTTTAATTGTTGAATTGTTTATTCCAGTCATACTATAAACAAGTTGATAGCATGACTTTATACTCTTTTCGCACTAGTTTCTTAACTTTGCAAAAGTTTAAAATGTTTAGCTGTTCTACTTATCCCGTAGGGATAAAATATTTGTAATAATGCCT
>CAZCHH010000002.1:21700-70582 GCA_964498585.1 uncultured Hyphomicrobiales bacterium
CTATCAGCTTGCTGCTCGTATGACTGGAAAAGCAAGAACTATTTTTAAGATGAACTCCACCTTCGAGGTGGAGTTCATCTTTTAGTTCTTTCATGCTTCTATTTCCCAAGCTCAACTTGGGAAAGTGATTGCTAAATGAATAACTAAATTTATTTTTATTCATAATCAAAAAAGTGAAAAAAATATTTGGTTTTAATTTTTTTTTTTTTTATGTTGCATTCAACGAAATTGACGATTAATTTAATACGACAAAAAGACTCAGACGAAAAAGTTAAATTTTAATAATATACACAAAAATTGCATCATCGATGCATTTATTACATTAATTATTTTTTTAAATTTTATCGGAGGATATATGTTAAAAACGCCTTTAAGATTAGTCTTAATTGCTATTATGCTGTGTTTGCAAATAAGCATTTCTTATTCTAATTCGACAAGCTGCCCAGATGATTATAATGAAGATTTGTGGACAGCTGCTATGTGCATCTGTGAACCCTGGCCTGGTGATTCATGGGGTTATGTAGGTTATCATTATAAAGATGAAGGAAGTAAAAGAAGAATTGTGATTGACTGGACAAATATCCATAATGGTTCAGATTTAAAAGAAAGCACAATAAAAGAGTTGCTGAATTTTCTTATCTGCAGAGATAAAGGATTCTTAAATAGCGACGGAGTAAAAGAAGTAGCTTTTTATAATCAGGTTGAATGTAAAATAGATTTATCCTGTAAGTATAAAGTTGTAAGTATGGAAGAGGGGGTACATTGCGACGACCCAACAATTGACCCCGGAATTTTTAATTATAACAATGAATATTATGTTGAATATGTAAAACCAAAAACCTGTGGATATAAATGCTGTGAAAAAGTTTATAGTTATACTTGCATTTATAATGATTTGAGTGGGGAATACGACGTTACTTTTAATGGAATTACTAACAATATAATAACTGATTGCGAAAATTCTCAGACATATTACGATTGTAAAACTGGTTTACCAAAATCATGCCATGCTGATTGTCCATAAAATAAAAAGGTGAAAAAATGAAATATAAATTAATCATAGTTTTTCTGCTTTTAACTTCTTTTGCTTATTCTTATGATTTGCACCTTGCCGATTATTCCTTCAATAGCATAGCCAATATGCAATATACTGATGTTAAAGACAATAACTTAGTTGTTTTGGGAATAAGGAATTATAATGGTTTTGTTTTTCTTTATGATGGAAATCAGTGGCAAGAAATAGAAACTTTAATAAAAACAGATACAGGAGATGCTAAACTAATTGTTGATTATTTTTCAAAAATTGTTTTTGGCAAAAATAATGATTTATGGGTTAATGGTAAAAACTCACTTTACCACTATGAAAACAATGAGTGGAGAGAGTTTAAAATTGATGATAGTTTAGCAAGTATTAGAGAATATATGCAAATGACTGTGGATAATAATAATAAAGTATTTTTGGCAACTCAAATTCATATTAATACACCAAGATTTATGAGGGCTGAAATTCTTAAATTTGAAGATGGCAAATTTGTAGAAATTTACTCTAATGATTACTCTTTTTCATTTATAAATCTAACTTCAGGATTTTTTTCTTTTAAAATGGAGTGTATGCCAAATAACAATATCTTTTTAGTTAGAAATGTAAGGGCAGTAGATTCTGCTGCTGGTGAAAAAGATTTATATATAATCAAGCCAGACTTATCAATTGAAAGGAGATGGCTTATGGCACCAGACAGCATTATAGACAATAAAGGTGTTACTCAAATCTACAAAGAAAGCGATAATAAAATTTGGTTCTGTTACGATGAAAAAACATATTATCCAAACGGAACTGAAAATCCACCTGTTTATTATAGTGCTGGCTTAAGTTTATACGAAAATGATAGTTGGTATATGATGAATGAAAAAAATGGATTTTTTAAATCCCATCATGGAACGTATCCTTCAATTTATGGAATTGTAAAAACTGACTATGGAAAGTATTGGGCTTTTGGTGAAAAAAAAATGTTCAGTTTCGATTCTGATTATATAGTTGATACAACAAATTGGCAAACAATTATTGAAAACTCTGAGTATATAAGAACTAATGAAAATGTTTGGACTCAAGATTTAGTTTTTTCTTATTTAGAAAAAACTATTAATGAAACAACTGCTGGAACACCTGAATATAGGAGAATGGTAAAAACAAGTGATGGGACTATTTGGATTATGTTTAATAAAGGTCTTTTAAAAGTAAATCCAACTTTTCTTTCAGTCCAGGAGTTTCAGGAAACAAATGAAAGTTTAATAGTTTATCCAAATCCAGCAAGTTCCGAACTTAATATTTCTGCAGAAAACTATCAAAGAGTAGAAATATATGACATAATGGGAAAATTAGTATTTTCCCAAAACGCAGCAATTTCTCAAATAGATGTGTCTTCTCTTTCTCAAGGAACATATTATTTAAAAATATATTTCCAAAATAATTCTATTAAAAATTTGATGTTTATTAAAAAGTAAAAAGGTGTGTTATGTTTAATATATTAAAGAAAAAATTGCTTTTAATATCTATTCTGAGTTCGTTATTTATTTCTTATAATCTATATTCTTCACCAACAGGAAATCCATGCGATGAAAATTGGGGCAATCCATTAACTATAGATTTTAATTCTCTTGCTACACAATATCCGAATTTAGGTTCAGTCATTTACTACCAGAGAACAAATCAATCCGGAGAAATTGAACTTAAATTCGATTGGAATTCCTTAGTGAATAATTTTCCTGGTGAAATTTCGAATACATCTTTGATGGATATATTTGAAAAATACTTAGTAAAACAAGTAGCTAATAATAATCCAACAAATGTTCATGTTCTATACAAGTCTAAATGTAAAACTGATGTAAAATGTACCATTCATATTGAAAGCAGTATGGCATCTGAATGTTGCGACGAAGGCTTTGAAGGTAATCCTACAAAATATGAAAAAAATTCGGAATGGTATTATGATAAAATTGAATCAAGAGAATGTGGTGAAAAGTGTTGTGAAATAGTATATCAAATTGTGTTTTATTACGATACTATTAGAGAAAGTTGGTTTCCTTCTATAGCTGGTTCTTATAAAAATGAATTAACAGATTGCATACCTATTGTAATTTACTATGATAGTGAAACAGGTTTACCACTACCTTGCACAGGGGGCTGTGAATAAAAAAATACTTCCTTCCCAAGTGCAACTTGGGAAAAAGTTGGCAATTTGAATTTGTAGAGAACAGGCATGCCTGTTCTCTACAAATTCAAATTGCAAGGAAGCATTTGGGCTTGCCCAAATGTAACTAATAAGTGAGCAAGCTCATTTGCTTTATCAAGATGGATTCTGGCATACGTCAGCATTACACTTTTAGTGATGTACTAATAATGGTATTTGCATGAAATGATAATAATAGAATTTTCAGTTACTTTATAAACCAAGCGATGTTCGTCAGTTATGTGCCTTGACCAGTATCCCTTATAATTATGCTTTAGTGGTTCTGGTTTTGATAAACCTGAAAAAAAGATTTCTTTGAGTTTCAAATATCACATTAACAATCTTTTTAAAAAGATTTTTGTCTTCTTTAGATATTTCGATAAATTCATTAAAAGCATCTGGTTGAAAAGCTATATCCCTCATAACATTTTCTCAATTTCTTCATTTTTTACTTCAATTAAATCTTTCCCTTCATCAACATATTTCATTCTTTCAATTAGCATTTTATGATTCCGCTGGGAGCGACTTAGATATTCTGTTTCGTCGTGGCTTTCAACTGAAATAATCATCTGGTCTGTTTCAATAAGATTTTTAATTTGATTAATAAAACCAATATTTAATTCATCTTTACTTAATGTGAATGTTGCATACATATTTTTTCCTTTAACTTTTTAATTAAAAACGAATTTTTTTAATGAATATTTTATAGTTAATCTCTAACTCTCCCAAATTTACGTAATATTTTATATTTTTTTAATAAATATAGACCAGTAGAAGTTTATCTTGAATTTCATCTCAAATTATCTATTACGTATTTATCATTTAAGCATTTTGTGCTCTTTATTGGATATTACCTCCCAAATAAATTTGGGAGTTAATCTAAGAATTAGACTATCACCATAATTTATTATGGTGATTTACTAGCAGTAAGAAAAATGTATGCGTTTTCTTACTAAATAAATCCTTCTATTACGTAAATTTGGGAGAGTTAGAGGTTAATATATTTCTTAAATCTTAATTCAAGACTTGCATAAAATTTGTTTCGCAATAAATATAGTTCTAAATTAAAAAAATAATAATAAATAAAAATATAACCACGCAACTACCAAATAAATATGAGAGTTATTTTAAGAATAAGAGTTTCAATAAAATTTATTATTTTGACAAAAATTGAAATTATTCTTTAGAAGCAAATCTCGTAGCTCCTTTATTTTTGCTATTGGGTCTGGATTTATAAATTATTGAATTTTTTTGTTTTGGATGCTTAAAATACTAAAGCCATAAATCTTTTATTCTTTTGAATATTAAATAAATTTATCTATTTTTGCATTATTGTTGATAAATAATTTGTATTCTTTAAATTTTATCTTTTTCAATAGTATTGATAATGTAAAAAATATAAATAAACTGAGTATTGAATACACTTTTGAATAATTAGTTGAATAAGATAAAGAGTATTCACTATCACTTGGGCAAAAATATTTGAAAGAAAAGAAAACACTTTGCGTAAGAATTTAATTTTATCCATATTGTCTGGACTTCTGTTAGGGCTGTCCTTTCCGCCCTACCCATTTCCTTTACTTGCGCTTGTTGGTTTAGTTCCCCTTTTGCTATTGATTGAACGACAGCCAAGGCATTTGTATTGGTATGTTTATCTTGCTTTTTTCTTATTCCATGGACTATCAAACTGGTGGATAGGAAGTTGGAGCAGTGAAACAGACCCATATCTTCTTGCTTCCTGTTTCGGACTTGCTATTTTCCATCCATTCTTTTTTATGCTACCGATTGCAACATATAATATTATAAAAAAACGCTCTCTGCCCTCTACCTCACTTATGCTTTTCCCATTTATATGGATTAGCTTTGAATGGCTTCATAGCATTGGGGAAATTGCGTATCCCTGGCTTTCCTTGGGTTATACTCAGATTTTAAATTTTTATTTTGTTCAGATTGCTGATATTTCAGGTGTTTTGGGTGTCAGCTTTTTAATCCTTTGGATTAATGTAATTATATACAAATTAACTTATCTTGCAAAACAACGAAGCACAAAAAAAATTGTAATAAGTGAACTTTTAGCAATTCCTTCATTCAAAAAATACTTAATAGCCCTTGCTTTAACTCTATTTTTACCATATATTTATGGTTTAATAAGAGTCAATCAGTTCGACCATCAGGAAATGCTTGAAATAAGTCCAACTGTAAATGTAGGAGTGATTCAACCAAATATCAATCCTTGGAAGAAATGGGATTTAGATACTTATCAACAAATTGAGCTACATCAAAAAATTCAGGATTCTCTTACTCAAGCAACAGGAAAGCTTGATTTGGCTATTTGGAGTGAAACATCAATTACTTATATTAGTCCAGAATTTAATTTACGACATAATTTTTCTTTCCTGCAAAATTGGATTAATAGCACAAAAACCAACCTCCTTACCGGCTTTGCTGATTTTTATATTTATCCGAATAAAGAAAAAGCGCCAGCAACAGCAAGGAAGTGGATGGATACCGATTCCTTGTTTGAACCATTTAATTCAGCAATTTTAATTCAACCTCAGGATTCAAATATTTTTAATAAAAATGTTCAGATTTATCATAAAATGCAATTAACCCCCTTTGGGGAACGTGTTCCTTATGCTGAATATCTCAATTTTGCAACTAAATGGATGGAATTTAGTGTTGGAATTTCCGGCTGGGGAATTGGTCTTAATCAGAAGAATCTATCTTTTAAAAAAAATGAGTTTGACGTTAATATTGCTCCTATAATATGCATCGAATCAATATTTCCTCTGTTAGTAAGGAATTTTGTTCTGATGGATGCTAATTTATTAAGCGTAATTACTAATGATGGCTGGTATGACAATACAATCGGCCCGGAACAGCACTTCTATATTGCAGCAATGCGTGCAATTGAAAACAGACGCTATCTTGCAAGGTGTGCTAATACGGGAGTATCTGGTTTTATTAAACCAACAGGAGAGCCACTATTAAAAGCACCTCAATATCAAAAAGTTGGAATTGCTGCTACTTTACCTTTATTAAGTGGAAACACTTGCTTTGCAATTATCGGGAATTTTTTATCTATAATTTCAACTACTATAGTTTTAATTTCTATTATTTACTGTTTCTATGTAAGAAAAAATAATGACGCCCTTACTAGGACTTAAATTCAAACATAATTCTTTAGCGTCAAATATTTAAAATTTTTCTATCATATTTTTTTATATTTCACCAAAACCATCTTCAAATAATTCAATAATACTATTAACAGCTTTCTGTTCGTCTGGTCCTTCTGCTCTTAGAATTAGTTCTGCATCTTGTTCTGCAGTAAGTGTCATAACTCCGATAATACTTTTTGCATTAACGGAATAGCCATCACGAGCTAAAAAAATTTCTGATTTAAATTTTGCGGCTGTTTTAACAATATTTGCTGCTGGTCTGGTATGTATGCCTGCCGGATTTATCACTTTTACTGCAATTTCAATCATTATTTATTTCATTTATTCAAGAATAATAAATTAACTTTCCAAAAATTAAATATAATAAATATTTTTTTAATTTAGTTAGTTCTTTTTTAAAAAAAAGAAATAAAATTTGTATATTGGAATTTGTTTTTATATATTTTTTTAAATATTATTAGCACTAAGGAACATAAATGGCAAATATCTACATTGACGAGAAGCGTTATGAAGCAAAACCGAACCAAACAATAATAGAAGTTGCTTTTCAAAATGGAATAACTATCCCTCATTTTTGCTGGCATCCCGAACTCTCCATTTCAGGTAATTGCCGAATGTGTTTAGTGGAAGTTGGTATGCCTAAGCGTCTTGCTGATGGCTCTTTTGAAAAAGATGATGATGGAAGAACAAAAATCAGCTATTTCCCAAAGCTTCAAATTGCTTGCGCAACACTGATTAGCGATGAAATGCACGTTAGGACATTGAGCAAACCTGTAATAGATGCACAGGAAGCAGTAATGGAGTTCCTTTTAATTAATCATCCTTTAGATTGTCCAATTTGCGACGAAGCAGGCCAGTGCAAACTTCAGGAATATGCTTTTAAATATTCTGAAGGGGAAAGCCGCTTTGTTGAAACTAAAAACCACAAAGACAAACGGCAATCATGGGGACCTAACGTTTTATTTGACGCAGAGCGTTGTATTTCTTGCTCTCGTTGTATTCGTTTTGCTAAGGAAATTGCTAAACAAGATGTATTAACCTTTGTTAATCGAAACGACCACGTTACTATTCAGCTTTTTGAAGGAAAAGAGTTCGATAGCCCATACTCAATGAATGTAATTGATATATGCCCGGTTGGTGCTTTAACAAGTAAGGATTTTCGCTTCAAATCGAGAGTTTGGGATATGAGTTTTAATAATTCCATTTGTATTGGATGCTCTCGTGGATGCAATGTAAAAATTGGGATTCGAAATAATGAAATCCTACGCTACGATCCTGCGCCCAATGCTTATGTAAACAAACATTGGCTATGCGATTGGGGACGACTTAATGTTTACCCGAAAATTAATAAAAACAGAGTAAGCGAGCCAATGATTAAAAAAGAAGGCAATTACATTTCAGTTTCATGGCTGGAAGCCATTGCTTTTGCAGCAAATAATTTAAAGAAATATAAAGCATCTGAAATTATGTTCTTTGGCTCTGCTAAAATGACAAATGAAGATAATTATTTACTATCCAACTTTGTGAAGAAAATAGTGAAATCAAATAATCTTGATTTTATTCAACATATAGACGATTCGTTTGCTGATGATTTGCTTCGAACAAATGATAAAGCCCCAAATTCCAATGGTGCTATTGAATTTGGTTTGACTAATAACATTGGAGTAAAAATTAGTGATTTAGTTCCCAAAATTAGAGCTAAGCAAATTAAAGCTATGTATATTTTAGATGATGAAATAAATAAAATCCAAGGTTTAGAAAATGAGCTAAATAATATGGAATTTATTATTGTTCATTCACAAAACCACAGCAGATTAACCGAAGTTGCTGATGTTGTTTTTGCTTCTTCTACTTTTGCAGAATCCGAAGGTACTTTCATTAATGTTAATAAAAGAGTTCAGCATTTTGAACCAATTCTTGTAACTGCAGAAAATCAACGCTATATGGGAATGAAAATGAGCCGTTTAGATAAATTTGGTTCTCATAATGACCGCTGGACTCAGCACGAACTTCGCCGCTGTAAACAGAACTGGGCAATTATCCAAATGCTTGCTAATCAATTCAATGCTAATTGGGATTTTGCTTCTTCATCAGATGTATTCAACGAGATTGCTAATCTTTCTGCAAATTTTAAAGGAATGAACTATAAATTATTAGATTATTATCAAGGTTTGATACTCGGAAAAGCTGATAAGCCCGACAAGAAGATTTTAAATTATGTATCGCATTATTTAAGACCAGAATAGTACTTAAAAAATTATATTTCACATCTTCCTTCGATAGCACGAGTTATAGTTGCTTCATCTGTGAATTCGAGTTCGGCGCCCATAGGTATTCCCCGGGCTATTCTTGTTATTTTTATTCCTATAGGTTTTATAATTTTAGCGAGATATTGAATTGTAGCTTCACCTTCAATACTGGGATTTATGGCTAATATAACTTCATTTATAGTGTGAAGACGTTCAATTAATTCTTTGATTTTTATGTCAGTTGGTCCTATATTATCAAGAGGATTTAATACTCCGTGCAACACATGATAAAGCCCAAAAAATTCGTTGGTTTTTTCTATCGCCATTACATCGCTTGGTTGTTCAACAACGCAGATAATACTCTTATCACGTTTTATTGAAGAGCAAATCGGACAAGGGTCAGTATCAGTGAAATTATGACAAACAGAACAATATTTTACATTTTTTTTCAGTTCTAGCATTGCATTAGCGAATTGTTCAACAAAACTATCACTTTGGCGAAGAATATGAAATGTTAAACGTTGTGCAGTTTTTCGCCCTATAGTCGGCAAAGATGAAAACAGTTCTACTAATTTTTCAATAGATTCTGAAGTATATTGCATATATTTTATCCTTGCATTCCGGGAAGGTTTGGTAACATACTTGTAACTTTATTCATTTCTGCGGAAGCCATTTGTTGTGCTTCATGAGTTGCTTTATTAACAGCAGCAACAACTAAATCCTCTAGCATTTCAACGTCATCTTTATTTACAATTTCGCTCGATATTTTAATTTTGACAATTTCATTGCCACCGGTCATAGTTACCTGCACCAATCCACCACCGGATTCTGCAGTTACGAGCTTTTGATTTACTTCGATTTTTATTTTTTCAATTTCCTGCTGAACTTTTTTTGCTTGTTCCAACATATTTTGCATACTGAATTTCATATCTTTCTCAAAAAAATAAAACAAAAACACTACTATTAACGTATTTTAAAAGAATGAATTTTGATTTTATAAAAATTAAATGTAAATTTACAAAAATTTTTAATATAAATATATTATAAATTAATAAAACAATTATGGAGAATTTATGGGAATATTTAGTAGAATAGCAGATATTTTCAAAGCTAATGTAAACGATACATTAGACAAAGCAGAAGAACCAGAGAAAATGCTAAAACAAATGGTCATTGAAATGGAGCAATCTGTGAATAAAGCAACTTTAGCTGTTGCTAATGCTATTGCAAATGAGAAGAATTTGGAAAGAAAACTTGAAAAAGCCCGAAATGAAAAAGCTGATTGGGAACAAAAAGCTGTTCAGGCGCTTAACGCAGGAAGAGATGACCTTGCTAAAGCTGCTCTCGAAAAGAAAGTTATTTCTGAAAGAAATTTTCTCGATTTACAACCAATTTATCAGCAGGCAAAATCTACTTCTGATAAAATGAGAACTCAGTTAAACTCTTTAAAAGCTAAATTAGATGAAGCAAGAAGCAGACAAAGTACACTTGTTGCGCGTTCTCAAGCTGCCAAAGCTCAAAAGCAAATTGCTCAATCATTTAGCGGAGTCGGCTCAGATGCCTTCAGCAAATTTGACAAATACGAAACTAAAATCGAGCAGCTCGAATCTCAAGCCGAAGCTTTTGAAACGCTTGCAGGCGAAAATACCAAACTCGATGACGAATTTAAAATGCTCGGTACCAGCGCTTCAGTTGATGCTGAATTACTTGCTTTAAAAGAAAAAATGGGAATGCTTCCACCTAATAATAATCCTCAGTAATTTTTTTTGAATGGAGAGAAATATGATTAATAAATATGAAAAAACTCAGCATAGCAAAGAAGATTTTGAAACTCCTCAAGAATTAATAAATCAATCTATTGAAAAAGTTACTGCTTATCTGAATAAACACTTCCCAGATAATTTAAATTATGATAACGGTAGTTTTACAATTTCTTCTGGCTCTACTCAGGTAATGATAATTGTGCGACCTTTTACTGCTACAGAAACATGTGTTGAACTTGTTGCTAATGTCGTTACCAATGCTAATATTAACGATGAATTACTTCGCTTCTTAATGCATAAGAACGCAGAACTTCATTTCGGTTCTTTTGGGCTACTTTTTGATGGTACCATTACATTTTCTTATTCTATTACCGGGTCTTGCATCCAGGAAAGTCAATTTATTACTTCGCTTCAAGCTGTCTCAATTATTTCAGATTATTACGATGATATTATTGTTGAAATGGCTGGTGGAAACCGTGCAAGTGATATTGTTGACAGAATCGAATAGAAATTTCATTTTGATATTTCATTTTAAATAAAGCTTTTGCTTTATCTTCGTTTGCCAATGACATCTTTACTTTTGTCGGTCATTCTGAGCGGAGCGAAGAATCCAGAGAATAGTGGTTAAAAGAAATTTTTCTGGATTCTTCACTTCGTTCAGAATGACTTTGTTAAGTGATGTCATTCTCTATTTAAATAAAAGTCTTCTTTTATCAGGGGGTTCGGAATGACATTTTGATTTTGCACTTTTAGTTAGCGGTTTGGTATTACATCCGTCAGAATAACAATATGAAGATTATGTCATCTCTATTTCAATGAAGCATTCGCTTTATCGTGGGATTCGGTATGACAGAAATAGGTTAAGATGTCATAAGAAATCCCTAATTATTCGGAAAGAACAAAAAAAAAGTCCTGTATCTCGAAAATACAGGACATTTATAAAAATATATCAATCTTAAAAAATCTACTTTTCATCTCTTTTAATGACAACAATTGTTTTATCGTCATTAATTGTAGTATTTGCAGAGAATTTCTGAACTTCTTCCAAGAGATTATAAGCAATTATTTTGGGGGTTTCTTTATGATATTTTCTAAGAACATCAGCAATACGTTCTTCACCAAAGAATTCATTTTCAGTATTTCTTGCTTCAGTAATTCCGTCAGTATAAATAACTAAAATATCTCCCGGTTTCATTGTGGTATTTTCAACTTCAATTTTCTGATTTTGCATTAAACCAAGCAAACCTCCTGTAGCAGGCAAAAACTCAACAGTATCGCAGGCAGGGCAATAGTGTATAGGAGTACAATGTCCGGCATTGGCATAAAGCACTAATCTGTTAGAAGATAAGGTCAATTCGCAATAAAACAGAGTAACGAATCTTTCAGATGGAAAAGTATCGTAAATAAGAGTATTTAATCTGTTGATTAGATGTGAAATCCGAGTAGAGTAGCTAAACCCCATTCTAATAGCTCCTGAAACGAAAAGAGCTTGAATAGCAGCAGGTAGTCCTTTGCTTGCAGCATCGCTAACAACTATTCCAAGTCGTTCTTCCTGCCCCAAAGGACTTTTTAAATAGTCGAAGTAGTCGCCACCGACCTGACTGTCTGGAATACAGGCGCCGAAGATTTTATAATCGTGAAATTCAAGATTATGCTCTGGCAAAAGATTCCGCTGGATTTCTGAAGCCCGTTCCAAATCTTTATTGAATTTTAGTTTTTCTGCATTGGAAGATAAATTTAAAAGAGCAATAGATGCGACACTGCTAATAATAGTCAGCGTTTCATAAAAGGATTGTAAAATCTGAGGAGCATTAAATCCAATTGCATATTTAAAATACATCCCACTTGGCAATTTAATCAACTCCCCAACACCAGTAATAGAAAAAAATTCGATTCCAGTATCTAAAAGCACTTTATCCGTTTCAAAATTTAAAATAGTTCTTTGTGTTCTGAGCTTTTTAAAAATTGGTTGGTTCTTTATAGGAACAGAATAATCATCAGGGATTTTTTTCAGATTGCCGTGCTGATATTTAAGCCGATAAACCTCTTCTTTAGCATCAAGCTCCCAGATTCTACCACCAACAATAGCAAAATCACCATAATCAACTACATCGCTGACTAATTTTTCAAGAAGGGTTAGTTCGTCTTTAAATTGCCCAGTTGCTAATCCTTCTACTAATTTATATATATCTCTTTGATTTAAAGTATTTGGGTCCATTTGATTTTATAAATTTAAATAAAATTTTGTTCTTTTAAAGCTTTTTTAATTAATTGCTTGCTTTCATCTTTTAAAGGTAGTAATGGCATACGAATATTTTCATTTACCATTTTCATTAAAGAAAGTGCATATTTTGCAGGTACCGGATTCGGTTCTATAAAATTTAATTCCATTAGTTTATAAAGTGAATAATGAATTTTCTGAGCTTCTTTAAATTTCCCTTTAAGAGCTAAATTGATACATTCAGCGTATTGCTTTGGTGCATAATTAGATATAACAGAAATCACACCTTTTCCACCTACTGCAATTATTGGAAGTGTAAGCGAATCGTCTCCGGATAATAAAGAAAAACCTTTCGGCGCATTTGCAATTATATCCATCATTTGCATTAAATTACTCGAAGCTTCTTTTGTTGCAATTACATTTTTACAACAGTTTGCAATCTTTAATTGTGTTTCTGCTGTGATATTGACGCCTGTTCTACCCGGAATATTGTAAATTATTACAGGAATACTAATTGAGTCTGCAATTAGTTTATAATGCTTAAAAAGTCCATCCTGCGTCGGTTTTAAATAGTAAGGAGCGACAATAAGAACGGCATCTGAGCCATTATCCTGAGCAAATTTAGATAATTCAATTGATTGTTCTGTTTCATAAGTTCCTGTTGCTGCTATAACTGGCAGTCTTCCTGCTGATATTTCAACTGACTTAATAATGATTTCCTGTTTTTCTTTCAGCTTTAAAGTAGCGCTTTCACCTGTTGAACCACAAACAACTATACCCTGCACTCCGTTTTCTATTTGGAACTCAATCAAATTCTCCAACTGCTTAAAATCTACAATACCCTTTTTAGTAAATGGAGTAACTATTGCAGTAATTGTTCCGGAAATATTTGACAAACCCATAAATTACCTCTTAAATATAAGTATTATTTTATTTATTTTGTTTTTCAAGCAGTTTTTATTTTTATAAAAAAACAAAAATACAATTTTTAAATCAATAAATCAAGAATTACTTGTTTGGTTTCTAAATCGGAATTTTTTACTAATTTTGAATAAAATTAATTAATATTGATTGAATTTATGGAAAAAAATAAATATCAGATTTCAATAGATGATACTGCCGGCTTTTGCTGGGGAGTTGTCCGGACAATTGAAAAAGTTGAACTATGCTTAGAAGAGTTCGATGATAAAAAAGTATATGTGCTTGGTGAAATCATTCATAATCCAAGTGAAATAGAAAGATTGGAAAAAAAGGGACTAAAAACGCTTTCTAAAGAAGATTTAAATAATTTCAAGCAGGAAAATTCAGTTGTAATAATAAGAGCCCATGGCGAACCACCTTCAACATATACACAAGCTAATAAAATCAATTTAGAACTTGTCGATGCTACTTGCCCTTTAGTTAAAAATTTACAAAATAATGTTAAGAAATATTTTGATAAAAAATATCAAATAGTAATTTTTGGGAAATACAATCATGCTGAAGTCGTCGGTTTAAGAGGTGTTTGCGATGACAAATGTATTGTTATTACTTCAAAAGAAGAAGCATTGAAAAAAATTGATTTTAAAAAGCAAACAGTTCTGTTTTCTCAAACTACTATGGAAAAAGCTAAATTTTATTCTATTGCACAAGCTTTAAAAGAAAGATTTTTTGAAGAAAACCAATCCTTAAATGATGAAGAGAAATCCAAAATTTTCGAACAAAAAGATACTATATGTAAATACGTTGCTAATCGGGGCGTAACTTTAACAAATTTTGCAAAGAACAATGATATTGTAATTTTTGTTGCTGGACGCAATTCTTCAAATGGTAAAAGTTTATTTACAATTTGCAATAATGCTAATTCCAATTCACACTTTATTGAAAATATTTATGAAATTGATAAAAGGTGGTTTACTGATACAAAAAAAATTGGAATTACTGGAGCAACAAGTACACCGCAGTGGTATTTAGTTTTAGTAAAAGAGGAAATTGAAAAATTGCTCTTTGCTTAACTTATAAACTGCAGACCTTCCTTAAAAATCATTTTCCAAAAAAAATAGAGATTGGCTGCAAAATTATTTAATACTTTCCCAAGTTGAACTTGGTAAGGTTTTTTTTATTCCCCTTTTGAGAGGGGCAGGTGTATGTCAAGCAAAAGATGGCCTCCACTTTACAAGCGTGGAGTCCATCTAAATACAAAACAAACGTAGAGACGGAATGCATTGCGTCTCTACAACATAATCAAAACAAAAAATGCAAACTATCCCGCCAGGGATTAAATTATTGTAGTAAATATTTCTTGTTTCTCAATTCATCCGATGACTTGCAGTCATCGGATGACTGCTTCTTTTAAGAAAAAAAACTATCCCGCAGGGACTAAATTTACAAACACATAATATAAAAGTAAAAAAGATGGACTACACCTTCAAAGCATAGAGTCCATCTGAATAAAATAATATTTGTAAAATCCGTTGGAAAGTAGCTAATAACTAAATACTATCTATAAAAAAAGCCATCTTACTATGATAATACAACAAGATGGCTATTTTCATATTCAAACATCTTAAATTATATATGCGTCAGTAGTTTCTCCATAAATAAAGCCGATGCTTTAATACCTCCGTAAAAATTATTCAAATCGAAATTTTCATTAGGAGAATGAATATTATCAGATGGAAGCCCGAAACCCATAAGAACCGGAGGAGCATTTAAGGTATTTTGAAAATTCTCAACAATAGGAATAGAGCCACCTTCACGAGTAAATACTGGTTCTTTCCCAAAAGCTTCTTTCATAGCTTCATAACATGCACGGATAGCTGGATTATCTTTTGAAACCAGCACCGGACTGCCTCCATGATGATAAATAAACTCTAATTTCATAGTTGGCGGTGTTAAAAATCTGATGTAATTTTCAACTGCATCAGCAATTTCCAGAGCATTTTGATTAGCAACCAAACGAATTGAGAATTTAGCACTTGCGTTTGAAGGCAAAACAGTTTTCGCACCTTCCTGTGTAAATCCGCTAATCATACCATTAACATCTAATGCAGGACGTCCCCAAACTCTTTCGAGAGCTGTATAGCCAAATTCACCATTAAGAGCATCGACACCGAGTTCCTCGCAATAATCCTTTTCTTTGAAAGGAAGCTTAGTAAAACTAATACGCTCTTCATCTGATAGAGGAACTACTTTGTCGTAGAAATTAGGAATTGTAATTCTTCCATATTTATCTTTTAATTGATTAATCATCCAGCAAAGGACATTAGCCGGATTATCAACCACTCCGCCGTAAGACCCGGAGTGCAAATCTCTGTTTGGTCCGGTGAGTTTTATTTCAAAATAAGCAATCCCCCGAAGCCCATAACAAATAGATGGTGAATTATCGTTGAGCCAGTCAGTATCAGAAATTATGACATAATCAGCAGCGAGCAAATCTTTGTTTTGCTTTATAAATTCTTCCATATAATCGCCGGAAGATTCTTCATCACCTTCAATAAATAATTTAATATTTACAGGTGGTTTGCCGTGAATTTTAAAATATGATTCCAATGCTTTAATGTGGCAGAAAAGCTGTCCTTTGTCATCAGCAGTTCCACGGGCAATTAATTTATTATTTTTAATAAGTGGTTTAAATGGTTCAGTTTCCCATAAATTAATCGGGTCTACCGGCTGAACATCATAATGTCCGTAAATCAGCAAAGTAGGCGCATTTTCCAATCCCATCCATTGAGCAAAAACTGCTGGATTGCCTTCGGTTTCCAATAATCTAGCGTCGTCTATCCCGATAGATTTGATATGGTTAACAAGCCAGTTAGCACAGGCAAGCATATCCGGTTTATTTTCGGATAAGCTGCTTATACTTGGAAACTTAAGAAATTCGATTAATTCATTTAAAAAACGTCCTTTGCCATCTTCGATGAAGTTAAAAATTTTTTCCATATTATTTTATTGTTTCTCCTTTAATTAGAATTTCAGTATTAGGCCTTGAGACACCGACAATACCGCTGATAATGACCCACTTCCCTGATTCTTTTTTTAGAGTGCGTGCATATCTTAGGAATACTTTTTGAGTACTTCCATTATAATGATATGTAGCAGGTAAGCCATAAATGACTGAAGCTATAGTTGCTCTATCATCAACAAAAATTGAAAAATCAAGAATATCACCATAGTCCACTCTGTCATACATTGCCCATTCAGCTTCAATAGCTCCTTTATAATCAACTATTGATTTGATTATTTCTGTTGAATCTGAACCAAAGAAAATAACGTCTTTTGACATTAAATCGACAATTGGTGAAAAATTCTTGTTATGAAACGCATCATTATAAGAGGTAATTACATTTTTTATGGCTTCTTTTTCTTTCTCTAACTGGTCATAACTTAATGTCTTACCTTTATCCTCAGAACAACCAAATAATAATACTGTAAAAAATAGTAAAATTAAAAATTTCTTCATACCATATCCTTCCTATTTTATTTAAGAAATATTTTTTTCCCTTTTTTCCAAAAGTGAATATAAAACAATTTTTTTAAATTTAAAAGAAAATTTGAAAATATTTTTATATTTTTTATTAACTTACCTTTCGCAATTTCTCTTTTGAGAAATGAAAAAGTGTAGTTTATACCAAACTGCTTACAATAATAGCAATATATTATGTCAACCGAGCGTAGCGAGGAATCTCACAAGTCATTGTTTCCTCTATACTTGAGATTTCTCACTTCGTTGTCAACGGCATCTTTACTTTTGTCGGTCATTCTGAAGCGTTGTGAAGAATCCAGAGGATAGTTGTTTAAAGAAATTTTTATGGATTCTTCGCTGCGCTCAGAATGACTGTGTTAATTAATGTTATCTCCATTTAAATAAAGGTCTTACTTTATCAGGGGATTCGAAATGACATTTTGATTTTGCACTTTTAGTTAGCGGTTTGATATAAATCTTAAGATGGAACAGTGTAAGGTGAGTCAATAAAAAAAACCTTCTGAATAAAAACATTCAGAAGGTTTTAAATAAATTTTACAAAAAATTATTTAACAATGGAAAGTGGGAAACGTTTAATAATGTTTCCAACTTGAGAAACAATGTAATATGAGCCGGAAGGATAATTCTTTGTATCGAAATTAAATCTGTGGCTGCCGGGCAATAATACCTGTTCAGTAATAGTATGAATCTTTACTCCTTGAACATTAACTAAATAAATAGCAACTTCCCTGTATTGCTCACCATTTATTGTATATTCAATATTAACTACATCATTTGCTGGATTAGGAGAAGCAGTTAATTGGATTAAATCATCAACCGATTCAGTAACGCTTCCAGCAATTTCTCCTTCACCTTTTAAATCGATATTCAAGGTAGGTTGAAGATTTGAATTTGTATGAAGAATTAAGGTTGCTTCATAAACTCTATTTTCTAAAGGAACAAATTCAATATCAATAGTATCTTGCTGGTCAACTCCGATAGTAATTGGAAATACTAAATCTTCCGGATATTTGAAAACGTCATCTGGATTATCCTCAAAATCGATAGAGCTAATATTAACACTTTCAGCGGTTTTGTTATTAATAATTAATTTAAATGTATCTTTTTCTGTTACTTTTACTTTACCAAAATCAATAGTATTGTCAGCAGCATTGGTTGAAATATTGCCGAGAGCTTCGCCTTCGCCAATTAAAATAATATTTAAGTTGGGAGTATTTTTAGCATTAGACATAATTAACAGATTGCCCATATAAGCTCTTAATTCAGCTGGAGCAAATCTAATTCTCATCTGTCTTTCTTCGCCGGGGGCTATTGTATAAGGATAAAGAGTACCCTCAACAATAATTTCAAATGCATCATCATCATTAGGTTGGATTTTTATCAATTTAAGCTCTAAATCTTCATTTCCTGTATTATTAACAATTAAGTTAAATTCAGCATTTTTGGTTAGTTTTATGTGGCCAAAGTCAATTGTATTATCGTCAGCATTAGATGCAATTTTAGCACCGGTTCCAACTCCGCCTTCTCCTTCAAGGAAAACAGAAAGTTCGTTTCCATTTTTTGCATCGGATATAACTGTTATCACAGCGCTAAAGTCAGCTTCGGCTGTTGGGGTAAATTTAACTTTTAAATCATAGCTTTGTCCTGCTGCTATTGTCATTGAAGTTGGTTGATTATTTTCAAATGAGAAGACACCGTATTCGTCCCATTCTAATCTTATATCAGAAATATTTAATTCACCATCACCGGAATTTGTGAATTTAACAGTCTTTGTTTCAGTAGAACCAACATCGACAGCTCCAAAATCAAGTGTTGGAACGTCAAATGTCAATTTACCACCGCCGCCAGGTCCGGCTTTAAATAACCAGTCAACACATCTCTTCATAAATGAAGCACGGTCGGTTTCTGTTTTAATTGCTTCAAGTCCAAATGATAAATAAACAATTTTAGCTCCGTTATCGCGAACTTTTCTTACACCTGCTCCATTATTTTCATTATTATCGTAATATCCAATTAAATCAGAAGTCGAATTTGCATTTTTCTTGATTAAATCTGTTGAAACAATGAATGGGTCAGTATCAAGACGTGAATAATTATTTAAAGTTAAATAAACTCCATCAGCGATTTCATCGCCATCAATTCCTTTAAAAGGAAAGTTTAAGATACCAGTGATTTGATTATTAGAAATTGAAACTCTATATGGAGTGTTTCCAGCGTTTTCAATTCCAAGAATATTAGAGAAGAAATTTTTAGCAGCATAAGAGCCCTGTTCTGAATTAGATAAAAGCAATTCAAGCTCTCCAGTTATTAATAACTTCTTTCCGTTAGTAATCATTTGGCTTATACCAGTCATAACCATAGGAGAAATAGTATAAGCATTAGTTGACATAACGCCACGTGCAAAGTAATCGAATGATAAATAAGCAAAATCAAATTCATTCATTGGATATGCCTCAAGAGTTACTTCAGAAAGAGGTATTAAAGCTGCTTTGTCTTTATAGTCATTTAAAGAAGTTAAAAATGTATTATAAGTAATTCCGGCTGCACGGTTTGCGCCATAATACAAAGCGTATTTGGTTTTATTAGAAAGTGCATAAATAGAAATTGTGCCTTTGCGGATTGTACCTAAATCTTCACCCCAAGGAGTAGCTTCAACATTAGCAAAAACAAAACCGGCTGCATCTGGTGCTGTAAATGTCAACTGAACATCTTGGGAAGCGCCGGCTGGAATTGAAAGAGCTGTTTCAGATAATTGGGCTGACCATCCATCTGGCAGATAAGAACCTTCAGTATTAATGCTTAACTGAAAATCTAAATCTACACTGTTTGGATTTGTTACAGTAAGAGTTTGTGATAGTTGGCTAGCTGGGTCGATTTTTAGGAATTGATTTGTTGTTGTAATTTTTGCCTGAGTTAGTTTTTGTGAAGATTTTGCCTGCAGAATTTCTTTGTTAGATTCATTTTGGATGAATGCAACGATATACATTTGGTCTGCATTCCAGCCATTTTCCCCTGTTGGAATTGTATAGCTGTTAGTATAAGTAAATGTTTCGCCGGCAGTAACGTTTAAATCTGTTCCAGCTGCGCTTGGGAACATTTTACGGGCTAACCAGAAGAATTCTTTTTCTCCGTTGCTTCCGGGAGGAGTATCATAAGGATGAGCATACTCTATGGCGACAACTCTTAATTTCTTTGAACTAATATCTTCATCAGAAGTAACATTAACAGTAAAATTCACTGTGTTGCCATTTCTTTGTTCATCAATAGTAATCGTTATAGGTGAAGTTTGACCTCTAAAATTTGCTACTGATGCTTCTACTGTTCCAGCAGCAATACTGGTTAATAAAGTCCCGTTAACAACTCCGGCAGGAACGCCATTAATGTTATAATATGAAACTCTTGAGTTATTCATATTTACATCATTAAGATAGAATGGGTCTTGCCCACTTGGCCATGATGAATGATAAACAACCGGAATGACCTCATCAAGATGGTCCATTATATAATCCTGGAAAGCTGGATTGAGCGATGCGCAAGGACCACAACCGGTATTTGTCGCTTCTTCCACCAAAATCATCCTCGGAGATGCTGAGTATATATTGCTTGTTCCAATCAATAAAGCAATAATGAGAAGTATCGAACTTAGTAATGAATTTTTCATTTTCACAATTTGCTCCTATTTTTATTTATAATATATAATTAATAATTACAAAACTATTTTATTTTAATTTATTAAAATAAGCAATTCAATAATAACAGCAAAGAACTTTTTTATTTTTAATTAATTTTATTTAAATAAAATAATTCATCTTTTGACTCGTAGTCACCAAATAAATAGATTAAGTGAAGTTCTTTAAAAATTGTCTTTCCGAAATCCCTACTCACCTTTTCGAACTATTCATTATACACATCTATTAGTTTTTATAATAGAGTGTAGAATAATAAAACTCAAACAAAAGAATTGTTACAAAAATTTTATCCCTACGGTATAATTAGAATAGCAGCTCGTTTTTAAGTTTTGGGTAATGAATAGCGCCAGCTGGGGAAAAATCCTTATTTCATTTCCATTTAAATAATACATTTGCTTTATTTGGGGATTACCAATAACATCTTTTTTTCGGTCATTCTGAAGCATTGTGAAGAATCCAGAGAATTGTGGATTAAAGGATTTTTTTCTGGATTCTTCGCTGCGCTCAGAATGACAATGTTAAGTTATTTCATTTCCATTTAAATAAAAATTCTCATTTTTTAAGTGGATTCAAAATGACAGAAAAAGATTCCTTTTTTCTTGTCAATAATTTTTACATATTTTTGTTAAAAAGTTTATTGTCATTATAACAAAAATTCCATAAACTATAATCAAAAAAAATGAAAACACAAGAAATACTAAGCATTTTAAGATGTCCGGTTTCAAATATGGAATTGGAATTGAGTAATGATGGAAATCAACTTATTAGTATTGCTCAAGGAAATGTCTTTGATGTAAAAGACGGAATACCGATTTTTTTACGTGAAGATTTTAGAGAAGGTCGAAAAATCAATTATTTAGAGCATTATACTCTTGACGGTGAATATTTTGATTATTTTAAAAAAAGAGAAAGAGCCAGTTTTGAAGCTGAAAGAAGATTGAGAGAGTATATTTTATCTTTAATACCAAAAAAATCGGAATTGATTTTGGATATTGGCTCTGGAAGTGCCTGGCTTGCTAAACAAATTGATAAAAATAAAAGAATTATTTCGCTTGACATATCACTAAATAACATAAAAAAAGCATTAAGCGATTATCCTTTCGAAAATCATTATGGAGTTGTTGGTGATGCCTATCATTTGCCTTTTGCAGACAATTCTTTCGATTGCATTGTTGCCGCTGAAATAATAGAGCACTTAGAAACTCCGGCAGCATTTATAGAGCAGGCAATAAAAAAGTTAAAGAAAAATGGCACTTTGATAATTTCAACTCCCTACAAAGAAAGGATTAGTCAATATTTATGTATTCATTGCAATAAATTAACTCCACAAAATGCTCATCTTCACTCTTTCGATGAAAATAAATTGAAAGCTCTTGTTAAAGATGAGGTTAAAAGTATTGAATTTTTCACTTTTGGTAATAAATTCCATACTTTTCTGAGATTTTATATTATAATGAAGTATTTTAATTTTAGATTATGGAAGTTGATTGATAGTGCTTTCAGTATGCTAATAAACAAGAAAATAAATATAATATTAAGGATAATGAAATAATTAAAGCTTTTGATTCTTAAAATGGCTGAGGGGGCAAATTGCTGAAATCAATATCAATATTAATTGAATAACTTTTGCCTTTTTCAATATTAATGCTTGAAGGTTCAAATTTATTTTCGTTTAATGACCAAACACCGATGACTTTTTGAGAAGTAATGTCATTAGTGAATTGCATAGCAGCAACAATGTATTTTAATTCAACAGGTGCGTTCTTTATTTCTAAAGAAAAACTGCTTGAATCAACGAAAAGAGGTAATGAATTCATAGTAAAATAAGCATTACCTTCAGATAATTCTTTAATTATGTCTTGAGGTGGATAGTTTTTAAAAGCTACTATACGAACGGCTTTGCAGGAATCTTCCGGGGGCCAGTTACTTATACCGTTGATGAAATGCACCGTGCCATTTAAAAAAGTTTGCTGCTCTTTTTCCGGTGGAGTCAATCCTTCATTGCAGGCGGTTAAAACAAGAAATAGTGCAAATATTACTATCTTAATTTTCATAATATTTATTTCGTAAAAAAACAAAATTAACAAATAATGCTTTAAATATTTAATAATTATTGAATTTTACTCTTTATTTCAATAACTCACCTTACGCATTTTCCTTTCTCTTATATTTCAAAACTTATTCCGATGCTTGGCAATAATCCAATAGAGTCCTGAATTTTAATATCCTGAGTTCTGCTGTCCCATCTAATTCCATTTACATTTTTTCTTCCGTAAATGTTTTGAATGTCAATATATGTAACTAAATCAAAACTACTGAAGTTCCATCGTTTATCCAAGCGAATATCTAAAGCATGGAAATCGGGGAGACGTTCTCCTTCGTTGTATTGGGAATAATCGCGTTGCCCAATTTTTTCACCTTCTGTGATAAAAGGAGTAGTAGGAATGCCTGTAGAGTAACGGAACTTCCCACTCAATTCCCATTCCTGATTAAAGCGGTATCCAATAACTAAATTAGAAATGAACCGGGCATCAAAACTACCTGCTCTTTCTTTTCCTTCAATTGATTTGAATTTTGTTTCGCTAATTGAAATGCTTAACAATCCATAAAGGGGGAGCTCACTCAATTTTTTTTGAACAAATATTTCCACTCCACGAGAAACTCCAGTTCCAATGCTTGTTAGTGGTTCTAATCCAAATGGAATATCGCTTGTTAAATCGTCAAAACCAGATGGAGAAAGCACCGCCTGAGGTCTGAATACCCGTGCAGGATAATTGTCATACCATTTGTAATAAGTTTCTACCTGGATTTTCAAATCTTCCCGAAGAGTATGCTCATAACCTAATACTATTTGGTCTGACTGAATTGGTTTTAGATTTTGATTAGGGGCGCCAATTAACCAAACATAAGATGGTGATTGGTAATATCTACCCAAGCTTAGGATTAATGCAGAAACAGGATTGAATTGATGAATGTATGAAGCACGGGGAGAAAAATAGAATTTATTTTGAAGAAAATCGTAATAATCCAATCTTGCACCTAAGGTTATTTTATTGCTGCCAAATGAAGTAGTTAAGCTACCATAAGTTGAGTTCTTAAAAACGCTTAATGTAGTATCAGTTTTTAATTCAGTAGGAATGTTATTATTATCAAGTCGTAAATATCCGGGGATATATACATCATAATCCAAATCTGGCGACCATTTAATTTGATTACCAAGCATAAATTCAAGATGAGGGGAAATCATAAAATCCACATCAGTTTTAAAAACAATTTCATTTTCTTTTGAAAAGTTTTTAAAGATTTGCACATCTAATGAGTCATTTTGATAAGTAGAAAATTTTGTTAGGTTATGTCCGAAAGTTGCAGTTAAGAATCCATTTCCGAGAAGATGCTGCCAGGTGAGTCCAGAAAAATATTGCTTTTGATTTGGAATTGCAACTTGACTATTTTTATAAATATTATCGTCATTTTCATTATTTAAGATAACGTCGTCCAATACAGCAATTGTAAGAAATGAAAGAGTGTTCTTTTCATCTAAACGGTAGAAAATTTTCCCTTGAAAATCCCAGTATTGAGGAATAAACGCGAAACCGGCTGCCTTAAAAATCCAATCAAGATAACTTCTTCTTGCACTAAACATATAATTTGAATTTTGATTTATCGGACCTTCAAGATTTACTCCAAATCCTGTGGCTGAAAGAACAGCTTTAGTAGTAAATCGTTCCTGATTCCCATTACGAAGTGTAATATTAGTAATAGAAGATACTTTATCGCCATATCTTGAACCGAAGGCACCTGCTGAAAAAGAAACATTTTTTACAAAGTCAATATTGATAAGCGATAATGGACCTCCGCTCGAACCTTGCGAACCGAAATGGTTTATATTAGGAACTTCAATGTTATCGACAACAAAAAGATTTTCAAAAGGAGCGCCACCGCGAACCAGCAAATCATTTCTGCCTGCCTGAGTAACGCCAACTCCAGGCAAAAGAGCCGTTGCCCTAATTACATCTTCCTGCACCCCGGGTGCTCTCCTTATATCTTCAGAATTTAAGAACTGTGTGCTGGTTAATACATCTACTCGTTTAACGAAATATGTAGATATTACTTCTGCTCCTTTTAATTCGATTGTTTTTTCTATTAATTCTATATCTAATATTGTAGGTTTTTGATGAGTTACAACAACATTTGTTTGAACAAAGGTTTCGTAGCCAACTCCAGAAAAACGAACTGAAATAACTCCTATTGGAGAATTATTTATAGTAAACTTTCCATCTGTTCCGGTATAAGTTCCAATGCTTGTTCCGGGTATTGCAACTGTTATACCCGGAATAATATTTTTTGTTGCTCCTGAGCGAACTGTTCCGGTTATTGTTCCGTCATTTTCGTTTGCAAAAGTAAAATTTAGTAAAGATATGTTGACTAAAATTATTGCTATTAAACAGATTGTAAAACTTCTCATATTCCTCGCCAGTAATATTTAATAATGCGTATATACGTTAAAATAATTTTTTTATTGTTTTTTAAATCTATAAATAATACAGATTTGGGATTGTATGCTTAAACTATTCTTTTGCAATTAACTTAACAAAATCTGCCTGCTTTTCAAATACTTCTATTATAGCAGATGTAAAATCCATAATTCTTCAATAAAAATCTAATCAAATCAAAATTATTCTTTATTTTATTATTTCTATTTATTTGATTAATTTTGAATTTAATTAAGTGTATTTATTTGTTTTATTTAAATAATCAAATAAAATGATAACTTTTAATGAAATATTAGAAAATGTAGAATCATTAAGCATTGAAGATAAGTTCAGTTTATCTGAAATAATTAAAAAAAGAGCAATAGAAGAGCGCAGGCAGGAAATATTAAAAATTGCCAATGAATCTTACAAAGAGTACAAAGACGGAAAGATAGCTCCAATGACTGTTTCAGAATTTTTCGAGGAACTAACAAATTGAGTTATGTGCTTTATTTTAGTTCGAGTTTTAAAAGAACTGTAAAAAAATTTTCTAAAAATTCTGATTTTATGATTGATTTACATTCTACTCTATCCTTACTTTCAGAGAATCCTTTTAATCTTAAATTAAAAACTCATAAATTAAAAGGAACTTTAGAAGGATTATATGCATGTAGCGTTAATTATAGCTTTAGAATAATTTTTAGATTTCTAAAAGAACTAAATAAAACTAATATTCTACTTATTGATTTAGGTACACACGACGAAGTGTATTAAATATTAACGAATTAAATAAATTCTATTCAAAAAAAGAGGATTTAATGAAACAAACATTAGTTCAAAAAATACTCGCAAGAGCAAGCGGAAAGCAATTTGTTTCCGTTGGTGATATAGTTGAGCCAAAAGTGGATTTGGCAATGTCTCACGAAAACGCTGCTCTTGTTATGAATCAGTTTCATGAAATTTACAGCGGAACTGGTTTAGAGCCAAAAGTATGGGACGCAAAGCGGATTGCAATTATATTCGACCACCGCGTTCCCGCAGAAAGTAAAAAAACTGCTACTAATCAGAAGAAAATTAGAAATTTCGTTCAAGCACAAGGTATTGAGAAATTTCATGATATACGTGGCGACGAAATGGGAATTTGCCACCAAATACTGCCAGAATACGGATATGTCCGTCCGGGCTACGTTGTCGTTGGAACAGACAGCCACACAACATCACACGGCGCTTTGGGAGCATTCGCATTTGGTATAGGTGCAACAGAAATGGCAGCCGTATGGACTTTGGGCGCTGTTCTAAACGTTCCCGTTCCAGCAACTATTAAAGTTATAGCAAATGGTAAGTTTAGTCCATTCGTTCAACCAAAAGATTTGATTTTATACTTAATCGGTAAAATCTCCGCCGAAGGTGCAAACTTCAAAGTCCTTGAATATCACGGCTCTACTTTCAAAACTATGAATACTTCAGGACGATTAACAGTAAGCAATATGAGCGTCGAAGCAGGTGCTACCTCTGGTATCGTTCCGGCAGACGAAGAAACTTTGAGTTATTTACGCGAGGTTGCAGGTGTTAAAGAAAATATTGAAATCGTAACACCAGACGAAGATGCAGAATACGACAGCATCGTTGTTATTGATGTAAATACATTGGAGCCACAAATTGCCTGTCCTCATACTGTCGATAACGTAAAACCAGTTACAGCACTCGAAGGTTTGGAAGTTCAGCAAATCGTTATTGGTTCCTGCACAAATGGAAGATTAGACGATTTGGAAACTGCTGCAAACATTATGAAAGGCAAGAAAGTCGCAAAGAATACACGTATGCTTATTTTCCCTGCTTCTACCCGTATTTATCAGGAAGCAATGGATAAGGGATATTTAAGTACATTGCTTAAAGCCGGAGCTGTAATTATGAATCCGGGCTGCGGACCTTGTCTTGGCGTCCATCAAGGTGCATTAGGCGATGGTGAAGTTGCTCTTTCCACAACTAATCGTAATTTCAAAGGCAGAATGGGCAATCCAAATTCAGAAGTATATCTTTGTTCCCCTGCAGTTGCTGCTGCTTCTGCTATTACAGGTAAAATCACTGACCCAAGGAAAGGAGCATAAAATGGCAAAAGTAATTTATAAATTAGAAGATGACATTTCTACCGATATTATTTATCCCGGTAGATATATGGCAACAGTGCTGCCAACAGAGACGCCACAGTATTGCTTTGACGACATTACCGACTTAAACAAAATGCTTAATAGCAAGCAGGTGCCTGATAGAAGTGTAATTCTTGCTGGAAAGAACTTCGGTTGCGGCTCTTCACGTGAGCAAGCTGCTTCAACTTTAAAAGGGCATAATTTAATAATTGTAGCAAGGAATTTTGCACGTATTTTCCTTCAAAACAGCGTAAATCTCGGTTTGCAAACTGTAAGCTGTCCGGAAATTGATGCAAAAGTCGGCGATGAATTAGAAATTTCCGATAAAAAAGTTATAAATAAAACAACAGGAAAAACTTTTGACGTTATTCCATTACAAAAAGCACAGCAGGAAATCGTTGATGCCGGTGGTTTGATTGCCTATACAAGAAAACGCTTGATGGAAAAGTAGCAATATCATTCCGAATCCCTAGATAAAGGAAAACCTTTATTTAAATTGAGATGACATAATTAAAAGTGTCATTCTGACGGATGTCAGAATCCATCTTATTAATATTCAACGCTATTCAATTTTAGCTATTTCATTGAAACATTTGGGCTTGTCCAAATGTATCGTGAGCAAGTTCACTTGCCTTCCCAAGATGGATTCTTGCATACGCCAGAATGACAGACAAACGTAAAGATGTCATAGGTAACGAAGTGAGGAATCTCCAATGTTGGATTAACAAGGATTTGTGAGATTCTTCGCTTCGCTCGAAATGACATTTTTAGAATTCCCTATAAAAAAATTATGAGATTAATTACAAATATATTGCTTTTAATTTTTCCGGTGCTTTGTTTTTCGCAAAATGATACAATTCCAAAAGTAGATAGCATAGCAGCAGAAAAACCGGATACACTTTATTTTCACAAACCTGTAAAATCGCACGGAAGCTCGTTTCTTATTCCTTATAAGCATTACACTAAAATAAATAAAACAGATTTTCCTTTTGAAAACTACCAAACCAGCACCGATTTAATTCATAATAAATTATCAGCTTTTCCGCTTTCGCTCGGAAATATTGGGAAATTCAACAGCTTAGCAATAAATGGTGCTTACGCTCATCAAATCAGCACAAGTTATAATAGCCGTCCAATGTTTGACATATTTGATAGAAAATACAATTTAGAGCAATTTCCTGCTGAGTTCTTTGAAAATATAGAAATCTTAACCGGAACAGATGCCGTCAGCTTTTCTGATAATTCATCCGGAGCTATGCTAAATTTTCAGGAAATTATATACAATACAAACACACCCTTTACAAAACTTTGGTTTGCACAGGCAGATTACGACTTTATTGGTTCTGATGGTATTTTCAGTCAAAATATAGCAAAAGATTTAAACTTCACTTTCGGATTCCGCTCGCTTTTTTCAAATGGAAGATATGACAACAACTGGCTTGAAAGTTGGAATGCACGCGTTTTGCTTAGATATAATATGTCTGATTTGTCATGCATTTCTATTGTCTATAATTTCGTCAATATGGGAAATGGCACAAATGGCGGTATTAAGTCTGATACAGCAGATTTCACCGATGATTTGACTGCTGCTGTTTTATATAAGGATTTGAATGACCGCGTTTTCAGGAATGAATTAAATTTAACATACAGCCAGATTTTAAATAAAGATACTACTCAGGCATTTACAACATCGCTTTTCTTTGCAGATGAGGACTGGACTATTCACAGACAGGATGATATGCTGCAGGCAAATGACACCTTGAATAATATTTATTATTCTGCACCTCAAATCGGTTTTAATTTCAGATATGAAATGTCAATTTTAAAGTTCTTGACTATTCGTGCAGGAACAAACTTTTTGCATTACGAACTACCAGAAACATATTATTTCAGCAGTAAAACCGACAATGAAATTGCTTTCTTTGTCCATTCTGAAATAAAGCTAACTGAAAAATTTTCTATAATTCAAGGAAACCGCTGGACTAAGAAAAAGGAAAACAGCTTCATTTCAAGCGGTGGAAAAATCTGCTATTCAAATAACGATAACTTAAATTTATCATTGGATTTATCTTACAGCGAAACTCGGAATATTCCTTTATTTACTTCTAACTTAAATAAGGAAAAAAACTTGCTGATTTTAGCAAATATGGAATTAAAATTCAGCAAATCTAAATTTAATATAACTTTATATAATAGAAACGTTATTGAACCAATTCTTTTCGAGCCAGTTTATGAAAATGATGTAATGGCCAATACAATTCCAAAGAATATTGAGAACTATTCTGTTTTTGGTGGTTCTATCAACTTTGAAACTGCTGTTTTCAAATCATTTTTTGTCAATGCTAATGTTCAATCGAATTATGTAAGTAGTGAAATGAAAGAAGTAAAAAATCTGTTTCCTCTGTTTTATGGAAATTTAATCATTTACTATAAGTTGCAAATCGGCGAAAGTATATTGAATGTCGGTGCTAAAGTTGGTTTCATAAGCAAATTCAAAGGATTAAGTTATGTTCCTTTTAACAGGACTTATGTTTATAGAGGAGTCGAATCTGGCAATCGATTTACCGGTTTAGATTTATTCTTATCAGCAAAACTCGGAAATGCATACATTAAAGCTACATACCAAAACCTATTGTCAAATGAATATTATTATGTTCCTTTGTATCCTGTTTTAGATGGTAATCTGCGTCTTTCGCTGCAATGGAGCTTTTTTGATTAGGGTAGTATTTTATTGAAAACCTGATAAACATTTCTTGTCATTCCGAATCCCGTGATAAAGGGAGACCTTTATCACGGGATTCGGAATGACAGTGTAAATTGATGTCATCTCCATTTAAATAAAGCACTTGCTTTATCAGGGGATTCGAAATGACACAATATAATAAGTCTTTTTACGAATAACTACACTAGGAGGGTTGAGAACTCCTGACGCCTCGAAGTATTTTTATCTATCTGCTTAAAAATCAAGACCTATATAATAAAGAGTAATATTAAAAAGTCATTAGTAATCAAAAAATGCAGAACTCCTGACGCCTCGAAATTTTTTATTTCGCATATTTTAAAATTTGAGATTATGTTTTAAAAAATATTACCAATAAGTCATTAGTTATTTGTAATAATACTAATGACTAATAACCATATTATTCTTTACGAAACAATTCTCATAACTCCTTATATTAGTTATGGGGCAGGAGTTCTAAAACTCAGACCGCAGTGATAATCCTTCATTATATCTCCAAATTAAATTTATAACAAATGTTTAACATTAAAAGATTGGGAACATATAAATCCTTATACTCTATTGTTGGTAAAGCAAATAATGTTCTATTTTGAAGTTGTAAGTTTAGTGCTTTACTTAATATAAGATTTAACCCAATTCCAGCATCAAGAGCATAATACTCTTCTTTTGGGCTAATGCCCATAAAACCAAAGTGAAAACACATTCTAAATTTAGATGGGGCTGCTGAAGTATATACCTTAACAACGCCAGATAAACCTACTTGTGCATATAAATTATCATTAATTTTAACAAAATGTTTATCTATAATGTTATCTTTTTTTGAAGGTTTAGCAAGCCATGAATGAGAATACAACTCAAAAGAAAAAATATGAGATTTTGTAAAAGGTATTTCTAATCCCAAACCAAGAGTTGTTGCAATATTAAAATAATCGTTCCAACCCTTTGTTTTAATGAGAATATTAAAATTTGAGCCATAAGCTATTCCTAAACCACCAACAACTATGAAATCTATTCCTTTTTCTTCTTTTTTACTTGAATCAGCTAAAACTGTGCTTTCATTAGCAAAACCAATTAAGGAATTGAAATAAAATAAGCAAAGCAAAACAAAACTACTATTTAAAAATCCAAAATTTCTCATAATTTTTTCTTAATAAAATTTTTAATTATAACCATATTCCGTGAGAAAAAAATAGCTTATATTATTTTTGTCAAAATTATGGAAATTTTTTAAATTGTTTCTTTTTTTATATTTTTATATTTTCTACATCGTTTTTTTTATTATTTTACTCAAGTTTTAATCAAAATATACTCTTTTTTTCATTTGCAAGCATAGAACTCCATTGTAGTCCCTAAAACCTATTCTTTTTACATTATTTCTTTTGTCTTTACTTGTCTTTATCCGAACAAAGCAACGAAGCACGGCGTCCATAAGTATTCTTCAAACACTTTAATTGTATTCTTATGTGCTTTTGATATATACTGACGTGCCATATACATTATATTCTGCAACACCGTTCGAATTCGTAGGCGTAATCCACGTTTGCCAGAAACTAATCTTGTCGCCAATAATTCTTTGCCTAAAAATCGAAGCAAATTAAATGCAAGCATTCCCAAAAGCATTAGCGCAATTAATCATTAATTATTACTGCGCCGGCTCTTCCTTTTGTGTGTGCATTAATGAGTTCAACGAAATGATTTACTTTTGAATTTGGAACCTGGACAATAAACTCAACAGCTTCTAAATAACTTTCCTGAAATGAAATAGCGAATTCATTAATTAATCTTTTAATTGTGTTTATATCTTCATATATACAAAAAACTTTTACAGTTGTAGTAAGATGAATTGTCTTAACTTTACATTTTGTTAAAACTTCGTCAGTCGCTTCAGCATAAGCTTTTGAAAGACCTCCTATTCCAAGTTTAGTGCCACCAAAATAGCGGGTAACAACTACAACAACATCTTTGTAATTAAATTTATTAATAGTAAACAAAATTGGTTTCCCTGCAGAGCCGCTTGGTTCACCATCATCAAAAAATCGATACTCTAAACCCTTAGCACCTATTGAATAGGCGAAACAATTATGAGTAGCATCGAAAAACTCAGAACGAATGAGACTAACAAATTCCATAGCTTTATTTTTATCAGGTGCATAACCGGCGGTAGCAATAAATTTCGAACCTTTTATTTTAATCTCTTCTCTTTTTATTCCCTCAATCGTTAAGTAAAAATCGTTTTCAATATTCTTTTGCATTTAACTTTTTTTGTTGTAATTTATTAAAATTTAATTACAAAAACTATGCAAAATTACAAAAAAAAATATAACGAGGTAAAATGAAAATAGGAATGGTTTGCTACCCAACTTACGGAGGTAGCGGAATAGTTGCGACAGAACTCGGTTTAGAATTAGCTAAACGTGGCAATGAGGTGCATTTTATTAGTTATGCTTTGCCTACCCGTTTGAACCAATTTCAAGAAAATGTTTTTTTCCACAAAGTAGAATCTCCAAATTATCCTTTATTTGAATTTCAAATGTACTCTCTTACTCTTGCCGGTAAAATTATTGACGTAATTAAATACGAGGAAATTGAAGCTCTGCACGTCCATTATGCTATTCCACACGCTATTTCAGGTTTCCTTGCCAAAGAAATACTTAAGGAATCAAATCAAATAAAACTTATCACAACTCTTCACGGCACAGATGTTACACTCGTTGGACTTGAGCCGGCTTTCAGCCCAATAGTAAAATTTGCTCTTGAACAATCTGATATTATTACTGCTGTTTCGAAATATTTAGCGGATAAAACCAAGCAACAATTCCGCATTGAAAAGCAAATCAGAGAAATACCCAATTTTGTTGACACCTCGATTTACAAAAGAGCTGAATATCAATGCTGTAAAAAACAATTTGCAACTGATAATGAAAAAATTATAACTCATATTTCAAATTTTCGACCTGTAAAAAGAGTTCCAGATGTGATTAGAATTTTTGCCGAAGTTCTTAAAACTCATTCGGCAAAACTACTTTTAATTGGAGATGGTCCTGACCGCTCTGAATGTGAACGAATAGCCCGTGAATTACAAATTTGCAAGCACATTAGATTTCTCGGGCAGCAGACTTCTCTTGTTGAATTGCTTTCATTAACCGATATTTTTCTTTTACCAAGCCAATCAGAAAGCTTTGGTCTTTCTGCTCTTGAAGCTATGAGCTGTGGAGTACCTGTTGTTGCAACTAATATCGGAGGTATTCCGGAAGTTGTTATTCACGGCGAAACTGGCTATGTGGCTGAACTCGGAGATGTAAGCAGAATGGCTAAATATGTTGTCGAACTAATTGATAATCCCAAAAAATGGAATGCTTTTTCCAAAAATGCACGAAAAATTGCCGAAGAAAAGTTTAATATAAAAAAAATTGTCGACGAATATGCCTCACTTTATGAATAGATAATTTCAAGCTAATAAAAGGATTAACAATGCCAGAACTTCTGATGCTTCGTAGTTTTTTATTTTGTAATAAATATAGTTCTGAAATAAAAGAAATAATCACATAACTCCCAATTAATTTTGGAGTTATTATAATTATTAGAGTAATACCAAAATTTATTTTGGTGAAAAAAGCGAAGTCAATCTTTACAATGCAAATCTTCTAACTCCTTTATTTTCGTTATGGTGTCTGGAGTTCTAAACTTAATCATTAACTTTTTCCAAAGGTAAGGAAAAAAAGAAAGTAGTACCAATGCCTACTTCACTTTCTACCCATAATTCCCCGAGGTTTTTTTCGATTAGTTCTTTGCAAAGAACAAGTCCTAATCCTGTTCCGGTTTCATTATCGGTGCCTTGAGTAGTAACCTGACTGTCTAACTTAAAAATTTTATCAATATTTTCTTGTAATATTCCAACCCCATTATCTTTAATTGAGCATATAATTTGATTTTTTTCTAATTTAGCATCAGCTATTATGCTGCCACCTTTATTAGTAAATTTAATTGCATTGCTAATCAGGTTCCTAACAATAGTATTAACCATATTAGGGTCTGCAAAACAAAGATAATTGCAGGGAACATTATTAGATAGAGAAATATTCTTTTGTTCTGCAACTGGTTTATTCAGTTGAATCACTAATTCGAGAATTTGAAAAAGTGAAAATGATTCAGGTGTGTATTCAATTTTTCCTCTTTGGATTCTTGACCAGTGCAATAAATTCTCAACTAATTTATAAATATTATTTGAAGATGTATATAAACTATCAACAATTTCAATTAATTCTTCTTTTCCCAAATAATCTAAATTATTTTTTAAAATTTCAATATATCCGCGAAGGCATTGCAAAGGATTTTTTAAATCATGAGATATTAAGGAAAAAAGCTTATCTTTACTTGCATTTAACTCGCGTAGCTGTTCTTCAGATTCAGATAGTTTATTATTTAAAAAGACTAATTCGTGAGTACTTTGTTCAGCCATTTCTCTTGAAATGTGTAGTTCTTCAATAAATCTTTCCATCTGTTCGTCAGCGATTCTCCTTGAAGTAATATCACGGAAATATCCGCATAAACACATTTCACCTTTTAAATAAATTTCAGAAAAAACAAATTCAATAGAAAAAACATCACCGTTTTTATTTCTTGCTTCTATTGCGCCAATATTTTGAATAATTTTTTTTGATATATCACTTGAGAAGTCAGAAAATGATTTTTTATAAAAGTCCTGATATGTAACTGGAGCAATTAGTTCGTATAGTTCTTTCCCGATAGCTTCCTCAGAAGTAAAGCCAAATATATTAGTGGCAGCATTATTCCAATAAGAAATTTTGGATTTACTATTAATAAAAACAATAGCATCTTTAGCAGAATCAACAATACTGCGGAACATTTCTTCACTTTCAGAAAGCTGCTCTAATTGTTTTTCCTTTTCGTTTTCAATTTGATGCCGGTAAATATAAAAATCAATAATAATTGGTAACTGGTCATTTATAGAGAAATTTTTTGTAAAAAAACCTACAGCATTTGCTTGTTTGGCTTTTTCATAAGTTTTTGAATCTTTATATGATGTAAGAAATATTACAGGTATATTCCATCGTTCTTTAAGTAGTTTTGTTGTTTCAATTCCATCAACCTCGCCATCAAGAATTACATCCATAATAACTAAATCAGGAACTTCGTTTTCAATCATCTTTAATGCATCTTCAGAATTTGTAGCAATGCCAATTACATCGTATTGATTATGTCGAAGTAAGATTTTTAAATTAGTAGCAACAACAATTTGGTCCTCGACTATTAGTATTTTCCCTTTTGACATTAGTTCTCCAAAACAAATTAATTCTCATTAAATCTATTTGTACAAGAAGGATTATCATTCACTGGATTATTAACCATAGTTGAAACCATATACATTTCCATTTTGTCTGAACTATATGGTTCCATAAGTTTTTCAATTAATTTCATATCAAATTTTTCATTCGAGAGCCATTCTAAAATCATATCATTTTGCAATATAACTGGCATTCTGCTATGTATTCCATTCATTAATTCATTCGCTTTAGTTGTAATAATAGTGCCAGATTGAATAACAATATCATCAGAATTTTTCCAGGAATCCCAAAGCCCTGCAAAAGCAAATGGCTCCTGTGATTTTAAACTGATAAAATATGGTAACTTTTTATTAGAAGAGTTTTTATCCCACTCATAAAAACCGTCAGCAAATATAATACAACGCTTAGATTTAAGAGAATAGCGAAATGAAGGTTTTTCCTGCAAAGTTTCAATTCTTGCATTAATCAATTTGCTACCAATTTTTTCATCTTTTGACCAAAAAGGAATCAATCCCCATTTTATATATTGAATTGAAGTAGATTTTGTATTCAAAACAGATAGTATGTTTTGCGAAGGTGCAATATTATATCTGGGAGTAACTTCTACTTCTGATTTTAAACCGTTTACTAATTTTTCAATCTGTTTAGTTTTTGCTGATAATGCGAATCTACCACACATATTATTTTGTAACCGTTAAATCAATAAATGAATTTTCTTTTAAAAGTAATCCTGCAGCCGGAGTCTGATTAATTACAGTGTTCGGTTGAAAAGTTTCGTTCTTTATATAAGTTATATTGCCCACTTGCAGTTTTGATTCAACAAGAATATTTTGGGCTTCTTCAAGTGGAAGTAAAGAAAGCTGGGGAACAACGACCATAAGTTCAGTCCCTTTACTGACAACTACATCAACATTGCTCCCAAAAGGAACTTCTTTACCAGAACTGATTTTTTGAGAAATTATAGTATCAATGCCATACGTTTCACTATATTCATAAACAATGTCGCCTATGTTTAAGCCCAAATTCATCAAATCTATACGGGCAGTGCGGAGTGGCTTGCCAACTACGTATGGGACAGTAAGTGTTTCGGCACCTTTACTAACAATTAATGATATAGCCCTTCCTTCTTTTACATATTGAAAAGGTTTTGGGATTTGATTAATAACAATTCCAGCAGGATAGTTTTCACTATATTGCTCTGTAATTTTTTCAATTTTTAATGAATTTTGGTTTAATATTACTTTTGCAACTTCAATTTTTTTCCCTATCATATTTGGGAGCTTGATTGATGCTTTTTGCCCTATTATTGTTGGTAAAATAAATGAATTAACAATAACTACTGCTATGATTAAAGTCAGAATGAAAACAGATAATACAATTAAATATGGATATATTCCTTTAAAACTCTTCATTTTTATTACTTATTATAATAATTTTTATTCATTTTTTAGTTAAACAAAATACTAAAATACAAATAAAAATTAAAAGTTATAAATAATTTTCCGGACAATATATAAATAAGTTTTTCAAATAAATTTAAAAATAAAAAATTATTCAGTGATAATCCATCTTTTCGAACTCGTCACTTTTTACAAATATCAACCTTGAAGTGAGTTCATATCATACTTGAAACAAATAGTGGAATATCTTTAAAAATGTATATTGAATCTTTAATACCCTTTCAATCTTTCAATTCCAGCAAGAAGCACCTCGTCTTTCTTTGCAAAGCATAGGCGTAGCATAGATTTACCTTCATCTGATTTTGAATAAAAAACTGAAGGCGGTATAGTTGCAACACCTTTTTTTTCTACTAATTCCATTGCACATTTTATATCATCAATCTGTTTTTCTGCTGGAATATCAACCATCATAAAATAGCTACCCTTTGGTAAATGTGGTTTAAACTTTGTATTCTTCAATTCATTAAAGAGGAAATCACGCTTGCTTTGATATAATTTCCTAAATTCCGGAAGATAACTTTCTAACTGAGAAAGTGCAAAAGCCATTGCGTGCTGTCCGGGAGTATTGACCGCATAAGCAGTCCACTGGTGTATTTTTTGAATTGCTGAAGTTAAAGCTGGCGGGGCAACAGCATAACCTATTTTCCAGCCGGTCATTCCAAATGTTTTGCCCATAGATGAAATCGTTACGGTGCGTTCTTTCATTTCCGGAAGCGTTGCAAATGGTATGTGCTGCACATTGTCAAAAGTTAAAAATTCATAGACCTCATCTGAAATAACAAGCAAATCGTATCTTTTTGCCAATTTCGCTATCAGGTTCAGCTCTTCTAATGTCCACACTTTACCAGTAGGATTATGTGGATTATTCAAAACTATTGCTTTCGTTTTTTGGGTAATATGAGCTTCGAACTCAAAAAAATCGAAAAGAAAATCGGGTTTATGCAAAGTTATAAATTTTGGAGTTGCTCCGGATAAGAGTAAATCAGCATAATAGCCATCGTAATAGGGCTCAAAAAGGATTACCTCATCACCTTCCTCGAAAAAAGCATTAAAAGTAGAATAAAGAGCTTCAGTTGCGCCGGCTGTTACTGTGATTTCTGTATCTGGATTGAAATCAAGAGAATAATAATTTTTATAAACATTGCTAATTGCCTTTCTAAAAGTGAGTGTGCCGTTCATTGGAGCGTATTGATTTTTTCCGTTTTTCATTGCTTTGTATGCTTCTTCCATAATCCACGCCGGTCCATCGAAATCCGGAAATCCCTGCCCTAGATTTACCGCTTTATGCTTTATGGCAAGCTGGCTCATAGTGGCAAAAATTGAGGTTTTCACTTTCAAAATCCTATTTGCCTCAAAGTTTTTCATTTTTCTTTCCTTCTAAAATAATCACAAATTCACCTTTAATTGAACTTTTGCTTTTTAATGCTTCTTTACATTCAATTAGAGTTCCCCTGATATACTCTTCAAATACTTTCGTTAGCTCCCTTGCAAAACAAATTCTTCTTTGAACTCCGCAGTATTTAATTAATTCGTCAATAATTTTTTCAATTTTATATGGCGATTCAAAAATTATTGAAGTGCAATCACTATTTGCAAGATTTTGTAAAAAAGTCTGGCGTCCTTTCTTTTGAGGGGGAAACCCAAAGAATCTGAATTGGTCTGTAGGAAGTCCACTTGCAACGAGAGCTGTAATTGTTGAGCTTGCCCCGGGAAGGGAAACAACATCAATAGCATTTTCTACGCATTTCACTACCAAACGATAAGCTGGGTCTGAAATGCCCGGTGTTCCGGCATCGCTTGCCACTGCAATGCTTTTTCCTTCCTGCAAGTATTTAATCAAAATACTTGCTTTTTCCTTTTCGTTATGCTCGTGATAGCTTTCCAACTTTTTCGCTGAGATGCTATGGTGTTTGAGCAACATTCCAGTGCGTCGTGTATCTTCGCAGGCGATTTTATCAACTTCTGCAAGCACTTTTATTGCCCTTAGTGTTATGTCTTCCATGTTTCCAATCGGAGTTGGAACAATATATAATTTTCCATTTTCTTTCATAATTAAAGTAAATTAACAAATTTTTTGGAATTTTCGTAGAGATTTTCAGATAATTTTAAATAGCTGGTTTTTTGTTATTTTAGGGGGGTAAAGAGAAGTCATACTAACAACAGAGTTGATAGTTTGATTGAAAAAATTACATTTTTTGCAAACCTTTTGTTTTATTCATACTTAAAAATCCACTACCAATCTGTTTTAGCAGCTAATTAAAAAGTTTGCATATATTCCTCTTCAGGTATATATCCACAAATATTTTTTTCAAAAAAAAAAAAATAAATTTTTGTTTGTTTTTTATTGAAAAATGTTTTAATTTGCTTTTGGTTTAAAAAAAGAGGAAAAAAAAATAGAGAAAAAAATATCTTGGCTTAATTGAGTAAGTTATGGATTTTGTTTAGTTTGTTTCCCTAAATGAAAATAAAAACTTGCAAAGTTAAGCGGAAACACAAGATAAATTATAAAAAAACATCCTCCGCGTGGAAGTCGGCACTTTTTAAGCGAAGGATGACATTAACTCACTAATGTTTTACAAATTTAAGGAAAAATTAATTATGAAGAAACTTTTTCTTCTAGTTGCTGCTTTAGCAATAGTGTTTGCTAATGTGGATGTAAATGCACAATGTCCTCCTGGCTACACATCGCATGTTAATGATATTACTTACGATGGTTGCACTTATAAATATTATTTTTGCTTAGGTATTAATCAATTTGGATTACATGAAATTGTGCTAAGTGAAATCCAAATATCAGAACCTTGTACCCCAGATGATTTCGCGCAACATGCTTCTGAAATTACAGATGCAATTCTTTTAGATATAGCTGCAGAAGGGTATATATACGCTGAATGGGGCTATGAAATACCGCAATGTCCAGATAATTTTTGTTCTGTTAGATGGAGGGACAGAATTTGTTACAGCAAGGTTTGGATTCATGACGAAATAGAAAAAAAATATATAATGAATAGGTGTCCTGATGGATATGACAAAGATGGCAGGCCAGTTTATGAAGAAAGATCTTGTGGCGAAACAGTTAGGATTTGCTGGGAATGGGAAAACGGTGTTAAAGTTTTAAGGATTTGGAGAGGCGGTTTTCCACAAGGAAAAGAATGTCCTCCTGGATGTATAGATAATTGCGACTAATATGTTTAATTTATATTTGAATTCTGAAAAGAATAAAGATGTCCTACTCGTTTCGCAGACGAGTAGGACATCTGGTAAAAAAAGTTCAGAACTATCGCAAAGCCAAAGAATCTTTTGCGAAAAAGAAAAATGCTGTCATTCTGACGGATGTCAGAATGACACTATTTATAACTTTCGCACCGTTTCCCAAACTTTACGATAGTTTTAATAACTTAATAACTTAATAACTTAATAACCATAAATCAAACACGGAGTAACAATGAAAAAAATTATCCTTTTTATTTTAATAATCTCAAATTTCGCTTTTGCAGAGGATTGCGGCTGGGAATGGGTGAATCCTCTTCCGCAGGGAAATGATTTAAACACCGTAGATTTTCTTAATAATGATATTGTTTTTATTACCGGTGAAAATGGAACTTTAATGAAATCAACTGATGCCGGGATTACATGGAGTATTATAGAAACTGAAACAAACGATATTATATACCGTTATTTTTTTAATCAAAACCAAATATTGTTAATTGATAATAATGATAATATTTTTCGTTCTTTTAACGGAGGTAAAAATTGGAGTGAAAAAATACAATTAACTCCTCATCTTAATTTTGAAAGTTATCATTTCTTTGATATGAATAATGCAATTTGTTATTCTCTGAAAGACAGCATAATGTTAAAAACATCGAATTGTGGTGATTCCTGGGATACAATTAAAATTCCTCCAACAAATTATTACAGAAATCTGATGTATTTTTTTAATCAAAATATTTTTTTTATTGTTGATAAAAGTTCTTTAATAAAAACAACTGATGGTGGAATAAATTGGTCTGTTTATAGTAATAACCTACCAGATTCTACTTTAAAATCGTTATTCTTTGTTAATGAAAATATTGGATGGATAAGTGGTTCGTATGGAAAAATTTATAAAACAACAGACGGTGGATTGAATTGGCAAAAACAAAATGTTTGCAAAAATACTGAAGAAGTTGAATATTATAAATTCTTTGATGAAAATACTGGCTATATATTTAGCGGAAATATCTCCGGGCTTTATAAAACTACCGATGGAGGAAATCACTGGGAAATGCAAACGAGTGAGCCATATTTTGATGATGAAATCAATTCTATTTCTATTTCAGATGAAGAAGTTGTTATTGGTGTTGGAAACAGAGGAATAATCAAACGAACTACCGATAAGGGTTATAACTGGGTTAATATTAACACTGGAATGTATTACGATTTATCGGGTTGTTGTTATATTGACAAACAAACAATTTATTCACTTACATCAAATAATGTTTTCTTAATAACAACTGATGAAGGAAATACATGGAGCGAAAAAGAATTTAATATTTCAAAGGACTATAATTTTCGTTTTATTAAATTTTTTAATAAAGATATTGGAATAATAAATGACTCTAAAGGTAATTTCTTTAAAACAACAAATGCCGGCGATGATTGGACAAAAATCAGTTCTATATCAGACGTATCTATTCACGACGTAGAATTTGTCAATGAACAGGTGGGTTATGTTACTTATTATTCATCAGATGGTGAGAACTATATAAAAAAAACTACTGATGGCGGGCAATATTGGGACCACTGCAAAGCATTAAAAGATACAATAATTTATGAAATGAAATTTTTTGATGAAAACTTTGGATATGCCGCCTGTAACCATGGCATTTTCTTTAAAACTACTGATGGTGGTCGCAACTGGAGTAAAAATATTATTGATTCTACTATTGAATTGAAAGACCTTTATTTTCTAGATGAAAATACTGGCTGGGCTAAAACCAGATATTTAAAACCCGATACAAACCAGATTTCACACATCTACTATTCACTTCTAAAAACAACCAATGGTGGCAATTCATGGACTACTCAAATTGATGGTGAATTTTATATTACAAGTATGGATTTCTTAAATGAAAACTATGGCTGGGCTTCGACCACTAAAGCATTTGCTTTTAAAACAACAGATGGAGGCAATTACTGGGAAAAAATTCCTTCAAGCATTTCTTTGGGGCTGATTCACATCATAGATGTAGATAGTTGCTGGGCTTTGAATTACAATTTTAATAAGATGATATACTCCTGCACCGAAACAAGCGTAAAAGATACTCTTCCTATTTCCGAAAACAAAAATTTCCAAATCTTTCCCAATCCAGCTACAAACGAAATCACATTTTCCATTCCAGATGAGCAAAACATGAATTCGATTTCAATTTTCAATTCGCTCGGAATGGAAGTAAAGCGTATAGAAAAAACTGAATTAATTGGAAACAGCAAAATAACTATTTCAACAGCAGATTTACCAAGTGGATTGTATCATTGCACTTTTATTAATCAAGGGAGAAGAGTAACGAAGAGCTTTGTGGTGGCGAGATAAGGCGGAAAGAACACACCCCTGCCCCTCTCAAGAGGGGAATAAAAACTCCTTCCCAAGTTGAACTTGGGAAGTAGAAAAACGAATAACCAATTCTTCGGTTTATAGTTTATGATTTTTGGTAATTCGTCATTAGTCATTAGTAGAACAAAAAAACAAATAACGAATGACAAATGACAAATCACTAACCAATAAAAACCATAAACCATAAACCATAAACTATAAACGGAGCAAAAAATGAAAAAATTAATTATCCTTTTTGTAATAATATTTGCAAGTGAATTATCCTCTCAAACATGGGAACTTATGTATAAAGATAGTTTCCTGCCCATTGCCCCATATACAGGAAAGCATGAAGACCTTTCTTCTAAATGTCTAGCTATTAATAAAGATAATATTGCAATATGCAGGGATATGTATAAAAATTTAATTATCACTTATAACCAAACAACCAAAGAATGGAAAAGTATAAGTGCAAAAAATCTTGTTGATGGAATTAAAGCTAATCATAGTTTTACTGAACATGATTTTAACTACTCCCGTATTGTTTGTTATGATAAATCTGATAGACTATGGGCTTATGCTTATGGTTTAGATATGCAAACTGATATAAGATATATTATTTCAATTTCACAGGATTCAACCCAAATTCATAGTCAGGTATATAATACTGAGCAAAATAAATTTTATAATATTCGAGGAGTTTATGATTTAAAAGTTGACCCAAAAGGGGATTTATGGGCTATCATTAACCACTTTTGCCCTCTTAATGATACGACAGCTTTTTATTATTATAGCTTATGCAAGTATAAAGACAGTTGCTTTGTAACTGTGAATAATCTAACATATTCTGATAATGGTTATGAAGTAAAGAAGAACATAGCTTTCGATAATTTAGGAAGAGTTTGGCACTCTAATATAGACACATTGTATTTAATAGAAAATGAAAAAGTTATTAAGAAAATTTCTACTTACGAATTTCCTAAAGGGTGTAATAAAATATCCGAAGTAGTCGTAAACAGCAAAAACGTTGTGTATTTATTAAATTACGGAATTACGCTTTATAAACTTGACGGAGAAGAACGTTCTTCATTCGATTATATCTGGGAAATAGAAAAATATATAAACTACAATTCAAATAAAACTAATTATTATATGTGTATCGACAGTTCCGATAATGTCTGGATTTTGGGACCAACACATAATTTATATAAATTAGACAGTGCAGACAACTGGACGGTATATAGAGTTCCAAACCAGGATACTACTAAATTAAATCCATATAGAATTAATATCGAAGCAGACCAAGAAGGAAAAATATGGATTGTTGACAATACTTACGGTATAAATATATTTAATCCCAATGGAGTTGTTTCAGTTGAAAATCAGCAAACAAACGAAATTCGCGGAATAGCAGATGTTTGGATAAGAAAGCTTTACCCAAACCCAGCAATTCAAAATGTAACCTTGGAATTTTTCCTCGAAAACGCTGTGAGAAATGAATGTAAAATCTGTATGTATAATACAATTGGTGAAAAAGTAAAAGATATAACTGAGAATCTTGACTACGACAGCTATTATATGCAGGCAACAGTAAACTTTTCAGTGTCAGATTTGCCGAGAGGTGCATACATACTAACAATTAGCGCTGGCAATAGCAATATGTCCCGCCTGATGCTCGTAGGGTTTTAATAATTGATAATTGATAATTTTTGTCATTTCGAATCCCAAGATAAAGAAAGTGCTTCATTTAAAAGTAGATGACATAACTTAACACACTCATTCTGAGCGTAGTAAAGAACCTCAAACTCTATGGGAACAATGACTTGTGAGATTCCTCGCTTCGCTCCTAATGAACAACTTCGTTTTTTTAACACATAACTATATGTATTACATATAAATATAATGAATTTATATGTAAACAGACGTCATTGTATGACTGGCAGTCAAAAGATGACTAAAAAGTTCATTTTTATAAAAGTAAACGTCTTCGTTTATATTCACCCCCTAATGACTACTAAATTATGTTATTTCTATTTATCAGAATAACTCCAAAATTCATTTAGGGTAGGTTTGTTTGCAATTTTATTAAATTGTTTTTTAAAATATTAGAACGATATTAATTCCGAAATAAAAAATTATGAAAAATTAGAAGTTCTTTACGTATACTATTTTTAATAGCCGGAAATTAGATTAATTTGGGTTAGTTAAAGTTTGATTAATTGCACCAATTAATCTTTTTTTCATTCCAGTTGGATATACTTCAATAATAGAAAATTCATACCCTAACTTGCTGTATGTATTATTCATTACAGAAAAAATAAATCCAATGTAAAGCCAGGAAATTGGAGTAATAAAATTATTTGCAGTTATAAAATTAATAATCATTAAATGAATTACTAAATAAAGGCAGCAACCAGCCAAACATTTATCTATATCATCAAGAGTATTGCTTTTATTGCAGAGAATATTAAGTCTGAGGACAAGGAAAAAGAGAGTAAAGAAAAATGCTAAATAGAAGAAGACACCAACTATTCCAGTTTCAGCAAAAACCTGCGTTAAAGCAGTATCGGCAAATTTTAAATCAATTTCTTTATTATGACTTACTAATCCGATACCACAACCTAAAATAGGATATTGTTCCCAAATATCATAAGCTAATTGTTGATAATCTACCCTTATATTAACAGACTCGCCATTTATACTTTCAGTTCCGATTTTACTTGATTTGGAAATTCGTTCAATTCTTTCTTTAAAAAGATTTGCTACGCTTATTTCTGTAACATCTTCAATAAGTGAATCTGTAACTATTATTACAAAAGCAGTCCCTATTATAAAGAAAATAAAATATTTAAGTCGCTTAGACCTTTCAATCAGAAGTACTGAAATAGTTAATACGGCAAAACTAAGCAATCCAGTAAGAGAAAAAGTTAAAAAAAGTGCTGCAACAGAAAAAATTGAAATTAAAATTTTAACAGTATTGGACTTGATAAATCCATATTTGGTTTTTAAAAGAGGAATTATAAGAAAAATAAGAATAATTATATTATATGAAGCATAAAAAGATGGTTCTGAAAAAATTGAAGTACCTCTATAGAAATTTTCAAATTGTAAGGCAAGCTGCTTGTAAGGGTCGCTACCAACCGCAGTCCCCCGAATTGTTAATGATTCGTTTGTTAGTTGTATCCATGCCAATGGTAAATCAAATGCCCGAGCTACTACTTGGTATATTCCAAAAACATTTACAAATATACTAAATACTAAAAAAATCCTAAAAACTGTTCTCCATTTTATATTTTCTATTCGATAAAAAGAACAAATTAAAGTAAATGTAATTAAAAAAAGAAAATGTATTGAAGTTTTAACAAATTGTGTTAGTTGATATTTATTGGCTCCGAGTAACGGAGTTATTCCGGATAATATTACTGTAAAAATGAATATTATCAGCAAAATTATACTGATATTTGGATGATAACGAAGTTTATCGCCATACCAAAATATTCTTTTTAAAAATGCTGAATAAAATAAAGCTAATATAATAATTGCAGGAGCTACCCCGTATGTTCCTATTGAAAAAACCTGAAAAGCGGTAAATGTTGAAGATATAAATAATATGATAAGTATAAAAGTCATATTAAGAATTTTAACCAATAAAAAAAGCAAATTACTAATAACTATTGATTTATACAATTAATTTAATCTTAACAGGAAAAATGCTGATAAAAATATTTTTATAATAAGGAAAAAATTAGTAGTTTTGTAATCTATTTTATGCCGGAGTAGCTCAGTTGGTTAGAGCAACGGAATCATAATCCGTGTGTCGGCGGTTCAACTCCGTCCTCCGGTACAAAAAAGCGAATTTATCTAACAATATAATCATTATTATTGTATTTAGGGAATAACAAATAATTTTTGTTGTTTAGATAGTATAACTTTAAAAAATTTAAAAACTTTACCTAAGTAAGTTATGCAAAAAGCTTGCTGCTCGTATGACTATAAAACTTCAATTCTTGAATACGCCAGAATCTCAAGAAGAGATGTCTTTGCTTAACTAAGTAAAGAATCTATCAACCATCGGGTTAGCTTGGTGATTGATAGAAAAAGATGTATCCTTACTTTCTTCAAAATGATAACCCACAATGAAATTTACATTAGTTCAATGCTTGAACGTGCTTTTTGACCTCCTTCCCAAATACAATTTGGGAAGGAGGTTAACTTTAGAACTAATTAAAATTTACTTATCTATAATCATCATTGTCATTGCAGTTTGATTGCCGGAACGAAGTACTACAGTATAAGCACCGCTTGATAAACCGCTTGCATCAAAAGCAACTTTGAATGTGCCAGTTTTATAAAAACTACTATTCACCTTTGAAACAATTTTTCCGTCTAATGCATAAATTAAAATTTCTGCATTTCCATCATTTTCCAAACTAAATTCAAATATAGTAGAACTTGTTACAGGATTTGGCTTATTGCATATTTGCATAACTAATTGTTCAGCACCAGCAATTACCCCTTTTGCATTATAAATGGCATTTTGTGAATAAACCAATTCATCTAAATCTTTATTCGATATCATTTCATTTATTTGATAAAGATTTAAGTTGATAAGTTCATTTGTTTTGGGATTAAAAAGTTTTACAAATAGCAAATCACCATCGGCAGCAGCTTCTTTTTTCTCAGTAAGGAAATCGTCTCCCCAGATATTAACTGCTGCAACTCCACCTCTTAGATATGCACTTCCAATTAACTCATTATTTTTAGTGAAAACTGCGACTTCACTTCCATCGGCAGCATTAATTTGAATTAAAAGCGATGCCGAATTGCCTGTTGGAGTTAGATTTGGGATTAGATATTGGACTGAAGGAGTAACATAATCATTAATTATAGATTTTTGAGCATTATTTGCCGGATATGTAAGTTCCGATGCAGTATTTAAATATAAGAAATAACCTTCACCTGCAGAAAGGTTGCCCAAAGTGTTGATTCCCCAGGAAGGAATATAAAGACCGCCAACATTGTTTTTTGCAAGGAATAAAGAAGTTCCTATACTTGCAAAAGCTTGGATAGGCGACATTGCATTATTGCGAAGATAAGAAGTCAAATTCCAACCCTGAATTAAATCAATAGGTGTTTCTTCGGGTACAGCAGGAGTACCGTTTATGCTTAGCAAAGCAGAATTTATCATATTAACCTGATAGCCGTGAGCTATATTCCATTCTCCAATATCGTTAATATTGAAAGCAGGAATGTATGTTTGAGCAATACCATTTTTTACTAAATTGACATTTGTTACAATTTCAGAAAAAACGCTTGGCATTAGTGGTGCTTCCGGATAAATATAGCTCGAAATAGTGTTCCAGCCGGAATTTAACTGAATTATTTGCGAAGTGGAGCTTTCTGGAATAGTGTACCAAAATCCGAATTTACCTATTATATCGTTATTTTGAACTTTTCCTACAATTGCTTGCCCTAAAGTCGAATTCAGTTTAAGTTCGGAATTGGAAATAGCTTTTCCGCCATTTCCGAATACACTTCGTTGAAGTATATACTGGCTTTGCGCTTCATTAATTATAATTAATGAAAATATAAGTAATAGAGAGAATTTTAATATTTTTTTCATATTAGTATCCTTTTATTATTTTGAATCAATATTTTGAAGGAGTTGCTTTATTTGAACCAACTCATTTTGTAATTCATCAATTTTTTTATTTAATTTTTCATTTTCCTTAACTAATTCCTGAACTGCTTTAATTGTAATTATTTGGGAATTGTAAGTATCAATCTGTAATATTTCCTCATTTGTTCCGTTTAAGAGTTCTCCGCTTCCTTTAACGGATTCTGGGAAAACCTGCTGATATTCCTGAGCAATAAAATTGTAGTAGTATTTATTTTCAATAAATGGATGTAATTTGATATATTCGGGGGTATATCTGAATTTCACCGGTCTTAATTTCATAAGTAAATCAATGGAATTGTCAATATCCAAAATATCAGTTTTAATTCTTCTGTCAGAATTTGCGAGCCAGTCGCCGGCAGTAGTTTTGGAAGCAGTGCCTTCAACTTCGAGCTTGTTTGTAGCTGGAAGGCGGCTAATTCCGGTATTTCCGTTTTTATTTACAGTGAAAGCATTTGAAGTTGCAGTAGAACTTGTTCCGTTACCAATAACAAAAACAGGTTCAGTATTTATCCAAGTATCAGTAGTTCCGGAAATTAAATTATATCTTCCAAGAACCAATGAAGAATAAGCTTGAGCAGTAGTGTTATAACCCATAGCAACTGAGTTGTTACCGGATGCTGTCGTTGTATTACCCATAGCAACTGAGCAGTTACCGGATGCTGTCGTTGTATTACCCATAGCAACTGAGCAGTTACCGGATGCTGTCGTT
>CAZCHH010000002.1:70682-105011 GCA_964498585.1 uncultured Hyphomicrobiales bacterium
GTTCCATAACCAAAAGCAGTTGAAGAATAACCGGAAGCTGTCGTTCCATAACCAAAAGCAGTTGAAGAATAACCGGAAGCTGTCGTTCCATAACCAAAAGCAACTGAATAATCGCCAATATTGGCATCATTCCATTGTGTAGTACTGACATAACCTGCACGCAGAGCTTTTTTTGCAGGAATCCACATAAATCTTGTTCCGGCGCCTGAAGTTGGGGTTTCACCTGTTGTTCCTTCGTAAAGAACAGAACCGTTATTTACTTGAAATTTTGCAGATGGTGATGTTGTTCCAATACCAATACTTCCATTGTCAAAAAGTGTTCCATTGACTAAGGTAGAGCCACTCCATTTGGGAATGTAATTGTTTGTTAGTTCGGAAACAGAAAGGTATCCAGCACTTGCATGGTTACCCCAACCGTAAGCACTATTCCAGTTGGAAATATCATCATCTGTTATAGAAGAAGCCCAGGAATCAGCGAAAATTGGGTCGCTTTCATCTAAAGAAGTTAGATAGCCATAATCAGCATGATTTCCCCAGCCGTATGCTTCAGTTCCTTGAGCAAAAGCGTCATTCCAATTTAAAATATCATCATCTGTTATAGAAGAAGCCCAGGAATCAGCGAAAATTGGGTCAGTTTCTTCAAAAGAAGATAAATAGCCATAATCAGCATGATTTCCCCAGCCGTATGCTTCAGTTCCTTGAACAAAAGCGTTATTCCAGTTTGAAATATCATAACCTGTTATTGAAGAAGCCCAGGAATCAGCGAAAATTGGGTCAGTTTCTTCAAAAGAAGATAAATAGCCATAATCAGCATGATTTCCCCAGCCGTATGCTTCAGTTCCTTGAACAAAAGCGTCATTCCAGTTTGAAATATCATCATCTGTTATAGAAGAAGCCCAGGAATCAGCGAAAATTGGGTCGCTTTCATCTAAAGAAGTTAGATAGCCATAATCAGCGTGGTTACCCCAGCTGTATGCTTCAGTTCCTTGAAAATAGGCAGTATTCCAGTTATCAATATATTCGTAATCAATTTCAAATGCAACTGAATTTGTGAAAATTGGGTCAGTTTCTACTATTTCTGATGGTTCAACTGGCTGCCAGCTGAAGCCATCCCAAGATAAGACATTTCCTGCAACAGCTCCCATCTGATTCAAATCTTCTCCTTGTATTGTTCCATTAGCAATTTTTTCACTTGTAATAGCATTATCAATAACGTTTTTTGAAATAAAACTATAAGGTGAAGAAACAAGCATTACACGTGGCAATAGAAGTGAACCTTCAATCTCTATTTCTAGCCAGTATTGGTTGTCAAATGGAAGAGTAATTGGATTTACTGCACCAAGATAGACATCAAATAGACCGTTGTTTACTGAAACATACTGGATTTCCAGCCATAAAGCTGTTCCAGCTGTTTCACTATTCCACAATGAAAACTGAATATTATAGTTTCCATTTAAAGCAACCCCGTCAATATCAGTTAAAACCCCCTGATAACTGATTTGTTGAGGAACTTGTGAATAGACGCTTGATATACCAATAAAAATTATTACTATTGCTATTGAAAAATATTTTTTCATAAATAAGTCCTTTTAAGGTTATAGAAATTATGATTAAAAATAAATTATTCAAAATTTATTTCAATGCTTTGAATACAAATAATATTTTAATTTTAATATAATATTAATTAAAAAACAAAATGAATTTTTAATGTTAATAAATGCTATTAATAAAAATATTTCAAAGAATGTTCAATATTGTCTTGTTAAATAGTGCGTATTGTTAAAGTATTATTAAGTAATTGATGTAAAAAATATTTTTTAGAAGTTACTGTATAATTTTGCAAAAGAAGAATATGGTTATATGTTTTAATTGAGTTGAGTTGTAATAAAAGCAAAGTGTTGATTGAGAGGTGTAAGTTTGAAGGTATATATATTTTTTTCATATTTTACTCCTTATACAAGGATTATTTTCATTGAACTAAAATACAAAAAAAAATTATATCACAAAATAATTTTTTTTAATATAAAATTTATATTTTAAAACTGAAATCAAATTAATAAAATATTGGACTATATGATTTTCATAGTAAGTTCAGAATTCCAGACTTTACGTAATTATTGATTATGTCTTTCTGTAATTCTAGCATAACCTAAATAATAAGAATTTTTTAAAAAGCTGGAATTACATAATATCCAGTAATTCGAAGGAAATTATAAATTAAGCTGTTTCCTATTAGATTAATGAACATTTTAATCAACAGATGACTGATAGTAATATGATGTCGTCTTTTTAAAACAGAATTCATTGTATATATTTGTTAAATATATTGTTAATAGTAAATAAAATGATTTGGTTCATTAGTAGAGTAGCTAAGAATGACAGTTTAAATTAAGTCATTTGTATTTTTAAATTTTTTCCTATTAATTGTGGAGTCAGATTGAGAGTTAAAAACAATGATGAATTAGTATAAAGAAGTGAGGTTTAATTAGCTATCTTGTTAATCTGATTGAAAATAAAATAATATGAGAATCTTCACAAAAAGTATAAAATGTATTTTATTGGTAATTATATGCAAAAATATTATTAGGATGCAAATCTCATAACTCTTTTATTTCTATTATTGTATAATGAGTATAGAAATTAAATTTCCCAGTTGCCTTTGTCCGGATGCATTAGGTAAAGCTTAGATTCGCCAACGCGGGAATGGACTGTTCTTGAGATATTTCCTCCCAAATCCTCACCCAGAATTTTCACTCCTTTTTTAAGTAGAGCGGCTTTAACTGCAACAGCATTTCGTTGCCCGATACCGAAATAGTCGCCAATATCAACATTAGTTTTTGCGCCGCCGGCTAATTTTGCGATAATTCTTGCATTTGCGCAGCCGTAGTCGTTCATTCTTTCGAGCATAATGTTAACGGCAGTATCGGCAAAATATCCGGGGAGATTGCTTGCCTTAGTAGTATCAGTAGAGGAAGATGGAAGAACTACGTGAGCCATTCCTATAATTGGTGTTGGAGGACAAAATAAAGCAAGACCAACGCAGGAGCCGAGAGCAAATATTTTTAGGATTCTATCCTGCTCGTCTGTAACATCGAAAGCTCCCATTCCCAAAATGTTTTGATTTGTTCTCGCTTTCCTGTCCAATTCATTAGAAGGAAGAGATTTAGGTCGTGAAAATTTTTTCAAATGGCTTACGTCTTGAGTAGCAGCAATTCGTATTTTAGTCCAAAGCTGAACAAATAAAGTAGGTAAAGCCCTTGCTCCGCCAGATGGCTTAGGTAGGAAGTCAACCGCACCAAGTTCAAAAGCTTCCTGTGTTATACGGGAATCCTTTTGGGTTAATGCACTAAGCACGATAGTAGGAATCGGGCTAATTGGCATTAGTTTATGTAGAAACTGAATGCCGTTCATTCGGGGCATCTCCATATCCAAGACTATTACATCGGGCTGCAGACGTGGAATTTGATTTAATGCTAATTGTCCATCTGTGGCTGTTCCTACTACTTCAATTTCGGGGTCCCGGGAAAGTCCTTTTGCTAATATATCCAATGCTAATGCCTGGTCATCAATTATCAGTACTTTTATCTTCCTTTTTTCCATATTAAAATTATTTATATTTTTTTACTATTCTCAATATATAATTTTTTATTAATTTTATCAAATTTATTTTTACACAAATATTTTTTTTTATGCTAAATAAGGAAAATGCCGAATATTATTATAGTTCAATACAAAATTTTATTAGTTTGAACGAATATAACTCAAGTGATATTATTAAAATTCATTCAATCTTAAAAGAAATTCTGCTGCTCATAATCCAAGATGAATTGCAGATTTTTCCTTCTAATTTTGCACGTATTGTCTTTATTTGCGATAAATACAGTATAAGTAACAAACTTGCCTACCTAATTAGACAAGCATTTTATTCTTCTAAAAATTTAAAAAACAAAGAACAGGATAAATTACAAAACATAGCTTTTCTTAACATAAAAGCTATTGTTAATATCTGCTATTTCTTCACAAAACTTGAGCCAAATATTGAAATAATAAATATTTGTAAAAAATTTGATGCTTTTTTCCCTGCTTTAACTTTTAAAGAAAAAAAAGTTATTGATGTTTTAAATACTTCTGTTCTAAGGAAAATTAGCACAGAAAAAAGTGTTGGATTCGATTTGATTTCTGAAGAAATTGGTAGCTTTAAGCTATTTTTAAATGATAAATTTAATTATTTATGGAAAATAGCGGGCAAAGGAAATATTTTAAATTTAATCGGTATAAAAAAAGCAGATAAAAGCAAAACAATATATTTTACAGATTCAGGCAGCATAATTATTTTAGAACCGGATTTACTCCTTGATATAACTGAAATTGCCGAGTCCGTCAATTCAAATTTTTCATTTCAGATTACATTTTTTACAAATTTATTAAAGAAAAAAGAATTGACACGGGAAATGCTTGTCGGCAGCATTATAAATTCACTTTTTGACGAATTGCTTTTAAATATAAATATTGATTTTGAAACTGCTTACGAAAACGCTATAAAAATTAAACCGCTTGTTTTCTTCGCTGTTACTCTCCAAAACCGGAACAATTCCATTTATTTGAAAGAAAAAGCATTTAGCCAGTTCTCTATTTTAAAAAAACAAATTGAAAAATTAAATTTAGAAAAATTCTACATTGAGCCGAGTTTCCTTTCACCAATTTATGGCTTGCAGGGGCGTTTGGACTTGCTTATTGAAAATACTGGAGATTCAAGCAGAAAAGATGTAGTTGAGTTAAAGTCCGGGAAGCCGCCTCAAAAGGAAATTTTCTATAAAACAAAAGATGGGAAAACCATTTCTGCCGGCTGCTGGAGCAATCACATCGCCCAGGCAACCGGCTATAACCTCCTTTTAGATTCAATAGACGAAAAACGCAGCGGTTCCTCTCTAATCCTTTATTCTTCTAATACCGACAGCCCGCTCAGAAACGTTCCAAACCATTTTTCTTTAAAGCAAAATTTTTTAGAAATTAGAAATAATTTAATTTATCATTATAGTATTCTTGAAAAAGATATCTTATTATTTTTTGATAGAAATTTCATAAAAACTGAATCGCTTACAAAATTCACAAAAGAAGCATATTTCCAAATATTTAGAAAATTTGAAAATTCTAATCAACTTTTGAAAGAATATCTTTTAAATTTCTTCTCATTTATTGCAAAAGAAATTAAAGCAGAAAAGCTTGGAACAAACGGAACAAATTCGAATAAACACTCATCTCTTTGGCGAAGCTCCATTGAGGAAAAGCGACTTAACTATAATGTCCTTTCAAATCTCAAGCTAAATAGAGATTTGTCAAATTTGGTGCTGCTTCACGTGACTTTTGAGATTGACGAAATAGAAGGCAATAATTCTATATTCCGCAAAGGTGATATGACCGTGCTTTATAAAGATTCTATATTGGAAGAAGCAAATCCAAGCAAACAGCAGCTTTTCAAATCATCTATCAGATATATTGACAATTCTCTGGTTACGATTAGTTTGCGAAATAAAAATATTCCAGCCGATTATTTTGGTGATGATGATATTTTTATTTTGGAAAGCGATTATAATGAATCTACTTCAAAATCGCTCTACTCGTCTGTTTTTGAACTATTTCGGGCAAAAATTGAAAAGCAAAATTTACTTCTTGGGAAAAGTGAGCCGCAGTTTGATTTAATTCAAACTGATTTATTCCAGAATTTGAATGAAAATCAAAGAAATATAATTGCAAAAGCAATAGCTACGAAAGATTACTATTTAATACAGGGACCGCCGGGAACGGGGAAAACTTCAGTTATTTTAAGAAACATTGTCGATTATTTATTTAATAATTCAGAAGATACTATACTTTTGCTGGCTTATACGAACAGAGCTGTTGACGAAATCTCCACCCACCTTAAAAGAATAGACGAAAACTTTCCTTTTTTACGGCTCGGTTATAAAGACAACTCAAGCCACATTGACAGAAGCATATCTTTTATTGCAGAAACATTGGATTTGCGTGAGCTATACTTATTAATAAAAAATACACGGGTATTTGTTTCTACGATTTCGTCAGCACTTTCAAACAGCGAAATTTTTCATATAAAGAAGTTCAATATAGCAATCATTGACGAGGCATCTCAAATTTTAGAACCACACATAATCGGCTTGCTTTCAAGCGTTGAGCGGTTCATTATGATTGGTGATGAAAAGCAGCTTCCAGCTGTAGTTGTGCAAAATCGTAAAAACTGCATAGTCGAATCCCCACTCTTAAATGAGATTTCTCTCTTTAATCTTTCAGATTCTCTTTTCGAGCGGCTTTTAAGATGTGCAAAATTAAATAATTGGGACTGCGTTGATTTAATTAATCATCAGGCAAGGATGCACCAAGACATACAGGAATTAGTTAATCATTTGTTTTATGGAAACCAGATGAAGCTTTGGAAAAAAGATTCAATTCAAACAGAAGAGCATAATTTCTTTTCCAAAGAAGCAGAAGAATTTTTGGAACGTAGTTTAGCAAAATCACGTTTAATTTTTATAAATACACAACCAGAGAACATTTTAAAAATAAATAATCAGGAAGCAGAACTTACTATTGAAATAATAAAACTAATAAGAGGAAAGCTCGGAGTAGCTTTCAAGGAAAAAAGTATTGGAGTAATCTGTATGTTCCGCGCTCAGGTTGCAAATATTATTAAAATGCTTCCAGAAGATTTGAAGGAAAGTATTTTAATTGACACAGTGGAAAGATTTCAGGGAAGCGAAAGGGATTTTATTATTATATCAAGTGCAGTAAATAATTCCCATTATATTCAGTTCGTTCAATCAGTGGTTAATATTGATGGTATCAAAGTGGACAGGAAACTCAACGTTGCAATTACACGAGCAAGGAAGCAACTAATTTTTCTTGGAAATGAAGAGGTTTTAAGCAAAAGTGAGATTTACAGGAATATGATTGATTTTATAAAGGTAAAAGAAGGATTTGTGGAGATGAGTAATTTTAACTAAACAATTCATCCGAATACTTAGCGTCATCTGATGAATTATATAGATGGGTTACTCTTTATCTTTTAAATTTAATTTATACAATACAACTATTTTATTGAATATTCGTTTAAATCGAGTAATTTTGCATTATTAAAACTACATTATTAAAATATTGAAAAATCTTTTAATAATTTGATTATAATGAATAAGTATAGGTTGTTAAATAAATTTATTTTGCTATGGGTGAATTTGCATATTGGTTAGAGTTTAGCATATTAGTGATAGTCCTGCTTGCCTTGGATTTGTTAGTATTTAACAAAAAAGACCATGAAATAAAAGTAAAAGAAGCTATGCTTTGGTCAGCATTTTGGATACTTCTCGGTTTAGGTTTCGGTGTTTTTGTTTACTATATTAAAGGAACAGAAAGTTCCTTACAGTATTTTTCAGCATATTTTATTGAGAAATCGCTAAGTGTGGACAATCTATTTGTCTTTCTAATGATTTTTACATATTTCAAAGTACCAGGAAAATATCAGCACAGAGCTTTGTTTTGGGGAATAATTGGTGCCTTGGTTATGAGGTTCGCTTTTATATTTGCCGGAGTAAAACTAATTGAAGCATTTGATTGGATTCTTTATATCTTTGGGCTGCTGTTGATTTATTCTGGTTACAAAATTATCAAGGAAAAAGACAAAGAACTTCATCCAGAGAAAAATCCAGTGATAAAGTCATTCAAAAAAATTATGCCTGTTACTAATAATTTTATAGGCGGGAAATTTTTCACACGTATTGATAAAAAATTATTTGCAACTCCTTTGTTTATAGTTTTGCTTGTTATTGAAACAAGCGATATAATGTTTGCAATAGATTCAATCCCGGCAGTTCTTGCAATTTCTCAAGATATGTTTATCGTGTATACTTCTAATATAATGGCAATTCTTGGATTAAGAGCGCTTTATTTTGCAATGGCAGTTGTAATGAAATATTTCAAGTATTTAAATTATGGACTTTCAATAATTCTTGTTTTTGTTGGTATAAAAATGATGTTACAGCACTTTTATCATATTCCTGTTGAATATTCTTTACTTTTTGTTGCTTTAACATTAACTGTTACAATTATTATATCAGTGATTTCAACTAAAAAAGATATGAAGAAAAGTGAAATAATATAAAGGATTTTATTAATCATCGCTTTAAGCAAATTCATATCAAATGTGTACTAAAGCAGAGCAGATGTTTTCTTCTATTTAAAAACAACAATCACATTTTGAAAAAAAATTATATGTAGGTCTATTTAATCATCGGACATCTCGCGAATGTCCGATGATTATTTTCATTTCTATTTTGATTTATTTATAAAAAATTATAAAAGTTTCAGCGCGTTATCCCAGTTTACAATATCCCAGAATTTATCAATAAATTGAGGTCGTGCATTGCGATAATCAATGTAGTACGCGTGCTCCCAAACGTCAATAGTGAGAATGGGTTTTTTATCCATAGTAAGGGGGGTGCCGGCATTACTGAGAGCAAGAATTTCTAATTTGCCATCAGAATTTTTTACAAGCCAAGCCCAACCTGAGCCGAATAATGTCGCAGCTGCTTTTGAGAACTGTTCTTTGAAAGCATCAAATGAACCAAAGCTTTTCTGAATAGCATCAAGCAGTTGGTCTTTAGGCATTCCACCACCATTTGGAGAGATACAATTCCAATAGAAAGTGTGATTCCAAGTTTGAGCAGCATTATTAAAAAGTCCGCCTTGTGCTTTCTTAATAATATTCTCTAACGGCATATTTTCGTATTCAGTTCCAGTAATTAGATTGTTGAGATTTGTGATATATGCCTGATGATGCTTTCCATAGTGGTAATTGAATGATTCTTCTGAAAGAATCGGTGCAAAAGCGTTTTTTGAGTATGGCAATTCAGGAAGTTGGTAAATCATTTTTCGCCTTTCATAAGAGTTAATAAATTATAATAAATTAAGACGAAAGAAATTATTTTTATTATAATTCTTATGCATTACCATTTATAAATATTAATTTGAATGATTTTAAAGATGGATTCTGAAGTCAGACAGAATGACAGTTTCCAGTAATACTATTGTAGTAATTCATTGAAAACTGATAATAACTTCTTGTTATTAGGAACCCTCTTATAAAAGTCTTCTTTTATAAGGGGGTTCGAAATGATAATTTTATTTTGCACTCCTTGTTGTCGGTTTGGTATAAAGTGAGTTGTAAAGTCTAATAAAAAATTCACTCATCATAATCAAAATTAGCTAATAATTCCAGTAGAGAATTTTCTACTCCTTTATAAAATCCTACATTGGGACCATTAAATATAAAAGAGAAAATTAAAAATTCTCCATTTGAAAGCATTACTCTGCCGGATAAAGAGCTAACATCCCTGTGAGTACCTGTTTTAGCTAAAACCCTGTTTAAAGCGGAAGATTTTGCCAATCTTTTTTTAATAGTGCCATCAATTCCTGCAATAGCCAATGAATTGAAGAAATTTTCGGAAAATGTAGATTTATTTGCATCCAAAAGAAGATGAATAAGTAAATCTACTGTTACTTTAGTTTGTCTTGCTAAGCCGGAACCATCATATACTACACAGTTCTCAAAAGGTAAGTTATTGTTTTTCATTGTGGTTTCAATTAGTTCCTGAGCAGAGTTTAAATTATTAGCATTATTGCTGTTCATAGCGCCGATTGTTTTAAAAAGAGTTTCAGCAAGCCAATTATCGCTATTTTTATTTACTAAATTTATTACTTCAAAAATTTCCCGTTTAACTGAAGCTATTTTAGTGAAACTAAGGTAAAGATTGTCCATTTCCTTGACTGAATAGCTTCCATTTACTTTAATCCCCATAGCTTTCAACCTGTCTTTTAAACTACCAGCAACAACAAGAGCGGGATTCTTAATGTAATGTGAATATGAAGTAGATTGATTTCTGGTCAAATTACCACTTATAAAAAATATTTGTGTGCCGTCTTGGTTAACTTTAGTCGATACTTTTATTGTGTTTACATTGCGAGCTATAGATTTCTTCTTCTTTTTCCTTGTGCTTTGTCCAACAGTTTTTGCATTAATTACAACCTTAAAAGCAGGAGAATTTGGAAATACCTGTGCTGAAACTTTATTCCCAGTCTTTGAGCTTGCTTTAACTAGCACAGTGGCTATATTTTTCTCTAAACTTATACTTGTTATCGGAGCAGTTGACTGAACGATATCTTTATCGGAGCTGTATTGTATTCTTTCAGTTTCATCATCAAAAAAAGTAGGGTCGCAATAAATATTCCCTTTTATTTCTCTTATACCAAGATTATATATTTGTTCAGCTAACACTTCCAAATCATTAATTGATAAGAGCCCATCTCCTTTACCAAACAAATAGATATTTCCGTTTAAAACTTCTGCAATTGTTTCAGCATCAGTATATACATCGGTATTTAAAGTAAAGTCCAGACCAAAATTTTTAAGTAAAGTGTATGTTGTAATAAGTTTTGAATTGGATGCAGGAACAAGCGCTAAATCTATATTTTTTTTATATAAATATTTATTCATTTTAGGTGAATAAACACCAATAGCATAATTTGTATTATTAAAATATTTATTTGATAAGATTTTATTTATTTCATCGTTTAATTGAGTAAATGAAATCCCTGTATTTTTATTTGTCTTATTTGTATCTAATGGATTGGCATTACCATTCCATTGAAATAATAAATTTGATAAAAGGCAGGTAAATATAATAAAAATTAAAATGTAATGTTTTTTCATATTAATATTTTATGAGTCTTTTTTCTTATTGAAATAATATTTTGCAATCAATTTTTTAATATTATAAAAATTAAAGTTACAATTAAAATTTATCGATGAAAGAAAATTTATTTATCTTTAAAAGATAGAAATGACATAACTAAATAAGTCATTCTGACGGATGTCAGAATCCATCTTAAAAAATAGATTTTATAGGTCATAATGACTAAAAACCGCCTTTGTACCTCGCCAGCGGGGAATAATTCCTTATTTCATTTCCTTTTAAATAAGACATTAGCTTTATAAGATGATTCTGAATGCCATTTTAAGTAAAGCTAATTAATATTATTGCTCAAATAAAGTAACAATAAAAGTTGAACCTACGTCTGGTTTACTTTGTACGCTACAGGTACCGTTATATATCTCAGCAATTTTTTTAACAGTAGAGAGGCCAAGACCACTACCTAGAATATCTTTAGTCTTAGGATTTTTAATTCTAACAAATTCTTTAAAAAGTTTTGAAATTTCATCAGCGGACAAGCCAATGCCAGTGTCTTTAACCTGTATAGTTAATTTATTACCTTCTTTATTTAGGTAAATATCAACTTTTCCGTTATCGTGATTATATTTAATTGAATTAGATATTAAATTGTTTAAAACAATTTCCATTTCCAAATTATCAGATTGGAATTCAATTGATGGTTCGGAATTTAGATTTATTGTAACATTCTTCTTTTCAGCATCGTTTTTCAGAACATCAAGCGAATTTTTAATAAGTGCAACAATATCAATAGTTTTAAGTTCGCGTTGTCTTTGTCCAGACTCAATCTTAGTCATTTCTAATAAATCATAAATAAGCTTCCTCATTTGCTCAGTGCGTATAATCATTCTGTCAACCATTTGTTCATAATCAGCGATATTATCACCTGCGGAGCGGTCTTTTAGCATATAAAGATAGCCATCAATTGAACTTAACGGGGCTTTAAGCTCATGTCCTAAAACTGAAATGAACTGGAAGCGGATTTGCTTGCGTTCTTCACTCAATTTTTTTAACTGACGAGCTAAAATTACATTTTGAGTTGCTTTAGTTACTGATTTTCTCAATTCAGCCGGAGTAAATGGTTTCGCAAGAAAATCAAATGCACCAGATTTTACAGCACTTACAGCAGTTTCAAGAGATGCAAAGGCAGTTATCATTATAGTTAGCATTGATTCTGATTTGGGACCAATCTTTTCGAGAAGCTCTAAGCCACTCATTCCGGGTAGTTTATAATCTAAAAGTAATAAATCGTATTGATTAGCCGTGATTTTTTCGTAAGCTTCTTCAGCAGATTCGGCCATATCTACGTTGAAATTTATTGTTTCTTCCAAATCTGGCAACTGGAGTTTAAAATGACTTAATGTGCGTTCAATTCCTGTTCGCATTCCAAATTCGTCATCAACCGCCAATACATTTATTTCATTCATTTTTCTTTTTAAATTTGTTCTTTAACATTATTCAAAATTACGAAAAGATTTTGGAATAAACTTGTATTTGTCTTTTTTTGTTATAATTTTCTTTGTTTCTTCAACAAATCACACGCTTGCGGGGAATAAAGATGTCATTTCCATTTAAATAAGTCACCTCCTTTATCCTAAAGTTACCAATGACATTAGATAATAAATCTTTTAAAATATTACTAAACTAGTACTTTTCGATTTCACTTGCTACTATTCTTGAATTGTTTTCCCAAAGAAAATCCTGCATAATTTTTTTATTCAAATTTTTTGCTAATGATTCTCTTAATTCTTTGTCAATAATTAGCACCTCCATAGCATCTTTTAACTGTTGAAAATTGTCAGGTTCAATTAAAATACCAAGTTCTTCATTAGAAATAACTTCATTTGTTCCGCCAACATTTGTTGCAATCACTGCAGCACTGCAAGCTCCAGCTTCTAAAATCAAAGTAGGCAAGCCCTCCGGATAGTTAGAAGGAATTACAACGATTTCTGAATTTTTAAGTAATTTCATTACTTCTCTATGTGCAATTTGCCCAGTCATCAAAATATTTGTATTATCAGCAGTTTTTTCCTTTAATTCATTGTAAAGTTCGCCAGTACCACAAATTATTAACTTTAAATTATTATATTTTTTTTGCAATTCTGTAAATACTTCAACCAGCAACTTAATTCCTTTGCTTTCAATGAGCCGTCCTGCAAAAGTGAATGTAATTTCGTCATTACTTTTTTGTGTAAAAGCATTACTTTCATCAATATTTAAAGAATTCAAAACTACACCGTTATAAAAAATTCCCTGCGATTCAATATTGAAATTATTTAACCAATTCGCACACGCTTTTGAAATTGCATAAAAACCAGCAACCCTCTTTTTCATAAAACGAGTAACCCAGTTTTCGTAGATTTTGCCTAAATAATTCAAAAATTTATTATTTATAGTCATATATCCGGTAACATGCTCAACGACGAAAGCCGGCTTTTGTAATTGCTTTGAAAGCACTGCTCCGAGAATTGATGTTGTATAAAATCGCATTTGAATAAGGAAAAAGTCGATTTTTTCCGATTTTATTTTTTTGATTAAATTAAAAGTTTTTTTTGAAGGGATTATTACGGGGAAACGCTTGTCCACAAGGTTTATTACTGGCAGGCGATAAACGGTGAAATGTTCTAAATGCTCAATTTCTTCTACTTTTTCAGTGTTTGAGGTAAGGATGATAATTCTGTAACCTAATTTATTCAAATGAATTGCTAAGTTATGGATATAACTTTCCACACCGCCAGTGTGAGGAAAGTATAATCCGTTAACAATGCAAATCGTTTTCATTTATAAGTATTTATTTTACTTTTCAAACTACTCAAAAATAATAATTTTTTAATAGAATGACCAGATAATTTTTGTTATACTGGTATAAGATGAAGGAAAACCTTTATTTTGGGGTTACCAATGACATCGTTACTTTGTCGGTCATTCTGAACGAAGTGAAGAATCAAGAGAATAGTGGTTAAAAGAAATTTTTCTGGATTCTTCGCTGCGCTTCAGAATGACACAAGATAGCAAGTCTTTTAACGAATTAGAACACTAGTAAAAATACTAATGACTAATAACTAATGACCTATAATAACTATTTTTTAAGATGGATTCTGACATCCGTCAGAATGACAGACAAAGATGTCATTGGTAAACGAAGTGAAGAATCTCATAACTACTTGTTAATACAAGATTTTAGATTCCACGCTTCGTTCTGAATGATATAATGATTTTGCACTATTTGTTGTCGGTTTGGTATGAGTGCAGAAAAAAAACTTAGAGACAAGGTATGCCATGTTTCTAAGAAAATTCCTAATAGATTTCTAAAACAGCAAGTTCTGGATTATTTTCAAATTCTATAATTGTCAGATGCGTATTTCAAACAAGCTAAAATATGCGATTCGCTAATTTGGGGAAAATCTACAATAATTTCTTTAATTGACATTCCGTTAGCAAGCATTTCCAATATATCTGAAACTGAAATCCTTGTTCCGTGAATAACTGGCTTGCCAAATCTTACTTTTGGATTAATCTCTATATATTTTTGATATAACTGCATTGCATTTCTTTAATATTTTCTTGTTTAAATTATGAAAAAAAATGTTTTAAAACAAGTATTTCTTTTAGCGTTTTATAACTACAGAACTCCTGATGCCTCGTAGTTTGCTATTTCGCATGCTTGTCATTTCGAAGCATAGTGAGATATCTCACAAGTCATTGATATCACGGAGTTTGAGATTCATCACTTCGTTTCAATGTCATCTTTTCTTCAGTCATACTATCAGCAAGCTGAGAGCATGACTTTAAATCTCAAAACTTGAATTAAAGCACTAGCACAACCTTGTATCATCTTTGTTGCTTTTGCCTATATTGCATTTTTTGCATAAAGTTTGTAAATTACTTATGTCATCACTGCCACCTTTTGAACGCGGCAAAATGTGGTCAACTTCAAGCAAAACACCATCTTCCTTTGCAGAACGTCCGCAACTCAGACAGCGCCATTTATCTCTTGCCAAAACTTCCCACCATTTTCCAGCTCTTATAAATGAATAACTATCTAATTCCGGTAATTCAACTTCTGAGTTTTCTGCTGATTCATTAGGTTTTTCTTCTTCCTGTTCTTCTGAATTTTTCTCACTAACAGCAATATACCATTTTTTGAACTTTTCTAACATTTCGCCTAATCGCGGCTCAACTCCATCTGCTATGCGAACAAATGAATCAAGAAGTGGGAAAAGAACAACAAATGCAAAAATTAAATCATTTAAACCTTTTTCAAAATTGATAGGAAAATAATATTTTGGTGAATTTAAATAAATGAATTGACTTCCTTCTGCTGTAAATGCTTTATGAAGAGGAAAAAATATTGCTGGAATATTATCGCCAAGCCAATGATAAATATTACCAAAAGAAAGAATTGGATAAAGTGATTCTTTATGATTTTCTATAAGTTCAGCAATTTGATTTTTATAACTATCATTAATATTAGAGTAAAATGGTTGTAAACAAACGAACATAATACTATTTGGTAAAACAGTATATAGCAAGTTTGAAGGGTAGTAAACAAAAGGTTCACCGTTAGTTTTTATAATTTTTAAAGGTTTACCAGTTTTTTTCCCAGAAATACCAATATACACTTCATTAAAGTCTTTATTTTCTTTTGCACTTTTTCTATGAGAAGGACGATAAACAAAAGACATCTTTTCGTAAGGATTTACCTCGTAAATTTCCTGAATTAAATTTAATGAATACTTTACTAAAAATTCTAAACGAGGAAAGAAATAGTTCTGTAAAGTGTTTAGCTTAGTTTTTACATCTTGAATTTTAAAAATCTGTGCATCTCTTTCTTCAAACAAAAGAGTATCAATTGTTAAATTGCTTTTCATAATGACTTTGCGAAAGTTTTTGGAAAAAACTTTAAATACTTTCTACTCTTTCCCAAGTTGAACTTGGGATAGAAGATTTCCTTTAGAACTGTGTTTTACATACTTTACTTTATAATTGAAGAGTAAAAGCAAAGCTTTTGTGAAAGTTGCCTTCCCAAGTGCAACTTGGGAAGGAGCAAATTATTATATCTTTGAGTCCACTCTAATAACTATAATATGTCATTTCCGAGTAATCGGAAATCCACTACCAGCGCGGCTTATAGATACCCGTTTTCACGGATATGACACTTTTTTAGTGTGGACTCATCTTTCCTGATTTCTATTCAACCGATGACTGGAAGTCATCAGTTGAATTTTTCAGTTTAAATAATCTCTATTGCGTGGTCGGAGAGCCAGCCGATATTTCCGTCTTCTATTTTAATTTTTTTCCAGTTGCCTAACTCGTCAAGAAGTTCAACTTTAGTGCCGTCGTGCAAAATGAAAAGGTCTGTTGCACCTGCGTCTGGCGAACTTTTAATGTATGCACTTGGTATCATTATAATTGCAGTATTCCGTTCTCCTTCCATTCTGTATTTTTGCGTTGCGAAAAAGATTGTAACAATAGTTACAGAAAAGAAAGCAATGGTTAATACCAAGAATAGTTTTTTTAATGAATTTCTGTAAACATAGAAAAACAATGAAAGAGAGGCGAAGCCGAGCCAAATTGCAATAACTACGAAAATTCCCCAGCTGCCTGAAGAAAAGCTATTAAGCAAATCATTCCACATTTGAATAAGGAAGAATCTTTCTATTGGCTCAATTTTATCAACGATTTTTGTCCTTGCTATGCTCAAATTAAATTTTATTTCTGAATCTTCAGGAGAGAGTTTTAAAGCACGCTCATAATTCAAAATTGCCTTTGCAAATTCGTTGTTCCTAAAATACGCATTTCCAAGATTGTAATATACTTCATAGCTGCATTTTCCATCTTTAGCAATGCTTTCGTAAAGTTCAATAGCTTTTGCAAAATTATCCTGTTGGTAAAACTGGTTTGCCTCTTTAAATGTAGCATCAGCATCACTTGCAAAACTCGCGAAAACGCTTAAAAAACAAATAAACATTACAATAAAAATATTTCGTATCATTTTAAACCTGCCTCCATTTTTGAAATAACATCAGCTGCATAGTCGTAAAGATTTTTCATATTCTGGCTCTCCTGCGAAGGAGCAAAGCGAGCAAACTCACATTCATCAATGATTTTAAAATAATCGTTAAAAATATCTTCATTTAAATTAAATTTTTGCAATTCAACGACTGCCTTATCCTTTGTTAAATCTGCAAGTGGAATGCTTAATTTGTCACTTAAATAGCCCCACAAAGCACGCGAGAGCGCTTCATAAAATCTCTTCTCATCAGCTTTGGAAAGGCATTTTTTCGATTGCTTTAAATGCTTGCGGGCAACTGAAGATGCTCGTTTATTACGAAGCAAAGCCCGGTTCCCCAAATCTTTTTTCTTCTTTGCCAAAAAGATTAGGAAGAAAATGAAAAGCGGTGCAGGTAAAAATGCAAAAATAAAGAAAGCTGTTCCAGCCCAAAATGAGTTTGATTCTTGCTTTATACTTGATTTTGGCGTTTTTATAAATAAAATATCTTTACCAATAAATTCTACATCTTCTTTGGTGGCGCCTGTAATGACGGGTGAAGAGCTCGTTCCACTGCCTTTTTCCACGTGTAAAATGTATTCGTCAGATTGATAATTTACATATTTTTTTTGATTTAAGTCAAAATACGAAAAGCTAAGGGGAGCTATTTTATATTCACCTTCGCGCCTTGGAATGAGCAAATATTCAAATGTCTTTGTTCCGGAAACACCGCTTGCAGTAACAGAAGTGTTTTCACTTTGCTTTGGGTCGAAAGATTGAATATCGTTAGGTAAATTAAGTGGTGGTGGCGAAATTAGTTTTAAATTACCATTTCCTGAAACAGTAACCTTTAGAGAAACTGGCTCATTTGCCTTGGTTTGCGTCTTGTCTAAAGATGATGTAAATTTTAGAGAACCGACTGCACCAGTGAAATCGCTTGGCTTTGGCTCGGGTAATTTATTTACGGTAATCTTTTCACTTGTGGAATTAATTGTAATTGGAAAATTTTGGTATGTAGTCCACCAGCCGTCATTTACAGGAAGAGCAACGATATATTCCACCTCCAGAGGGTCAATAGTTAATTCACCAAATTGCTGTGGAATTAAAACTGTTTTTTTAATTTCTTTAGAATAAAAAGCAACACCATTAACAGATTCGCGAGTAGCTGGACCAGTGCCTAAATCGACGTCATATTTCCAAAAGCCGGAAAGAGCCGGGTCTTTGGAAGATTTAATGCCGGCGAGTTGGACATCTGATTTATAATATAGTTTATATGTTGCTACAAGTTGTTCACCCTGATAGACATTCCGTTTAGAAACAGAGACTCGCATAAAAAGCTTATCTTTAAGATAATCAGAAACTTGTGTATTTGAGCTGCGTGGTCTGGGAGAATTACCTGCACCTTGGGACTGCTGCGATTGTGAAGAAGTGCTGCCTTTTTCAACTGTAATAGACAACGAATTGGATTGAACTACTGAGCCGCTAACAGTCATTTTAGCTGGATTAATAGTGAATTTGCCCGGTTTGTCGCCCTGAAGCACGTAAGTATAGGAAACAGAACTTGACATCTGCCCGTTGATTATTTGGGTAGAACGCATAGTGCTGGGTCCCATCAACACGGAAAAGCCAGCAAAATCCGGCTGCCTGAAATTTGAACCATCGGCATTGGACAGCGTAAAAGTAACCTGAAAGCGTTCGCCAACCGATACCGGATTTTTACTCGTTGTGGCTGTGAAACTTACATTGCCTGCATAAGAATTCATTGATAAAATTGCAAGCAAAATAAATAACGTAAAAACCGCTTTTATTCTTTCTTCACTATGAAAATATTTTTTCATACTCTTTATTTAATTGAAAATACAACTTTCTTATTTTATGTAATTATTTTAAAATATATTTAGTTACAAATTATTTTTTTGTCATTCTAACGAATGTCAGAATCCATCTTAAAAATCTGATTCATCACTTCGCCGTAATGGCATTATATGTTCTCTGCTTGCTGAATGCTATTTATTAGTCACATTCGCTACTATTCTACTTATCCCGTTAGGAATAAATTTCTATTTCATAAAATAATTTTTCTGACTATTATAATAACCTATACTTTTGGGCAATGAATAGTCCACACAAGCGGGAGACAAATCCTTATGGCATCTCCATTAAAATGAGAAATTGCTTTTTTGGTGATTCTAAATAACATTCTGCTAAAAAACAAACTTATCATTTATCATTAACAATTAATAATTAATAATTATCCTCGCTTCTCTTAATACATCTTCAGTATTTAAAATTGTTTCTTTTTCGTAACTCTTTGCGAACCCGACTGGGACTTCTTTTGAGCCAACTCGTTTTACTGGTGCATCTAAATATTCAAATAGCTCAGAAACTATGAAAGCAGCAATTTCACCACCGAAACCGCCAGTTAATCTGTCTTCGTGAGCAATTAAAACGCGGTTTGTTTTTTTAATTGAATTTGCAACAGTTTTCTTATCCCATGGAATAAGAGAGCGTAAATCAACAACTTCAACAGAATAACCATCTTTTTCAAGTTCTTTAGCAGCAAGTAAACTCCAATGAACCGCAGTGCCATAGCTTATAATCGTTAAATCTTTTCCTTCACGTCTTACTTTCGCTTTTCCGAATGGAATAAGAAAATCCTTTGGTGGAACAGAAGTGCCAGCGTTCTTATAGTTGTATAAAAATTTGGGTTCGAGAAACATAGTAACTCCGCGTGAACGAATTGCCGTCCGCATAAGTCCAATGGCGTCATCAGCAAAAGCCGGCGTTACTATTCTAATACCGGGAAGAGTTGCAAATGTAGCTTCAAGGTTTTGTGAGTGGTAAAGCCCGCCTTGGATATTTCCACCGCTTGCTAATCTAATAACAATATTTGGAGAAAACTGCCCTTTTGTCCGCCAGTAATCGTGGGAACATTCAACGAGTTGCTCCATTGCGGGCCAGAAATAATCGGCAAATTCAGCTCCTTCGATTACAACACGAACGTCATCACGATACCTACAAAAACCGTTTGCTGTTCCAACAATATTGTCTTCTGCGATTGGTGAATTGAAAATGCGTTCATTACCAAATTCGTGCAACATTCCTTTGCATACATTGAAAACACCATTTTTATTTTTTGAAGCAACGTCCTGTCCCCAAAGGAATGTATTCGGATTCAGACGAAATTCTTCTTTCAAAGTAGTATTTAGTGCTTCAAGGTATGAAATATGCCTGTTGTCTTCGCGTTCTTCATACTGGCTCTGCTCTGGTCTTATTTCAATCGGCTCTGGTAAAATGAATTTAGGATATGATTTTCCATCAGCATCAGGAGCAGCTTCTGCTTTGTCGGCTGCCAGAAAAATTATTTCCTTATTTTCATTCTCTAACTTTTGTAATTCTTCTTCAGTTATGATATTACGATTTAGCAAATGATAGCGGAACTGGAGCATTGGGTCGCGGCGTGCAGCGTCATCTATTTCTTCTTGGGTGCGGTAAAGAGTGTGCGGGTCTGAATTGGAATGAGAGCCAATCCGGTCGCAATCAGCGTGAACAAATGCCGGTCCTTGACCAGAATGAATATATTTTATTGCTTCCTGAATAGCGCGGTAGGAATCGAATGGGTCGCGTCCATCACAATTAATTATTTTTAAATTTTTGAATCCAATGTAATTTTCTGATATTATTTGATTTGCAGTCTGCTCGTGAAGAGGAACAGATATTCCGTATTTATTATTTTGAATAACGAAAAGTGCTGGAAGAACTTCAAGAGTAACGCAGTTCAGTGCTTCCCAGAAGTAACCCTCTGAGCAGGCAGATTCACCACTTGAATAAATAGCAATTTCGTCACCTTTGAATTTCTTTATAGCACGGGCAGTGCCTGCAACGTGCTGAGAATGATTGCCAGTGCAGGAGGATACGTTTTGAATACGGATTGATGGTTTTGCAAAGTGGTTGCTCATATGCCGTCCGCCACCCGCTACGTCTGTATCTTTGCTTAATCCGTTTAATATTATTTCTTCTACTGAAATTCCTGCAGCAAGGGAGGTGAGCATATCTCTGTAATAAGGAAAAAGGAAGTCCTTGCCTTGACGGAAGCTAAGCCCGAGAGCGAGTTGGATACCATCATGTCCTGCAAAAGGTGCGTGATAAGACCAGCCCTTTGCCATTTTCAGATAAAGTGCTGCTTTCTCGTCAAGCCGTCTTCCAAGGTTTAGCAATTTATACCATTCGATAATTGTTTCCTTGGAAAAACCAGTGAAATCAAATTTTGAAGAAAGCTCAATTTCACGTTCCTTATTCAAATAAGTGATTTTTACTCGTTGGATTTCTATATTCTTTTCATCAATTTGACTATTGCTTATATTTTTAGCCATAAAGCTCTCCGATTATTCATAAAAAGATAAACTCGCAAATGAAACAGCGGATTTCGTTGCTATTTCGTTCCATTGTTCGTATTTAAGGAAATGCCCTTTGCTGGGGCTTGCGGTATGTAGCATTGCATAAATGGGTGACAAACCGCAAATTTTTCTCTTGTCTTTTGCTTCAGTTACCAGTTTGAAAAAAGCATCGTGATTGCAATTTTCTAATTGATTTATTAAATCCATATCTTCATTCTTAACGTTTTCAAGCACTTGCGTAGCATCGAAATTATCGCCGAATTTTCTACCGATATGAGCAAAATCAGCACTTGCAATAAATACTGCTTTTCTGCCTAATGCTTCAATTCCCTGCTTCAATTTATCAATAAAATCTACAAATTTTCGCTCGCTATTTGGTAACGTATTATCTCTAATAAAGTTATGAAAAGACCCACAAAGAACGGGTAAAATCTTAAATCCCTTATCTGCAAATAAATGTTTTAATATAACTGCCTGCAATTCAATAGAATGATCGTTCCTGTGCGATAAATCATCAATGGTAATTCGGGGCATTCTATCTCGCTGCATAAAGCTAATCAGTTCTTTATCATTTTCTACCAGTCCGAGTGGCGTCTCAAAATCCTTTTTTGTCAGCATAAACAAATCGCTATTTCCGTAATGCGATGTTCCGAATATGACGAAAAGGTCGGCATCTGTATTTTTAATTGCGTTATATGCAGTAGCATAAGTGGAATTTGCCTGAGCTCCGATGTTGAAATCTATGTGGGGAACGATAATTGCTTTTGCAGTTTTGTTGGTATTTGTTTCTTCTTTGCAATCAAGAAGTTTGTCTAACGATTCTTTAAGTTGAGCGTATTCAAGAGGATAAGTAGAACCACCGCAAACGTAATTTCGTTTTGGGGATTCCAAATATTTGTCAATGTCGTATTTTCGCCAGAAAAAGCGTGGAGTTTCGAGAAAGCAGTATTCATCAAGATGCTTGAACAGTTCAAGGAAGAAAGAATCATCAAAATCTAAGTTCAATGTTTCAGAAACAGTTTTATTTAGTTCATTTATAGAAAGTTCGCCATTCAGCAATTTTAGTATATCCAGAAAGAAACCGGGCAGATAAACCGGCCGGTCTGCATAAGCGCTTGGGTCGAATAAGACAATATGCCTGCCGTTTACTTCATCTTCCACAAAATCGAAAACGATGTCGTTTCTTAACTTTGGTATTATTAAATCATTCATCTTAACTCCTTAAATTTTTTTATACGTTTTACACCTCCCCTGCCCCTCCTTTTTAGGAGGGGAATAAGAACAGCCCCGTGTTTTTGCTTTCCCCTCCTAAAAAGGAGTTAAACCTTTTCTTATCCCCCTCCTAAAAAGGAGGGGTTAGGGGAGGTGTATCTTTCTCTATTTCGAAAATTATTCCTTTTAATCTCTTCTCTATCATATTGCTATTTCCAATCACTTCATCGTCTGTAAATCTTACTATTCTTAAACCTAAACTTTCAGCATATTCATCTTTATTTAAATCATTGTTTTTAACGTCGTTATCTAAATGCGTAATTCCATCTATTTCAATTACTAATTTTAATTTATGGCAATAAAAATCATATATATAATTACCTATTGGTTTTTGTCGGTGAAAGTCATAGCCCAAATTGTCATTTCTTACAATTTGCCAAAATATCTTTTCAGCATAAGTTTGATTTTTTCTTAATTTCTTTGCTAAATCAGTTAATTTGCTATTGTAGTAAATAAGCATCTTAAATCTTACGTTTGTATTTAAAAACCTTTTTACACCTCCCCTGCCCCTCCTTTTTAGGAGGGGAAAGACATTTTCTTATTATCTCCATTTTTAGAAAAAAAGACCTTTCTTATTCCCCTCCTAATAAGGAGGGGTTAGGGGAGGTGTATCTTTCTCTATTTCGAAAATTATTCCTTTGTAATTTTTCTATCGAATTACAAACTTTAATGTTCCAATTTTATTAAAATTATAATTTATCATTTAAAAATTTTGTAAATATTTCCATTTCTTTAATATCCTTTATAAAAATTTCGTATCTTTCTGAACCTAAACTGCCTTTCTTCTTTTGTTCAGGTCTGATGCGGTCTTCAGTTTCAATTTCTTTCAATGAAGTAACATCAATATTTGTATTAATTTGTAAAATCATTTTTCTACCTGTTTTTCCACCATAACCAATTGCTGAAAAAGTATGTTTGTTAAAAATAATTTTCATTTTAGATTGTTGTGGTTCTATTGTAACTTCGGATTTATTTTTAAGAAAATTATAAAAAAAAGTAAACGCCTCTTTTGCTTTTGGTTTTAAATTAAAATATCTATCTATTTCATATAAATCAGGGTCTTGCTGAATCAGAGAACCAATTTGTTTTATCTTTTTGGTGTTTACTGCTTCGATTTTTATATCGTCAGGATCATTATTAATGTAATCAATAAATATTAAATTATCTTCAAACCAAAAATATTTAATTAAAGTAATAAAGTTCTCTTTTAATTTTTTTACTCTTTCAATTTGTGTTAAACTGAATTTTTTAGCAATTAAAATAATTTCAACTTGGTTTTGATTTATTTCTAGATATTTTGGTAATGAAATATTATATTTTTGAGTAGTTTGTAAATATACATCTGAAAAATATTCCTGTATAAAATCTTTATAATCAGATGCTTGGTCTGTAATGTTTTTATCAAACTCTTTTTTTAGTTCAAAAACAACAAATCTTTTATATTCTGGATTATAAGCAAAAATATCAATTCTACCATTGGTTCCAATTGTTCTGACATTGCCTTTAAGCGGATATTCACTTGCTATAAAGGTAAGTTTAGGAAATAAAGAATTCCAATTATCACAAATAAATTTATTTAATTCAATTTCAGGCTTGTCTATTTGCAATAAAAACTTTTTATTTTGATTTGAAAATAGTTTAGGCATTTCTTTAAAATTTAATTATTTTTTAAAATTTTTATTATTTCTGTTCCTATAACTCTGAATTTATCTAAATCTTCAATAGTCCAATTTTCAATTTCATATAAATCTTCAAAACTTTTAATAAGTTCCTGCATTTTGATGACTTCTTTTTCTTTGAATATTAATGTTTTCATTGATTTTATTATTTTTTATATTCTCTGCAAAATTAATAAATATTTCTATAAATAGCTTTTTACACCTCCCCTGCCCCTCCTTTTTAGGAGGGGAAAGACCTTTTCTTATCCCCCTCATAAAAAGGCTAACGATTATACACATCTTTAAAACGTGCTGCTACTCTACTTATCCCGTTAGGGATATAATATTTGTAACCATTCGTTTTTTAGTGCCTTTTTATTCCGTAGGAATTAAATATATAAGTGCTTTTTTAATATATAATCCCTACGGGATAAGCATAGTCAAGGGTTATTCTTGTTACAAATATATAATTCCTACGGAATATATTTTCAAGATACTGTTTCTTTTTTTCTCCCTTTTATACAAGAACTAATATTTGTGTATAATCGTTAGCCATTTTAGGAGGGGAAAGACCTTTTCTTATTATCTCCATTTTTTAGGAAAAGAAAGACCTTTCTTATCCCCCTCCTAAAAAAGAGGGGTTAGGGGAGCTGTATTTTTTTCTATTTACCACTTTTCTACATTTTAAATTAATTTTTTATAACGCACGCTAAATATAACAAAGAAAGTTCAGGCAATCACTATAAAATACAGAACAAACCACAAATAATCATATTTGGAACGAACTTCTTTTTTAAATAATTCGATTTAAATCACCCCACACTACGGGATATATTTCGAAGATATTGCTCCTTTTTGATTCCCTTTAAAAAAGAACTAACATACATTAAAAAAAATTGTAATTATTCTTATTTCTTAAAAAAACTAAAGAACAGTTTCCTTTTGCACTAACTTCATAGTTTGGTAGAAATTTCTTAGTAAATCTCTCATAAGTATAGACAAATTAATTTTGTTTTCTTTTGCCCATTCTTTTATTTCAGAGTCAATTGTTTGTTCTTCTGATTCAACTAATTTTAATTTGCCTGTTATCAAATCTTCTTCTGTTATTTCAGGTATATCACTGCAATCAATATTTTCATCATCATAAAAAACCCTATCTTTTGGTATTCTTATACCATTCTTATTAAATAATGCAACAAATTGAACAGGTATCAAATCATTACTGATATCAATATCATTAGAAGAAATTCTTTGTCCGGATCCTAAAATATTGACAGCATCTTTCCAATATATTTTATTTATATTCATTATTTCCTCCATTAAAATAAATATTACGTTCAGATTTTTTTGCATATCTTGCTGATATTAAACGTATTGCACCTTTTCTTATTGTGTAAACTACAACAATAACAGTATCATTTAAAAGTCCAATACTAATAAATCGCTCTTCGCCGTAATCATTTCTCAAATCCTGATAAATAATACGATTAGAATCTGAAAAAATTAATTTCGCATTCTCAAAGTCAATTTGATGCTTTTTTATGTTCTGTTCGTTTTGATTTTGGTCCCATTCAAATTTCATTGATTACATTCTAAAATGATAATAAAGGAGTTAGAAAATCAGAAACCTTTTTTGCTATACGAAGCATAAGTTTATTGAACTACTGCTTGACCTTATAAATAATCAATAATAATCTTGTCATTTCGAAGCGAAAGGAGAAACATAACAACTCATTGTTAAAACGATACTTGAGATTCCTCACTTCGTTTCGGAATGACACTTAAAGTAAATAAAATTTATGTGGTAATGCACTACACAAGTTTCCCAAATTTAGCTAAAGTTAAAACTCTAACCTATCTAACCTATCTAATCTTTCTAATCTTTCTAACCTACACGTTATACCCGTAAGATTTTAGTAAGGTATTGTTATTTCGCCATTTGTCCCTTACTTTAACGAACAAATCAAGATATACATCTGTTTGCAAATGCTCTTCAATCCTTTTCCTTGATAATTCACCGATTTTTTTAATCATCTGCCCTTCGTGTCCAATCAGGATTTGCTTTTGAGAATTTCTTTCAACGATTATTTCAGCAGAAATAAACCACTTGGATTTTTCGCGTTCTTTGAATTGAGTTATCACAACTTCAGTAGAATATGGAATTTCCTGACTGAATACATTGAAAATATTTTCGCGAATCAGTTCAGCCACGAAGAATTTTTCCGGCTGAATACTCAAATACTCAGGGTCATACAAAAAATCAGATTCTGGCAGGTATTTCTCTATTGTTTTTAAAACTTCTACTATCGAAACTTTTTTTAGGGCAGAAATGGGAATAACTTCGTTAAAAATATTTTCCTTAATAGCTTTATCCATTAAAGGAAGCATTTTTTTTCTGTTGTCAAGCAAATCTAATTTATTTAAAGCCAAAATCTTGGGTTTATTTATAGGTTTTAAATACTGATAGAACTCATCTTCAAAACTTTCGGTTTCGGAAATCAGTTTGCTTGCGTCGATAATAATCAGAAGGATATCAGCATCGCCAACAGCTCTTTCGATATAACCAATCATTGCTTTCTGTAATTTATACTTTGGCTTGAGGAAGCCGGGAGTATCTAAGAAAATTGATTGGTAATTTTCACGGGTAGAAATACCGAGAACTGTGCGGCGAGTAGTTTGAGCTTTATGGGTAACAATAGAGATTTTTTCGCCGAGAATAGCATTGAGCAAAGTTGATTTGCCCGCATTCGGTTTACCGATAACAGCAATAGTACCAGCATAAGTAGGCATACTCTATTCGTTCCCTTTTTCCTTTTTGAATACTTTCATTATTGCAAGTGGAATTATTACGCAATAACCAATAACAAGCACTATAGGGGCAATGTCAACTGCGAAAACATTATTCCATTTTCCGTCAACTACTGCCGGCTCTTCAGTTATGCCAGTCATTAAAAGCAAGTACCCAATTACTATTGTAAGCAATCCGATTGCTAAAATAATGTAGTTGCCTTTTGTTAAGGGAAATTTGAATAAATCTGTTATTCGGGTTTTGCGCACCCTGCTAACATTTTTTCCTGCAGCTTTTGGGGTGCTTTTTGCGATATTACTTGATTTTGCTACCATTTTTTTATCAAAAATTTATTATAAAATAAACAATTTACAAATTTAATCAAAAAAATACTAATTTGTTTTCATTTTTTTGTTTATTATCTATAAATTCATTATAGTTTCTTAATTTTGTATGTTTATATTTTACAAATTATTGAATAATGAATAATCAAAAATTATATATATTTTCAGATTTTGATGGCACTATAACAAAAAAAGACATTGGAGATGATATTTTCATTCAGTTTGGAAAATTTGAGCCATTACACAGCTGGCTTCTTGATGGGAAAATTGATATTTTTAATTACTGGAAAGAACTTTTCAAAACACTTAACGGAAATTTCACAAAAGAAAATTTAGAAAATTATTTGAAAGAAGTTGAAATAGACAAATCTTTTATAGATTTTGCAAGTTTTTGCAAATTGTCCAATATTAACCTTTCTATCGTAAGCGATGGTTTTGATGTTTACATTAAACCAATATTAGAAAGAGAAAATTTAGAATGGATTAGTTTATATTCCAATAAAATGCTTTTTAATAGCAATACTTATATTCCAGAATTTTATGGAGTTAATGACAGTTGCAGTTGTAAGAGTGCATCGTGTAAACGAAATACTTTAATAACGCGAGCTCCAGAAAATGCAGCCCTTGTTTATATTGGCGATGGGTATAGCGACTATTGTCCAGCGGAGCATTGCGATATTATTTTTGCGAAAAAAAATTTAGCTGCCTTTTGCAATGAAAATAAAATACCACATTATAATTTTAAAAATTTTTCCGATATTTTGTTTATATTGAAAAATCGGATTTTAACAAAAAAATTAAAAATCCGAAATCAGGCATATTTGCTTAGAAAAAGTGCTTTTGAAAATGAATAGTATAATAATAATTCATTGAATAAATAATTTTGATTTTATTGTTTATTTTGATATAGTTATTTTAGAAAAAATTACTTTTTTTTATTTTTCTTTTGTAAATTGCTTTTTTTAATTTAGTTATGGGAAAAATATGAAAAAAATTATTCTATCTCTAATTGTATTATTATTTATTTCAACAGCTTGCAGCGATGATAGCTCCTCGCCAAGCAAAACCAAAGAGTTATTTCCAACTAAAGTAGGAAATAAATGGAATTATCAGGTAACTACCAACGGAATTTCTGTTAATAAGGTGAACGAAATTGTAAGCGAAGAAGTAGTTAATGATATCAAATGGTATAACCTTGCTTTAAATTCCAAAATTGTTATGCAATTAAGAAATGCTGAAGATGGTATGCACGTATTATATACAGACAGTAATTCCGTAAACAGAAAAGATGTTTTATTTTACAAATATCCAGTTACTGAACTTACAGAATATGATGCTGATGGGAATTATGTAAAAATTGTTTCTTTTGATAAAGAAGTAACTGTTCCAGCTGGAACATTTTCCTGCTATTATTATAATGTGGTTTATGCTGATGATTCATCAAAATATGAAGAGTACTTTGCTCCTGGTGTAGGAGTTGTCAAACTTGTCGAATACAAAGACAGTGTAGGTTTTAGAAAGCCAATAACCACAACAGAACTTGAATCATACAGCTTAAAGTAAGTTTATAACTCACCATACGCATCTCCCTTTTTCAGGAGTGAATAGGGAAATTTGATACATTATTTAATACACTTTACTTATTCACTTATTGAGAAAGCAAAAGCTAGTGTTGTAATTTATTGAAAACCTGAAAAAAATTTCTTGTCATTCCTAACCCCCAATGAAGGAAGACCTTTATTGAAATGGAGATGACATAATTCTTTCCTGTCATTCCGATACGAAGTGAGGAATCTCACAAGTCATTGCTACCACGAGGTTTGAGATTCTTCGCTCCGCTCAGAATGCCCCACAAATGTAAAGATGTCATTCTGGCGTATTTCAGCACCTGTCATGCTTTTAGTCATTAGTCATTAGTTGTTAGTAAAATACTAATGAATAATAACAAATGACTAATGACTAATGTCCAAAAAAAAATATTTTTAAGATGGATTCTGACATCCGTCAGAATGACTCATTTTGTCATCTCCATTTAAATAAAGCAGTTCCTTTATTAGGGGGTTCGAAATGACACAATATAATAAGTCTTTTAACGAATTACAACACTAGGCACTATTATGACTTATTTCTTAACAATGACTTAATGATAGTATTCTTTTAATATTATAACTTCTCATTTTTAAATTTTCGAATTAGCAAACTACGATGTATCATTAGTTCTGAAATTATGACAGATAATCCAAATTTTAAAATCATTTTATTAATATTATTTTGTATTCAGGGTTTATTATTTCTAATTAGTATTCCATTTCATTCAGTAAATGGTGATGAAGCTTGGTCTGCTGAGCAATCATATTCATTAGCAAAAAACGGAGTATCTACTTCAAATCTGTTTAAAGGTATGATAAAAGAAGACCAGGAAAGAATTGTAGTGCAGCATAAATTATTTATTTATACTTCTGCTTTGTTATTTTCATTTTTAGGTATATCCCTTAATGTTATTAGAATTATCCCAATAGCATCATTCCTTGTTTTACTTTACCTCTTGTTTTTGTTTATAAAACGAGAAAGTATATATGATAAAAAATACTCTTTTTATATTATTCTATTGATATTACTTTCATTTACTGAGTTATTTTATTTTGCAAAAATTGCTAGACCTGAAATGATGGTAACAATGTTTGGATTTGCAAGCTATTATTTTATATCCCAAAAAGAAGATAAAAAAACATATCTACATTCTATTATTGGAGGAATACTTGCTGGTGCTGCAATGCTGACACATCTTTATGGAATAGTTTTTGTAGTTTCCGGTATTGCATTTCTTCTTTACAAAAGAAAATATAAATACTCTGTATTGTTCCTGATTTTTTCCCTTATTGTTTTTCTGCCTTATATTATTGATATTATCTTATATCAAGATATTTTCAAAGCACAAATAATGAGTCCCTTAGTTAATTCTAAAACTTCATTCAGTTTGATTACTCCTCTAATAAACTTTTTTAAAGAACACGAACGACTATTTAGAAAGCCAGAAATCATTTTCTCCTCATTACTTACTATATTTTGTATCGTTTTAAATTTTAAGGATTATCGCAAGAATCATAATGATATTTTAATTTATACAATCATTTTAATTTTTTCTATCGCTTTTATAGTTGAAGACAAAACAATGAAATATTCAGTTTACTTAATTCCATTTCAAGCAATATTGATTTACATTTGTTTAAGGAATTTTAAAATAAAAAATAAGGTCGTTATTGCCAGTTTTTGTTTAGTAATAGCTTTATTTTTTGCTGTTTCGTTAAATTATAATATTCGTGATACTTTTAATAAAGAATATATTTCTAAAATAAACAACGAAATATCTGAATTAATTCCGGAAAGCAGTTGGGTGATTGCTCCTATGAACTATATTTTTAATGGTATTGAAAAGCATAAGATTGTAAGTACATATCTGTTAAGAATCGAAACAAATAATAATATTACTTTCTCCTCCCTATTTAATTTTTGTAATAATAAAGAAATTGATTACGTTATATTCAACAAATATGGTGAAATTGTTGATATTCCAAAAGATTACTTAAACAAAGAGGAATTATTAAAACATTTCGAAATTGTTAAAAAAAATCCAAATTTTGAGATTTTGAAGATAAAGAAAATTGATGAGTAAATTTGAATTGCTCTTTACTAAATGTTTTATATAATTATTCTGATATTTTTCTTAAAATATTTATATTCTCCATTCGTTATTAGCTTTTGATGAAAAAGATATATAAAATATTGCTGACATATATGCTGCTTATAATAATTCCAATTACTTTTATTGGAATTGATATAAGAGAGCATATATGTAATAATACAGGAAAAAGAATTGTATCTTTTTATATACCAGTTAAATGCGACCACGCAAAAACTGAAGAACAAAATACACATAGAATTGACTGCGAAGACGACTGCTGTAAAATCAACTCTGAGCAAAAGGATTTTTCATTTAATAGCAAAATACAAAATACAAAATGCTGTGAAGACCGCACTTATCTTGTAAAAGTTCAATCTTCTGTCGTTTTTGAAAAACTGAAAAAACATATTTCTATTCCTGTTATTACTCTATCTAAAATTTTTGAAGATATTTCTCTTTTTTATCATAAAATAGAAAATACTATTTCAAAATATACTGAAAATTACGACCCACCTATAAAAAGTATTATTCAGTTTATCGTAAAAACCTATTTCCAAAACTACTCTTCTGAGTTACCATCTCCAATTAAATAATTGATAATTGTTAATGGTTAATTGTTATTGGTCATTAGTTATTAGTATTTTTCCTTTACGAATAACTTACTAACCTAATAACTAATGACTTAATTAACGAAAACCATAAACAATTAACAATTAACAATTAACAATTAATAATTGACAATTAACAATTAATAATTGACAATTAACAATTAACAATTAACAATTAACAATTAATAATTAACAATTAATAATTAATTAAATTGGAGAATAAAATGAAAAAAATTTTATATTTAGTATTAATAGTTTTTATACTATCATTCAGTTTTGCAAAAGCTGAATTAAGCGGAACTGTGTTTGGAATAGATGCTGAAGGAAAAAAAGCAGCACTTCCGAAAGCAACAGTTCAATGGCTTAACACTGGTATTGGCACTTTAACCGATTCAAAAGGACGCTTCAATATTGAAACAACTGACAAAACAAATAAACTTGTTGTGTCTTATGTCGGATATAAAAAAGATACAATCGTCATTTCAAAAAATCAAAAGAATTTAGAAATAAAGCTTAAATCGGAATTAGAATTAGATGAAATTGAAATAGTTGGTCATCAAGCTGGTAATACTGTTTCTTATTCATCAATCGCAAAAACAGAATCAATAACCTCACACGGTTTAAAGAAAGCCGCCTGTTGCAATCTTTCTGAAAGCTTTCAGACTAATCCGTCTGTTGACGTGGAATATTCTGATGCTATGTCGGGAGCAAAGCAAATACAGTTGCTCGGACTTCAGGGCAAATATGTTCAGATGCTCACAGACAAAATACCTAATTTGCGTGGTATTGCTTCAATGTTCGGTCTAAGCTATGTTCCCGGACCTTGGATGGAATCAATCCAAATATCAAAAGGGGCTGCTTCCGTTGTAGAAGGTTATGAATCTATTAGCGGACAAATCAACGTTTCCTTTAAAAAAAATGCATCTGCTGAAGATTTTTATTCAAATATTTATACAAATCAGCAAGGAAAAATTGAAGGAAACATAAATACAAAAATTCCAATTACTGATAATATTAGAACTATTCTGTTCCTACACGGCAACACATTGCAAATTGAAGATGACCACAATAATGACGGCTTTTTAGACCATCCTCTCGTTACTCAGTTTAATTTCTTCAATCACTGGGAATATGCAGGCGATAATATTCACTCTCAGCTTGGTGTCAAAGCACTTTACGAAGACCGCGAAGCCGGACAAAAAGGTTTCTTTCCTTCTAAAAATCCAAATTTATACGGTTTGAATATTAAAACTGAACGATATGAAGTATTTGCAAAAAATGGCTATGTGCTTCCTACAGAGCAGTATTCCAGTATTGCATTGATTGCTTCTGCTTCACATCATAAGCAGGATTCTTATTTCGGACTAAATACTTACAATGGAAAGCAAAATTCCTTATTTATTAATTTGTTATACGATTGGAGAATTGAAAAATTGCACCATCACGAGGAAGGGGAAGAACACGAAGAGGAGCATCATCACGATGCTGCTGAAAAAGATATTAGCCATCACTTCGTTAATGGTGTAAGTTTAGTTTATGACGAATTTATTGAAGAATTTAAGGGAACAGATTATTATAGAAACGAAATAGTTCCGGGCGTTTACACAGAATACACTTTGAGTAATGTATTCGGTTTTACTTTTACTGCAGGTGCAAGAGCAGATTTCCATAATATTCACGGCACATTTTTCACTCCACGTTTTCATTTGAAATATGATTTAAGTGAAAATATTATATTGCGTGCTTCTGCCGGAAAGGGATTTAGAACTTCTAACATTTTTGCTGAAAACATCGGCTCGCTTGCAAGTTCAAGAAATTTCGTTATTGAAGAAAGCTTAAAGCCGGAAGAAGCTGTGAATTATGGTATTAATGCAAACATCAAATTCGATTTATTTGGAACGGAATTTACATTAAATTCTGAGTATTATCGCACTGACTTTATTAATCAAATTGTCGTTGATATGGACAGAAGCCCAAGAAACGTTTATTTTTCTAATTTGCACGGCGATTCTTATTCAAACAGTTTCCAAACTGATTTGTCTTTCACTTTGTTCGAAGGAATGGACGTTATGGCTGCTTACAGATTGAATGACGTTAAAACTACTTTCAACGGAGTCCTTTTAGAAAAGCCATTGATTAGCAAACACAAAGCATTTTTAAATTTGGCTTATTCAACTTTATTTAGAGAATGGATGGCAGATTTCACGATTGATTTCAATGGTGGCGGAAGACTTCCGAACACTTCATCGAATCCGGAAGAATATCGTTTGCCCGAAAAATTTGATAGCTTCGTTTTGCTTCATGCTCAGATAACAAAGACGTTTGATAATTTTGAAATATACCTTGGTGCAGAAAACCTTACTGGATACACTCAACCAGTTCCTGTTTTAGGTTATCAAAATCCATTTGGTGAATATTTCGACAGTTCAATTGTTTATGCACCTATAACCGGCAGAAATATTTATTTTGGATTGCGCTGGAAAATTTAGTTTTTATTATTCATCAATAAAAAAGAATACTTTATTCCTCCTTCCCAAGTTGCACTTGGGAAGGTGAGGTAATTATTAATTCACTTCAAATCTGCTGTTGGTTTATGGTCATTAGTATTTTTACTTTAACCCAATAACTTAATAACCAAATAACCAATAACCAATTATAACAAGAACACCTCCCCTGCCCCTCCTTATTAGGCTAACGATTATACACATCTTTATAATGTGCTGCTATTCTAATTATCCCGTTAGGGTGGGGTGAAATAAATCTCGTATTTATCTAAAAAAAACTTCACTCCAAAA
>CAZCHH010000003.1:0-102240 GCA_964498585.1 uncultured Hyphomicrobiales bacterium
CTTCACTTCGTTCAGAATGACTGTGTTAATTGATGTCATCTCTATTTAAATAAAGGTCTTCCTTTATCACGGGATTCGGAATGACAGTCAAAATTGAATTTTAAAATTCATTTAATTAAAAAAATAAAGTTTAAATAATTTAGAAAGAGAAAATATGAAAAAAGCATTATTGATTATTTTTGCAATGTTCTGTGTAACACTTCTGCCTGCACAGGATAATAGCTCAAAAGGTAAATTTTCTGGTTTGATGTTCGGTGATTATTACTATAACGTTGCAAGAGATACCGGAATTGCTTCTTTATCAAATGCAATTAACAACGGAGTAAAAGACTTGAATGGTATTCAGTTTAGAAGGATATACTTCACTTACGATTACGATATTTCCGATAACTTTACAACACGTTTTCGCCTCGAAGCAGACCAGGCAGCAAATACAAGCAATGGCAAAATTGGTGTTTTCGTAAAAGATGCCTATATTAACTGGAAAAATATTTTCAGTGGAAGTAATTTAATTGTCGGTATTCAACCAACTCCGGCTTATGAAGTATCTGAAGCATTCTGGGGCAATCGTTTCCTTGAAAAAACTATAATGGATGCCCGCGGTATTGTTTCCTCCCGAGATTTAGCAATTTCTTTAAAAGGTAAAATTGATGGAGACGGAATGTTTAAGTATTGGGTAATGTATGGTAATGGTAGCGGAAATGCACCGGAAACCGATAAATTCAAGAGATATTATGCCCATATTCAATTTTCTCCGATTAAGCAATTTTCTGCCACTTTATATGCTGACTTAAAAGCAAGACCGGGCATACCAGATCCCAAAAGCACCTCAGACCCTAAAGAAACTGTTTCCAATAACGATTTGACTTATGCACTTTTCTTAGGGTATAAGGAAAAGGACTTATTCTCAATTGGTTTAGAAGGGTTTTTAACTGCAAGGCAAAATGGATTTACAAAAGATAGTGAATTGAAAGATAAAAGCGGATTAGGTATTTCTGCTTTTGCTTCATACAATTTTATGAAAGAACTTGCTGCTGTTGTTCGTTACGATTATTTCGACACAAATACAGATGCCGATTCAAAAGGAGATATGAGAAATTGGTTCTTATTCAGTATGAATTATAAAGTTAATGAGAAATTTACTTTAAGTCCAAATGTTGTAATTGAAACTTACGAAAAAATTCCAAATGGAAGAGAAATTGATGCTTCCGTTACTGGAAGAATAACGTTTTTCTATACTTTTTAACTCCTTCTCCAGAGTTTATGAACAATGAATCTGTTAATGATTCATAACAAAAAAAATTCCATACTGCAAAGTATGGAATTTTTTTTGAAAAAGTTGAGTTTAAATTAAATTCAATTTTACTTCAATATTATTTCTTGTAGCTTTTGAATATGGGCAAAACAGGTGAGCAGCTTGAAGCAGTTCATTAGCAGTATCTCTGTCAACTCCATTAATTTCAGCATCCAACTCAACAAAGAGATTTAATCCATCTTCGATTTGTTGAAGCCCAACAGTAGCTAAAATTTTTGAGTTTATTTTTAATTTTCTTTGTGAAGCTATTAAATTCAATGCACCATCAAAGCAAGCAGAATAACCTGCAGCAAAAAGCTGCTCTGGATTTGTAAAGTTGCCACCTTCACCACCTAATCCCTTTGGCATTCGTAAATCAAGTTTTAATACACCGTCTTCACTTTCAATTCTTCCATTTCTTCCACCTGAAGAAATTACTTTTGTTTTATATAGTGTTTTCATTATTTTTCCTTTTTTTTAAAAAAAAATATAGCAATAATTCTATTGCTAATACTTAAAATAAGACGAAAATTATCTGATATTATTTTTTTTTTTTAAAATATATTTCAGAACTCATTACTTATGAATAAATTAAGGTGTAAGGATATTTTTATACTACCTCACATTGCGCATACCACTCTTGAGAGTAATGTTACTGAGATAAGCGAATAATTCAAATTTTTTATATATACATTTATTTATTAAACTTATATAATCTTGAACATAAATATTTATAACTTATATAATAAAATCTTTTAACACCTCCTTACCCCTTCTTATTAGTAGGAGAACAAGAACAGTCCAATGTTTCAAGCATTCCCCTCATCAAAGGAGAGGTGTATTATTCTTGATTTAAACAAATTAATGCTTTATTAGTTTATTCTTATATTAAAAATATGAACTACTTCTAGGAATTTAAGCAATTTTCCATAATAATTAATTTCTTATCATCGTGACATTACTCTCAAGAGGTGCCTATTCATTACCCACATATATTAATTTTTACAAAAGGGAGCAGAAATAGTTTTAGTATCTTTAAAAAATTATTCTTTAGGAATTATATATTTGTAATAAGAATAACCCTTGACTGTGCTTATCCCGTAGGAATTATATAAAAGAAGCACCCTAATATTTAATTCCTATAGAATAAAAAGATACTAAAAATCATTGTTACAAATATTTTATCCCTAAGAGATAAGTAGGATAACAGCAGATTTTAAAGATGTGTATAATCATTAGCTTTATAAAGGGGGCTCATTGTTATTGTTTAAATAGTATGCTTAATTCTCGAAACTTAATGTATATCCGCCATCAACAATTAAATACTGCCCGGTAATATAATCATTGCATATTGCAAAAAAGTAAGTTGCATCAAAAATATCCTCTGGAATTGCTAAACGTTTTGCTGGTATTCTTTCAGTAGAAATTATAGATTTATCTGCTTCAGTTCGCTCTTCAGGAAAATCAATTGAGCCGGGACAGATGCAGTTTACTAATATAATTGGTGCGAGCTCTTTAGCAAGAGAACGAGTAAGGCGAATAACACCGGCTTTAGATACATTGTATGCTAAACGTCCACTCCAGGCACCAAAAGCTCCGACTGAAGCTATATTAATAATTCTTGCTTTCCCGTTTACAATTTTTATAAATTCTTTTGAACAAAGATACTGGGCTTTTAAATTTACACCCAAAACCTTATCCCATAGTATTTCATCTAAATCTTCTAATGATGTTTTTTCAGGAAAAACTCCGGCATTGTTTATTAGTAAATCAGGAATAATTTTATTTGTTTTCAGAGTGAAAAATAACTCTTCAATTTCTTTTGATTTTAACAAATCGGCTTGTTGAAGATAAGCATTTACTCCAAAGGATCGCACTTTTAATGCAGTTTCTTCTGCTTTTTGCTTTGATTTATTGTAATGCAAAACAATATCCCAGCCCTTTCGGGCAAAGTTTTCAGCAAGTGCTTTTCCTAATCTTACACCGCTTCCGGTAATTAGTGCTATTGGCATTTTTTTTGTTAATTATTATTGATTAATAATCATTTTATTGACAAAATTATGTACCCTAAATTTCTAAAATAAGAGATTAATTTTTTTAATAATATTACATCTATGAAAAATTATATTAATTTTTTTTAAATTTTGATATATAACCTTGATTGTATTATTTAGTATTTATGTACTTCGTTATTAATGACATCTTTTTGTTTGCTTGTCAATTTGAACCGAAATAAGTAAAAGAATTTTCAAACTTCATTTTTAAATAACTCTATACTTTCCAATAGAATTGCTCCGGCATCCTTCATTTTCCTGATTGCTTTATTGGAATCATCAGCTTGAATATCAATTGGTCTTATTAAATCCGTGAGAACTGTAACATCGTACCCTAATTGCAATGCATCAAGAACTGTTGATTTCACAGCATAATCGGTAGCAATACCAGTAACAATTAGTTTTTTTATTTCTAATTTTTCAAGGATTTGTTTTAATGATGTATTTATAAATGCAGAACATCTCATATTGACGAGAAGAGAATCTTTTTCTATATCAATAATAATAGCTGAATCTGGAACAATTAATCCTTTAGCAAAATCTGCTCCGAAAGAATTTTGTACGCAATGAGGAGGCCATACTCCTCCTTGAGAAACAAAAGAATAATGGTCTTCAGGGTGCCAATCGCGAGTAAAAAAAATATGATATTCCTTTAAGATTGCCCACTTTATTATTTTATTCATTGGTTCAATTAATGAATTTGTGTTCTTTGCTGGTAATGTTCCAGATTCACAAAAATCATTTTGCACTTCAACAACTATTAATGCTGATTCCATTTGGTTTAATATATTAATTTTAATACTATATATTTTAAGTTGTTAATCTAATACTATTTTAGCATATTTAGTAAATCCATCACAACTTACAATTAAAATATAATTCCCTTTAGCTGCTCTTTTATTTGCTTCATTTGTGCCGTCCCATTTTAATACTAAATCGGAAAAAACAGGTTGATTGTTCATTAGATTTTTAATTACTTTTCCTTCCAAATCGTAGATTTTTACTGTTAAATTACTGTTTAAATTAGAATTAATGTTGATATTTAGTATTTCTTTCATTGGATTTGGATAAATAAACAAATCAAGCTTTTTACTATTATGGGAATATTCTTTAACATCGTTAATTTTACTGATTTTAAAATCCCAAATACCTCTGCCATAAGTCCCAAAACGTGCTGTTTTCAGCTCAGGGATATATTCAACTGTCCAGTATGTTTGGTCTGGTGCTTCGTAACCAGCTATATCATACCAGGTGCTATCGTAAAATGAATAAAGATATGGACCGACTTCTGTAGCAGCAAAAATGAACATCTCATCTTCAGTTAAAGCAATTTCAAAAACTAAAGTATTTGGTAATCCATTATCGAGAGGAATGAAATTTTTTCCATTATCAGTAGTCATATAAACGCTTGAATTAGAATAGCCACTACCTGAAATAAATACTTTACCAAAGTCCAAGTTTGATGGAGCAATGCAGTTACCATAGAAATAATGAGCATTAAATTCTTCTAATTCAATAGTTTTTTCCCAGTTAACGGCAGCATCATTAGAAACAAAGAATTTTCCGTTACTCGTTAAAGCATAGCAGGTATTTTTATCAAGAGGAGAAAATGCAAAAGCTGATAAATCCTGCCATTCATCTCCTTCTGAAAAATTAAAAGAATATGGTCTGCCAATAAGAATTCCGCCATTATTTTCTATTTTCCAGATGTATGAACTATTATAATTATCACCACCGCCGGCAAGCCAGGCGATTTCCGGATTAGTAGGGTCTGCAACAATAGGAGGCATCCATAAGCCACCTTTTCCTTGAAAATCCCAAGTAGCAGTAAATTCAATTTCATCTTTGTAAATCCCCTTGTAATACATAGCAAATCCGGGATAAACACACCAAAGGTCATCTCCTCCATTGCTCGAAGATAAATGTCCATAATCGCCGCTAATTGTTTGCAAAAAATTCGCTTTAGTACCAGAATAACCAATACACTTTTGAAAGCCCTGGTCTTGACTTCCAGCACATAAAGTCCGCTTTTCATCTTTACAGGTATAAATTCCATAATACTGGCTAACGTTCATTCCATTTAATGCAATATTTTGAACATTGTTTGTATAATTATCAGAATAATATAATCCGCCATCAGTTCCAATAAGCATTATTTCTTTGTTATTATGAACAAATAATGAAACTCCGGGTATATCGGCATGTAATTTATTTTCTATATCTTCGTAATAATCCCACCAGTAGTTAACCAGAGTCCAGGTAACTCCACCATCGGTGCTACGACTAAGATTAACACCACCAAAAAAAAGCATATTTGAATTACTTGAAGAAACGGCAAAACTATTATTATCGAATGGTTTAAAATCAACATTACCTCTGTTTGACCAGCTGCTACCGTAATCACTTGAACGATAAAAATATGTGAATTCTGAATTGGACATTTTTGCAGCTAGATAAAGAAAACCTGCGGCATCAGTTCCTTGCAAAAGAAATCCTTCATAGAAATTAAATGAAAAATCCAGTTCAAATGCATTTATTGTAGTAATAATGTCATTTTCTTCAATAACAGAAATTGTATCTTTTGCTAAAAATACAATATCTCTGTTTTCGACTATCGAAGTCCATAAATCGCAATAACTTACTCCAATATCGGTTGAATAAATCTTCTTAAATGACACTCCGTAATCGCTTGATTTATAAATTGTTGTTATTGATTTCCAGTTATCATAATCCCATTCGCTACCCAAGGTGTATATCATAGTAGGATTTGAATTTGTATAAATAGCACGTTTAAAGGCGCCCCAATTCTCTACATTTTCTAAACCTTTGGATTTAATCCAGTCCACTCCTTCATTGTCAGAATAATAAACGTATTTATCAGCAACAGCAAATATTCTTTTAGTATTTCCGAAGCGAAGTACTTTTACACTCCGAATATTATCGAACTGAAGTCCATCATTAAGAGAGACCCAATTTCTGCCATCAAGGGTTCCTCGCCATATATTTCCTCCTGCAGAGCCGGAATAAATCAAATTCTCTTCAAAGTCAATATCGCTAATATGAATTCTTCCTGCAAGATTGTCGCTGCCTCGCTCAATCCATTCTCCTTCTATCTGACCATTTGCTATGACAATATCATTAACTTTTAAAGCAGAATTATTCTTATTTAGCTGCTTGCTTTTATATTTGGACTGTCTTGTTTCTTTGTCTATTATTTTGTAATTAACATCTGGTTCAATACTGTGCAATCGTTTGAACCATTCAGCTTTTTTTTGCTTATACTCTTTTTTCTGCTCTTTGTCCATCTTCATATTAATATGAGTAGAAGAGTTTTGAGCAATTAAATTTGACGTTATAATTAAACTAATCACTAAAAAAAAGATTCTGTTCATAATTATTTCTCAAAAAATAAAATAAATTTATATATTTTTAGTAATATATGCAAGAAATTAAGTAAGAAAAATTATATGATTAGATAAAAAAAGCCATACTACTTTTTTATAGTATGGCGATATAATTCTTTGATTTAAAATTATTGAATTGAAAAATGATATAAAACAATAGTTCTATTTAGATTTAGAAGTAGCTTTTGACTTTGTTGAACCATTACTGTTACCGTTTTTAAAAACGTAATCAGTAAGGTAGAAACCATTGCCATGGAAAGCAAAGCCAACATTTTTACTGATTTTTCTTTCTACATCTCCGGCAAGCCCTTTTTGAGCGTTTTCGCAAATTTCCGGAGGACAGGTTTTTAAAGGTTCATCAGTTATTCGTTGCGACCATTCAAACTCTTTGCCGCATCTTTTGCATTTGTATTCATAAACTGGCATTTTTTCCATTCAATTTATTAACAAATTATTATATAGACGAATTTTTTTAGTTTATGTTTTAATATTTTTGAATTTTTAAATGACAACATTTCAACTTCCTGAAAGATTTTGAAAATATTTAAAATAAAGTTGAAAACATATTTTTTAAGTAGAATCATTTACCAAATATTTAACCTGTATTATTCATAAATAAATATTCAATTCCTCCTTCCCAAGTGCAACTTGGTAAGGAGTTTAAAACTAAGTTTTTTTCAATATTTCAAGTAAATCATTTAATATCAACTATTAATAAATAATAATATTGAATTTATGAATATAGATTCATTTTTTTAAAAAAGTAAAGTCAGTAATATTTGCAAAATCGGATATATTTTTTCTTTTTCATAAAACATTATTCACTTTTTAAAGTCATTTTTATTAAATTTTTCATAATTTAGTAAAAAAATTTAAGGAGTTATTATGAATTTTAAAAGTATTTTATCATTAGTAATAGCCATAGTGCTATCAACAATAATTATCGTTCTACTCTTAAAAGTTGTATTTGGAGTGGTATCATTTCTTTGGCATTTTGGAATAATAATTATAATTGTTGCATTGCCTTTATATGTCATCATTAAGAAGAAAGTACTTAAATAATATGAAGAAAGCAACATTATTCTTTATTCTTGCTATCCTTTTTTCATCGATAAAATCAAACGCTGCTGATGAGATAACAATAGATTTAGCTCGTTTGTTCAGTAAGGATATTTTTGAGTTAAATGGTCTTCCATATCTTCAGCCACTTGTTGAAACAATGAATGCAACTTCAAATTCACGCTTTTTCAATCAGGCGTATGTTCCTCAAAAGGTTGATAAGCCCTATTTTCGTTTTGGAATTCACGGAATGCTTGGTTTTGTCCGTGATGATATGAAAACATATAATCCTGCTATGCCAGCTGAACCTTTAAATATGGATAAATTAAGCAACTACATTGAATATACACTATTTCCACCGGGTATAAAATCAATAAAAGATACAACTGGTTTGATTTACTATGCTTTAAAAACAATTTTATATGATGGTATAAGCAGTGGTTCTATTATTATACCAAAAGAAGCTGCAACGGTGCTTGGATTCAAGCAAGAAAAGTTTTATCTGCCAAACGATACTTTGGTTAATATAATACAGAGGAATCCTGCTTATAACCTGCTTCCGAAGGAAATGCAGGATTCAATATTAAATATAATTAAAGAATTTCCAGAAACATTTTCTCTTCCTGAAGGAGCAAATTTATCTACTTTGATGGCTGCTGTTCCTCAATTTGAAATTGGCTCCTTGTATGGCACCGAACTGCTTATTCGGTTTATTCCCCCTGTAAATATGGGAAAAAATATCGGAGATTTTGCTTTTTGGGGTTTTGGCTTAAAACATAGTATTTCTCAGTATTTTATTACAAATCCAAATGGAAATTGTAACGAAAGAGAAATTGATGTGGCTTTTCAAGTTGTTTATCAGGGAACTCATTTAGAAAATACAGTTGGAGTAACTAATGCAGAACTTAAGGCAGATGCGACTTTTTGGAACTTCAATTTGCAGGCAAGTAAATCTTTCGACTTCGGTATGGATATTTATTCCGGACTGTCTTTTGAAACTGTTAATATTAATTCTGAATATAAATATTTACTACCTCAGGAAACCCAAGCGCAACTTGGCTTGCTAAGAACCGATAAAGATGAAAATGGGCACATCATTCGCATTTATCCACCTGAGCCACCCGATTATCCCGGTGATACTAATCCTCAAACTGCAAAAATGATATTCGATGACCAAAATATTAAATTCACTTTAGGTTTAGCTAAACAAATAGGGCCTGTCAATATTTTCTTAGATTATAATATTAGCAAATTCAATATTTTCACCGGTGGTATCGAGTATAGATTTTAATTTATCTGAAAATTTAGTTAGAATATGTAAATTCATCTGATGACTTTAAATCATCAGATGAATTGTTATTGCAAAGTATTTTTAAAAACTCACTTTTCTTTTTAACACTTCTTCAATTTCTTCTATATTAATCACACCCTTTCTCAGAATTTTTGGAGGACTAACGCAAAGAGAAATTATAGTTGATTCTAATGAATAAGCAGGTAAACCGTCATCAATTATTGCGGCTATCTTACCATTAAATTTACAAAGAATTTCTTTAACAGAATTCATAGCTTTTTCTCCAGAAATATTAACAGAAGTAGCTGCTATTGGTTTTCCAAATTTCTCAATTAATTTTAAACAAGTATCGTTCTTCGGAAATCTTACTGCTATATTTTCAGTTTCAGGATAATTCTTAATTTCTTTTCTTTTTTTTAGAATAATTGATAAAGGTCCGGGAAGGAACGCATCAGCAAGAATATAAAACTCTTCTGGTATAGATTCACAAAGCATATTTGCCATATTTAAATTTGAAATATGAGCAGCGAGAGGTTTTGCCTCTTCCCTGTTCTTTAATTCAAAAATTTTTTTACAGGCATTAATATTAAAAATATCTGCTCCCAAACCATAAACGGTTTCAGTAGGAAAAACTATTACTTCTCCATTTTGTAGTAGTTCAGTTGCTTTTTCTATTGTTTTTTTTATTTCAATTTCACTATTAAAGAGTAAAGTTTTCATTATTTCTTTTTTTTTAAAATATAATTTCATAAATTAAATATATTATGAATAAAAATAAAGAAAATAATGAGGAAAATATGAAACCAGTAAAAAGTTTTATTGTAACTGCCCACTTACCAGAGAATCTATCAAAGCTTAAAGAATTGGCTTATAACTATTGGTGGTGTTGGAATTCTGACGCAAAGGAACTATTTATAAGAACAAACCGTTCGCTTTGGGAAGAAGTAAATCACAATCCAGTGCTATTAATCAATAAATTAAGTCAGGAACAATTAAAAGAGCTTTCTGAACAAGCAGATTACACTAGTTTCATTGATTATATTTATGAAAAATTTCAAAAGTACATAAAAGCAAAAACCTGGTACCAAACCCAAAACAACAGTTCAAAAGGCGTTATTGCTTATTTTTCAACAGAATATGGAATTAACGAAAGTTTTCCAAATTATTCCGGTGGCTTAGGAATTCTATCCGGCGACCATTTAAAATCTTCAAGTGATTTAGGGCTGCCGCTTGTAGGAGTTGGGCTTCTATATCAGCAGGGATATTTCAGACAACACTTAACCCAACATGGCTGGCAAACTGAAATATATTCTGATAACGACTTTTTTTCGATGCCACTAATACTTCAACGTGATTCTTCGGGTAACCCAATTTTAGGAGAAGTCGATTTACCGCTTGGCAGATGCTATTTCCAAATATGGATGCTTAAAATAGGAAGAGTCCCTCTTTATCTAATTGATACTAATATTGACCAAAACTCAAATCAAGATTACAAAGACATTACAAATGCGCTTTATGGTGGCGACAGAGAAACAAGGATTCAGCAGGAAATTGTTCTTGGTATTGGCGGAATGCGAGCTTTAAAGCAACTGGGAATCGTTCCCGAAGTAGTTCATATTAACGAAGGACACGCTGCATTTGCTCTTCTTGAAAGAGCACGAATGTACAAAGAAAAATTCAATATTGACTTTCGTTCTGCAAAGCAAATTGTTAAAACAAGTTCAATTTTTACTACACATACTCCCGTTCCAGCCGGTAATGAAACATTTAAAGTTGATAAGATTGATACTTATTTTAGTAAATATATAAATGAATTAGGAATTACGCGAGAAAACTTCATCGAACTTGGACAAACAAATGGTTTCAATAGTAATGAAGATTTTTCTATGACAATCGTAGGACTTAAACTAACTTCATACCACAATGGAGTTAGTAAACTTCATGGCAATGTTGCAAGAAAAATGTGGAAAAGTATTTGGAAGTGTTTTCCTGATGATGAAGTCCCGATTAAATCTGTTACAAATGGAATCCATACTATGACCTGGGTTGCACGTGAATTTTCAGAATTATTTGACAGGTATTTAACTCCAAGATGGAGAACTGACTCGGACAATCAGGAATTATGGGAAAAAATTGAAACAATTCCAGCGGAAGAAATTTGGCGTGAAAAACAAAGACGGCGTATTCGCTTGGTGCTTTTTGCACGTCAATACCTTCAAAGCAAACAAAAGCAATTTTTAGTGCCAGAACAAATTTCTCAAATTAATAATTATTTAGACCCTGAAGCTCTTACTATTGGATTTGCACGCCGTTTTGCTACATACAAACGTGCAATGCTGCTTTTCAAGGATATGGACCGGCTGTATAAAATCCTGACTAATCCTGAACGGCCTGTTCAAATTATTCTTGCTGGCAAAGCTCATCCACACGATACTCAAGGAAAGGAAGCAATCCAAAGTATAATACACAAAATAAGGACTTATCATTTGGAAAAGCATATTGTTTTCCTTGAAGATTACGATATGGTAATTGCACGCTTTATGGTTAAAGGATGCGATGTGTGGCTTAATACACCTATCAGACCTATGGAAGCAAGCGGAACAAGTGGAATGAAAGCTGCGCTTAACGGAACATTAAATTTCAGTATTCTCGATGGATGGTGGGACGAAGCTTATAATGGGTCAAACGGTTTTTGCATTGGACGTGGCGAGGAATATACTAATTACGAAGAACAGGAAATTATCGAATCAGGCGCACTTTATGACGTCCTCGAGCAGCAAATTATTCCTATGTTTTATTATAGAAAACAAGGTAACCGACTCCCCGATAAATGGGTTGCTTTTATGAAGAATAGTATTAGTACTATTGCAGGTAATTTTTCTTCTCAAAGAATGGTTAAAGATTATTCTAATGTTTTTTATATTCCAGCTCTAAAAAATTATCAGAATTTAATTTCAAACAACGGAGCCAAAGCTGTTAAGCTAAAAGAATGGAAAGATACAATCAGGAATCAATGGGATACTGTTGATATTATTTCTGTGGAAATGAAAGAAAACGGTGAGTATTACGTTGGGAAGCCCATTAGTGTTCAAGCTATAGTATCTTTGGGAAATTTAACTACTGATGATGTAGATGTGCAAGTATATTACGGAACTGTTAATTCAAATAATGAAATTGAAAAACCTAATTTCGTCTCTCTCAATCTTAGTAAATCACAGGGAAATATTCACAATTATGAAGGAACTTATATTTGTTCTGATACAGGCAAGCAAGGTTTCACAATCAGAGTATTACCAAAACACCCATTAATAGTGGATTCAACTGACTTATATCGTTGCTGCTGGGCGTAGGTATTAACGAAGGTCATCTCTGATGAATTTTTATTTCCATTCATACTAACAGCAAACTGTTAGCATTTAATTTCTCATCAAACTCCTTCCCAAGTGCAACTCGGGAAGGAGAAAATTTTTTCATTTGTATTAAAATTCTTACCGATTAATTAATTGAGGATTTCAAAATAAGAGAACTTATATTAAGAATATAACTGAACTTAAAAATTCCCTTAATTATTCCATTTTTTACCAGTATTTTTTTCTATATTTATATGAATTCTGTTTCTATTGCAATGATTCATTCAATTCAAATACTATTTACATCTTTCATTTTATTATTATTATTAATTATTTCTTTAATAATTTTAATATATTTATTCATTTATTTATTTAACGTATAAATTTATTTAGTTATCGTATTGATTTTATTTATTAAAATATATATTCTTTAATTAATTTAATTACTATTTTGATTGATTGAATCACTACTTTGAATAATTATATTACTACTTTGATTAATTTAATTACTACTTTGATTAATTTAATTACTACTTTGATTGATTTAATTACTACTTTGATTAATTTAATTATTACTTTGATTGATTAAATCACTACTTTGAATAGTTAAATTACTACTTTAAATAGTTAAATTACTACTTTAATTAAATTAATTACTACTTTATATATTGAAGCAGTGAAATTTTCAAAGAAAAATCAAAAAAATAAAAAATAATTATTCAGGAATAAAAATAAATTATTAATTTTATCAATATAATTATGAATATTATTAATTTGGTAATAAAATTTAATAAAAACTTTTTCAAAATTCAGTAAACAAGCAACTTAGCAATAGGTTTTATAATGAAAAAACAAGTGCAATATTCATTTTATTTATTTGTTGTATTAACAATAATTAATTCTCTTTTTCTTTCATGCGACAGGCAAAAGCAAGACCCAAAAGAAGAGTTAATAAACAAATATGATACCTTGCTCACTGATGAAAATTTTAATTATTTAATCAATACTCAGGATTTTATTGAATATTTTTTATTGCTAAAAAAACAGAATGCAATCTATAATGATTCTCTTGCAAAGCCAACAGTATTTGAGCAAGCATCTTCAAGAAAAACAATGCTTCTTCGTTTTGGAATACTTTGCTCAGATATTGCATACAAGCGAATTGTAGGTGAGAAAAAGACTTTGCCGGAATACGGCAAGCTTTTTCAAAAATATGTTAATGAGTTAAATATTAAATCATTTTTTAATATTAATTACAATAGTTTTTTTCATATTTTATCTACTCAGGAAATTACTGATTCCCTTTTATCTGAATTATTAAAAAAAATAAGAGACGAAAGAAAACTAATGTTTGAAAAGGCAAAATTGATAGATTTGGATTTCATCGTCTATTATACACTCGGAGCTGCTTTGGAGCAAAGTTATTTTACTGTTAAATCCATTCTTAGCGACAAAACAAATTGCTATTTAGCAAAAATAATTGAGCAAAATAAGTTATTAGACAAAACCAACACATTTTCTTCCTGGAAATTTTTAAAAATTACAAATGAATTTGTTTCGGATAATCCTAGATTAATTGAATTTAAAAAAGAAATCAGTAAAGCAAAAAGCATTTATGATATTATTCTTGATAGAATTGAAAATGGTAAAGATTTTACAATGCAGGATATTCTTGATTTAGACAAGTTCATTACTTTATATAGAAATGAAATATTAAATTAATTATTTTTATTAAAGGAAATTATTATGTTTTTATTTTCAAAATCAAATTTAATAACATTCATCATTTTAACTTCTATTCTTTGTATTCTTTTTTCCTGCAGTAAGCAGGAACCAGAGCCGAAAACAGAATTGATTGAGCAATTTGATACTTTACTAAATCAGGAGCATATAACACATTTAGAAAAAGCCATAGACTTTATGGAATTTTTTATTTATTTAAAGAAAATTGATGTTCCTTTTTCTGATTTAGTTGCAAAACCTGAGCAATACGAAAAATCTACAGACAGGCGAAATAAAATAATCCGATTTGGTATGCTTTGTTCTGATATTGCATATATGAAAATTGTTGGTGGTTTAGCTCAAACTCCTCTTTACGATAAACTTTTTGAAAGATATATTAAAGATTTAAATTTAACTTCTATTATGAAGAATTCTTTTGAGGAATATAAAAATATTATTCAAAAAAAAGATTTATCTGAGAGTTTATTCGAAGATTTAAAAGAGAAATTACGTATGGACAGAGTTATCTTTGTGAACAAGACTAAAGATTTAGATGATGTTTTTTTGATTTACTTTACCATTGGTAATGCAATTGAGCAGCTATATTTGCTGGAAACTTTAAAAAATGATAGCCAATACAAAGAAAAAATCAAGAAAATCAATGATTATATAAAAGCAAATGGTGCTCCAATTCCATATTTATTTAATGATATTTGGAACAGCCAGTTCAAAGATGCACCACATCAAATATGTCACGAATATGTTTTGAAAGTAAAACCAATTTATCAGATTATTTTAAATAAAATCAAGGACCAAACAGATTATACTGATGAAGAATTGCTTTTTATTAGTAAAAAAACATCTGAATTAAGAAGTGAATTTCTGAAATAAGAAAATGCAATTTTTTGTAAATCTTTCATATTTGTCCTTCGCTCATAATGAGAAATAAATATCTTTAAAATATAGCAATTATACAAAGGAATTTCTATGGGAGCAAAATTAACACAGTTCTACGAAGAAGCTAAGAAAATCGGTGGTATAAAAGCTCAGATGCGTATGGCTATTCTAACAAAAATGCCGAGTACTCAAGCTTCAATATCACCTGATTCTCAAGAAAATATTAATATTTTCCAAAATGCTTTAAATGAAATTAAAAAAGAAAGTGGGAGAATAATATGAGTAGAGTTCTAAAACAGGAATTTATTATCGAAAGATTTTTCGATGCTAACAATAAAAGGCACTATTTAAATGGTGAATTAAGCGTTCTGCACTGCCACCATTACGCTGTGCTTTATACTCAACTTGCTCTTGATGCAAAAGAAACGAAAATTATAAGTGAGGTTGCCGAAGAGACTTTTTATAAAGTAATAACAGAATATTTCCAAAAGCATCAGATCAATAAATTAGAAGACAGAATAGCAATAGCTTCGGAATATTATTCTGTAATTGGATTAGGACAATTGATAGTAAAATTTGCCGGCTTAGATTCTGGCATTGTAGAAGTTCCGGTTTCTCATATTGATGCTGGCTGGAGAAGGAAATGGGGCGATTATGATAAACCAGTTAATTATATAACAGCTGGTTTTATAAGTGCTATGTTTTCTGCAATTTTCGATAAGCCCTTATTCTACTTTAAAGTTGTTGAAACAAAAAGCATAGTAATGGGAGATAAAGTTTCTTTTTTCAAAATTAATCATTTATAGGAGAATGATATGGCTATAGATAGAAAGAAAATCATTGAAGAAATGGCTAAAGTTAGCGTAGAAAGCAATGAAGAAGGTATTATTGAAGCTTTCAATGTGATGGTAAATCAACTACCAGCAGTATTTTGGAACTCATTTGCCGAACGTCTTACAAGGAAATCATCTCCGGAAATGATGGAAGCAACTGAATTTTTACTTGTTAATGCTGCACGTGAATGTGGCTATCATACTGGCTATGGAATTATTACTTCTGAAGAGTGGAAAAGATTAGTTGCTCCAATGATTGATAAAACTCCAAAAGATATTTTGCATGGTGCTTATGCTGTAATTTCAGCTTGGGGTTGGGCTAATGCTGAGATTGTTGAACTCCTTCCCGGAGAAAAAATGGTTATTCGTGCTTATAATTATTACGAATCCGATGTTGTTAAGTACGGGAAATCAGATAAAATGAACGCATATATGATTCGTGGAATTTCTGCTGCTTTTATGGCTTTAGCTTATGCAGGCGAATATTCTCCTAAAGATACTAATAAACTTCATGCTTTTAATTGCCAACAGATTAAAGGTATTGAATGTGGTGATGATTACGGAGAATTTATCGTTACAAAGTAATATATTACTAATTACATCTTTACATTTATTTGTTATTTTTTTTAATTCATTACTGAAAAATTGGTCTGGACTGGATGATAATTTTAGAACTTATAAATAAATTTAAGAGTTATTTTAAAAATGCAACACTGAGTAATTGAATATGGCAACTAAATGCGATATTGTTCTTTATGAAGTAAATCTCCTAACACCTTTATTTTAATTATATTATCTGATATTTTGTTTTACTTTTAATTTATTTTGAGTTTCCAAAAGTTTGGAAACTAAGAGAAAGTTTAGTATTTTTATAATTAATTTTGTATCAATAATCCTAAATCATTTTTTGATATTGAATTAATTTACATTTCAAAATAATGTTAAGTGAAAATTATAAGTTATTAATTTAAAATTAGCTTAAATATGGACAACAATAAAATTCAATTTTTATCTTTTATAATAATAGCAGTAGTATTTCTGTCGTCCTGTTCTGATAATTGCAATGAACCTACAAAAGAAGAGATAATTGGTTCTTATAAAGCTCATTTAGAAATAGTTGAGACTGTTACCAATTCAATAGATGACGGATTGGAGCATATTTTTAATTCAGAAAAATATAAGGATATTAACAAAGTGCAAATAATTCAGGATTATTTAGAAAAAATCCGTTTTTTCTCTGATAATTCCGGTTATCTTTATTGCTATGATACTACTATGACAAATATAGCTCATCCAATACTTAAAAGCTATATTGGAACAAATCATCTAAACGACCAGGATGCTAACGGAAAATTCTTTGCTCTCGAAATGCAAGATAGTTTAAGAAAAGCTGGGCAGGGTGTAATTAGTCATTACTGGCTTAATCCGTCAAGCGGAGTTGATGAAGAAAAAATTGCATACATTAGATTAATTAACAATACCAAATACTTCATCGGTACTGGTTTCTTTAAAAGTTATTTGAAAGAATGGAGTATATCAAAACTCGGTTTAAAAATGGAAGTAACACGTAATGCTGTCCAAGCAACTGCTCTTGGGCTTTCATATCTTTTCCAGACCAATTACAATACAAAAGGAGAGCAAATTGAGTTTATGAAAACTTATATGGATTCTCTTCGGTTCTATAACGACAATTCAGGATATTTCTTCGTTGACGACACTAATCATTTTAGTATTGTTTTCCCAACAAGCAAGCACTACGAAGGAACTAGTTTAGTCGATTATCAAGACACAAAAGGGAATTATCCTGTTCGTCAAATGGTTGATATTATAAAAAGGAATGGCAAAGGAAATACAGAATATTATTATATTAATCCGAAAAATGGAATTGAACAAAAGAAATTAGTATTTGTTGAAAAAATCAATGGAACTGAATTTTTCATTGGTGCAGGAGTGTATGTGGAGTAGATTAGAAAGATTAGATAGATTAGAAAGATTAGAAAGATTAGAAAGATTAGATAGATTAGATAGTTTAGATAGATTAGATAGATTAGAAAATAATTGACATTTTAAAATATTACTTAGTTAAATTTGTAAAAAATAAATTTGAAAACGCATTTATGAGTCCTCTCAAAAAAAGTCATACCTGTGAATACGGTTATCTAAAAACCATACTGGGAGTGGAATTTCGATTTCTCAGAAATGACATTTCATAGTTATTAGACTGGATGCATTTGTAATAAATTTATTATAATAACATAATTATATAACATTAAAATACTATAAATAAACAAACTATTAAATTAAAACTATGGAAAAAACATTTCATAAATATAGTTTTGAAAACCTTGAAGTATGGCAAATGGCAAAAGATTTTGTTAAAGATATTTATTTACTAACTAATACATTTCCAAATTTTGAGAAGTATTCTCTTACTAGTCATATAAACAGAGCAGCAATATCAATAGCTTCAAATATTGCTGAAGGCAGTACAAGAACAAATTTTAAAGACCAAGCTAGATTTTCTCAAATAGCTTAAGGTTCATTAATGGAAATTCTTTGCCAAATCATTATAGCTAGAGAGTTAAATTATATTAATGATGAAGATTATTATAAATTAAGAAAAAAAATTGAAACTATTTCATTTAAAATCAATTCATTGAGAAAATATCAATTAAAGAAAATCACGACTAAACAATGAAATACTAAGCAAAAAAAATCTAAACAAAAAAAATCTAAACAATGAAAATCTAAACTATATGAAATTAAAACACATCGTAGAATCGCAACAATTTACAGTTCCATTACTTTTAGAACTGTTTGAACGAACAAATCAAATGAAAAAAATCGTAGCCCGTGGCGGAACGAGAGATTATCACAATAAAATTATGGCAAATCTCTTTTATCAGCCATCAACACGTACCCGTTTTTCATTTGAATCAGCAATGTATCGCCTTGGTGGAAGTGTAATCTCTACTGAACAGGCAACTGAATTTTCATCTGAAATAAAAGGTGAAATGCTAGAAGATACAATCCAAATTATTTCTAATTATTGTGATGTAATTGTCTTGCGTCATGATGAGGAAGGCGGAGCTAAACGTGCCGCTGCTGTTTCTCCTGTTCCGATTATTAATGCTGGCGATGGCTCTGGCGGGCAGCATCCTACTCAGGCATTATTAGATTTATACACTATTTTTAATGAATGCCATACTCTTGATGGCTTGTCAGTTGCTATTATTGGCTCATTAGACCACGGAAGAACTGCACGCTCACTTGCATATCTGTTAAGCAAATTTGACAGAGTAAAGCTTTATTTCATTGCTCCTGATGAATTGCAAATTAAGCAGGATATTTTGGAACATCTTGAAGAAAAAAATGTATGGTATCAACTATCAAATACAACTGAAGACATTATTAACAGAGTAAATGTAGTTTATCAAACCCGCATTCCAAGAGAACGGTTAAAGAATAAAGAACAGGATTTATCAACTTTTAATATTGATTCTACCGTTTTGCAAAAAATGAAATATGATTCTATAATAATGCATCCATTACCCCGCTCTGTTGAAATAAATCCAGTAATTGACACTGACCCAAGAGCTGCATACTTCCGTCAGGCACAAAATGGATTGTATGTGCGTATGGCTTTGCTTACTATGGTTTTTGATGAAGATTAATAATAAAGTAAGTATAAAACTTCAAAAAAGAAAATCTTTTGGAACAAGTAGTAGATTGATTCAAAGCATTAAATATAAAAAGCTCTTCCACATTTACTCAAATATGGAAGAGCTTTAAAAAATAAAATTATTTCTTTATGAACTCAACTCTTCTGTTTTTAGCTTTATTTTCAACAGATGTATTTGGTTCTATTGGTTCTGATTGCCCCTTTCCGTCAGTATCAATTCTATCTGAAGCAATACTAAATTCACTTATAAGAGCATTTTTCACATTAGCAGCTCTTCTTTTAGACAAATCTAAATTGGATTTTTCATTTCCGTCGCTATCGGTATGCCCTACAACAATTATTTTCAAATCCGGATTGTCTTTTAAAATTGTAGCAATTTCTTTTAATGCACCATAAGATTCTGGCTTAACTTTGTCTCTGCCACTATCGAAATAAATGCCATAAGAGATAATTTTCCCTTCGGTTAAAAGCTTGCTTCTGTTGTCTTCACTTGCGTCTGCAACTCTGAAATTAGACATATATACCAAACAGCTATAACCAGTAAAAATTCTGAATTGTCTTATTTTTGCATTCGGAACAAAAGCACGTTGGACATCGAAAACTTTGGTTTGGTTTACGTATAATCGCATACGGGTGTTTTGAATCCAAATAGAAATATGAGCAACTTCCCCTTTTTTAATTCGAGCTTCAGATTTCGTATTTTGTCCGTCAAAATCTTTATTGTTGGGTGCATCATAAGCTCTAAAAAAAGCACCTTCGGTTGGAGTATCTTCCAAAACCAAAGAGAATTCAATACCACATTTACCCGGGCAAGTAATATTAGCATATAAATCTGGGTCTTCTTCGTTTAACTCGAAAAGAGTTATGATAGATTCACAGCCGGTTTCTTCTTTGTCATTGAAAAAAACATCAAATTCAATAGTAAAATTTTTATCAACTTTTAAGCCGTCAAGTAGATAAAAATTTGCTTCTTCATTCATCATTAGCCATTTGCCGGGGAAAAGATTTGTTTGGATAACCTCGCCTGATGAATTAGTATTCCAGGAAATCGGGAAATCTCCTATTGCAGTTTCGCTGAAATCATCGAAAAACAATACTTTGTTTCCAGGAACGAAATCAAACTTTGAATAAGTTTTTAAATCTTCTGTTTGAGCGAAGATATTTACGCTAAAAAAAATGCTAATAAATAGCATAATAAAAAAAATCACGTGTTTTTTAATCATATTTCTCTACTCATATTATTTAACAAAACAATTAGAAATATTGATTCAATATGAATCATTCATCTTTTTAGCAAATATAGTAAAATTTTTCAATAAATTTAAATTTTTTGATATTTTTTCTTATACAAATTCCAATATAAAATGTCATAAATAATATTAATATATGAATTTACATTCTGACATCTGTTAGATTGTAAAATATAATGATGACAAATCAATTTAAAAAAAGGTCTTCATTTATTGTGATATAAGGAATGATGTTTTTAAATTCCCTTAACTCATTCTTAACTCATTACTCTTCGCCAAAAATCTGATGAAAATTTCGGGTCAATATATTCTGAAAATTCTTTCCAGTTAGGATAAAACTTTTTGAAATCTTCTCTCTTCATTCTTGCATCTTTTGCCGGATAAAGCACCCCACCGGCATTAACTACCAATTCATCTAATTCATCGCAAAGTGATAAAGTTTTTTTATTACTTAAAGGAAAATCAATAGCAAGAGTAATTCCCGGTCTTGGAAACGATAGCATTCCAGGTGATTGTATTTCACCAAACGTTTTTAGAACTGTTAAAAATGATGAAATACCAGATTTTGCTATGAATTTCATAATTTTTTTCAGATTATTCAAACCATTTTTGAATGGTATAACAAATTGATACTGAACAAAACCACTTTTGCCATACATTTTATTCCAGTTTAATATTGCATCTAAAGGATAGAAAAAATCGTTGTAATCAACAATTTGCCTTTCAGTAGGATTTAATTGCTTATTAAAATAAAGCATATTGAACGCATTTACTGAAGCTTCATTAATGAAATTAAAATTGAAAGGAAATGGAATAGAATTAATTTGCTTTTCTTTGGGAATAGAATGAATTTCAGGATTAGCGTGATTTCCTCTGTTAAACAAGCCGCGACCAAGCCGTCCGCCAGTAGCAGTGCAATCAACCCATGCAACTGTGTAATCATAATTCTTTTCAGAATCTTTGTTAATTTCAAAGAACTCTTCTAAAGAATCAAATTTAATACTTTCCATTGCAATAAATGGAGAAGTGCACTTTTTTATATTAAATTCAGCCCAGGTAATTAAGCCGGTAAGACCTAATCCGCCAATAGTAGCTGCAAACATATCAGAATTTTCATTTTTTGAGCAAATCATTTTCTCACTATTTGAACGAACGAGTTCAAATTGCTTTACGTTGCATCCGAAAGTGCCGCTTATATGATGATTTTTCCCGTGAACATCGTTACCAATAGCACCACCTACGGTGATATGTTTTGTTCCCGGAGTGGAAGGAAGAAAATACCCGTAAGGGATAATAAAATCTAAAATGGAAGCGAGTGTAGCTCCACTTTCACAGCGAAAAATTGATTCTTCTTTATCAAAACTTATAAAATGAGAGAGCAAATGAGTATCTAAAATAGTTCCACCGCTATTTTGACAGCTGTCGCCATAGCTTTTACCAAATCCGAAAGGAAGGATTGAATTTGAAAATTTATTAAAATCGGGTAAATTACTAATCCATTTTAAAAAAATAATTTCTTCTGGCGAGTGTTCGGGATACAATCCCCACGATTGATGTGTTTTCATAAAGTTGCTAAAAATAGAATTATGGCAGAAATAAAACCTAAAATATAAGTTAATCTATCTTTCAGAAAAAATGAAACTGGGTCGTCAATAAGTTGTTTCCTTGAAGCAAGAAACCACATACGCATAATCCAAAAAAGAGCAAAAACAGCAACTATCCAAAGTAACTCTGGTTTTGAATATAATGTATCTTCATTTTTACTAATTAAACCATTTGCGCTCTTGCTATTAATATATAAAGTCAGAACAAGCACCGATAGGAAACCTGTTGTAATTCCTATTTGATGCATTATGCTTAAATCCTGAACAGTGTAACCTCTTCGCCTCGCTTCTATCCCATTGTTATCTTTTATTATATTAAGTTCTGCGTACCTTTTTATTGTTGCAATACTTAAGAAAAAGAATATAGAAAATTCTGTCAGCCATATCGAAATAGGAATGTCAACAGTATAAGCACCAGCCATAATTCTTAAAGTATATAAAAACGAAAGTACAATAATATCAATTATATATATTTTCTTTAATATTAAAGAGTAAAGAGTTGTGAGTGTTATATAACTGATTAAAATAACTATAAATTCAATATTTAAAGCAATAAGAGCAATTCCTAAACTAATTGTAAAGAAAAGCGGAGCAATTACATATCCATAAGAAATTGGAAGTTTTCCAGATGCAAATGGTCTGTTTTTCTTTGTTGGGTGATTTCTATCAGACTCAATATCTGCGATATCGTTAATAACATAGACGGCAGAAGCAGCTAAACTAAATGAAATAAATGCTAAAAACAGGTTAAATATTGAATAATAGTCTTCTATTCTATGAGCCATTATAAGTGGTAGAAATAGCAAGAAGTTTTTTACCCACTGATAAACACGTATTTGCCTGATAAATAATTTTAATTGCATATTATTTAGTATATATTATTTCTTTGATTTTTGTTACTTTTTCTACTTTTTTTATTAAATGTTTTGACGGATTAACTAAAATTGCTCCATTTGCTGCCTGCCATATCGGAATGTCAGCGTAACTATCGCCAGCATAGTCAAATCCCTTTTCTCCAAACATTCCCACTAATTTATCACGCTTGTTTTTTCCTTTTAAATTAAAATCCTTACGGCTTGATTCTACAATATCGAAAATTTGAAGGTGATTAGCAATTTGGTCTGCAATTTTTTTTGTGCTTGCAGTTGCCAATACTACTATTCTGTTTTCATCTTTTGCATTTTGGATGTTTTTTATAATTTTCTTATTAAATGGTAAATTAATAACAGGTAATGTTACTCTTTCGCTTATTTTTTCTTTAAAATTTTCTTTTCCTTTCAATAGCCAGAAAGGAAACAGGATTAAAACAACTGGATTCTTTTTTATTGACAAAAGAAAGGATTCAATTAAAGAATCAGTCAGAATTAAAGTATTATCCAAATCAATACACAAAGCAATTTTATTTTTTTCTTTTATCATAGTTAAAAAAAGTAGTATATACTAATTTGTTTTTATATTTAGAATTATTGTCATTTCTAATCACGAGATAAAGCAATTACTTAATTTAAATTGAAATGACATCGTTAAATCCGTCATTCTGACGTATGTCAAAATCCATCTTATTATTATTCAAAGCTATTCAATTTTAACTATTTCATTGAAGCATTTGGGCTTGCACAAATGAAACATGTTAGCAAGCTCACTTGCTTTTCCAATATGGATTCTGGCATACGCCATAATGACAAGAAAAGATGTCATTTCTAATCACGAGATAAAGCAATTACTTTATTTAAATTGAAATTACATCGTTAAATGCGCCATTCTGACGTATGTCAGAATCCATCTTTAAAAATCAACTATCGTGTAAACCTGATGGTTGATATATATTTTTTCGGATATTAATCATAGGTTTTACTAACAACTAAAGACCAATAACATCGCTTTTTTACAACCAAAACTTTGCGAAAGTTAAAATCTAAACTTTCTAAACTTTTTAAAATTTATATCTTTTCATTTAACTAAAGCTTTATTCAGGTAATTCAGAAAAACTAAGTTGAAATTAAAGATAAAGATTTATTCATCATCACCTTGGAACCAGGTAACGCTTCTCATATCGTTATTGAAATTGGGATCATTCTTTTTCGAGCTAATTCTTTTCTTAAGTAATTCGCCGAATTGAGTTGCAGGATTATAACCATATACTCTTAACAAATAATTAAGTGCAATTGCTTCGGCAAGCACAGCTACATTTTTTCCGGTACTAATAGGTAAAACAATAGTAGGAATTTTTACTCCCATAATATCAGTTAAAGATTCTCTGTCACCGAGCCGTGTATATTCATCTTTTGAATCCCATTCTTCAAGTTCGACTAAAACTTCAACTCTTTTTTGGAAACGAACAGCTTTAATACCAAACATTTGACGAATATCGATTAATCCAACTCCCCGAATTTCCATAAAATGCTTTGCTAAATTTGATGAAGTACCCATTATAGTAGTATCACGCTTATTACAAAGGATTACGCTATCATCAGCAACTAACCTGTGTCCTTTTTCAATCAGCGCCAGAGCTAATTCGCTTTTACCAATGGCTGCTCGTCCGTGAAAAAGAATACCAACGCCAAACACATCAATTAAAGTTCCATGAGCCACTTGCTGTGGTGCGAAATAGTCATCTAAATATTCTGATAAAAAAATAAATGTATGATTTGTAGTTTTATCAGTCCTGAAAATTGGCACTTTGTTTTCTTTAGCTATTTCAATTAGAAAATCATCAAAAGCATTGTTATTTGTTAAAACAATACAAGGAATTTTATTTTCTACTAAAGTTTGAAAAGATTTAATTCTCTTTTGCTTGGACAAACTATTTAAATAATATACTTCTGTATTGCCGAAAATCTGAACGCAGTTTCGACTATATTTCTCGTAGAAACCAGTTAATGCTAATTGAGGTCTATACAGACTCTTTTCAGATAAAAGATTATTAAGACCAGCATTTCCGGTTAAGCACTCATAGAACAAAGGTTCTCCTTTTAAGGAATCAATTCTGAGAGCAGGTTTCTTTATAGTTTCTGCTTTTAGTCTGTTTGACAATGTATCGGCAATATAATTTAAATTTTCCATCTAAAAACTAAGATAATTAAACATTACTGAACTTTATTCATTGGGAACAGGGGATGGGTGTTGAATTTGTTTCCGTAGTGAACTTTCAACAGCCATTTTTCTCTTCAATTTCCTTAAGCAATTCGTTATAGCATCAAGCATTTGTTGTTTTGTATTTGTAGCGAAAAGTTTTTTTGGTGTAAAATCAGACATATTATTTCCTTTCTAATTAAAATAATATGCAAATTTATGAAAAATGTTATAATTTTTTAGGAAATTTTCATATTTAGTAATAAAAGAAAAAATTAAATACGATTTTTTCCAATAAAATTTCGGCTAAAGGAGTTCAAATGTTACAATATATTATCACAAATGGGGAAATTATGTTATTATTTCACTTTACGCATTCCCCTTTTGAGAGTAATGGCAGGGAGATAAGCGAATAATTCAAAATTTTTACATACATAAATATTTATTTAACTTATACAATCTTAAATATAAACTATAATAACTTTAATAATAAGACCTTTTAACACCTCCCCTGCCCCTCCTTGTAGGAGGGGAATAAGAACTGTCCTGTGTTTTAGCGTTCCCCCTCCTAACAAGGAGGGGAAAGGGGAGGTGTATTATTCTTGATTTTAACACTTTAATTCTTTTAATTTTTATTATTATTTTACAAATAATTACGACTACTTGGAATTTAAGCAATTATCCATAATAATTAATTTCTTTTCTCTGTGACATTACTCTTGAGAGGGGAATAAGAAAAGTGGATTAAAAAATGTGAGAAAACTACACTTTTTCATTTCTCAAAAGAGGAATTGCGTAAGGTGAGTTATTATATTTAAATGATTTTCGAATAGTAGTCGTCTTATGTATAAATAGGTAATAAAAATAATATGTCCTCAAGCAGTAATTCTGTATTGATATTTTTTACCTTTGTCAGTTTATATTATTAGGAAATAAACTTTAATTCATAACGTCAATCTACATTAAACAGAATATTTTTATTTTTAAAGTATCATAACATTCAAATACTAAAGTATTTATAAAAATTAAGAACAAAAATGCAAAAATATTTAATTTTAATCCTGTTATTCATATTTTGTTTTGCAAATTCATTATTTCTTCAACCATCTGAAAATGTGCGAATAATTAATGAACAAACTGCAAAATTTAAAGAAATTTTGGATATTGCAACACAAAATTATGTAGATTCTGTTGATATAAAAAAGATTACAGAAGCTGCTTTTTCTGCTATGCTTAAAGAACTTGATGATTACTCTAATTATCTTTCAGCTGAGCAATACAAAAGAATTTCTGAAATTAATAAAGGAAAAAGCATCGGTTTTGGTATTAATGTTGTTCAGATTGAAGATAGTATTATTGTTGCCAATGTTGTAAAAAACAGCTCTGCAGATTCTAATGGAATTGTAATTGGCGACAAAATTATTTTCATTGACGATATTAAAACTACCGGGAAAAGTATTCAGGAAATCAATAGTTTATTTAGTGGTCCGAAAGGCAGCCAATCGAAATTTATTATTAAAAAAAATATTGATGATGAAATTAAGGAACTGCTGCTATATCGAAATGATTGTCAAATAAAATCAGTATATTCTTCTTTCATTATTCCTGAAACAGACATTGCTTATATAAAAATCAGTTCTTTTTCAAATGAATCTGCTGTTGAGATAAAAGATGTAATTAATAAGCTGATTCAAACTGGAGCAAAAAATCTTTTATTTGATTTAAGAAGTAATAATGGCGGTTATTTAGAAAAAGTATTAGAATTGCTTGCCCTGTTCTTCAAAAAAGATGATTTGCTCGTTTATACTGAAGCAAGAAACAATAACTATTCAATGAAAAAAGAAGTTGAAAAAGAAGGAGAATTTACTGATATACCTGTTATTGTATTAACAGACAATCATACTGCGTCAGCAGCAGAAATCTTTGCTGGTGCTATGCAAGATAACGACAGGGGAATTATTATTGGTGAACTGACTTTTGGTAAAGGGCTTGCTCAGAAAATGTGGGAATTCAAAGATGGTTCTGCCTTTGCTCTTACTATTGCACGATACTTTACTCCTTCAGGCAGAACTGTTCAAAAGAATGTCCAAAATACTCAAAACCTGATTTTTGATGATTCTATTGGATTAGATAAAGAAAAAATTAAGGTATATGAAGATATTTACAAGCGAATTGGCAATCAAAAGAGTTTGCCGATATTTAAAAGTAAAAAAGGCAGAGATATAGTTGGTGGTGGTGGAATAATACCCGATGTCGTTGTATTTAACGATTCTTTAACTATGCTTACTCAAGTACTTAAAAGCAGAAGCATATTCTTCGAATTTGCACTTCTATTCTTGAAATATAATGGAGAAGAAATTCGTCTTAAATCGTCAAATGATTTTTTAAATTTTGCAAAATACTTTATAGTTGACGACAATTTACTATCAAAATTTAGAGAATTTTGCAAAATGAAAAATATCTGGAATGAACAAATGTTTTTAACAGATAAGGATTACATAAGTAATTTTATAAAAGCAGTAATTTCAAATGTGCTTTGGGGTGATGACGGCTTCTTTTCTGTTAGCATATCCAACGACAAACAAGTGTTAAAAGCAATTTCTTTATTCAAAGATGCAAAAGAACTTTTGGAGTTAAAATAATTATGAAAAAAATACAAATATATACTATCATCTTTTGGATTGCATCTGCTATTTTGACCTTTGCTATTTCTTATTATCAGAAATTAACAGGTCCTACATATCCTGTTAATGCAGAAATTGAAATTAATGGTACTGAAGTAAAAAGCATTCTTCCACGCTCTCATCCCGGCGAGGGGGGGGCGGTCGTTAACGTGTATGCACCAAACAAATCAATTATAGCCGAAATGAAGTTCAAACGTTACAAAAGCTATGACGATTGGACAACGGTTGAACTTACTCGAACTGGAGATACATTATTTACTGAAATTCCTCATCAACCTCCTGCCGGAAAAGTTGAATATATTATTTATTTTACAGATGAAAACAATTTAAAAATTCCTTTTACTGAAAATCCGCTTATTATTCGCTTCCGAGGTGATGTTCCAGCTGTTTGGATGATTTCGCATATAGTTTTTATCTTTGCTGCATTTATGCTATCATTTAGAACCGGCTTTGAAGCGTTTTTCTTACGCGATAATACTTATAAGCTAACGATTTATACTGTAGTATTCCTTATTCTTGGCGGTTTGATTTTCGGACCAATTATGCAAAAATATGCTTTCGATGCTTTCTGGACTGGCTGGCCCTTCGGAAATGATTTAACTGACAATAAAACTTTTGTTGCTTTGATATTTTGGTTAATTGCCTTATGGAAGCTTCATAAAAACCGAAATAATACAAAATGGATTATTATTGCAACTATTGTGATGATTATTGTCTTTTTAATTCCTCATAGCACTTTTGGTTCAGAAATTGATTATATAAAAATTGAGCAGGGAAAATAAATTTTTATTGGATTATAATACCTTGACATATGTCTGTTATTATGAATTCCATAATAAAGAAAATATTTTATTTAAATGGAGATGATATAATTTTATACTGTCATTCTGAGCATCAGCTAAAAATCTACTCAACCATCGAATTAATCCGATAATTGATATAGAAATATAAGATTCCTCATTTCGTATCGGAATCACAAGAAATCATCAACAGTAACCTATATTATCTAATCCATCTGTAATAATTTATCAATTCTTTCCATAGTTTGCAAAGTAAATTCTAAAACGTTTATAACATTAATAAAATGCTGCAAATCACCAACAGTTAAAGAATGGTTTAGTTTTTTCCGCTCTGAAAGCCATTTTTCTAAAACCTGATAGCCACCAACTTTATATTCCCAAATCTCTTTAGGAACATTACTGAAATATCTGTTTTTATTGAAATAAATTCTATTGTTCTCATATTTTATTGAATCAACTTTAAAATTGTCGGTTTCACCTTCTGAGCGGCAATTCACAGAAACAGGGAATTTCTTTAAAAGATGAGCATTGATCAATTCAGTCCCGATATTTGATAGTTCCAAAAACAATTCTTCATTATCAACAAAAGGAACACGCGGAAAATCTATTCTTAAAAATTCATTATATTTTTCTCTGAAATTTGGGCTGTGCAAAACTGCATAAATATAAGCAAATACCTGCTCCGGTGAATAAGCATTTTTATATTTATTTTTAATGAAATGCCTGAATTCCTTTGTAAAATTGTCCCTTTTTCCTTCCTGATTAAAAAGGAAATCGTTACCGTTAGAAATATAGTTTTTATCAATATATAAATACAGAGGAAAAAAATTAGTTGATTCTTTTGTGAATCCAATATCACCAATAAATTCAGTTACAAAAATATGCTTCCATATATTTGTTTTTATTTGTCTTGGAATTGCAAGTGCAACAGAACCTTTTAAAATATGCTGCATAACATTAAACCTGTTAGTTCCTGGTTCAATAAAATCAAAATCGTAATATAAAAATCTTTTATCAAAAGGGCGATAATGATAATCAATAATTTTTTCTTTGTTAAAATGCCCTTTTTCAAGAACCTTTTTTATTTTCCAATCTCTTGTATCATTTAAACCTAATTCTCTGTTTATTTCACTTTTATCTAATTTCAAAAAAGTAGTAATTCTTTTTTCAATTAATTCTTTTTGCAGAGCTATTAAAAACTTGTCCCGATGAGTTTTTACTCCACTTGATTGAATTTTAAAAATTTCGTCAATTTTATAACCCTTTTTATATTCATCTCTATTAGTCCAATTCTTTTTTACAAAAAAATAAAATTCATCGTTAGGAAAAATTTGATTCCATTTTACTGTTCTTAATGAATTGTTCCATAAAAACTCATATTTGCTTTTTTTAGTTCCAAATAAATCATAGTAATTAACAGTGGATTCATTGCTTTTATTTGGATTCTTAATAAATAAAGAAATACAAACTCCCTGCATAATTTCAAAAACATTTTCATCTTTTGTTCCATCAGGAGATTTTTCACCGATTCTTGAACTACCATGCAGGTTCATAATATAAATTTCATTAAACGTTTTCATCAACTCCAGTCTCATTCCTTTATGAATCAGACCATCAATATATGAATTATTTGATATTATCCCTATTACACCGTTTTTTACATTTTCCATTTTCCAATGAGCAAAACGAATAAATTTAATGTAATCGTCTGAAAGTGGTTGAATATTCTTTTCATTTCTCACTGCTTCTTTATAAGTAATCATTTTTTCATCTGTAATAAAGCCGGCTTTGTTTTGACTGCTAACTGAGTAAGGAGGATTTCCAAGAATAACAAGAATATCCTGATTCTTTATTCGGTTTGCTTCTTTACCTTCCTTCGAGAGGGCTGGCATAATTGGAAATGGCTGTGGCTCTTTATTTGTAAGTGTGTTTGTAAGAAAGATATTTATTCGTTTACTTTCGTCTAAAGAATAGCCAAGTTCTTTGATAAATTCAGTGATTTTTAATTGAGCAACGATATATGGAGCAACAAGTAATTCAAATCCATAGAAATTATTAATTATTTGTTCATTTAATATTTTATTTACTGTTTGCCTGTCACCAAGCGTTTGTGCCTGTTCTAATGCAAGTTTGAAAGCGTTTAAAAGGAAAGTGCCGGTGCCTGTTGCAAAATCAAGCAAAGTAACTTTCTTATTGATTAAGCCATCGCTAAGTCCAAAAGTTACCTTTAAAATCTCTTCAATAGAACGAACGATAAAAGAAACTACCGGTTCAGGTGTATAATAAACACCTCGCAGTTCTCTTTGCGATTTGTCATAATTTGTAAGGAAATCTTCATAAAAATAAATAAATGGGTCGTTGAATCCCTGGTCTTTGTTACGATAATCGGTAAATTCCTTTTTTATTGCAGTATAATCAGTTACTTTTAATATGTTAATAATTTCATCTATTGCCCAGGTTATTTCTCTCGGAAAATCATCTAAACGATGGAATAATTCTTTAATTAAAGGAAAAGAATGGGGGAGAAGTGAAAATGCACTGCTTCTGTTAAGTTGTTTATGTGGTTCATCGCAGTTAAGTGCAGCTAAAAACAAAGAATATGTCAGTGTTTGAGCATAAATATCTGAAAAATATTGCGTTTCTAAAAGAGGAAGCAGCGATTCTTTGAACACTTCGTAAACTCCCTGCATAAGATTTGTTTCGTCTCTTTCCTTTTCCAATTCAATATAGCAGTATTCCCTTAAAAAAGTAGCTTTTTCTGCAAGTTTAAAAGCAAGTGTTTCCACTTTGAAAATCGGCTCCGGCTCTGCTTCAAAAAATTGTTTTAAAAGCCGAGAAAGTTCTTCTGTTTTACTTTTTGCTAATTTTATTTCCTTTGATTTTAAATCTTCAACAGAGCAGAGTGTAGTATCAAAAACCACATCACCTTTTACAAGCAGGATAAAACGAAGATAATCAGTAAGAATAATATTATCGGAAAGTTGCTTATAACGTTCAATTTGCTCTGTATTAAGAGTTCTTTCCAAATCGGTGCCTAATTTTTTCGTTTCAAGCAAACCGATTGTTAATATATTTGGAGTAATTATTTTAAAATCGGGGCGCCCTTTTCCTTCAACCTGTGTTGGCTCGTGCTTAATAATCAACTCACGGCTAATATTTTCACTTAAAAAACGATTAAGCATATTTTGCAAATATGTTCTGTATGAATGTTCCGAACTTTCACTATTCGAGACAAACTCCTTTAATATACTATCAATGTATTCTTTAAACATAGATTATTTTTTACTCAACTTTCATTGTTAATAAAATATAATAAATATAAAGTAGTAGTGCATTACAAATAAGAATATGGATTAAAATTCTTAGAAAATACTACTTTAATTAATAAAACTTTTTACACCTCCCCTGCCCCTCCTTTTTAGGAGGGGAATAAGAACTGTACTGATTTTAAGCGTTCCCCTCCTACCAAGTAGGGGCAGGGGAGGTGTATTTTATGCTTTTTATACCAAACCACTAACAATAATGGCAGTATAATCTGTCATTCTGAAGCGTAGCGAAGAATCTCACAAGTCATTGCTAATATAGGACTTGATTCTCAGTCATGCTATCAACAAGTTGTTCGCATGACTTAAAATATCTTCACTTTTTTAAAACTGCACAAATCCCAATTTCTTATACACTTTTCTTAATGTTTTAAAAGCACGTTTTCTTGCTTTTTCTGCACCGGCAGTTAAAAGTTCCTCTAAATACTTTTTATTATTCATCAAATCAAGATATTTTTCTCTGATTGGCTTAACGTATTCGGCAACGGCATCAGCAACCTCACTTTTGAATACGCCATAGCCCTTACCAGCAAATTCCTTTTCAATATCCTCAAAACTCATTTCTTTTGCAATGTGATAAAGCGTCATTAAATTTGAAATGCCCTGCTTTTCTTCAGACATTTTTACTTCGGAGCCGGAATCGGTTACAGCACGCTTGATTTTGCTTTTTATTTCCTCATCGGTATCGGAAAGGAAAATTGTTGCCTTGTCGTTATCATCGGATTTCGACATTTTTTTGTTTGGTTCCTGCAAACTCATAATCCTTGCACCGACAGGGGCAATATATGGCTCTGGAACTTTAAAAGTATCGGAATAATGGAAATTGAAACGTTGAGCTAAGTTACGGGTTAATTCGAGATGTTGCTTTTGGTCTTCGCCAACCGGCACCAAATCTGCCTGATAGAGCAAAATATCGGCTGCCATCAAAACCGGATAGGCAAAAAGTCCAACGTTTATGTTTTCTGCGTGCTGGGCAGATTTATCTTTAAACTGCGTCATTCGGCTACATTCACCCATACCGGTAAAGCAATTAAGTACCCATGCAAGCTGGGTGTGCATCGGAACAAATGACTGTATAAATAATGTGCTGATATTTGGGTCAACACCGCAAGCGATAAAAAGGGCAGCAGTTTCAAGGGTTCTTCGCCTTAATTCTGCCGGATTTTGCTTAACAGTAATTGCGTGTAAATCGACAATAGTGTAAAAACATTCATATTCTTGCTGTAGTTTAGCCCAGTTTTTTATTGCTCCCGTTAAATGTCCGATGTGCAGTTTTCCAGAGGGCTGTATTCCACTTAAAATTACTTTTTTTTCAATTTGATTTTTCTCTTCCATATCTTTTCTTATTTTTGTTAAATTAATTCTTTGCAAATTAAATTTTTTATAGTTAATTTCAAAAATTATAGTAATTATAATTTAAAAAATACTGATATGAAAGAAAATATTATAAATTGTTTGGATAAAGGTTTTGTCAGGTTGGTGGACTCAATGGGTAATGACAGCTCAATTGTGCAGGCAGCCCGCGTTTCTTATGGAGAGGGAACAAAAACGAAGCGTGAGGACCGCGAGCTAATCCGCTATTTGATGAGACACCGCCATACTTCACCTTTTGAGATGGTAGAGTTTAAATTCCACGTTAAGCTGCCAATCTTTGTAGCACGCCAGTGGATTCGCCACAGAACTGCTAATGTAAATGAATATAGTGGCAGATATTCAGAAATGAAAGACGATTTCTATATTCCCGAACCAGAGCAGGTGCGGATTCAAAGTTTGTATAACCACCAGGCAAGAGGCGAAGAGCAGATTTCAGCAGAAAAAACACTGGAAATCATTGAAACATTGGAAAACAGCCAGAAAAAACTATTTGCGGAATATCAGGATTTTCTTTCTCTAAATCTTGCACGTGAGCTTGCAAGGATTAATCTGCCGCTTGCAACATATACGGAATGGTATTGGAAAATCGACCTGCACAATTTATTTCATTTCCTTAAATTAAGATTAGATGCAACTGCTCAGTATGAAATTCGCGTTTATGGCGAGGCTATTTGCAAGCTAATCAAACCAATAGTCCCTACGGCTTTTGAAGCATTTGAAGATTTCATTTTAAATTCAATGAATTTTTCCTCGCAGGAATTAAATGCTATAAAAAATGCAATTTCCTTTGAAAAACTTGATGATGAAGCTTTAAAATCAATTGGCTTTACAAACAGAGAAATATTGGAATTCAAAGAGAAAATAACAGTTTTACAAAAATAATTTTAAATTTATCGGAGAAAATAATGAAAGCAAAGATACTTTCAATTCTAATTCTAATTTTTGCAGTAACCTATGCAAATTCACAAACTGCTGAAATGATTATCGGCAAGGCAATCAACGCTATTGGAGGCGAAAAATCCTTTAAAAATATTAATTCTGTTGAATATAATATGACTTTAACAGGTATGGGACAGGAAATGCCTATGAAATTCTATAAAAAAGGTGAAGATAAATTTCGTTTAGAGATGAACTATATGGGACAAGAAATGATTTCTGTCTTTAATGGAAAATCTGGTTGGACTAAAACTGCTGGAAATGTAATAGAAGTTCCTGAAGTTGCTTTAAATGAGTATAAAGAACAGTTAAAATCTCAAGTCGCAGCTTTTGATATGCCTTTTCTTAATTATAAGGAAAAAAATATTACCTTTGAATTAATTGGGGAAGAGCCAGTAAATGGCATAGATGCTTATAAAATTGAAGCTACTTCCGCTGATGGCAATTCTACTCTATATATTGAGAAAGCTACTAATTTACTAATTAAAGCTACTTCAGTTCAAAACATTAACGGACAAAATATTGAAGCTGATGTATATATGTCTGACTATAAATCAGTTGGTTCATTAAAAATGCCTCATAAAATTGAATTAAAAAGCAATGGCGAAAATTTAGTTAATATTGTATTAACTTCTTTAAAAATCAACGAAAATATTGATGACAGTTTGTTTCAAAAGCCATAATTTGTGGAGTTATTATGAAAATTGATGTTGTTATGCCAAAAATGGGCGAATCTCTTCAGGAAGGCACTATTATTCGCTGGCTCAAAAATGTCGGTGATAAAGTGGAACGCGATGAAATGATTCTCGAAATCTCTACCGATAAAGTTGACACTGAAGTTCCTTCCCCGGTAACTGGGGTAATTACTAAAATCCTTGCTCAAGAGCAGGAAACTGTTGAAGTCGGAAAAGTTATTGCAGAAATTGGAACTGATGCCGAAAATGCCGTTGTTGAAAAAACTGCTGAAGTCCCAAAGGAAATTATATCGGAAGCACAGCCAGTAAAACGGACAGAATCCGCTTCTTTATCTGCTGAAAATACAATAGAAGTTGTTATGCCAAAAATGGGCGAATCTCTTCAGGAAGGCACTATTATCCGCTGGCTAAAGCAAGTGGGCGACAAGGTAGAACGCGATGAGATGATTCTCGAAATTTCTACTGACAAAGTGGATACTGAAGTTCCAGCACCTGCCGGCGGAATACTTGTTGAAATTCTTGCTCAGGAAAAAGAAATAATCGAAGTAGGAAAAGTAATTGCAAGAATTGCAACTGGTGATACTCCTGCTATTTCTCAAACTGCTGTATCTGAGCAAAAGGCAGTTGAGGAGCAAACTACTGAAATACCAGCAAGTTCCGGCAACAGGTTCTATTCGCCGCTTGTTCGTTCTATTGCTTCAAGCGAAGGAATTACCCTTGAAGAGCTTAATATGATTCAAGGCAGCGGTGCAGACGGCAGGGTAAACAAACAGGATTTGCTCAGTTTTATAGAACAAAAGAAGCAAAAATTTTCTATTACTCCCCAGCCACCGAAATCGGTTGTTAAGCCGGAACCAGCCCAGCCGGTTAAAGTTATTAAGCCAGCAATTTCTCCTGTTCCACTTGGCGAAGATAAAGTAATTATTCCGATGGACAGGATCCGGCAAATCATTGCTGAACATATGATTTTCTCTAAAAAAACTTCTGCCCACGTTACAAGCGTTGCTGAAGCAGACGTTACTAATATTGTAAAATTCAGAGAAAGTTACAAAGACGAATTTCAAAAGCAGGAAGGATTCAAACTCACTTATACTGCTTTCTTTTCCAAAGCATTGATTGACGGAGTTAAGCAATTTCCAATGGTAAATGTAAGCGTTGAAGAAAAAAATATAATCCTTCACAAACGCATTCATCTGGGTTTTGCTACTGCTCTTGAGGACGGCAATTTAATTGTTCCGGTAATCAAAAATGCAGATAGCTTAAATTTAAGTGGCATAGCACGTTCAATATTCGATTTATCAAGCCGTGCAAGAAGCAAAAAGCTAAATCCCGACGACATTCAAGGCGGAACAATAACACTAACAAACGTTGGCACTTTCGGAACACTATTCGGAACACCGGTAATTAATCAGCCGCAGTGCGCTATAATTGGAGTTGGTGCTATTCAAAAGCGTCCTGTAGTCCGCGAATTCAACGGTGAGCATCTGGTCGTTGTTCGCGATATGCTATACGTTTCTATAACTTATGACCACAGGGTAATTGACGGTATGTTAGCCGGTCAATGCCTTGCTGCAATTACAAGAAATTTAGAAAGTATGAATCCGGAAAAAGAATTCGGTATGTAAATTTTAATACTTTTTAAAACTCCTTCTTAAGTTGCACTTGGGAAGGAGTTTTTTTATGTAGAAAAGAAGGACTCCACTTTCCCCGGTGGAGTCCTTCTGCGAAATATAGCAACGTAGTTGCAACCTGTTTGTAAAAAAATATCTTGTTGAAAGAAAGCGATTACACCTAATTTTTTTCTGATTACTAAATAAAATTTAAAATAATTTGAGGAACTAAATGAAAAATTTTCTATCATTAATATTTCTAATTTTTGCAGTAACTTATGCAAATTCACAAACCGCTGATTCAATTATAAGCAAAGCAATAGACGCTATTGGAGGTGAAAACGCTTTGAAAAATATTAATACCATAGAATATAATATGACTTTAACAGGTAAGGGAATAGATATGTCTATGATATATATTAAAAAAGCAAATGATAAAATTCGTGTAGAAATTAATACTGATGATGAGAATGTGATTTTTATTATGAATGGAAAAACTGGTTGGCTTATTAATTCTGATAAAGTAGATGAAGTAGATGAAGATGATTTAGACGAGCTAAAAAAGCAATATGAAAATCTTATTGGAGTTTTTAATACATACGATTACATTAATAAAGAAAAAAATACTACTTTTAAATTAATAGAAGAAGAGCAGGTTAATGGAATAGCTACATATAAGATAGAAGCTACTACTCCAGATATAGATTATACTCTATATATTGATAAAGTTACATTTCTGCTTGTTAAAATGAGTACAGTTCGATATATTCATCAACATTTTGATGATAATAATTTTAAAGAACCAAATTTTTTCGATTTATACTTCTCTGATTATAAATCAGTTGGTTTAATCAAAATGCCTCATAAAGTAGAACAAAAAATAAATGTAGGTGTAGAATTAATAACTAATTATGTTTTAAAAAATTTAAAAATTAATGAAAACATTGATGACAGTTTGTTTCAAAAGCCATAATTTCATAGCTTCTGAATCTAGTGTAGTGATTTGTTAAAAGACTTACTATCTTGTTCATTCCGAACCCCCTGATAAAAAAGACTTTTATTTAAATAATGATGACATAAAGAGCTATCCCCCGCTGGCGGGGGACAAAGATGTCATTGGTAATCCCCTTAGAAAGCAAATGCTTTATTTAAATTGAGATGACAAAATTTTATACAGTCATTCTGAGCGCTGCGAAGAATCCAGAAAAATTTCTTTAATCACTATTCTCTGGATTCTTCACTTCGTTTCGGAATGACAGTGTAAAGTTTTGTCATTTCCTTTTAAAAAAATCATTTGCTTTATCTAATTGTTGTAATGACAAAAAAAAGTAATGATTTTACTGGGAACTTTCTTTATTTTTTCCGATAACAGACATAATAATGCTGAACAATTCATTTTTTTCAATAGGTTTAGAAATGAAGGCATCGCAACCTGCATCAAGAGCTTCTTGCTTTTCGTCTAGATGTGAATAAGCAGTTTGAGCTATAATTGGTATATTAGGATTCGAATTTTTGATTATTTTAGTAGCTTCAAAGCCGCTTAAGAGAGGCATTTTTAAATCCATAAGAACTAAATCGAATTTTTCTTCTTCAACTTTCTTTATAGCATCAAATCCAGTTTTCACCAAGGTAATCTGGACATTTTCATTTTTTAGTAACTGCTTTAAATAAAAATAATTAGTATTCTCATCTTCAACAATAAGAATTTTCATTTGAGGAAGTCGAATTTTTTCTTTCTTTTCTTCACTGTTTTTTGGCATTATGTTACCTCCTTTGACGTAAAATAATGGAATACTTAAAGAAAATATTGAACCAACATTAAGTTCTGAATCAACAGATAAATCGAAATCCAAAAGCTTTGCAGTTTCTTTACAAATAGACAGACCAAGCCCAGTACCACCAAATTTTGCATTTGAAAAAGCTTCATATTGCCAGAATCTTTCAAAAACTTTATCTATATATTCTTCATTTATACCAATTCCGGTATCTCTTACAGATATAATCAGCATATCTTCTTCAATTTTGAAAGCTAATTCAATTTCACCCTGTTTAGTAAATTTAATAGCATTATTCAATAAATTAATAATAATCTGATATAATTTGTCTTTATCCGTAATCAGATATAGCTTCGATAATTCAAATGGTAAGTTAGAGATAAAATTAATTCCTTTTTCTTTAATTGTTTCACTATATAAAGAGTTAATATAATGAAACATTTCATCTAAAGAGAAGTTTGAAATATTTACCTTAGCCAGACCACTATCAAGGCGTGATATTTCAAGAACATCATTAACAATAGCCAGTAGTCTTTTTGAAGAGCTAATAATTAATTCAATATATTCATTTCTTTCGTCGTCAGTTAATTCGTTAAAATCCTGCAATAAATTAGAAAAACCGACAATTCCATTCAGAGGAGTTCTAATTTCGTGAGACATATTTTGCAGGAAAGAGGTTTTTAATTTATCACTTTGTTCAGCTTTGTCTTTTGCGATTAGCAGTTCATTTTCCATTTTAATTCTATCAGAAAAATCAATACCAACGCCCATTAATAAAGTGCCTTCATTAGTATCAAGACGCTTGCCAATTATATGATAAGAACAAATTTCACCGTCTTTGCGGATTAATCTAACGATACCTTGAGCTTCTCCTTTTTCAAGAGCAATTTTTATGGAATCCTGTAAGAGTTGTTTATCGTCATCATATATAGAATTGAAAATGTTGTGAGCTCTAATAGTATCAGAATCCAACCCGACGAATCTTTCATTATTTTTATTGCACCTAATAATTTGCATATTAGAATCGAACATAAAGAAAAGTCCGGGCAAGCTTTCAATCAGTTTGTCTGAAAAATATTTTTCATTTCTTAGCACCTCGTCATATTTTTCCATTTGAGTAATAAACCGGGCTTGCTGAACGTTTTGATAAGCAATATTAGACAACTGATTTGCTAAAGTAAAAAGAACCTGAGAAATCTTTTCAAATTCTTCTTTTGACATTACTGGCACTTTGTGAAATGCTTCCAAGAAAAGATTTTTATCAACGCCAATATATTCTGCATATTTTGCCATATTTTCATCGGTTTGCGTTTCGTCTCGGACTTGACCGATTAGCCAGTTAGCAATATGTTTTCCACCGACAGAAATACCTGCTCCGGCTTCCCAAAGTCCACCGCTAAGGCAGGGCTGAATTCTTGGACCATCTAAAGAAATAACTCCTGATTCAGCATCAGATTTAATGCAGTTTTCAAGTCCTTTATCTGTTTTTCTAATTATATCTTTGCAAAGCGGGCAAAAATTGCTCGGTTGTGTGATAGAGCTTCCATCAGGATAAGTAATTAATGAAGCAACACCGGTTGCGTTAGCGAAATCATCCTGAAGTTTTTGAATTTCTTTTATATTAAATAAATCCTCAAATGTAATGTCTATGCTATCATTAATTGGTTGAGTTAATGCTATAATCCTTTTTTCAAGTGCTTCTTCTGCTCGCTTTTGTTTTGTAATATCAATTACGGTCGATACCATCGAATCCTGTTCTGCCAAAGGAATATTTGCAACATTAATAAATTTAATATCACCATTTTTTGTATGAATTTTTAAATTTTCCCAATGCATTCTGTTTTCATCTAATGATTTCATATCATTAGCTATTCTTGTTCTAATTTCACTCCTGTATTTTTCATCTGGAATAGCATTCATATAGAATTTATCAATATCACTTAAAATTTCTTTATTCCAGCCATTTATTTCTTCAAACTTATGATTGAAGTAAAAAACCTGATTATTGCTAATAGAATTAATTGCAATTCCAATAGGAAGATTATCCAAAACTGTTTGAATAAATTCATTCTTTTGTCTTAATTCTTCTTCATTCTTTTTCTGTTGAGTAATGTCGGTTGAAATACCGCAGAGAGCAATAGGATTATTATTCAAGTCAAAAATTTTAGTTATTCTGCAATCTAAGATAATTTCTTCACCTTGTTTATTGTAATTAACAACTTCACCTCTCCAGTGCCCATATTTCAGAGTATTTTCCAATATTTCATTTTGTGAAGCACCTTTTTGAATGTCATCACCAAACAAATTCACATGGGACCCAATGATTTCATCTTTATTATAGCCGAGTAATTCGAGCTCTGCTTTGTTTATGTCAATAATGATACCATTCAAATCAGTTATAGTAACCTTATCCTGTATTTGATTAATGACTAAAGATTTAAGATAAATTTGTTCTTCAGTTTTTTTCTTTTCTGAAATATCCCTAATAACGAAAACCATACCAACAGGTTGATTATTAATATCATGAATCACATCGCCGTTTACTTCACATATTAACTCAAACCCATCTTCAAATCTTAATTTATATTCAATAATACCTTGAGGTTTATCAATCATTTTTTTTGCATTTTCGATAGCTCTTTCTTTATCTTCATCGGCAATAAAATCGAAAATATTTTTCCAATATACTCTTTCAATGGGTAACATATTGAATAATGGGAAGGAAGTTTCATTAATAAAAGTAATATGACCATTAATATCAGTCCTAATGATAATATCCGGAACTGTCATTATGAGTTTTCTGTGCAATTCTTCGCTATCTCTTAATGCTTCTTCAATTTGTTTTCTTTGATGAGTTTCTAAGCATAAAGAAATGAGGGAAGCAAGAGTTAAGGATAACTGAATTTCATCGGGCAACCATTTTCGATGCTGTCCGGTGTTTTCAAAACATAAAATAGCAGCAAGACGTCCCTGCGTCCAAACAGGAGCATCAAGCAATGATTTGGTATCTTTTTCAATAAAATATGATGAAGGGATTTGATTAGTTATCGGGTCTTCATATACGTTTTCGACAGCAATAATTCGCCCGGATTTATGTTCTTCAACATAATTTGGAAATTCTTTTGTAAACAATTTTAAACCTTTACTAAATGAGTCTTTTGATTTCTCATAAAGAGTTTTACAATACATTTCTGTATAATTTTGATTATAAATCCAGATACTTACTCTTTCAGTATCTAACATAACAGAAGCTGTTTTTACAATTTTCCTTAAATTATCGCTAAATTTTCCGGAAACAAATTCTCCGTCTTTAATTAGTTCGGCAATATATGTGTTGAATTTTTGCTGACGAAAGTTATCTTCTATAATTCTTAGTTCTGTTTGCTTTCTTTCGGTAATGTCTCTCATTATTCCTAAGACCAATAATAGTTCCTTTTCTTCAAGGACAACGGTGCTAACTTCAATTATCTTTAGTTCATTATTTTTACTGATTATTTCTATTTCATATAAGTTGCTAACTTCCTGATGAGAATATCTTGCTTCATATCTTTTTCTCATTAGTTCCTTACTTTTTTCAGTAAGCAATACATTAAAATCAAATTGAACGGAAAGCAATTCTTCGCGTGTATATCCGGTAATTTCGCAAAATCTCTCATTCACAAATTCATATTTTTTATCTCTAATTAAATAAATGCCGTCGAATGCATTTTCTACTAAACTTTGGAAACGTTTTTCGCTTTTCCTTACTTTTTCAATAACTTGTTTCTTCTCGGTAATATTTCTTATAATAGCTCCAAGCCCAACTTTAGCTGCTTTTAGTTTTATTGGAAATTTGGTAACTTCAAATGTCTGATTAGCAACAAGTTCTTCAACTACAACTGTTTTTCCAGTCGATAAGGCAAGTTTATCACTATCCTTACATTTATCTGCTTCTGCTCTTTGCATTAACTGATAATCTGTTTTTAAAAGTATATCCTTTCTTTCTTTCTTTAAAAAATTACAATAAGCATCATTTGCAACAATATATCGAAGTGAATCATCTTTTACAAAAATAATATCAGTATTGGAGTTTATAAAGCGATTATAACGTTCTTCACTTTCACGCAATGATTCTTCTGTTTTTTTCCTTTCTGTTATGTCATGAATAACAGAGTAAAGCAATGGACGTTCGTTTATTACAATAGGTCCGCTATATACCTCGACATCTCTTAAAGAACCATCTGCTATAAGATGTTTAAAAATAAAACAATTTCTTTTTTCCTGCTGAGCCAAACTCATTTCATTTTGAACTTCTTTTTCGCCTAATATATTAATCTCAGAAATTTTCTTTTGCAGTAGCTCTTCTTTACTCCATCTGTAAAATTTGACAGCGGCAGGATTTGCGTCAATTATTTCACCATTTTTTGGGTCAATAATCAGCATTACAGCATGATTATTTTCGAATAAGCTGCGGTATCTTTCTTCACTGTCTTTTATTGCCAGTTCAGCAAGTTTTTGTTCAGTTATATCTGTAAATGTAATTGCAAAGTAACCTTTTTGGGGACAAAATGCTTTTATGTTATAGTATTTATTTAAGGTTTTTGAATGATTAATTAAATTTATAGATTTTCCAGTAAAAGCGACTTCTTTAAAAATATTGACACGCGTATCTACTATGTTTGATAATGCTTCAGATGCTCTTTTTCCAATTAAATCTTCTTTTTTTACTCCGGAAATTTCTTCAAAAACTGAATTAATTTCAATAAATCTGTAATCAACTGGTTCATTATTTTCATCTAAAATAATTTCGTGCAAAGCAAAAGCTTCGTTCATATTTTCAAAAAGTGTTCTATACTTTTTCTCGCTTTCAATCAGAGCTTTTTCATTTTCTTTTAGTTTAGTAATATCACGGGCAACTGCAAAAATTACTCTTTCATCTGGATAAGGATAGATATTCCATGATAGCCATTTATATGTTCTATCTTTACATAAAAATCTAATACTATAATTCAATAAATCAATTTCATCAATAGTTTTTCCATAAATATCATCTGGATGAATAAATTCTTTATATGGCTTTGAAAGAAGTGTTTGCAAATCCCAGCCGAGAGTTTTCTCCCAAGCCGGATTAAGGTGAGTAAAAAATCCATCATAATTAGCAGTGCAAAGCATATCAACGCTAAAATTAAATACTCTGTCGCTTGCTTTAAGTTTTTCTTTAAGAATTATTTCTTCAGTTATATCGCTTGCAAATCCAAGTATAGTGTTATCAGTTATTTTTACAGCTTTTACTGACCAACTCCTGATTGAACCGTCTTTTAATTTAAAACGGAAATCTCCGGTTGCTTCGCCTTTTTCTAATATCCTTTGAAAGTGTTTTAATCCAATATCTAAATCTTCTTCATATACTATATCCCGTATATTTAATTTTATAAGTTCTTCCAGAGAATAACCAGACATTATCGCAGCTGAATTATTAATATTTATCAAATTTCCCTGATTGTCAGCTATAAAAACACCGTCTGGTGCATTATCAATATAGCTTCTAAATCTTTTTTCGCTTTCTGTTAAATTTTTTCTTGCTTTGTGGCTTTCAGTAACATCAGAAAAAACGATTACTACTCCTTTTACATTTCCAAATATATCTTTAATTGGAGCAGCGCCATCTGAAATATTGTATTCTTTGCCATCTTTAGAAACTAATATAGTATGATTGGAAAGTCCAACAATTTCTCCAGATGCAAGAACCTGAGCAACAGGACATTGTATATCGTCTTTAGTTGTTTCATTATAAATTTTAAAATAGTTACAAAATTTATTGCCTTTGGCTTCTTCCATCTTATAACCCAAAATCTTTTCTGCCGCCGGATTCATCATTACCACATTTCCGTTTTCATCAGTAGAAACAACGGCATCTGAAATTGAATGTAAGGTAATTGATAAATTTTCCTCGCTTTGAAGGATTCGGTTATATATTATTTCTTCATTTAATTGATTTCTGATTAAAATACCAAGTAAGACTGTCGCGATTGGATATATAATTAAAACTGGTAAACTTATATGCTCTAATACTTCTATAGCTTTTTCATAAGGCATTAAAAGCATTAGTGCAAGCATTACAATATGTACGATAATCCCAATTAAATATAATTCCCAGTTTTTTATATTTACAAGAGGTGTTTTCCGAAAATACCGCCACGCTAAACCAATTAGCCCAGACGCTAAAATTACTGAAACACCTGTTACTGCTGCAGTTCCGCTAATCACTATTCTGTATATTATTGCAATAACCATTGTAATAATAGTCGGGATTGCACCGAAGAACAAACCGCTAATGCACAGCAATACTGAACGTGTATCGAAAATAATTCCTAACTCCAATACCCAGGGCGTTGCCATTAAAGCAATACAAACAACACCCATTAAAATACCAACAAGTATTTTGCCGGGTATTGCCCTTTCAAACTGCCATTTTCTTAATGTAATATTAAAAATAAAAGCGATTGCAAGCAGCAAAGCTGCGTTATGCAATAAATCCAAATAAATACTATTATTCATATTATTTAATTTATAATAAATTATACTCTAAAAACAAATATAGATTTATTATAAAAAAAAAGCAAGTTTTATTTTGTTTTATTTGAAAAAGTTGAAGTATGAGGGATTTTTTGCTAAAGATGGAACCCACTTTCGTAGCGTGAAGTCCATCTGAATTTAAGAACCTACCTTATCACAAAATTCAAAGAATTTATTGCGTTGAGTAAGATAATCGTATTTTTCTAAAGCGTCTTCTCTTGCTTGCTTAGCAAAAACTTTTCTTATATCGGGATTTTTATAATAGAAAGATAGCAAATCTGCTAAAGTGTTTATATCCTTTTGCCCGAAAATCAGCCCATTTCTTTTATTAGTAATTATTTCCGGAACGCCACCGGAATTTGTTCCAATTACGGCAAGCCCGGAAGCCATTGCCTCAATCAGCACTAAACCGAAAGTCTCTGAATTGGAGGGCATAACAAAAACATCAAGGCAGGCAAGCAATTCATTCACATTTTCGATGAAAGGAATATATTTAAAACTATTTTGAATTTCATTTGCTTCAATTTCTTTCAATAAATTTTCAAAATATTCCTTATCGTCAGCACTACCGCATATCACAAGGAAAGAGTTTTGAAGCTTTGCTTTAATGAATGCCTGAGTCAAAATTTGCTGTCCCTTATGCTCTTCTATTCTGCCAATGCATGCGATAATGAAACTGTTTTGAGGCAGACCGAATTTTGCACGTAAATCCTGTTTATTATTGTTTTCCGGATTGTATTTTTCAAGTTCAATGCCATAAGGAATAGCTTTGATTTTTTCTGTTGGGAAAATTGTTGTTTCGCTAAGTTCCTTTTTCATAATGTTTGTAAGGACAATGGCCGAATGAAGATTTTTATATACCCAATTATGATAAATGTCTTTTTTGATAAGACCCGACTGCATTTGCTGGTATAATACTATTTTGAATTGCTTTTTGCAAAACTTCCTTGCCAATGCTAAAAGTCCAATGCTTTCTGTTTTTCCGACTATGCAAATATCGGTGCTATGTTTGTTAAGGATTTTTGAGATTTTATAAGCAGAAAAAAAATCTAAATATCTAAAATAATTGGGAATATTTTCGATATTCAAATTATTTTTTTTTGAAAGCAAATCGGCTTTGCTGTCTTTTAAAGTAAAAATAAAGAAAGAATATCCCAAATCGCTGGCATCAGTGGCTCTTTTCACCATTTGGATTTCTAAGCCACCGAAGCCGGGATATGCGTTGAAAAAACTAAAATTCATATTTATATTATTAGCAAATTTATCGTGGTTATTTTACTTATTATAAAACAAATATTATTATATTAACTCACCTTACGCAATTTTATTTTAATATTTTAAACAAGTTAATTTGATGCACTATTTTCTTTTTAAACCAAGAACCATTACCATCTTTAGAGGGGAATGCGTAAGGTGAGTTACCATCATATTTCAAAAATGTTTAGTTAGTTAAAATATCTCAGAAATTAAACAATTTATTTGATAATTAAAACCTAAGCTAAGTTGATATGCTTCCTTAAATCTATCATTGATTGCAAATTTATAGTAATCTAATAATAAATATATTTCAAAATCCTTTTGTAATACTTCCCACTTGCTATCAATATGTTCCACTTGTTTTTTTGCTCTGAAAAGAATACAAAAATTTTGTTTTTAATGCCAGAATACTCTTTAAATCTCCTAATGTTAACTTATTATAAATTAAAGATAAATTAGCATTAATTTAGTTGATTGAATATTTTGCATCAGCCCTAAAATTTATTTGTAAACTTGAATAATCATCATCTGGTTTTTTTTCATAATTTTCAAATATCTTGTCATCAAGTTTATAGGTGTTATATGAAAAACCTAAACGTAGAAGCAACAACAAATGATTCTCTAACTTATTCAAATAATCATAACCATATCCGTAAGATAAATCGAACCACTCTTTATTATCATCAAAAAGTAAATTAGATTTTAAATTTATTAAATTTATGTTATAACAATGTAAGGTTTTGCTACTCCATCGGTTTGCATAAAAGAAACTGTTCATTAAAGAAAAATTAAAATGATTTTTTACTTTAACAAAATCCTCACTTTTAAAATTTACTCCAAAACGCAATAAGTTAACATAAGAATTTAAACAAATATTTTCATCACTTTTTTTTAAAAAATCATTTTGCTTATATTCTAAAACTTGACCTTCTTCAGATTTGTATAATCCAAAATCAATATCAAAATTCTTTAAATTACTATTAAACAAAGTTTCGTAAGTAATATTTAAAGATGGTTTTAAACCAATTTTTGCTTTATCTTCTTCAGAAATTAAAATGGAAAATGCACTGATAATAAACAACAAAACAGAAAAGAATAATTTCATACATTAGCTCCGCTTTTTTTAGCAAATTAGTAATTTCTTCTTAAAATTCAAAAATATTTTAAGCTGTATTGTTCAAATATTCAAAATAAACATATTATTACTCTTTCCCAAGTTGCACTTGGGAATGTAACTTTCACAAAAGCTATGCTTATACCAAGTTGTTTTTAAAAATATAATATGTTTATTTGTCATTCCGATACGAAGTGAGGAATCTCAAATGTAGTGATAACAAAGATTTGTGAGATTTCTCGCTGCGCTTCGAAATGACACTTTCATTTTATCTATGAATGCTACTTGGTATTAAACTCTTAATTCATAAAAAGAATGTAAAGCACAGATTAAAAAGAAATCTTCCTTCCCAAGTGCAATTTGGGAAGGAGTTCAAAAATTTAAATATTTTTAATTAAATTGTTTTTTTTCTTGTAAATAAAAAAAAAATTTTGTATTTTAATTTAAGATGAAATAATTAAAAAATTGAATAAATAAATATAATTTCAAGAAGTAAAACAACTTACTTTATAGTTTAAAGTGTAGATTCGTAAAGAACTAATTAATAAATTTTCTACAATAAGGAGTTGCTTCATTATGAAAAAATGTATTTTTTTATTTGCTTTATTAGCTTTAATGCTAATAGATAATAATAAGTTGGTATCTCAATGCCCGACTTACCCGCCAATTAACTGGATTGGGCCTATAACAGGTACTATTGATGATGGATGTGAATTTATGTATACGTATTGTTATTGTTATGATATCAATTTAGAATATTGTATTAGTATAACAAGTCTTCAGATTTTACCACCTTGCGACGAGAATTACTACAATAATTTATATACTGGAGCGATAATTAGGATTAGAAATAAAATAATCATTAATATTTTAGAAACGCTTATAAATAATGATTGGTCAGAATTAGAATCACAAGGCAATTGTCCGGACTCAGTAATAGTAAGATTATTTAATAAACCTGCTTGCTATTGGATAAAATGGGAACGTGAAGAAGGAACTGGAATTATCAAACAAGTAGAATGTCAAGACAGAATACCAAGAGATTGTAATCATGCAATTGTAAAACTATGTTGGGAATGGGTAACTCAAAACGGAATTCTTACAAAAGTTTATCATATGAACAGATATTGGTATCCTTCTATCCCCAATCCTCCTAATCCTCCTCCTTATCCTTATCAAGGTTATACTCCTCTTGAAAATGTTTGGTTTTGTGGTCCAAGATATTATGAAAAACCAAGTTGTTGTGATAATTGTTATTAAAGTTTTATTTAAGTGGTTTTCAAAAAATTTAATTTTGTTTATCATTCTGAACCCCAAAATAAAGAAGACCTTTATTTAAAGGTTGATGACATAACTAAATTTGTGTCATTCTGACGGATGTCAGAATCCATTTTAAAAATAGTGTTTATAGGTCATTAGTTATTAGTCATTTGTATTTTTACTAACAACTAATGACTGAAAAGAACCATTTTCTTAATTATTTAAGAAAACAAAGATGGATTCTGGCATACGCCAGAATGACATACAAAGATGTCATTGGTACCAAATTAAAAAATCTCAAATCTTTTAAACAATTAATAAATTTAAATAATAAGGAAATTTATGAAAAAGATACTAATACTGATATTATTCGTAATCTTAAGCAATTTTTCTTTAGCTTCAGATTATTGGAAGCAACCGTTGCATAGTATATCAACAAGTTCAATTATTGCAAATGGTTCTGATGTCTTTATCGGCACCTGGTATGGTATATACTCAACAACGAATAATGGTGAAAGCTGGATTGCAAAAAGCAATGGATTGACATCGTATAAAATAATTTCCCTAGTAACAGATGGGATTAATATTTTTGCAGGAACAAATGATGCAGGAGTTTTTAGAACTACAGACAACGGAGAGAACTGGTTCCCTGTTAATAATGGTTTAAATTCATTAGATGTAAAATATTTAGAAATAATTGATTCTAAATTGTTTGTTGTTTGTTATTCAGAAATTGAAGGGATTGGAGGCATTTTTAAATCTTCTGATTATGGTGAAAATTGGATAAAAGTTACAACTGGTTTATCTGATTATAGGTATCCTAAAATGTGTGCTTTTGGTAATGATATTTATCTTTGTACTGGGGTATCAAGTGGAGGCATAATTGTTTCAAAAGATTTTGGCGAGAACTGGTCGATAATTGGTTCAACTTTACCAGAATATACAAGTGTAAGTTGTTTAGCAATAAATGACTCATTGATTTTTGCCGGTTTAGCTTACGATGGAATATATTGTTCATCAAATAATGGCGAAAGTTGGACTGCTATCAACACTGGGCTGCCTTGTTTAGAAATTAATTATTTAGGTATTATTAATAACAAAATATATGCAGATGTTTCCGGAGAAGGACTATATGTTTCATCAAATAACGGCGAAAGCTGGGAAAATGTAAAATTTGGCGATTTTATATTTTTTATGAAATTTCTAAATTCTATGATTGAAATTAATGGTGTTATTTGGGCTGGTTCTGTCGCTGGAGTTTTTCAATCAACAGACGACGGAGTAACTTGGAAAGGAATAAATTCCGGTTTAATCAGTTCTAATACATATTGCTTATTGATAGACGATTCTAATGTATATTGCGGTTCAAACAATGGAATATTCAAATCAACAGACGAAGGCAATAGTTGGGTTAAAATAAATAAAGAATATGATAGTATATATGGTATAAGAAGTATTGTTAAAAGTGGTGATAAGATGTTCGTTGGTTGTTATTATCAGGGAGTTTTCAAATCACTAAACAATGGAAAAAGTTGGAGTAAAATGAACACTGGAATAACAGATACTACTGTAACCTGTTTAATTCAAAATAAAGGCAAAATGTATTTAGGAACTTGGGAAGGAACTATTTATTTTTCAGAAGATGATGGGAATAGTTGGGAAAAAATCAATATGGTGCAGTCTCATTTTCCTACTTACAATAGAAATATTACTCTTGCAATTAAGGATTCATTGATAATTGCAGGTACATTATACGGTTTATATACAACTACTAATGGTGGTGAATTTTGGGAATTAACTACAAAAGATGATATTCAATATATCAATACATTATCATTAGCAATTGATGGTGTTGACATTTACATAGGAACGGCTAACGGAATATACAAAACTTCAGATAATGGAGATATCTGGACTCCATTAAATTCTGGTATGGAAGGAATAGAAGTTACTCGCATTTTAATACACAACTCTTACATTTTTGCCGGAACAAAGAATAATGGCGTCTATTTATCTATAGATAAAGGTGTAAATTGGAAAACGGTAAACGCTGGTTTATATACATCAAATATTAATGATATAGCAATTTCCGGTTCCATTATTTATGTAGCAACAGAAGGTGCTGGAGTTTATACTGCTAATTTGTCTGAATTAATTATTTCTGATGTCAAAAAAGATATTTATTTGTCAAATGAATTAAAGCTTTTTCCTAATCCGGCTACAGATAAAATTACCATTAATTTTTCTGAAAATATAGCATTTAACTCTATATCAATAGTAAATTCGCTCGGAATTCCAGTAAAAAAGTTTGAATATGAAGAAATATTTGGAACTAATTCTATATATATATCAACCAATGATTTGCCAGTTGGTCTATACTACTGCATTTTCGAAAGTAATACTGGCAAAATCGCAAAAAGTTTTATGGTTATGAAATAGATTCGTATAATTTTTGAACTCCTGACCCCATATCGAAATTAAAGGAGTTATGAGATTTGCTTCGCAAAGAATATTTTCGCAAATTCAGAACTCCTGACTCCATAACGAAAATAAAGGAGTCAGGAGAATTGTCTTGTAATTAATACTTGCACATATTATCCGAAAAAAGTGTTATTCTGAATCCCCTGATAAAGCAAGTGCTTTATTATAATGGAGATGACATAAGGTTTAGAAAGATTAGATGGTTTAGATAGTATAGGTTTTTAAACTTTCGTAAAGTTTTGCAAGACAAAAGTAAAGATGTCACTCATAGCCCATCGAAGAATCTCACAAGTCATTGTTACCAAAGAGTTGAGATTTTTCTAATGTAAAAATAAATCAAATATTTTATAAGCAAGTAACTTCATTAATTTTATGTAAAAACCAGAAAAACCTTTTATCAACTATAAGTTTAATACAATTTTCGTATTTTTGTATTTTTTGAAATAAAAATAAGTAAATTATGTTTCCTACTTTAAATGAACAAATGGATTTGATTCGCGCAGGAGCAGTTGAAATTATACCTGAGGACGAATTAGTAAAAAAAATTGAAGATTCAATAAAAAATAAAAAACCACTAATAATAAAGTTAGGTTGCGACCCGAGCCGTCCGGATTTGCATATTGGTCACGCAGTTGTGCTTCAAAAGATGCGTCAGTTTCAGGATTTAGGTCATACCGCAGTGCTAATCATCGGTGATTTTACTGCAATGATTGGCGACCCTTCCGGACGCTCCAAAACACGTCCTCAGCTAACTTTGGAGGAAACCAGAATTAATGGACAGTCTTATTTAGAGCAGGCAAATAAAGTGCTTCGTGAAGACAGAATGCAAATCCGTTATAACTCCGAATGGCTTAACAAAATGAATTTTAATGATGTTATTCTTCTTACTTCAAAATATACAGTTGCTCAAATCCTCGTCCGCGATGACTTTGAAAAGCGTTTCAAACAGGAATTACCGATTTCTCTCCACGAACTACTTTATCCACTCGCTCAGGCAATGGATTCCGTTGCTATTGATTCTGATTTGGAACTTGGCGGGACTGACCAAAAATTCAATCTGCTTGTTGGCAGAGAAATACAAAAGGGATACAACAAGCCAGCGCAGTGCATTTTAACTATGCCTATTCTCGAAGGAACCGATGGCGTTGAAAAGATGAGTAAATCTCTTAATAACTACATTGCTTTAACTGATACTCCACGCGATATGTTTGGAAAAGTTATGTCTATTCCAGACAATTTAATCAGCCGATATTTCAAATATGCCTGCCGTCCAAGTTTATCTGAAGCAAATGAATTTGAACAGAAATTAAACAATGGGATTTTGCACCCAAGAGACGCAAAAGTTCAGGTTGCTGTTAAAATTGTTAGCTTATATCATAGCGAAGAAGCGGGCATTGCGGCATTCGAAGAATTTGAACGCATTTTTAAAAATAAAGATATTCCGGACGATATTGAAGAAAGATGTTTAAATTTAGAAAATCCAAATCAAAATATTGTTGAAATACTTTTTTTAACTAAACTCGTTGAATCGAAAAAAGAAGGGAAAAGAGTTATTGAACAGGGCGGCGTTTCTGTTGATGGTAATAAAATTGCATCAGTTAATGATATGATTGATTTTTCTGAGCAAAAGCTAATCAAAGTAGGAAAGAGAAAATTTTTAAAAGTTAAAATATAATTTAAATGAAAAAGAAATGCCTTGTTGGAATGTCCGGTGGAGTAGATTCCTCAGTTTCAGCTGCTTTATTGCTCGAAATGGGCTATGAAGTTGAGGGATTAACAATTACTCCATTTCGTATTGATCCAAACTGCCGTCAGTCAGAAACAGAGAAAAGCTGCTGCTCGGCAAAAAGTATGCAAGATGCCCATAACATTTGCGAGCTACTTGGTATAAAACATCATTTAATTGATTTAACTGAAGAATTTAAAGAGAAAATTGTAAGCAAATTCATTTATGATTATCTTTCAGGAAAAACCCCCAATCCCTGTGTGCTATGCAATCCTTTGATTAAATGGGAAGCTTTGACTAAAATTGCTGAAAAATATAGTTGCGATTTCGTTGCTACGGGACATTATGCTAAAATAAATTTCAATGAGCAAAATCAAAGATATTATATTACAAAAGGAAAAGACTCCACAAAAGACCAATCTTATTTCCTTTGGAAGTTGTCGCAGAAGCAGCTTTCTAAAACTATTTTTCCTCTATCAAATTTCAGCAAAACAGAAATAAAAGAAATTGCAGTAAAACTGGATTTTAATATTGAAAAAAAGCCGGAATCACAGGAAATTTGCTTCATTCCCGATAACAATTACCACAATTTTTTAGAAAATAATGTTTTAGACATCGAAAAGAAAATAAGCAAAGGCAATATTGTTTTTAATGGCGAGATTATTGGGCAGCATAGTGGCTCCCCATTTTATACTATTGGGCAGAGAAAAGGGCTTGGTATCTCGCATCCGAAGCCGCTTTACGTAAAAAGCATTGATGCTAAGGAAAATGTATTGGTAGTTGCTGAAGATGATGATATAAGCAGTATTTCATTAATTGCCAGTGAATTAAATTTCCAAAAATATATTGAAATTGAAGAAGAAAAAATCTTTAATGTAAAAATTCGCTATAAAGACAAGGGTAGCGATGCAAAATGCAAAATGCTTGCTAACGGAACTTTGCGTATTGATTTTCTGGAAAAGAAAAAAGCAGTAACTCCCGGTCAATCTATTGTAATTTACGAAGATAATGATTTATTAGCAGGTGGAATTATTTTGGAGTAAATCATTTTCCTCTGCTTGTATTAGTTTGAATAGATTCAGTAACGATATTAGAATTTAATAAAAATTACAGAAAAAACTTAGTTTTTTACAGTATTTTAAGCAAACCATTTATTATCAATTACTACTGAATATTTTTTTTTAATTTATGAATAATACAGGTTTATTAATATAACTTCTAAAAATAGTCATTCTACACTGCAGGAAAATCAAATATTTTGTTAAAAATCAAAAGACATTTAAAGTAAGTATCATTCTGACATACGTCAGAATGACACTTTTAGTTATGTCATTTCTATTAAATAAAGGTCTCTCTTTATCTGGGGATTACCAATGACATCTTTACTTTAAACTTTACGAAAGTTAAGAAACTTCCGCAAAGTAAGAAGATTAATACTTTCGTAAAGTTTCTTAAGTTTGCGAAAGTTTAAAATATGTCATCTCCATTTAAATAAAAGTCTTCTTTTATCTAGGGATTCGAAATGAAAAGACTGCGAAATAGCATGCTACGAGGCATCAGGAGTTCTGAAATTCTTAAAACTCCTTTATAATTAGTAATCTCTCATAAAGACACTCATTGTTATATTCAGCCAATTTCCTACCCACTTTTTATCAACAATTTTTGCTAAAATCAATTTTCCCGCATCCATTAACCGTGCTAAAATTTCGTTCTTATCCCGAGGAATATAACCAAGTTTTTTCCCTTTTTGAGTTAAAATTAGAATAGCAAATTCATCAAATTGGTTTTCTGGTTCTCTAAGTGTAAGCAAAATCTCGTCTATCAAAAGATGTGGCTCAATTTCAGTGAGATTCAAATAGCTTGTTCCTGCAACTTTACATTCAATCAAAAAAATTTCCTGAACAAAAGGCATTGGCAGGCCATCTGTTGTAAATGAACTTTGAATAATCGCAAGCAGATTCGGGTCAATTACAGCTAAATCCGACATTATTTTCGTATCCTAAAGTTTTTAGCACATTTTTATAAAAAATTATTATTGATTCTAATTGCAGTTTTTCTATTTCTGTTTTTTCTTTTTCACTATTGATTAGGTTTTCATTTTCAATGATATTGATAAGAATATATGGTTTTTTACTTTTTACATCATTAATTTTTTCAATATAATATTTTATGCTTTTATCTAATTTATTTTTTATTTCTGATAAATCATTTTGAACTTCTGTGATTTTATAATCTTCATCATTATCTAAAATTAATTCAATAGCTTTCAGTTCATCAAGATTACAATCTTTATATGCTTCGTAAACCCGCGTCCAAAGTAATTTTTGCATTTCATTTAAATTTGGATTGATGTCCGGATGCAGTATTTTGCATAATTTTCTGAACAAACTTTTTAATTGAGTAGAATCAGGTTCGGTTTCTAATAACTTTATCCTCTTTTCAGCATTTTTCAAAGCGGTAGCGTAGTTCCTTATTTCTCTTTCCCAATCCAGCGATTCCCGTAGCAAAATATTTTCAACTTCAGTAATATTGACCGATTTATTTTGATTTACATAGCTTTGTATCAGTTCAATTTTCCTTTTAAGTTTTTTTGCTTCAAATTCAAGATAAAGTTTTTCAAGCTGATATTTACCAATAATAGTAAAATATTGAGCTTCAATATTCTTGCAAACTGTGTTTATCAGCAGTTCATATTCATTAACAAGGATTGATAATTCCTCTTTCAAGTTTGAAATATCTTGTTTGAGTTTTTTATTCTTTTCATTTTCAATAATTTGCATATTTCGGATATCTTTATTCAAATGTAAAAAAATTATGCACTTATATTATGTTGCCAGAATATTTTATCATTAATAAAAACTTTATAACTAATAAATGCGGCTAATGGGCCACCTATCCAAGCATTTGATTCTACAGTAACTTCTCTAATATATTCATCATTTTTTTTATCATAAATAATATACATTGCAGATTCAAATAGTGTTCTATAGGAAACCCAGAAATTTTCTCCCCAATAATCTAAATCAAATTTTTCATTTGGGAATAAATTATTTTCACTATTTTCATTAATTAAGGATTCAGCGTATTTAAATAACTCAATTAATTCACTATCTTTTTTAATTATTATATGATTAACAAGAGAAGTCAACGGAATTTGTAATTCATAATCATTATTAGAATATAGCAAAATCATTGTATTTTTCTTTAAAATTTTGGGGTCTATTAAATGTATAGTTTTTTTATATTCTGATGAATTTTGGTTATAAGTTGAACAAGAACTTATAAAAATAATAATCAAAAGTAAATAAATTAGATTTTTCATAAAAACCTCACTTTCTTATAAATTTTATAATACTACTTATTTTGATTTATCATAGATTTAACTAATACTTTTGTATCTATTACAGGAAGAATGAATTTATTTAAGAAACTTCCCTGCGTTTTAGCAAAAATTATTCCTCTTGCAGTTGAGTATGTCATTCCTACTAATTCTGTCAATAAATCATCTGGCAAAGTGAAACTTTCATTGTTCATTTGAATTATTGAAGTTAAATTTAAAATTTTAAAATCACAAACTAATACTAATTCAATTAACTTTATATTTTTATTATTAAAAAGATAATTATTCACTACAGTTAGTTGAATTTGAAAAATATTTTGTTCTTTTATGTAAGCATAAGCAAGATTAAATCCTAAATTTAAATTTTTTGAATTAAAATTAGAGGTAATATCAAGGGCTGGTTCAATCAAGCTAAAGCGTCTTATTGAAATGTTGTTCAACTTGTAAGAAATTGTAATATTCTCATACTGTTTCGTATTCATCTGCTTTTTCAAAATTAATGTTAGTAAAACATAGGTTTGATAAAAAATCATCATCTGAATTTGTTGTATTTTCTAAATCAATATTTTGATAATTAGAAATTCCCGAATTTTCACCTAAATTTAATTGTATATTTATATGCTCGTAAAGATTGTCATTAAGATAGCCCAATTCGTCCTGCTTAATAATTTCTTCAATATCAATAAATTTTACTCTTGGAACTTTATCTATTGCTAATGCTAAATCAATAAATTTAGATAATCTATGGTCAAATTCTCCATTCAAAATCTGAGAGACGTAACCTTTTGTTACATTTAGTTTTTGAGCAAATTGAATACGGGTTAGATTATTCTCTTTTAGGTATTCCTTAATAAGTTCGAATAATTCCTGCTGAATTTCACCAATCCAATATTCTCTGCTTTTAAGCAATTCAGCTCTTGTCATTTTCTTTTCTCCTGTATTCAAGATATTGGTTAATAGTTTTTCTAAAATGATTTAAATCTTTCTTTTGACTTGTTTTATAACCACCAGTAATAACAATATTTCCGTTTTCTTTATCAATAAAATAATATAATCTTAAATGTTTTGTTTTTATTTCACATTCAGTAACAAAAGTTTCCTTGCTATTAAGAATTCTAAATTGTTTTTCCGGCAACCTGCGTCCTGAAGCTAATACGTTCAACTTGTGATAAATTGAGTTTATTTCAGTTTTATAATTTTGCCTTGCCTTAATCTCAAAAACATCAAATTCACAATTTTCATCTTTTTGCAGTTTGAAAAAAATCAATTTCCCTTTAACAGCTTCAATTCTTATTAACGCAAATTTACTCATTTTAGTTTACTTTTTACTAAACTTTTTTAATTTTTGACAATATTTATCTTTGCAAAAGTTTTAATAATTTCACCTACATTTCAATAAACTCTAAGCATTTTTCTTTATCTTCTTCAAGTTGAGTTTTTATTTCTTCTATACCTTTAAACTTTTTCTCTTCCCGAATAAATTTGATGAAATTCACCGATACTTTTTTCCCATACAAATCCTCCTCAAAATCGAAAAGATGAACTTCCAAAAGCAATTCACCATCTTCTTCAAATGTAGGCCTTACTCCAATATTTGCCATTCCGTAATATGTTTTATTTTGAATTTCAGAAGAAACCAAGTAAACTCCTTTAGCCGGAATTAATTTATACTTATTTGAAAAAGAAAAATTGAGTGTAGGAAAACCGATTGTCCTGCCGCGTTTTTGTCCTTTTACAACCACATCTTCAATAAAATAAGAATAGCCAAGCAGTTCGTTTGCAAGTTCAACCTGCTGAGATAAAATCAGATTACGGATTTTGGTGCTTGAAATTATTAATTCTTTTTCCAGAAAAGCATCAATTTTTTCAATTTGGAAATTATATTCATTAGATAACTCAATAAGTAACGATTCGTTACCTTGACGGTTTTTTCCAAAAAGATGGTCGTAACCAATTAAAAGAGTGTGTAATCCGGTTTTTTTTACTAAATATTCAACAATGAAATCTTTTGCATCAGTTTTTGCAAACTCTATTGAAAATGGGATAATTAAAACATTTTCAATCCCTTTACTTTTGAATAATTTCAATCGCTCATCAATCGTGGTTAAAAGAAAAATCTGCTTTCTGTCCACTTTGTTCAAAACAATTTGCGGATGTGGGTCTATTGTCAAAATCAAATGCCTTAAATTTTTACGATTAGACATTTCTAATAATTTGTCAATAATCAACTGATGACCGCGATGGACGCCGTCGAATGTACCAACAGTAATTATAGTATTTGGATTATATTCTATTTCGTTAAAATTGTTGTAAATGTTCATAAAATATTTTTAAAAAATTTAATCCACTAATAATATCTACTCAACTTTTCTAGTGTAATAATTCATTAAAAGACTTACTATTTGGTGTCATTCCGAAACGAAGTGAGGAATCTCACAACTCATTGTATCCACAGAACTTGAGATTCTTCACTTCGTTACCAATGACATCTTTTCTTGTCATTCTGACGGATGTCAGAATCCATCTTATTATTGTCCTGTCTTATTCGATATATGCTATCTTACGAAGCATTTGGGCTCGCCCAAATGTAACAAGTGAGCAAGTTTACTTGCTTTCCTAAGATAGATTCTTCACTTCGTTTCAGAATGACACTTTTAGTTATGTCATTTCTATTTAAATAAAGGTCTTCCTTTATCTGGGGTTCAGAATGACAAAAAATTACTACACCAGGAAAATTGAATTTCTATTTTGAAAATCTGATAACTCCTTTGGGGCAGCCGACATAAGCAGTACCATCAGGAGCAATAACAATACCGGAGTAGTGATTATTATAAAAATACTCATCAGGCCCAGCTTTTTTTCTAAAAGCAAGTTCTCCGTTACTAGCTTTAACTGCAGTGAAATACCAGCCCTCCATATCCTTTGTATAAGTATATACTAAATCATTAACCGACGAATACTTGGAAATGAGGGAAGGAATAATTAAATTTGAAGTCCAGGCGATATTATAACTGCCATCTTTATTAAAATCAATTCTTGTTAAGCCGGGTTCTGAAAGCTTTCCAATAAAATCAACTACTTTTGTATAGCCGTAATTATTTTCAACAATAATGGAATTGTTAAATGCAATCAAAGAGTTTTCTGTAGCTGAAGCTCCGCTTGCAAACACAGGAACTTTGCACAGTAGCCGATTAGAGCTAATCTGCTTCGCTCTTTTATAAACCAGGACATTCATTTGTGGCTCAGCATTATCGGTAATAGCAACGTAATCCTTTGAAATCAAAGTCGGAGTAGTCCCTGAACCTTGTGAAAACTGGCTTGGTTTCTTAACAGTTCCTCTATCATATTCTTCACGCCAGGAAATAACCGGTTTCCCATTATTATCAGAATCTAACCTATATAAAGCATAATCAGATACGATAAACACACCACCAGTTTCATCAACTGCAAATGAATTAGCGATGGATTCTTTAACTTCAATATCAGAATCGAAATGTGATAATTGAACTGTATCTAATTTATTGCTGCTAACAATTCCCACAATGCCTTCTTCAGTAGCAAACCAAAGATTTCCATACCAGTCTGGTAAAGCAGATATTATGTGGCAGGGGTCCGGCAAAGAAGATAAATCATATTCATTTTCCAAAATAAATTTAGCTGGATTTCCTTCACAGCTTAATTTAAAAATTCGTTTATCTACAGTTGGAACGATAACTCTATAATTTTGGTCAAGATAGAAATATCCTGCACCTGATGGTGTTAAGTCAGTGCCTGTTGGAAGTTGATAGGTATCAATTACTTCCAATGTCGTTGGTTCTAAAATATATAAGTTTCTTTTACTATCTGCACCTACTCCAAGAGTAACTAATTTGTTTTCTCTATTGAATGCAATAGAAACACAAAGTTGATTTAAATTAGACATAGTGATATTCAGAATTTCACTATCAGGACCTTTTATGGAATAAGCATCTGTCATATATGCATCATTATGGACATTACTTTTGCCGTTTGGTGCCATAAATGGATGAGTAGGGGCTGTCCAATCCATTTTGTTGTTAACTACATCAGTTGAATTTTCACAAGCAGCAAATAAAAATGCAAAAACTAAAGCGAAAACACATAAATTCTTCATAATTTATCCTATTATAAAGTGAATTTAGAAAATTATTATTTTCATTACATAGACAAATCCTTGCTAGCAAACAATATTTGAGATTCCTAACTTAAAATGCTAAAGACTTATATATATTTACCTTTCAAAATCTTTACTAAAGTTAAAAATATAAACTATTGTAATAATTCGTTAAAAGACTTACTATCTTGTGTCATTCTTCGCTCCGCTCAGAATGACAGAGTAAAATTATTTTCATTCACGAAACCTGTGGTTATGTCTTAGCACAATAACTTTACAATTATTTTTTATTGACGAAAACAAAATTATTGTATTGATTGTTTATATGTATTTAATTGATTTATGCTAACAGCGTCATCAACAGAATATTTCCCAATAACTGTTCTTCGCAAATCAAAGAGATAAGCTCCACAGCCGAGTTTTTCACCAATTTCATTAGCAATTGAGCGAATATAAGTTCCTTTTGAGCAGTCAATATCTAAATGAATAAAAGGTAAATCAATTTTATTGATGATGATGTTTTGGACATTTACAATTACTGGCTGGATTTCAACTTCTTTTTCTGCTCTTGCGTATTTATAAAGCCGTCTTCCATTAACTTTTTTTGCTGAAAAAATAGGTGGCTTCTGACTTATTTCGCCAATAAATGAAGACGTTACTTTAATTATTTCATTTAAAGTGATTTGAGAAAAATCCTTAATGTTTTCTTCCGGAAATTCAGAATCGAAAGATTTGGTGGTTGCTCCTAATTTCAGAACTGCAGAATATTTTTTTCCTAAATCCAGATAATTATTGATTTCCTTTGTTGCTTTCCCAAGTGCAAGAATAAGCAAACCTGTTGCCAGCGGGTCGAGAGTGCCGCAATGCCCGATTTTCTTAATATGAGTAATACCTCTCATTTTAGCAACAACGTCAAACGAAGTCCAATCTCTATCTTTATCAATCAATGCAAATCCACCTGAAGCAGCTACATTTTCAAGCCATTCCGAAAAATTGCTAATAGTGTCTTTTGTTAAGAAATTTTCTTCGTTTATCATTGCTGCTCGCTTTTAATCGAATCAATTAATTTTTGGATATGCTCCATTTCGTTCAAAGTATCGTCAAGGAAGAAACGAAGCTCCGGAACACGCCTAAGCCGCAATTTCGAAGCAATATGATAACGGATTTGCTTATTATTTTCTTCTAATACTTCAATGAATTTTGGTGGAGAAATTTTGCCACCATAGACGCTTAAATATACTTTAGCAATTTGTAAATCCTTTGAAAGACGAACTGCTGTAATTGTTGCAAGACCCGCAGAATGCTCTGATGCTAAATCGCTTATTGGACTTACAAGAAATTTTTTTACTTCACTTGCTACTTTTTCTGCTCTTATTGACATCTTCTTTATAATTGTTAATTGTTAATTGTTAATTATTAATGGTTTATGGTTTATAGTTTATTGTTTATAGTTTATATTGTAATTTAGTCATTAGTTATTGGTCATTTGTCATTAGTATTGTTTTCAAATTATCACTTATAATTAATAATTAATAATTAATAATTAATAATTATTTTATCAGTAACTCAACATTTTCATATTTTCTTCCATTGACTGCTTTTTTAAATGTAGTATTGGTTACTCCGCCGGGTAAATGAACGTTTTTTCCCTGCAATAATTGTTCAATCGTTAAGATTTGAATTTTATCTATTTTATATCCCATGAAATGACCCTGCTGCTTTGCTTTCTGAAGCATACCATCAGTTAAAAATTCTTCAAAGCAAACAAAGACAGCTAAATCTGCTTTTTTTCTTGCTGCAACTTCAATTATATAAGCAATATCACTAATTTTTACATTTCCGCTTTTAACTTCAATAATTCCAATTCCTTTTTCCTTGTCATTTTTATTAAAAGTAAAATAACCATCGAAACCACTATCTGACGTCTTTTTTTCGTTAGAAACGCCACCGATAAGAACTTCAATAACCCAATCCTGAAACTTAAAACGACCTTTCTTAGTTGACTGGGCAAGCTGGTATGCTGAAGCAATATCCTTTGGATAGCCATTGATTTCTATTTCAGTCAATAATGTTTTCTTGCTGTTTTCGTCAAGTGGATTAGTTAATCTATCTAAAATAAGTTTTATTGCAAGATGTGAAATGTCCACACCGAGCCAGTTCCGATTAAGTTTTTCGGCAACTGCAATAGTGGTTCCGCAACCACAGAAGAAATCAGCAACGACATCACCTTCATTGGTGCTCGCTTTGATAATACGTTCAAGGAGTGATTCAGGTTTCTGAGTAGGATATCCGAGACGTTCAATAGCAGATGGAGCTATTGGTTGAATTTGCCACCAATCATCGGGATGCTTTCCTAAAGAATGAAGTGTTTGCATTCCAAAATCACCGGATTTCCTTTTATTTCCAATATAATATTTGAAGCGTTCTATTGTTGCTGGTGCATATTCATCTCTAATAGAATCTAAATTAAACAAATAATTATAATTTTTAGAATATCGTAAAATAGTATCATGCCTACGTCCAAAATCTTTTTTAGGATATCCAGCACCTCTGTAGCACCACACAATTTCATTCCTAAAATTCTTTTTTCCAAACAGATAATCGCAAACTAGCTTCAAATAATGGCTCATTGTCGGGTCGCAGTGCAAATAGAAACTTCCGGTATCTGTAAGCAACGATTTCATATAATAAACTCTATGAGCCATAGTAGTTAAATAAGCTGCTGCACTATGGTCTGTAATTTCAACGAGTTTTAAAAAATTGTATAAGTCCAATTGTTTATGCTCTAAAAGTTCATTCATAGAATCAATGTATTTAACATTGCTCCAAGTATCTGAGAATGCTTCTTTTTGCGCCTTTGTATCGCTCATATCTATGTCTTCAAAAAGAACATTATAATTTCTTTTTGAGTTAAATGGCGGGTCTATATAAATCAAATCAATAAAACCCTCTGGATGCTTAAAAGAAAGTTCTTTTAAAACATCAAGGCAATCTCCGAAGTATAGTTGTTTCATAATTAAGCTTTTATTTTTTCCGATTGTGGTTTGTATTGTCATAAGTATTATTTATTTTTTTTCAACAAAAATAGTTAAAAATTATGGACAAGACAAAAGAAAAATGTAAAGAAAAATTCCAAACAAAATAAAGATTAGAAAGTTTAGAAGGTTTATTCCACTCATACAATCAACAAGTTGTTCGTATGACTGAAAAAATTCCTTCTCAAGTTCAACTTGGGAAGGAGAGAACCATCTAAACCAATCAACCAATCAACTCCCATTCTTTTCTACTTGCAAAAACGCTCAAGTTTAGATAGTTTTGTATTTTAGATTTCGTAAAATTAGGAAATCAATCAAAATATGTTTGAATTAATAAAAACTGACACACATTCTAAAGCAAGGGCTGGCGTTTTGCAGACTGCTCACGGCGAAATCGAAACACCGATTTTTATGCCGGTTGGAACGCAAGGAACAGTGAAAGCGATTGACCACCGCTCGTTAAAAGAAATTGGCTCGCAAATCATACTTGGCAATACATATCATCTTTACCTGCGTCCCGGAACGGAAGTATTAAAGGAATTTGGCGGACTGCATAATTTTATGAACTGGGACAAGCCGATTCTTACCGATAGCGGCGGCTATCAGGTGTTTTCACTTCAGGATTTGCGAAAAATTAAAGAAGACGGCGTAGAATTTAAATCGCATATTGACGGCTCAAAGCACTGGTTTTCTCCGCAAAAAGTAGTGGAAATCCAGCAGACGATTGGCTCCGATATTATGATGCAGCTTGACGAATGTATCCACTATCCTGCTTCTTTTATAGATGCAAAGAAAGCAATGGAGCGTTCTGTCCGCTGGGCAAAAACATCGCTTGACTTCTTAAAAGAAACCCGCGACAATTACGAAACAAAGCAACACCTTTTTGCAATAGGGCAGGGGAGCGAATTTAAGGAATTGAGGAAAATCTGCCTTGAAGAAAACTGCTCGCAAGATTTCGATGGTTTTTCAATCGGTGGGCTTTCAGTCGGTGAACCAACCGAAATAATGTATGAAATAGTTGATTTTTCAACAGATATAATTCCGAAAAACAAACCGCGCTATTTAATGGGAGTTGGCACACCAGAAAATATTTTGGAATCAATAGAAAGAGGCGTTGATATGTTTGATTGCGTGCTTCCTACGCGTAACGCCCGCAACGGACAGCTTTTTACAAGCAATGGAAAAATCAATATAAAAAATTCCAAATACAAATACGAAAAGAAACCGATAGACGATAGCATTCCATCTTGGGCATCGAACAATTTTTCACTTGCCTATCTGCGGCACCTTTTCATATCTGGAGAAATATTTGGTTTGCTGTTAAGCACTTTCCATAACCTTGCTTTTTACCTTTGGCTAGTAAAAACAGCAAGGCAAAAAATCTTAAATGGAGAGTTTTTAAGCTGGAAAAAAGATTTTTTAGAGAAATATCGTTCAGAAGAGTAAAAAATTTTATATTTTTGTATAAAAGAAGTTTGAAATATATTTATTATTAATATAAAGGATTAAAGATGTTTTTCTTCCCATTAGAATTGAATGCTTTTACTACGCCTCCGGCAGGCGGTCAGGGTGGCGACTCCGGCAGCGGAATGATAATGACTTTAGTAATGTTTGGTGCTATTATTCTTATTATGTATTTCCTGATGATTAGGCCGCAGCAGAAGCGTCAGAAAGAGCATCAAAAAATGCTGAACGAATTGCACAAAGGCGATAAAATCATCACTTCAGCTGGAATGCACGGCACAATTACCGATATTGACGGAAACACATTTATTATTCAAATTGCAGACAACGTAAAAATCACTATTGAAAAGAGCGCTATAGCTGCTAAAAAATAAATAAAATGTTATCACATTTGTTTATCCAAAATTTTGCATTAATCGAAAAAATTGAATTAGATTTTGCCCCCGGTCTCAACATAATCACTGGCGAGACCGGTGCGGGTAAATCTGTTATGGTTGATGCACTCCAGCTCGCACTCGGTGAGCGTGCTTCTAATGATTTAATACGCTCAGGCGAGCGTAAAGCTATTATAGAAGCAATTTTTAAAATTCACCCGAACCACTCCATCTTTGAGCTATTAAAAGAAGAAGATTTGGATAGCGAAGATTCATCTCTTATTCTTAGACGCGAGCTTTCAGACAAAGGGACATCGCGTTCCTTTATCAACGATACTCCAGTCCAGCTTTCTTTCCTAAAGACTATTGGCGATTTATTAGCTGATTTTCACGGACAGCACCAGCACCAGCTTTTACTCCGTAAAGAAATTCATATTAAAATATTAGATAACATAGCTGATTTAAATGTAAAAAAGAAGAATTACTTTCACTTATTTCATCAAATTCAAAAAAGTATTGAGCAACTTCATCAGCTATTGAACAGGGAAAACGAAATTAAGCTGAAGAAAGAACAATACGAATTTGAGCTATCTGAAATAAAAAAAATTGCTCCAAAAGAAAATGAATACGATGAATTAGAAAAGCAAATCAATATAATGCAAAACTCTGAACTGCTTTTCAATTTGTCTAATGATTTGAATGTTTTTCTTTCTGAAGATGATTATTCTGCAAGAGCGCGGCTTATCAAATCACAAAAAATATTAGAGCAGATTTCAAGTATTGACAGCAGTTTTGAGGTATTTTTGAAAGAATGTAGTTCTGCCCTCATTTCTATTGATGAGATTTCAAAATTTACATTTAATTATTTGCAAAATATATCATTCGACCCCGAGCAAATTGAAGCAATGCGAGAGCGACAGCTTCTTTTAAAAGGATTACGCAAAAAATACGGAACAGTTGAGCAGGCAATAGAACGAACTACATTTTTAGAGCAGGAATTAAGTTTGATTTCAAATTTCGATATTGAAATAAATAAAAAAATTCTTGAAATACAAGATTTAAAAATTGAACTTGGGACAAATGCCGCGGAAATTTCAAAAATCAGAAAAGAAAGTGCAAAGAAGTTCGAAAAAGCAATTGAGGAATATTTGGTTGAGCTTGGGATTGCTTTTCCGCAGTTTAAAGTTACAATTAATCAGGAAGAAATTCCAAATAATTCAAATAATTCAAAGCAAAAAAATTTATCAAAGAATTCAACTATCTCAGCAAATATTCATCAGCTAACCGCAACAGTTGGCAAGCAGGAATTCAAGGCATATCCAGATGGTATTGATTTAGTTGAGTTCTTCATTTCTACAAATAAAGGGGAAGTGCCGAAGCCACTCGTCTCGGTTGCATCAGGTGGCGAAATATCAAGAATAATGCTCGCTTTGAAAAATATAATTGCAAAAAGCGACGAACTTGATTTATTGATATTTGATGAGATAGATACTGGCGTAAGCGGCAGAATTGCAACAAAGGTAGGTCAAGCAATGAAAAACCTAACTGACCACCATCAAGTCATTGCGATAACTCACTTACCGCAAATTGCCGCTTTCGCTGATTCCAATATCTTAGTCGAAAAAGTCGAAGAAAATAATAATACTTATACTAAAATGAAAATTTTAGAGGAAAACGAAAAAGTTTATGAAGTTGCCCGTCTTATGAGTGGAGAAAACGTTACTGACAGCTCAATAGAAGCAGCAAAACAATTGATAATTGTTAATTGAAAATTTGTTTTGTCATTGTCAATGAAGTGAAGAATCTAATTAATTGTTTTTTCGAAGCAAAAGAATTTTTATTTCTGAATGAAATTAAATGAGCTAAAAATTTGTATTATTAAAAAATTCTGGAATTATGATAACAATTGAAAATGTACACAAGAAATTTAATCCGGGCACAATAAATGAAGTTTATGCTTTGCGTGGAGTCAATTTAAATGTCAAAGAAGGTGATTTTGTAACTATTATTGGAACCAACGGAAGTGGAAAAACTACATTACTTAATGCAATTGCTGGTTCTTTTTTCCCTGATGCAGGCAAAATCAAAATAGATAGCAATGATGTTTCATTTAATCCTGATTTTAAAAGGGCAAAACATATTGCCCGTGTTTTTCAAAATCCTTTTACAGGAACTTCAGCCAATATGTCAATAGCAGAAAATTTGCATATTGCTTATTTACGTAATCATCATAAAAAGCCCAAGCTTGGATTAAGCAAACATCAGCTTTCTTTTTTTAAAGAAGAAGTAAAATATTTAGAAATGCAGCTTGAAGAACGCTTGCAAGATACCATTGGAACTCTATCTGGCGGACAGCGTCAGGCACTTACTTTGCTTATGGCGGTTATCAACAAACCAAAAGTACTACTTCTTGATGAACACACTGCTGCCCTTGACCCAAAATCTGCAGCCCAAGTAATGAAATTAACTAATCACTTCGTTGAAAAATATAATCTTACAACGATTATGATTACTCATTCTATGCAGCAAGCTCTTGATTTCGGTAACCGAACTATTATGATGCACAAAGGACAGATTATTGATGACATTCCATTAAATGAAAAAAAATGGCTTACTGTTGATGATTTATTAGAAAAATTCAATAATATTCGCAAAAATGAAATGTTAAATCAAGAGATGCTATCTGAACTTACAAGCGTTTATACCTGATTAGATTTAACAAATTTTTTTAAGTTTTTGCTAAAATGACTTGTGAGATTCCTCGCTGCGTTCCTAATAAACTACTTCGGCTTTTGTTGCACGTAAATATATGTAAAACATATAATTATAATAATTTCATTCCTAAACAGTAGTCATCGGATGACTGGCAGTCTTCCGATGACTAAAAAGTTCATTTCACTAAAAGTAAAAGTCTTCGTTTATATTTGCCTCAGAATTACAATTTTAAAAACTCATCATAATTTACAACTGAAATGAAGCACCAATTATGAAAGCCCGCTGTGGCATTGGATAATTTTTGATTATTTCATATTTTTCATTGAAAACGTTTAATGCTTCTGCCCGCAATTCAATTTTGTATTCGTTTATTTTAATCGTCTTTGAAAAGAAAAGATTTGTAATAAAATTCGAGGGTATTACTGATTCCTTTGAATTATCTGCGATTGAATAAACAAAACTGGTATAGTTAAGCAACATCCCAAGATAATAACCATCAATATTAAAAACACAATTTGCATTTAATAGTTCTTTAGGAGTGTAAACAATTTGCCTGCCTTTTAAAACAGAATTTTCGCTTTCGTCTGTGGTAGCTTGCAATGTGTATGCAATTTTCAAATCTATAAAATCGAAAAGAGAATCGTTTGAAATTGCAAATTCAATGCCTTTCGAAATCGCTTTTTTTATATTCATCGCCTCCCATGTAATTGGGCTTGTTGCAGTTGAAACAATTAAATCCTTCGTTATTATATTAAAAACATCTAAACCGACTTTAAAACCAAATACTTTTGAATTTGCTCCAATATTAAATGAAGTGGATTTTTCCGTTTTCAAATTTGTTGAACCATAATTTAAATAATACATTTCGTTAAAACTCGGAGTGCGGTAATTGCTTGATACTGTGAACTTTAGCTCTAACGGAAAATTGTTTGCAGATATTAATGCACCGAGCATCGGAGATAATGTAGGAGAAAAATTTTCAACCCCATCAATGCGGAATCCGGTAAAGGCATTGCTCGTAAGCAATTCAGTATTATAAATTTGAAAATCATAATTGGAATAAAAACCAATGCTATTCCTTTTAATGTAATCACCTACATTTTTCTGCAACATATTTCCACGCAAATCAGAAAAAGCTCCTTCCAAACCAACTTGCAAATTAGATTTTTTCTTTAAAAGATTGAAATTTAAATTGAACTTTATATCTCTGCTCGTGAAGTCAGTTTTTTTTAGTTCACTTGTAAATTTATCCAAATCAACAAAGTTGAAATTTGAAAGCTTACCATAAACTGAAAATGAAATATTGCTGTTTTCAGAAAGAAAATAAGAATATTTTAAGGAACTGAGAAAGTCTTTTTCTTTGAGCCGTGCAACAGAATTTTCGATTGCTCCCTGAACGACAGCACCGGGCGAGCCACGCTCCGAACTTCTAATTAGAAAAAATCCATTAAGTTTGGAATTTTCAAACAAAGCACTTGCATTCAATCCACCCGAAATATTTTCAAAGTCAGCATTTTCGCGTTTTACTTCTTTTTCCTCGCCAAAATGAATCACATTAATAGGATAATTTCCTTTTGAACTTTGGTATTCAATCAAACCAGATATGCTAACAATTTTTATTGGAACAGAAATACTTGCAGCAGTTGATAAATCGTAAAAAGAACCATATTTGCTTTCTACTTTATATGATAGTTTATTGCTGTGTTTAGTGTTAATTTCAATTACACCGCCGATAGCACCAGTTCCATATATAGCAGAAAGGCCACCTTTGGAAATACTGATATTCTCTACAATTTTCATCGGAAGCAGAGATAAATCGAAAGTGGAATTTTGCGAGGAATTGAGTGTAATGCCGTCAAGTTGTATTAATGTATGCTGAGCATTAGTTCCGCGGATAGAAACAGTTTTCAGCCCAGCCAAACCGCCATAGTTTTTCACGAAGAGACCTGGCGAAATATTGATTATATCGCTAAGTTGCATCGGTGATATAAGGTTGAAATAATCCGATTCAATTTTTGTATTTGATGTGTATTTGATTGATGTGTTGTTATCTTCTGCTTTTGCTTCTACTTTTATTTCTGGAAACTGTTTAACAATAGAATCACTAAGTATATCAAAGTTATTTGGCTCAGCATTTAAGGAAATTGAAAGAAAGAAAAGGAGAAAGATTAGTGATAATAATTTTGAAATAGAAATTCCATAAAAATTTCTCCTTTTCAAGTTGAACTTGGGAAGGAGTGGAAACAATGGTGTCATTCCGAGCGGAGCGAGGAATCTCACAAGTATTTGATACCACAAGAATAGAGATTCTTCACTTCGTTCAGAATGACATCTTTTCTTGTCATTCTGACGGATGTCAGAATCCATCTTGGAAAAGCAAGCGAGCTTACTCGCTTGATACATTTGGGCAAGTCCGAATGTATTAATGAAATAGCTAATATAGAATATCGACTGAACAAAAATAAGATGGATTCTGACATCCGTCAGAATGACATATTTAGTGATGTCATCTTCATTTAAATAAAGGTCTTCCTTCATTGAGGATTCAGAATGACAAGTAAAAAACAAAATATATTTTATAAATCTAATTAAAATCATCAAACAAATAATTCGCAACTAAAAATTATTCAAATTTAAGAAAATTAAATGAAAATCTTATGTTTGGCTTCAATTTCTATTTCTGTTTAAGAAAATAAAGATTAAATTTGTATTTTATTAAAAAAGAAAAAGATAAGTAAATGGTAAAAAGCAGCAGCCCTTCAAAATTCAGTTTTAATAAAATTGTTCTTAAATTTTTAGATTATGTAGAAATAATTGGAAATAAACTTCCGCATCCGGCAACGATTTTTGCTTTACTAGCTATAATTGTTGTAATTTTATCTTGGATTGCAGCAATGCTTGATTTCACTGCAATTCATCCAATAAGTAAGGAAGTAATCAAGGTATCTAACTTATTGAGTGGCGATGGAATACGCTGGATTTACACAAACGTAATAAATAATTTCGTAGAATTTCCTCCTTTGGGCTACGTGCTTGTGGTAATGATTGGAATAGGAGTAGCAGAAGGTTCCGGCTTATTCAACATAATGATAAGAGCGTTGGTTTTGGGCGCTCCGCCAAAGTTACTAACGGGTTCTATTGTGCTTGCCGGCATTTTATCTCATATCGCTTCTGAAGCCGGATACGTAATTTTAATTCCACTTGGTGCTTTAATTTTCAATGCGGTTGGGAGGCATCCTATGGCTGGTCTTGCAGCAGCTTTCTGTGGAGTGAGCGGTGCCTTTGGTGCGAGTTTTTTAATTGGTGCTGACGAACAAATTTTGGCTGGACTTTCCACTCCGGCAGCTCAAATCCTGCATCCTGAAATGGTTATTAATCCAGCTGTTAATTTTTATTTTATGTTCTTTTCTGCCTTTTTTATTATTCTTGCTGGAATCTGGATAACTGAAAAAATTGTAGAACCGCGTCTTGGAAAATATAGCGGGGCAGCCCCACAAATTGCGATAGACCAGCTTAAGCCGTTAGAAAAAAAGGGCTTAAAATGGGCTTTGATTAGCTTGCTTTTTGTAATTGCAATTCTGGCAATTACGATTATTCCTGAAAACGGGCTATTGCGTAATCCAACTGATGGTTCAATTTTACGTTCTCCATTCTTCGATGGAATAATAATTGGTATTGTGTTGTTCTTTATATTTCCCGGTTTAGTTTATGGAATAATAGTGGGAACAATAAAAAACGATAGGGATACAATCAAACATATCTCTCATTCAATAGCTGATTTATCCGGTTACATAGTGCTTGTGTTTTTCGCTGCACAATTTGTTTACTTTTTCAAACATAGTAATCTTGGAATTATTTTAGCAATAAACGGTGCTGATTGGCTACAAAGCATAAATTTAACTGGAATACCGCTTATTGTTGGTTTTGTTTTGCTTTGTGCTTTTATTAATCTCTTTATGGGGAGTGCATCGGCTAAATGGGCAATTATGGCGCCAGTATTTATACCAATGTTTATGCTTCTGGGCTACCACCCCGGACTTACGCAGGCAGCTTTTAGAATAGGTGATTCCGTTACAAATATAATAACACCGATGATGAGCTATTTTGCATTGATAGTTACTTTTTCACAAAAATACGATGAAAAATACGGCATTGGAACCATTATTTCTACTATGCTGCCCTATTCTATTGTTTTCACAATTGGCTGGCTAATAATTTTAGTTATATGGATTTTACTTGGTCTCCCAGTAGGACCAGATGGACCTTTGTATTTGAAGTAAACATATTTTTTCCACTAATTAAAATAAACCTATGTATAATAATCTTTTTAAAATCTTAAGCATATACTTACTTGCATTATCACTATTTTCTTGTAGCGATTCTAATTCAAATGAATCAATATCTCCGATTTATAATCAGTGGCAGCGTCATATAGTTGAAAATGATACTCTACAATTTAATTGTAATTTAACTTTCAACTAAAACAGCACTTTTAATTTTGTTGTAAATGATACCGTTAAAGGACATATCAATACAACAATCGATTATGAACTGCTTCCGGGAAATAAAATGAAATTCTTTTCTGACAATGAATGTCAAAATGAGGCAGTTTATAATTATACTTTTACAAATAATAATTCAACTTTAGTATTGCAATCAGTAATAGAGGATTGCCAAGCTAGAATGTTTATTTTTAGATGGGGAATGGACACTTCTACCTCAGGATTAGAAGTAATAAGGAAAAGTTAAGTTTAAGTAAGAGTAGTTTTATACCAAACCGCTAACTAAAAGTGCAAAATCAAAATGTCAATCCGAACCCCCTTATAAAAGAAGACTTTTATTTAAATAGAGAATGACCGACAAAAGTAAAGATGTCATTGGTAACGAAGTGTTGAATCTCAAGTATAGATGTAACAATGACTTGTGAGATTCCTCGCTACGTCCGGAATGACATAATATATTGCTATTATTGTAAGCGGTTTGATATTAACTGTAAAGTCTGAAATATGAGTGTATCTATTTGAACAATAAAAATTTTTTTGTCGGATGACTGGCAGTCATCCGATGATTGAAATAATAAATATTATTTGTAAACTTTTACTTCAATTTCACCAATAGAAGAATAATAAACACTTTCAGCAAGAGCTTGCATTTCATCTTCACCGGGATAAATTTTAATAGGAGCAAGGAAAGCAACACGTTCTTTTAACCATTCGTTTAGCATATCAGAATAAGCTAAACCGCCAGTAACAAGTATTGCATCAATTTTGCCGCAAAGGACAGTAGCCGCAGCACCAACTTCTTTAGCTATCTGATAAGCCATAGCTTCGTAAACTTTTTTGTATTCTTCATCTCCGGCAGCGGCTTTATCTTCAACATCTTTTGCATTATTTGTTCCGAGATATGCAACCATACCACCTTTGCCGGTCAGATGTTTTAAAATTTCCGGAAGAGTGTATTTTTGAGAGAAACAAAGCTTAGCCAGTCCAGACACAGGAAGGGAGCCAGTGCGTTCAGGTGAAAAAGGTCCATCACCATTAAGGGCATTATTTACATCAATAACACGTCCGTTCTTGTGAACTCCAACAGAAATACCACCACCAAGATGAACAACAATTAAGCTTAATTCTTCATATTTTTTATTAATATCGCGGGCATATCTGCGAGCAACAGCTTTTTGATTTAATGCGTGAAAAATACTGACGCGAGGAATTTCCGGGCTTCCTGAAAAACGAGCAATGTCGTCCATTTCGTCAACAACAACCGGGTCAACGATATATGCTTTTGTATTGTTTCCTATAGTTTTTGCTATTTCATTTGCAATAATGCCACCGAGATTGGAAGCATGTTCACCCATTATTTCTTTTTTTAAATCTGCTATTAATAACTCATTTACTAAATAAACACCACCGGGAATTGGTTTTAGCAAGCCGCCTCTACCAACAACAGCCCCAATTTCATTTAATTTAAAACCTGCTTCATTAATTGATTCAATAATTATTTTTTTACGAAAATCAAACTGGTCAATAATTTTTGGGTATGAAGATATTTCTTCAGATGAATGACGAAGTGTTTTTGTCCAAAGTGATTTTGTATCTTCATATACCGAGATTTTTGTTGAAGTAGAACCGGGATTGATTGCTAATATTTTCATTGCTTTTCTTTAATTTATAAATAATTTTCAATTTTATAGCTAATTTTAATTAAATTTTAAAATATAAATTACAAATTTAAGAATAAAAGTTCAATTTTTTACACAATAAAGAAAGATTTTAAAGAAAAATTAAAGAAAATTTTTATAATGAAATCGTTACTTTTGTCTTTCATTATGAAACGGATATAAATTAAGAAGTTTACTTTTGTGGAAATGAGCTTTTTTAGTCATAGGATGACTAACAGTCATCCTATGACTTCTCTTTTAAAAATATTTTTATAAATATATGTAATATATATAGTTAAGAGATTAAAAAGTTATAGCAGTTCATTCTTCGCTACGCTAAGTTAACAATTTTGGCACTTTCTTAAATAAAAAACATTAACAAGAAGCAGCAGCAAGAGCAAGAGACATCATCTTGCTTTTTTCAGTATCCGCTCTTGAAGTAAGGACAATAGGAGCAGTAGCACCAAGAATGACAGCAGCAACAGAAGCACTACCAATATAAGTAAAACTTTTATATAAAATATTGCCAGCTTCAATGTCTGGAGTTAGCAATAAATCAGGGTCTCCAGCAACTTCGCTTTCTAATCCTTTATGCTTTGCTGCTTCTTTTGAAATAGCAACATCAAAAGCAAGCGGTCCGTCAATAATTGCATTTTTAAACTGTCCACGTTTATTCATCATAGTGATTAATGCAGCGTCAACGCAAGCGGGCATTTTGTAATTAACAGCTTCTACAGCAGCAAGCACTGCAATCTTTGGCTTATCAATTCCTAAATTATTAAACATATTTACAGAATTATTTACAATAGAAATTTTATCTTCTAAAGAAGGAGCAACATTTTGAGCTGCATCAGTAACAGCAATCAGCTTATGATATCTTTTAGGGTCGAAGAAACCAATATGACTTAACAAATTGCCGCATCTTAAACCATTTTCTTTGTCAAGAATAGCTCTAAGGAATTCAGCAGTGCTAACAAGTCCTTTCATCATTATATGTGCCTTTTCTTCACGTATTAGCTTAACACATATTCGGCTTGCATTAGATGGATTTTTTTCCTCAATAATTTCAGTGCCGGTTAAATCAATATTAAATTTTTCGGCATTTTCTCTGATTTTTTTTGAATCTCCAACTAGAAGAGGGTCGCAAATACCATTTGCTTTTGCTGCGTAAATTGCTTCCAAGACATTGATATCTTCAGCAGCAGCAACTGCTACTCGCTTCTTGGGCTTTTGTTGTGCAATTTCTATGAAAATGTCCAGTTTATTAAGTTCCATTGTTACTCCGTATATTATTTAAATATTTCTAAAATATAATTAATTGCTAAGAAAAAAATACATATCCCAAGTATCCATTTAATGATTTTTGCTGGAATGTATTTTTGAATACTTGCTCCTATATACATTCCAATAAGACCTCCTATGCCAAAAAGCACACCAATCAGCCAATCAGGAGCAATAGTTAAAGTAGGATAAAAAGGAGATAAAAGCTGATAAAAACAAACACCGGCAACAGATGTTATGAATGTTCCCATAAGTGCGGGCCCGGCAACAGTATAAACAGGTAATTTATAAAAAGCTATATAAATCGGTGCAATTATTGCTCCGCCGCCTATTCCATAAGCTCCGCCAGCAATTCCTACTATAAAACTAATTATAAACATTGAAATAGTTGGAACTGTAAAGATTTCACCGTAGAATTCGTATTTTAATTCTTTGAAATTGAATTTTTTTACTGATGAGCGTGGGAGTTGAAGCGAACCACCGTTTTGATTTGACTTGAAATTTTTTACTAATTCCTGAAAACGTTGTTCAGAATTATTCTTATTATTGTTTTTTTTAAATATATCTTTAATTAGACGTAATCCTATATAAAGAAGTACGAAACCAGCAAAGATTTTAAAAATAGTAGGGTCAGAAAGTAGGTTTATTCTTATGAAAGCTCCTATGAAAACTCCGGGCAATGTCCCTGCTACTACAATCCAGGTAAGAGGCCAGACCATTCGCCCTTCTTTGATGTATTTAAATACTCCACTTGGATTAGCAACTATGTTGTATAGTTGATTAGTTGAGCTAACAGCTGGACTTGTAAAACCAAGAACGCTCATTTGAAAGGGTAAAAGTAAAAATGCTCCAGAAATCCCACCAGTTGAAGTAAAGGTTGATATTACTAAAGCAACCAGTGGGGGAATTAACGGATGGACTTCTATTCCAGCAACTTCAAAAAACATATCTTATTCTCTCAAATATATTGGTAGTTCCTCTGCTTTGACCATTCCAAGTTGCTTCTCTGCTATTTCTATTATGCGTGATGGTGATTGAATCTGATTAAGCCGGGTTTTCAAAATATTGTTGCTATTTCTTAATGACTCATAATTCTTGTCTAATATTTGATTCTGTTGTAATAGTTTGTTGATATAGATTACATTGGCTACATAAAAAATCGTAAATGCTGAAACTATTGCTATTATTCCAAAAACTGTCCAGCGATTTACTAATTCTATGTATTGTTTTAAAACTGACACTTTATTAATTGTTAATTGATAATTATATTTTTTTAAATTTCATATATCTCTATTGAATCTATTCATCCGATGACTCGAAGTCATCAGATGAATTAATCAGTTTATATAATGTGAGTTATAAAATTCAATTTTATCTGTTATTATTAACAAAGTAAAGAATTTATATTATTAATTCCAAAAACTTGGTTCTTTACTGACGCTTATAATGACAGAATTTATTATTTACACAAATTCTCTTTAAATGCAAGTTCTAATAAATCTGAGCAATTAAATCTTTCAAACTATAAAACAAATAAACCAATTATGGAGTTATTCTGTAAATAGTTCTAGGGAAAGGAATAGTTTCGCGAATATGTCCTGCACCGGTAATCCATTTAACAGTCCTTTCAACACCAAGGCCAAAACCGCTGTGAGGGACTGACCCATATTTCCTTAAATCAAGATACCATTGGAAAGCATCAATTGGAAGATTATGATGCTTGATTCTTTCAAGAAGTAAGTCATAATTATCTTCTCTTTGACTTCCACCAATGAGTTCGCCAGCTTTTTCGGGACCGAGCATATCCATAGCAAGAACAACTTTTGGATTTTCAATATCTTGCTTCATATAAAATGCTTTTGCCTCCACTGGGTAACGATGGATAATGCAGGGCTTATCAAATTGCTCCATTATTGCTTCTTCCTGAACGCTTCCAAAATCTTCGCCCCAAGGGAACGGATGAATATGAACTTCTTTTCCTTCTTCATCTTTTTGAATTAAGGGGATTTTATTTGCAATTAGCCAATCAACTGCTTCGGTATAACTCATACGATAGAAAGGACGCTTGATGATTTCAAGTTTTGTTGTATCGCGTTCAAGAGTATTGAGTTCACGCTCGCAGGTTTTTAAACAATACTGGACTATATATTCAATTAAATCTTCAGCTAAATCCATATCATCATTTAAATCGAACCAAGCCATTTCCGGCTCAACCATCCAAAATTCAGTTAAATGCTTGCGAGTTTTTGAGCGTTCAGCACGGAAAGTAGGGCCGAAAGTATAAACTCTACCAAGCGATAAAGCAGAAGCTTCTGCATATAGCTGTCCGGACTGAGAAAGGTATGCTTTTCCAAAGTCAAAATAATCAGTTTCAAAAAGAGTAGAAGTTCCTTCACAAGCATTTGGAGTAAGAAGAGGTGAATCCATTAATCTAAATCCGTTTCCATCGAAGAAATCGCGAATTGCTTTGATAACTGCAGAACGAACTCTCATAATAGCATGCTGCTTAGAAGAACGAAGCCAAAGATGTCTATGTTCAATCAGGAAACCATCGCCGTGGTCTTTTGGAGTTATTGGATAATCCTTAGAAAGCTGGACAATTTCTAAATTGGTTACATCAATTTCAAAACCGCCGGGAGCCCGATTTTCTTGCTTAACTGTTCCGGTAATTATTACTGATGATTCTTGTGTAAGGGATTTTGCCTGTTCATAAATTTCCTCACTTACATTTCCTTTAAACACAACGCATTGAGCAATTCCAGTGCCATCGCGTAAGATTATGAATTGCAATTTACCCTTGCCTGTTTTATTGAAAACCCAGCCGCGCAAAATTACTTCTTTCCCAACGACTTCAGATAAGTTCTCAATATACTGATACGTTTTATATCTTGACATAATTTTAATTATTTATATTTATAATTTTTTTTGTATTAAATGCAAATTTGCAAATATATTACTTTTTTATTAATTTTTCTTATTAATTTTTTCTTATTGATTTGAAGATAACAATACCAAAACCAATAAATATAGAAAGCACAAAACCGAGTATTGTAGTAGGTATTAATCTTGGCGAAATCGGTTCTATTGCTGGCTCTGCATAATCTAACTGCTCAATTATTGATACATCGTTTTGTGCCTGAATTGCTTCCTGATATTTCTGTGTTTCCAAATAGATATTAACCTGCTCCAATATTTTTTGTTCACGAAGCAGATTAGTATATTCACGAATAATATTTGGAATATTCTGGAGTGGAATAGAGAACTCATCTGTTGAGGTGAGTCCACCACTTTGAATTCTATTGTATTGATTTTTTAAATTAGCTACTTTTTCTTTTTGAATGCGAACAGTTGGAGAGCTTTGCTCATACTCCTGTAGCATAATATTTAGTTCAATTTCTGCTTTAGCAAGTTCACTGCCTATTGTAATGGCATTTGTAACAATAGCTTGAGTTTGCTTGTCGATTGCAAGCACTTTGTTTTCTTTCTGATATTTTTCAAGTTCTCTGTCTATTGAGTCAAGCTCTAACTGTTTTTCGAGCAAAACACGTTCAATAAATTCTTTTTTTTGCATAGCTGTTGAAGATGAGATGCTTTTATTTATTGAATCTAAAGCAATATACGCATAGTTAGCAATATCTGATGCAAGCTTTGCTGTTTCCGCCTTTTCCTTTTGACTTGAAAAAAACGGCGTTTTTATTGCTACATTAACATAAATAATTCCGCTTCTGTTGTTACTTACGTCCATCAAAGCAAGAATTTCATAAAGCATATCATCTCTGTTTAACTTTTTGAAAAGCCGATGCTCTTTTAAATTGAGCTTTTCAGCGATATATGAAGCGACTTGACGACTTTTTAGCATTTCTGTATAAAGCACAGTTTTTGCAGACTGGTCTATATTGGCTAATGAAAGCGCACCACCAGCAAAAGAAGAAAGCATTGAAGATATTCCCGGCGTATTAGATTTCTCAGGTGGTAAAATTGAAGTATATGCCTCATATTCACGTGGGCATATTAAAGTATATAAAAATATTATTATTGTGAATATACCTACAAAATAAAAGAGAAATTTCTTATGTTTAATAAACAATGTTATTAACTCTTTTAATTTAATATGCTCTCGAATGATGTTTTCTTCCATTTTTTTATTATAAAATTCTTTAATTATTTTTTTATTATATAAACTTATAACTTATTGAAAAAAAACTAAAAATCAAAGAAAAGTTTTAGAAAAATTGCATTTATTTTTTTTTTAATTTACTATTTTTTTTTGAAAATTTATGAAAAAAGTAATAATAATTGGTGGAATGGCTGCTGGATGCAAAGCTGCAGCTCGTTTGTCCCGGCTTTCAAATAAATTTGATATTACAATAATTGAAAAAAACAGCTTTCTTTCTTATGGAACCTGCGGTATGCCTTTTTTTGCTTCCGGTGATGTTGACGAGTTCTATGATTTAGCTAAAACTCCTTATGGATTAATAAGAAATGAAGAATATTTTCTTAAAGTCAAAAATATTAAATGCTTTTTGAATACTGCTGTGATTTCCTTAAACACTGAAACAAAATCAGTTATTTGTAAAAATTGCCTTAATAAAGAATTTGATTTAAGATACGACTATTTAGTTTTTGCAACTGGTGCTACACCATCAAAGCCACCTTTTTCTTATCCGAAATCTGAAAATATTTCATTTTTCCATAATCCAATAGATGCAAAGAAATTCCGTGAAAAAACACAGAGCGGAAAAATCAGTAAAGTTGCTATAATTGGTGCTGGTCTTATTGGCTGCGAACTTGTTGAAGCTATGGTTTCGCTTTGGGGAATTGATACTTATTTAATTGAAAAAGAAAACCGCTTACTTCCAAAAATTATGGACAATGATTTTGCTCCATTTATTAGTAAAGTGTTTTCTAATCAAAATATTAAGTTAGAACTTTCAACAAAAGTTGACAAAATCGAAACTGATAACAATGGTGGCTTTAATATTCTATTATCAAATAGCAAAGTAATTGAATGCAATTATATTTTTATTTGTTTGGGAGTAGTGCCGAATGTAGAATTGGCAAGAACTATCGGGATAAATACAGGTAATTACGGTGGTATTTTAGTAAACGAATATTTACAAACAAATATAGAAAATGTTTACGCTGCTGGCGATTGCATTGAAATTAAAAATTTAATAACTAATCGGCTGGATTATTTTCCTCTCGGCTCTCTTGCTAACAGGCAAGGGAAAATAATTGCTGATAACATATTTGGACTGAATAATATTTTTAAGGGTGCGGTTGGAACTTGTTCAATAAAAGTATTCAATCAGATTTTTGCTTGTTGTGGATTAACAGAAGAAAGAGCAAAGCAATTTGGATATAACTCTGCATCTGTCGTTATTAGTACTTACGATAGACCAGATTATCATCCAGATGTAAAGGATTTGATTGCAAAATTAGTTTATGAGAAAAGTTCTTACAGAATACTTGGTTTACAGTTAATCGGAACAGGAGAAGTAACCCGTTATATTGATTCTTTTTCAATATTTTGTCAAAAAGAAGCAGTACTTTATGATTTATTAGAATTTGAGCATGCTTATACTCCCACTCATTCTTCGCCACTTAATCCTCTTATTAATCTTGCCTCAATAGCAATAATGCAGGAGGAAAACAATTTAATGTGTTTCCCTGCAAATTTACTCAGTAAATTTACTGGAATAATAATTGATTTAAGAGAAAAATCAGAAATAAAAGCTGAACCGCTTCCAGTTAAAGCTATTGAAATTTCAATCTCCAATATTAGAGAAAAAATCAGTGATTTTAATCAAAGAGAAGATATTTTATTGATTTGTCAAAGAGGACCACGCTCTTTTGAGGTTGCTTGCTATTTTATGCAAAATGGATTTAAAAACGTGTTTTATCTTGGTGGTGGAGCTCATCTGGCAAATTGTAAAGTCAGTTCTACTAATCCCATAACGAAAATAAAAGAGTTAGGAGATTTGCCTCATAAAAAATAATTTTGCAATTTATCGTAAAAAAAATGTCATTGGTAAGCGCAGCGAGGAATCTCACGTCATTGCTAATACAGAGTTTGAGATTCTTCACAACGCTTACCAATGACATCGCTACTTTTATCCCATAAAACATTCCGAAGGTTTCTTGATATTGCGAAAGTTTAAATTCTAAACCATCTAAACTATCTAATCTTTCTAAACTTTATGTTATCTCCATTTAAATAAATGTCTTTTATCTGGGGTTTAAAATGACACTTAAAATTACATTATATTTTGCGGTTAGCCACTTTAAAAGATGGCAAAGAAATAATGCTTAAAATAGTTCTGTGAATTTATTAAATTTGTAATATATTATTCATTTATTAAGAAAATTTTAAATAAATATGAGGTAAATATGTATAAAACAATTATTCTTTCTATAATTACAAGTATATTGCTTGTTTCTTGCGTTACTACCGGGAAATACGACTTGATGGTGCAGTGGAAAGATTCATTACAAACCAGCAGCGATTCCTTACAAAGCATAGTAACTAAGACTAATGAAACTATTTCAAACTTATACAAGCAGATATCTGAAATCAACGGGCAAAAAGAAAAATTGGAAGAAGAATATTCTACTTTGAAAAAGAATTATCAATCTCTTAAATCCAGCAGCTCTAACGAAGCTCAGCAGTATATTGAACAATTAGAAGCACTTCAGACGGATATTTTCCTTCGCGAGAAGAAAATTCAGGAAATCCAGCAGAAACTTAACGCAAGGGATTCCATTGTTACTGCTTTACGCAATACTATCAACAATGCTTTGCTCGGTTTTAAAGATTTAGGACTAACCGTTTCGGTTAAAGATGGAAAGGTTTACGTTTCTCTTTCAAATCAATTACTTTTCAAAACTGGCAGCACCTCCATTGATAAAAATGGACAAGATGCATTGCTCGGGTTGGCACAGGTTCTGAATACACAACCGGATATAAACGTTCTGGTCGAAGGGCATACTGACGACCAAAAAGTAACAAGTCAGTCAAGATTTAAGGATAATTGGGATTTGAGCGTATTAAGAGCAACAGAAGTAGTGCGATATTTGACTGTTGAAGGACAAGTGAATCCAACTCGTATTATTGCCTCAGGAAGAAGTGAGTATTTTCCTGTTATTCAAGGTGAAACTACTGAAGCAAGAGCTGCAAACCGAAGAACTGAAATAATATTAACTCCAAAGTTAGAAGAGCTTTTCCAAATTATTGGTAAATAGTACTTTTTGTATAAAAAAAATTATAAATTTATTAAATAATTTTTTGACTCAAATTCTCACCTTCCCGGATTAAATTTGGGAAGCTGATAACCAAATCAACAAATCAACAAATTAAAACATTTTAAAAATAAAATTATGAAATTATAATAATTAATCATAAATTTGTAAGTGTTTATATTTGTTAAATTATAAATCCTTAAAAGGAGTAGAAATGATAAAAGCAGAAATGACAAGAGCACATAATTTTAGTGCCGGACCAGCTGTACTTCCAATTCAAGTAATAGAAGAAACAGCTAATGCAGTCCTGAACTTCAATAATAGTGGAATGTCAATAATGGAAGTTAGCCATAGAGCAAAAGATTTCGATAACGTTATGAAAGAAGCACAAGCTGATTGCCTTAAGCTAATGAATCTTTCCTCTGAGGAATACTACGTAATGTTCCTCGGTGGTGGTGCAAGTTTACAATTTTTAATGGTTCCATACAATTTTTTACATAAGAAAGCGGATTATATCAATACCGGCGTTTGGTCTAAAAAAGCTATTAAAGAAGCAAAGTCAATGGCTGGTATATTTAATTGCGAATTGAATGTAGCAGCTTCTTCAGAAGATAAGAATTTCAATTATATTCCTACTGAATTCAAATTCTCACCTGATGCTGATTACGTCCATTTAACAACAAATAATACTATTTATGGAACTGAATGGAAAGACAATATTCCAGATACAAAAGGCGTTCCACTAATTGCAGATATGTCTTCCGATATGTTTGCTATGAAACGTGATTTTTCAAAGTATAGTTTAATTTATGCTGGTGCCCAAAAGAATATAGGTCCCGCTGGCGTTACTATGGTTGTAATTAAAAAGCAATGGGCAGAAGAAAATGCCCGCAAAGAAGTTCCAACTATGCTTTTTTACAAGACTCATTATGACAATGAATCTATGTTCAATACTCCTCCTTGCCTTCCAGTGTTTGTTGTTTCAAGAACATTCAAATGGATTATGGCTCAAGGTGGTCTCGAAGCAGTCCAAAAGAATAATGAAATGAAATCTAAATTACTTTATGATGCAATTGATGCTCATTCTGATTTCTACAAAGGTGCAGTAACAAATCCAAAAGACCGTTCGCTTATGAATGTTACATTCAATTGCGTTAAACCTGAGTTGGAAGCAAAATTCATTGCAGAAGCAAAAGAAAGATATAATATGACAAATCTTAAAGGACATCGCTCTGTTGGTGGTATCCGTGCTTCTATTTATAATGCCTGCCCAGTTGATACAATTAAAGCATTAATTAAATTTATGGAAGAATTCTATAAAGAAAATAAATAATTTTTTCTTTCAAAACAAAATATAATTCAACTATATCCTAAGTGGTATAGTTGAATTTTTTTTCATATACATTTGAATAAAATCATTTACTATTTGATACAGAACAAATTCAGAACTTCTTACTGTTCGTAGTTTTGTATTTCGCAGTCTTGTTTTTCTGAACCACCTGATAAAGCAAGTGCTTTATTTAAATTTCCGTTATGAATACAATACCTACCTTTCAATACTATTTCTATGTATTCAAGTAACATTATATTTAAGACGGGAAAGTGCAAGGAGAGTTAAGTAAATAGTTTTCGCTGATGAATTATTCCTTTATATTTAACATTAGAATCATAAAATTCAGCGATTTTTGGGTCAACTATTATATCTCTGCTTCTAATAGGATGATTAAGAGTGATACCATCTAAAGTCCTGCACCTACTTAATGCAACATAGACCTGTCCGTGAGCAAAGGCGCCTGTTCCAACATCCACAATAATTTTGTCAAAGGTTTTTCCCTGACTTTTATGAATAGTTACTGCATAAGAAAGCTGCAATGGAAATTGAGTAAAAGCAGCAGTAGTTTTTTCTTCTATTTCATTTGTTTTTTCGTTGATACGATATTCAACTTCATTCCAGCTTTCTCTCCTTATTTTATGGCTTTTTCCATAAATATTAACTGTAATTGTATCTTTTTCTAATTTTTCAACTTTACCAATACTTCCATTATACCACCTTTTATCGAAATCATTTCTTAGCATCATCACCTTAGCATCTTTTTTTAATTCCAAAACATAAGGTGCAGGTAATTTATCTTCAAGCTTGCTTTCGCCTTCCTCTTTCAACTTTGCATATTTTCCCGATAATGAACCTATATAAGTAAACTTTTCATTTTTTAAATTATCTAATTTATTATAATTAATACTCCTTGCAATATTTCTTCTTGACGTTAAAAAAATTGAGTTATCGTCATCATCAAATTTATCTTTATATCTTGAATTTAATAGCGTCATATCGTCAAAATCAATTTCGTTCTTTCTAATTTTATTTAGCAATGAGATAAATTCCTGATGCTCATTCGATTGGCGAAATATCTTAGAAAGTTCTTTGAAATGATATTCTATATCTTTAAAAGCTGGAGCATTAAAAAAATACTGCCCATCGTAAGTATTAAAAATGAACTCCATTGCTGTTTCTGGCAGAACAGGTGGCAGCTGAAATAAATCTCCGATAAGAACCAATTGCACACCACCAAAGGGCTCATTAGGTCTGTTTCTATTTTTCCTTAATGCAATATCAATTCCATGCATTAAATCGACTCTAACCATTGAAATCTCATCAATTATGAGCATCTGTAAATTTTTGAATAAATCTGTTCTATAATCGGATTTAATGCTTAATGGATTTATTATTGTTGGAGGAAATCGGAAAAATGAATGAATTGTCTGCCCGCTCACATTTAAAGCGGCAATGCCTGTTGGCGCCAGAATTACTTTATTTTTCTTTATATTTTTTATAAAATATTTCAATAATGTGGATTTGCCCGTTCCGGCTTTTCCCGTTATAAAAATATTATCACCGGTATTATTCAATATATTTAAAATATCCTTGAACTCATCTGTAATTTCAAATTTTGTAGTGGGATTTTCTTCTGTTTGATATGAAATTGATTTTTTCTTAGATTTTTTTAACATAATAAAAGAACAAAATATAACAATATTTATAAATTGCAATTTAGCAAAATTTTGTTGATTTTAAGGAGGTATTTTTATTGAAGCAAGTAAACAAGTAGAGATATAAAATATTAAATGAAAAAAATATATATTAAAAGACATTTTATCAACAAATTCAGGTGAAATAAAATTGAAAAAATAAAAAGCTCAACTGCAGCGGAATTCTACAGTTGAGCTTTTTTAAATGTTTTCTACCTGTCAAGAAACTTTAATTTCAACTTCTTTTGGCTTGACTGGTTCAGTTTTTTCAAACTGAATTGATAGTACTCCATTTTCGAATTTGGTATTAACAGTATCTTTCTTTATGTAATCTGGTAAAACGAAAGAACGGGTAAATGAGCCATAGTTCCTTTCTATTCTAATATGAGTTTTATCTTCTCGTTTTTCTTCCTGTTTTTTCTCTCCTCTTATAGTTAAGACGTTCTCATCATTTATTGATACTTTAATTTCTTCTTTGGGAATACCGGGAACTTCAGCTTGAATGTATAAATTTTTCTCGTCTTCATTTAAATCTACTCTTGGAACAAAATTACCAAATTCGACATCGAAAACACTCCTATCATAGCCCTGCAAAAAATCATTCATTTTTCGGGCTATACTTTCAAACCCTCTGAAAGGTTCAAATTTTACTATTGACATAATGTACCTCCTTTTTGTTTGTTAATTTAATATTGAACATATTTAATTAATTTCTCTATACAATATATAAATATCGTGCCAATGAATACAAATTGTCATATTGACAAATAAAATATATTTTTTGTCATTTCTTTTTAATGAATAGTGTCAATTTTACCAGATTAATGAAAAATTGACAGTTTCAGTCCTCATTTTATTAACCGAAATAAAGGAGTTAGGAGGTTTACGTAAAGAAAATAATTTTTTATGCTGAATAAACAATCAGACTAATGATTGTCATTCGATACTTATTCAAGTCAATTTCTTATTATCCAAAAATATTTTTATTTTTTCTTGCATATTTCATTTTATTTTTTTACATTGCTATTGTTGAAATAATCAAGAAAAAAATGAGATGAAAAATATAGAAAAGAAAAAGGAATATTTTTTGAGGAAATAGAAAAAAATCCCCTGCTCCAAATTTACGAGATAAAAAGCAGGGGCAAACAGTTAACTATTTATTTACAAATTTACGAGGTTTTTATGAAAAATGCAACGTTAATTTTCGCATTATAGCTATAATGTTGATGGCTAATATGAATGTTAAAGGGCAATGCCCCGATGGTTGGTCAAGTGTAATAGATGCAGAATATACTTGGTGGTGCGATTGGACTTATTCATACTGTTATTATCAAGACCCAAGTACTGGACAATATTATATTAAAATTATAGATATTGTAACACCAGAACCATGTTGGTCTTTTCGAACTGGACAAACCAGTTGGAACCAAATAAAAGCAGCCCTTAGAGATTCTTTATTATCACAAATCGTAAAATTTCTAACAACTACTAATATATGGGATGATATAGAAATTCCTCAAAAGCCCGGTAATTTCTGTTTTTGGTTTGTTAACACGCCAACTTGCTATCCAGTTGGTTACCAAGGTTATGAACATAAAAATGAACCTTGCACTGATAAAACACCAAGACCATGCAATTTAGCTTTGGTAATGATTTCATGGGATTACAAATACGATGAATACCAACAACCAATGCGTGATGATTCTGGAAATATCATTTATATAACTTATGTGAACAGGACATGGTATCCACCACCACAAGATTATTCAGGATATTATACTTGTCCGCCATACTATATACCACTAGAACCAACTTGTTTAGACAATTGTTATTAATTACAGAAATTATTAAGTCATCTTATCACTATTTTAGATAAGATGACTTATTCTAAATTTTTAATTTTAATTAGAGAGTTAATTATGAAAAGAATTTGTTTAATACTTTTTTTTATTGAATTAATTTTATTTAATTCTTTAAATGCCCAATGGGAACGCTGTAATGGTCCTTATGGTGGTGTTGTTAATTCAATAATTGCCAATGAAGATGTTGTTATTGCGAGTTCAACATTAGGAGTATTTAAATCTAAAAATAATGGCAAAAGTTGGACAGTTATTGATTCACTCAAATGTTGGGGCTTTGCTAAAAATCGAAATATTGTATATGCTGGTAGTAGTGATGGTGGTATATTGATTTCTACCGACAATGGTGAAAACTGGTCAGCAACTGATTCTGTCTTACCATCTTTAAGTAAAAGAATTATTATTATAAAAGATACTATAATATTTGTAGGGACAAGTAAAGGAATATTTTCAACTTCAAATAATGGAGAAAGTTGGTCAGAAATGAATAATGGTTTGACAAACTTAGATGTATATTCTCTTGCTATATATGGCTCAAATATCTTAGCCGGAACTGCTTCCGGTTGCATATTTCAATCTTCAAATAATGGTGAAAATTGGACAGTATTAATGCAAGATGACAATGTAAGATATGTTTATTCTTTATCAGTCAAAGATAGTAATATATATGCAGGAACTTATAGAGGTTTATTATATTCAACAAATAATGGTGGAAGTTGGACAAAAGTTGAGAAAGGGCCAATAGGCCCGATAAGTAGTATAGTTATAAAAGATACTTTAATTTTTTGTAGTATGCCAGGAAGTGGAATTTGTCGTTCTTCAGATAATGGCAAAAATTGGACTGAAATTAATTCTGGTTTAACAAATGATTGTGTATTAAGTTTAGAAATAAGTGGCAACAATATATTTGCAGGAACATCAGGAAATGGAGTCTTCATATCTTCAAATAATGGTGATAGTTGGGAGCAAATAAGTAATGGAATGTCTGGAATTACAGTAAACTGTTGTGTTGCTGACCATACAAATATTTTTGTCGGTACAAATGCAGGTGGTATTTTCTTGTCAACAGATAAGGGCGAAAGTTGGATAGGAAAAAATTCCGGCTTTCATTTTAGTTGGGATTTTAATATTCAGTGCATTACAATAAAAGATTCATTTTTATTTGCCGGAGATAATTATAGTATTTATAGGTCTTCGAACTATGGTGAGAACTGGCAAAATTTAAGTTCTGATTATTATAATATTCGTGCAAATAAAATAATCTTTGAAGATACAAATATGTTTGCATCAACTCCCGGCAAAGGAATATTTTTTTCCTCAGATATGGGTGACAGCTGGACATCAAAAAACAATAACCTGCAAAATTTAGACATTAGGGCAATGTTAATTGAAGGGGATACTATTTATGCTGCTTCTTATGGTTTCGGAATTTTAATATCAACGAATTATGGTGAAAGTTGGGAAACATCAAACAACGGATTAACTTTAATGCATATTCTAAGTTTAGCAAGGTGTGGCGAGAGATTATTAGCTGGTTCCTGGCGAGGTGTTATGTTTTATTCCATTGATAATGGTAAAAATTGGGAAATTCTTTCTTTAGTTTTTAATAATGCTGATATTAATCATATAGAGGTGATTGGCTCAAATATCTTTGCTGGTACTTCTTTGGGCTTATATTTATCAAAAGATTGTGGCGATACTTGGACAAAAGTTAATCCTCCTTTAGATTCTAAATCAATTTATTCATTGTTGTTAAATGGCGAATATATTTATGCTGGTTCTTCAGGAAAAGTTGGATTCTTCAGAGCAAAACTTTCTGATTTCGGAATTTCAGATGTCCAAGAGCAAGTTGTTCAATCATATAAAATTTCAATCTTTCCTAATCCTGCTACAAATGAAATCACACTTTCTTTACCAGAAAACAAAAGCATTAAATCAATTTCTATTTTTAACTCTCTCGGAATGGAAGTAAAGCGAATTGAGCAAACAGAAATAATTAGAAACAGTAAAATAACAATTTCGGTTGCGGATTTGCCTGTTGGTCTATATCATTGTTCCTTTGTAAGTCAATCTGGAAGAGTAATGAAGAGTTTTGTAGTTGTGAAATGATACTTTCTTTCTCCTTCCCAAGTTCAACTTGGGAAGGAGTTTTTAAAAGAAAAATCATTATATCAACTTGTTTATCGTATGATTAGAAACAAATGCCCCACCCTTTGCTCTCTCTAAACAAGTTAATGAGTAATTTGAATTAAAATACAAATATTTTAAAAATTAGTGAAAACATTTATAATTCAATTAATTACAAAATCTTTCTAATAAAGTTTTATTAAATAAAAGAAAATAGTTGTTTATTAATCAAATATTTATTAATTTTTGAAATTAGTAAAAACATTTGATAATATTATGTAATGGAAAAATTATATTATTCAATAAGTGAAGTGAGTGAAATTCTTGGTGAAGAGCAGCATATTCTTAGATATTGGGAAAAAGAGTTTCCACATCTAAAACCCAAGAAAAACAGAGGTGGCAACAGGTCATACTCAAAATATGATTTAAATATTCTTAAAGGCATAAAAAGACTAATTCGTGAAGATAAACTCTCAATAAGTGAGGCAAAACAAAAAATTGACAAGATTTTAGAAAAGAAGCAAATAAAAAAAATGAATTCTCATATATCGAAAAACAATGCAAATAGAAATCATATCAAATCAAATGCATCGGAAACTAAACCTAACGAAAATTTAAAATATATTGAAAAAACAGTTTTAAAACATATTCATAGCGAGTTGTCAGAAATTTTAAAAATATTGAAGAACAATTAATTTAAAATATTTTTGTTTATATTAATTGAATATGATTGAGTTCTTTTACTATACCAGATAAAACATCAAACCTTGTTATCGGATTTATTATATAGTCTGAATGATGCATCTGTTTATCCAAAGTATTAAATTTATATCTAAATGAGAATAATTAGCGGACAAAAAAAGGGAAGAAAATTAATAGGAAAAATATCTCAAAGCACCAGACCTGCAACAGATTCAAACCGTGAAACTGTTTTTAATATTCTGAATAATTATATAGTTCTTGAAAATATCATAGTTCTTGACTTATTTGCTGGCAGTGGAGCAATGGGTTTTGAAGCATTAAGTCGGGGTGCTAATCATTGCTATTTTATTGATTCTAATAAAACTGCAATTGAATGTGTTGAAAAAAACGCAATTAACCTTGATATTCAAAAAGATAATTATATTATTTTAAAAATTGATGCTTTGAAAGCAATTAGGTTACTTTCCAAAAAAAATTTAAAATTCGATTTAATATTCATTGACCCTCCTTATCGTTCAAATGTTGTTAATTCAGTTCTAAATGATATAGTAAAATATAACTTAACTTCTGCTGATGCAATTCTTTCAATTGAGATTTCTTCTAAAGAAGGAATTGATATTCCAGATGAATTTGAATTTATAACTGAGAGGCAGTTGGGAATTACCAAAATTATTTTTTTGAAAAGAATTGACAAATAGTGTAACCTTTTTGAATTTAAATTGTATTATTTTTGTATTTGTTTAACTTAATAAAGATTTTATGAAAAAATATTTAACATTAATAATTATTGGATTATTTACTTTGCCATTATTTAGTAATGCTCAGGAATTACCAGACTTTCTAAAGAATGAGAATTATATACAGGGCGAAACAAAAAGTATTCGTTTTGATGAGATACTTAAGCTAAAGAAAAAATATGATAGGATGCAGGCACCAGTAGTTGTCAGACCTTATGATGTTTTGTCTTATGATATTTTTCTTGATTGGGATAATTTGCTAAGAGATACAGCTGTTACTGGCGAAAGCCGCTATTGGAACGGCGAAATTGAAATGAAGATTTTAATTAATGAAAATAATTTTAATATGCTGGAATTAGATGCCGGCTATCTTCAAATTCAAAATATTTTCGTTGGCGAAGAAGCTATAGACCCTGTTCAACCAAGTGAAGGCATGTTATCAATTCCACTGCCAAATCCAGCAAATATTGGAGATACTATTAATGTGTTTATTGCATATAGATACATAGGAGACGATAATTTAGGTTTTTTCTTATATCAAAAAGGGCTTTATGTCGGTCAAGGGCAGATTGGTGATTCTGTTTTTGTTGAAGAAAGATTAGCTTATTTAATGAATGAACCAGTAGATGCTAAATATTGGATGCCATGCAACGATTGGCCCCATGACAAAGCTGTTGCAAAAATTCGGGTTAAAGTACCGAGTGAATATACTGTTGCTGCTAATGGTCTTCTTACAATTGTTGAGGAAATTGATAACTCTAAGATTTACAACTGGGAAGATTCTTCGCCTATTGCAACGTATTTAATTTCTGCGACTGCTTCTATTTTTAAGGAATTTTCTGATTGGTATAAGCCAGAAGATAATCCTGAAGATTCTATTGAAGTAAAATACTATGTATGGCAAAAGGATTATGATGATACTGCAACTGACGGCTCAAAGTATAACGCAAGGCATGCTGTAAGAAATACACTTGAAATGATGAGATTATTTTCCAATTATTTTATTCCATACCCTTTTGTTAAATATGGAATAGTTGCTGTCCAACCTTATGATATGGGTGGAATGGAACATCAAACACTAACTATGGTAAACAGGAGATGGTTGAGAGGTTGGGATGATGTAAACTTTGCCCATGAATTAGCTCATCAATGGCTGGGCGATTTAATTACTTGTGCTAACTGGAATGATATTTGGATTAATGAAGGCGGAGCTTCCTGGTCTGAGGGGCTTTGGTATGCTGAAGTGTATGGCGATATTGGTTATTACTATTCTCTGAATTATGCACGTCAGATTTATCTATGGTATGGAGGAATTGAATTACCGGCAATTTACGGTTTAGAATTTAATGACCTTTTTAATAATGCTCTAACATATAAAAAATCTGGTTTTGTTTACCATTTGTTAAAAGAACTGCTCGGTGAAGAAGCATATTATACAACATTGCGCGGCCTTTTGAACGAGTATAAATTTAAGTCTCTTAATACAGAACAGTTCAAAACCTATTTTGCAGAACATAATCCAGATGCAATTATGTCATTCGATACATTTTTCCAGCAGTGGATTTACAGCCCCGGACATCCGGTTTATGAAATAATTCCGGCTATAACAAAAATTGACGATACAAACTATGATGTGCAAATCACTTTAAATCAAACTCAAAACGTAGAAAACGTACCGGAAGTATTTATTACTCCTCTTCGATTTAATGTGTTCGGTCCAGCAGACACTGTTGCACAGGTTCTGGTATTCAATAATCAAAGAACTCAGGATTATCAGTTTAATCTAAGTTTTCAACCGGATTCAATTTATATTGATAGTTTTTCTACTTTATGTGAATATGAACCTGTTATTACTTCTGTGAATGACTATACTGACAATTCTCTTAGTTATAATTTTTCAATTTATCCTAATGCAATTAACAATGGGCAAACAATTAATATTCAATTTAATACTGCAAAGGATAACTCAAATATTGTGATTGATTTATATGATTATCTCGGAAATAAAATTGATAGGATTTTCAGCAGAAATATTTTAAGTGGTGAGCATACAATTAGTTATAATATTAATAACCTATCTGTTGGTATTTATTTTGTCAAATTGAGCAATAACAATTTTGTATCAACTCAGAAATTATATATCAAAGAATAGTTTTAGTTAAATATTTCATTAAAAACTACATTCGTTAAGGATGTAGTTTTTTTTTGCTCCAAACATTAAATATAAAATTTATGTGTTGTGATAATGAAAATTATATCCAAAAATGCACGCAAATCCTTCACAAATAAAACACAAATTTTTTTTGTAAAATATAAGAAAAAATATTAAATTTACTATCGTTTCGAAGATATATACGGAGAAACAAAATATAATATTCAGTTTAGCCCGTAGGTTATTAATGTAACTAAAAGGGCAGTGCATTAATAGAGTATAGGTTCTGGGGGCTGGGGATTAGTTAGAAATTCAGAGTAAATCAGTGTTCTTCATCAGTGTATTCAGTGGAAATATCTTAATCCTAAGAACACGCTGAAAAATAACACAGACAACACAAATATCTTTGCATAGTTTTAAAAAATGTGTTAATTTTACTAATGTTTCATTGACAGAATCAGAGAAACAAACGAAAATACTTGATTTAGCCCGTAGGTTATTTATGTAACTGAAAGGGCGGTGCATTAATAGAGAATAGGTTTTTGGGGCTGGGGACTGGTTAGAAATTCAGAGTAAATCAGTGTTCTTCATCAGTGTTTTCTGTGGAGAAAGAAAAATCCACAAATGCACACAAATCCTACACAAATAAAACATTGAAAAAAATTCAATTATATAATAATGAATAATACCTTACAAAGAATAACATTGAATAAAGATATAAGAGCTGGGAAACCAACTATCAGGAATATGAGATTTACAGTAACTGAATTATTAGAATTGATGTCTTCCGGAATGACTGAAAAACAAATTTTGCTGGATTATCCATTTCTTGAGAAAGAAGATATTGATGCCTGTCTTTTATATGCTTCAAAATTGACAGATACAAAATCTTTTGAATTATTGGCTCAGTAAATACAATGAAATTCATTGTGGATACACAGTTACCAGCCAGATTATCACAATTATTTACAGAATTAGGATTTGATTCAGTTCATACAACAGATTTTCCTAACGGACATTTAATATCTGATATTGAGATAATTGAAATTGCTATAAATCAAAGCAGAATTATTGTAACAAAAGATAAAGATTTCTTTGATTACTTCTTTTTAAAAGGGTATCCACCAAAAATTTTATTGATAAAGACTGGCAATATCAAAAATAATGAATTGATTGATTTAATTAAAATTAATATAAATAATATTATAAATAAATTTAGTAGTGATGCAAATTTGGTTATTTTAAGCACCAAGGAATTAATAAGTTTCTGATTCATAATATAGAAATAGATTAAGTGCTTTCAGTGGAGAAATCTTAATCCACAAATACACACAAATCCTACACAAATAAAAAATTTAATGGAAAATACAATAAATATAGCTGAAAATGAAAATACTTTATTTCTTGCAATAGAAAAAGAAAAAATAAATTATGATGTAATTGAGCAGGTTCATTCAATTTTGTCAAATAAATATATTAAAAAAGTACAAATTCCGAAAGTTGATGACGATGAACAGGCAGAAATCGAAGCAATACTTGATGCTATGACTGAAGATGACAAGGAAATAGTAAGAACCGAAAGAATATTTATTGAGTTATGATATTTGAATTAGATATAAATTATTCTAAAACTTCAGAAAAATTTGTTTTAAAGAATAAATCAATTATCAGTTTTGTAAAAGTAAGGGAATTATTAGAAAAAGGTATTAAAAAGCTAAACAATCACGATATTAACATTGATATAAAAGAATTAAAGGGCAAATTGCAAGGACTTTACAGAATAAGAAAAGGGGATTTAAGAATTATTTTCAGATACTACAAAGATGAAATCCACATAGTAAATATTGAAAAGATTGATTTTCGTGGCGATGTTTATTAGCCGTCAGCATTTAGCTGTCAGCCGTTAGCAAGAAAAAAAAATTGTTAATTGTGAAAGATAGTTAACCACCGAAAGTTTAAAACCATAAACCAATAACTAATGATTAATGATTAGTGATTAATGATTACCGAAAACTATAAACCATAAACCGACAACCGAAAGAAAATGTTAAAAGAAATAATCATAGCAAATACAAATACTTATACTTTGCAAATACCAAATGAGTATTTAAATCGAAGATTAGAAATTATGGTTTTTCCTGCTGATGAAATAAAAAATAGAAAAGAAAAAGATAAAAAAATCGAACTAATTTGGAAAACTGCTGGAATTTTAAAAAAAGAAAATATCGACCCGATTACATGGCAAAAAAATATAAGAGATGAATGGGAAAGATAGAATAAAGTTTCTTATAGATTCTAATATAATCATCTATCATCTAAATAATGATGAAATTGCTACTTCTTTTCTAATTAAAAATTTTGAAAAATGTGGAATATCCTTAATAACATATATTGAGGTTCTTTCTTTCAATTTTGAAAATTCTCAATTTGATAATGTTAAAGAATTTCTTGAAAATTTTCATATTTATGAAATAGATAAAAAAATTTCAATACAAGCAATAAACAACAGAAAAAAGAAAAAAATTAAAATTCCAGATAATTTAATTGCTTCAACTGCTCAGGTAAATAATTTGACTTTAATTACAAGAAATGTAGATGATTATACTTCAATAAATGTAAACATAAAAAATATATACGAGTAATAGAAATTAATCAATGATTAATGATTAATGATTATCGAAAAACAATAATAGAAAGCTGACAGCTAACTGCCAACAGCAATCAGCAAGAAACCATAAACCGACAACTGAAAACTGACAACCGATAACTGAAAAATGCAAAATACATTTTCAAATAATTTTATTGATATTTCAATTTTATCTAAATCCGCAAAGGTGGAATTATTAAATTATTATGAATACTTATTGTTTAGACATAAAACTAAGAATAATACTAAAGTTAACGAGTTAGTTAAACAAATTATATCAAAAGAAAATGAAACTAGCTCACTTAATGAAAATATGACAAAAAAAGAGTTTCTAGATTTTCTTAAAAAAGGGTTTACAATTTCTGAAGATGAATTAAACAAAATTGAAGATACTCAAAAAGAAATTAATCAATGGAAAATAGAAGCATTTTAATTGATACATCAATAATTATAGATTATATTCGAGCTAAACAAAAAGAAAATTCTTTGTTATATAAGTTATTTAAAGACGATTACGAAATTTTCATATCTGCTATTACTACTTTTGAAATATACAATGGTGTTAATCCTAATAATTTGAAATTAATAGAAATAATTTTTAATAAACTACATTCAATAAGTTTCAATAATGATATAGCAAAATATTCAAGTGTTATTTATAATGATTTAAAATCAAATAATAAAATTATTGAAATACGAGATATTTTTATTGCTGCAACAGCAATATATAAAAGTTTACCTTTAGCAACCACAAATAGAAAACATTTTAATAGAATTGAGAGTTTGTTAATATTTGAAGAAAAGTAAAAAAATTGACTGCCATCAGCCATAAACCAATAACCAATTATTAATGATTAATGATAGCCAAAAACTATAAACCATAAACCGACAACTGAAAACCAAAATCACAATATCTTAATCAAAACAAGTTTAATGATGAAAGAAACATTCGAAATAGATGGAATATATGAAAATGGAACATTAAAAATAATGAATCCATTGCCAACAGATATTAATTATTTTGTAAAAATTAAATTTTATAAACCTTTTGAACGCATTGAACAAAATAACACAATAAAAGAACTCAATATACAATCTGAAAGAGTGAATATGCAGGATTATTTAAAAGCATCTGAAAGTAGTATGGATTTTTGGGATAATGATATTGATAATTTAGTATGGAATAATGTTTAAGCAAGGCGATATAATAATTATACCTATTCCTTTTACAGATTTAACATCAACAAAGAAAAGACCGGCTATTGTTATTTCAAGGAATGAATATAATAATATTACTGATGATATTATAGTTATGGCAATTACTTCTAATATTTCTATGAAAGAGTATTGTATTAATCTGAATTCAAAGGATTTAATAAGCGGATTTTTATTAGCTGATTCACAAATAAGAGCGGATAAGATTTATACAATTTCTAAAACGATTGTTATTAAGAAATTAGGTTCAGTGAAAAATTACATCATTGATTCAATAAAAAATTGCATAACAAATTTATTTGATGTCAGCCATCAGCCAATTATTAATTATTAATTGTTAATGATAAAAAAAACCATAAACCAATAACCGAAAACTTATAGCCGAAAGCCGACTGCTGATAGCTAAAAGCTTAAAACCATAAACCATAAACTGAAAACTATAAACCATAAACTGAAATATGGAAATCATCAAATTTGAAGATGTAGAAAGCAAAGTTTTCACTATTCGCAATGAGCAAGTTATTTTGGATAGTGATATTGCTTTACTTTATGGTGTTGAAACCAAACGCATTAATGAAGCAGTTGGGAATAATCCAGAAAAGTTTCCTGAAGGGTATGTTTTCCAACTTGAAACAAATGAATGGGAATCTTTAAAGTCGAAAATTTCGACCTTAAAGAATCTTGGAAGAGGACAACATAAAAAATATCTACCATTTGCTTTTACAGAAAAGGGGCTGTATATGCTTGCTACTATACTGAAAAGTCCTCAGGCAACAGCGACTACAATTTCAATTATTGAAACATTTTCCAAAATAAGAGAACTTGGTAGAAATATCAGAACTTTATCGGAAATACAAGCTGAAGAAGAAAAGCACCCTTTAATGAAACGAAGTGGAGAATTAATTACTGATATATTTGATAGCGACCTAGCTTTAAGCGGCACTGAAACTACTATTGAAATCAATTTTGCAATTTTAAAATTAAAGCACACTGTTAAAAAAGAGAAGAAATAAATAACTGTTGGTAGTCGGTGGTCAGTTTTCGGTAGTCAGCAAGAATTCACTAATAACTAATGGCTAATGATTAATGATTAATGATAGCCAAAAACAATAAACCATAAACCTTAAACCATAAACCATAAACCGATAACCGACAATTTGCTTACAAAAAAAATTATGCCAACAATATCACTTTTTTACGGAATACTTGTCAGGATGCACCTTGGATTGATGGAGCATAATCCTCCACATATTCATGTGTTCTATCAGGATTATTCTGCAATAGTTGATATTAAAAATATTGAATTTATAGAAGGAAATTTTCCTAATAAACAAAAACGCTTAGTTCTTGCATGGATTGAACTACATCAGGATGATTTATTAAAGAACTGGGAATTAGCTCAAAATGGTGAAATTCCTTTTAAAATAGAACCTTTAAGGTGATTTATGATTGCAGTTACAAAAGTTCAACCTTTAGATGATTATAAGTTGCTTTTAAAGTTTAGCAATTCAGAACAAAAAGTATTTGATATGAGTTCTTATCTCAATCATGGGATTTTTAAAGAATTAAAAGATAAAAAAGTCTTTAATTCGGTAAGAATATCTTTCGATTCAATTGAGTGGAATAATGGTGCTGATTTATGCCCTGATGTTTTATACGAAAAAAGCAAAAAGTTTGATGAGGTGAAATAAGTTTTTTCTACGCAGTCAGCCGTCAGCAATTATCAATTATCAATTATTAATTGTTAATTGTTAATTGTTAATTGTTAATGAGAATTATTAACCAATGACCAATGACCCAAAAAGAGAGCATTCAACAGTTAGTAATCAGTTTAAAACCTTAAACCATAAACCGAAAACCGACAGCCGACAACTGAAAAATACAACCACACAAATTCCTTTGCATAGTATTAAAAAAAGTATTAATTTTACCAACGTTTCTATGGCAGAATCAGAGAAACACTACAAAATATTCAATTTAGCCCGTAGGTTATTTATGTAACTGAAAGGGCAGTGCATTAAATAGGGGATAGGTTCCGGGGGCTGGTTAGAAATTCAGAGTAAATCAGTGTTATTAATCAGTGTCATTAGTGGAGAAAGGAAATCCAAAAATATACACAAATCCTTCACAAATAAATAATACAATGGAAAATACAATAAATATAGCTGAAAATGAAAATACTCTATTTCTTTCAATAGAAAAAGAAAAAATAAATTATGATGTAATTGAGCAGGTTCATTCTATTTTGTCAAATAAATATATTAAAAAAGTTCAAATTCCAGTAGTTGATGACGAAGAGCAGGCAGAAATTGAAGCAATACTTGATGCTATGACTGAAGATGACAAGGAAATAGTTGAAACACATCATATGTTAGTTGAAGGTGAATTTTATCAAAGAATTTGACAACATAATTACTGAAGATAGTTTCATTATTTCAATTAGATTTAATAGACAATCCAAAAAGTTTATATTACAACATAAATCAGTTTTTGATATTGATAGAGTTTACAGATTGATTATTAATTCTGTTAAAAAGCTAAACAATCAGGATATTAATATTGATATAAAAGAATTAAAAGGCAAATTTCAAGGGCTTTACAGAATAAGAAAAGGTGATTTAAGAATTATTTTCAGATACTACAAAGGTGAAATCCATATAGTAAATATAGAAAAGATTGATTTCCGAGGCGATGTTTATTAGCCGTCAGCTGTCAGCTATTGGCTTTTAATGAGTGAAATCAGTGTCTTAATCAGTGTTTTCAGTGGAGAAAGATAAATCGACAAATCCACAAATCCTACACAAACAAAATTTTAAAATGAGATTAAATGATATTCAAATAAAAAAAATTGTTAATCTTGCAAAAGAGAATTTTGGAGATGATATCAAACTGTTTTTATTTGGGAGTAGAGCAAATGATAGTTTAAAAGGTGGAGACATTGACTTAATGCTTGAAACTAATGAACATATTGATATGAAAATCAAAATTGAGTTTTTAAGTAAAATTTTTAAATATATTACTGAAAGGAAAATCGATTTAATTATTTTTGATAGAACTTCAATAAAAAGTGAAATATACAAAATTGCTAAAAAAGATGGAATTGCTATATGCTAAACAGTATGATTGAAACAGCATTTCTACACCTTAACCGTGCAAATATTTTATTAGAACAAATTAAAAAATTCAGTTTAGATGATTCCATAAATGAAGATGATGAAAAGATTAAAACTATTGATGCTTTTATTTTTCGTTATACAAAGCTTCAGGATTTTGTAAGTGATAAACTTTTTAAGAGATTATTAGCTGCGATGGGAGAATATAAAAGTAATATGTCTTTTATTGATGTATTAGATAAACTTGAAAAATTAGAAATAATATCAAATTCCGATAACTGGATAAATTTTAGACAATTAAGAAATCAATTAACACACGAATACCAAGATAATATTTCTGATATTATTGATGGAATTAATTTAGCTATTGACTATTTTGAAGTTCTAAAAAATGATTTGTATAGTATTAAAGAATATATTAATAACAAAAGATTGATTGATGGTCAATTTTAAACAGGGGATAGTTTGCAGCCAACAGCCAGAAAACCAATTATTAATTATTAATTGTTAATTATTAATTGTTAATTGTTAATGAGAATTATTAACCAATGACCCAAAAAGAGAGCATTCAACAGTTAGTAATCAGTTTAAAACCTTAAACCATAAACCGATAACCGACAGCCGACAACTGAAAAATACAACCACACAAAATTTCTTTGCATAGTATTAAAAAAAGTATTAATTTTACCAACGTTTCAAAGACGTAATTAGAGAAACAAACAAAATATTCAATTTAGCCCCTAGGTTATTTATGTAACTGAAAGGGCTGTGCATTAAATAGCTGTCAGCTAACATCCATCAGCAATCGGCTTTTAATCAGTGAAATCAGTGTTCTTCATCAGTGTCTTCAGTGGAAATATCTTCATCCACAGAACACACTGAAAAAGCACACAGAAAACACAGAGATGCCGACAACCGATAACTGACAACCAACAACCATTGATAATTAATCAATTTAAATATTTAACTCGAAAATATTAAAAATGTTGCGAAATATAGAAAAAGTAAGGTTAAATAATTCTCAAATTGATGCAATATTAAATTCAATAACAGGCATCTGTGATGAAGCATATATTTTTGGTTCTCGAACAGAATTAGATAAAAAAGGCGGCGACATTGACTTATTGGTTTTCTCTAAAAGTAACGCATATAATTTATCCAAAACCATCAGAAGAAATTACTTCAAACTATATGAAGAAAAAATTGATGTAGTTGTATTTGACAAAACTCAACTTTCTGATTTACAAAGAACTTTTTTGAATACAATTAATTTAGTGAAAATTTATGAGTAATGATTTAAAAATAATTGCTAATAATATTTATAAAAAAGTTATTAAAACTATTACTCTTGTGAATGCATCACTTGAAAATTTAGAACCATACAATTCTGAAATTGAGTATTCACCTGTAGAAAGTATGCCTTATGATGCATTATCAGGTCGTTTTATTCGGAGTGTAGAAATGTGCACCAAATTTTTTAGGATTTATGAGAGAATAATTCTTGGTGATAGTTCAGATACATACAGACAACTTCTTAACAATATGTGTAAAATACAATTAATAAGTTCTGTTGATTTATGGATTGATATGAAAGATGTACGCAATAGAATTGTTCATTACTATTTACCCGAAGAAACAAAACAAATATTTGATGATATAATGACGATTTATTCTTCTGAACTCAATTGGCTGCTTCAGAAATTAATTGATATTAAATTATTAATTATTAATTATTAATTATTAATTATTAATTGTTAATTATTAATTGTTAATTGTTAATTATTAATTATTAATGATAAGTGATTAATGGGTTATTGGG
>CAZCHH010000004.1:0-3494 GCA_964498585.1 uncultured Hyphomicrobiales bacterium
CTCCTAAAAAGGAGGGGAAAGGGGAGGTGTATTTTTGCTTTTTTAAACTTAAATACTATTTTATATTCTTTCTTATATTACATACACTTACGATAATTAGGAAAAGTTGAATTTCTTATTTTGGCTTTTCAGCTAAATCTCGCAATTTATTAACATTTGCCATAAGCATTTTTGCCATAATTGACATTTTAATATTAGAAACAACGGCATCAAGAGTTTTAAAATATTTGTCCCAAGGGTCAATAAATGCTTTATACAAATCATAAATCTCTTTTGTGGCTGGTGTTATATGAAGTAAGTTCTCTTTCTTTTTATCTCTTTTAAGAATAACATCTGGATACAATTGGCGGGCTTCTCTAACTTGTTCCTGCACATCCTGAGAAAATGCTTCCAATAACATTAATGACTTGCCAACTATAACATATTCTTTAAAAGGATTCTTTTCTAAAACATAATCCGTTGAATATAAAGAGTTAAAAATATGAATATTCAAAGTTTTTCTGATATTTATACTTTTATTTGTAACTGAAGATTTGTTTACTTCAAAATATTCACATAATTCATCTAAAGAAATATATGGCTTAAATCCTTTGTCAAATAGATAATTTATTGCTCCAATAGCACCAACAATAGCAGCAGCCCAAATATTCTGATTCCCTCTTTCTAAGTTGAAATCATTGTCCATATACAATTCATTTAGTAATTCCCTGCACAATTTGTAATATTCTTTATTAAGTTTTTTCTTGCAAAATAGCTTAATAGAAGCAAGCATTTGCTCAACTTTTTCAGGATAAAAATCAAATTCTTTTCCCATAATATTTTTGTTTTAATTATCGATTAAATAACTACTTATACTGAACTGACATCAAGAATAGCATAATAATCTGACATTTTGCCCCATGATAAAGTAAGACCTTTATTTATATGGAGATGACAAAATTTTACCGTGTCGTTCTGAGCGCAGCGAAGAATCTCACAAATCATTGATAACACAGAGCTTGAGAATCTTCCCTACGTTGCCAATGACATCTTTACGTTTAACCACCAAAACTTTACGAAAGTTAAAAAACTTTCGCAAAGTAAGAAGAACTAAATACTTTCGCAAAGTTTGGGAAATTTACGAAAATTTGAAACACATTCTTCACCTTCCCAAGTTGAACTTGGAAAGGAAATAAACTTGTTGATGGTATAGCTTGCTTATAATAACTTTAATTTCTAATAAGTAAATATCTGAGTATATAAATGCTCCAGTAAGTAAATTTTCAAAAGAAAAATTATTTTTTTGGTGTTATATCGAAAATTTCACTTAAACTTGTACGTTTTGCTTTAACCTTAATTCCACCAACACATTTATTAAATTTCCTTAAAACTTCTTTTGCTTCTTCTCTGCATCCTCTTTCAGTAGAACCATATCTTATTTGATAACCAATTTTTTCGCAATCATCATTAAACATTGGAGTTAAAACAATTTGTTGATTTTCAACGCTATCGGCTACCTCAATCTTTGGTAAATAATTAGGTTCATGCCATGTAAATACCTGACATTTCTTTTCAAAATATACAATAGCATCACTAACATTTACAGTTTGCATTTTAACTGTATTATTGCTTTCATCGGTAGCAATTACAAAAGTTACTTTACTAAAATCAACATTATCAACCGAAATATTGACCTTTTGACCTTTTTTAAATACGAATTGCTGCCCGGAACCTGTAAAAGCAAACGAAGGAGAGAGTTGATTATTCGATTCAGAATTATTACTTTCACCAGCGACAGCAGTTATTTCACCGTTATCCTCTACTTTGATTCCAGCTGTTCCTGTTATCCTATTATCCAAAGATGAGCAAGAAAATAATAAAAAACTTAGTATTATCAGATTTAAACAGATTGAAAATAATTTTTTCATAACGTTTTCTTAATAACTGAAACATTACTCATAGAAGTATCAGACATATTGATTAAAAATTGATTTGTTGTATTTGTTATTTTTTTATTAGATAAAAAGTAAACTATTGTATCAACTTTTTCACGTATTATATTAATTTCTTCTTTTTTTAAAATTGAACCTTTATATATGTTGTCTTGTTCAGTATGTGGCATATTACCAATCATCAATAAATTGCACTTTTTAAATTGTTGCTTGCATTTATTCAAAGCTACTTTAAAAATATATGAAATATCTTTCCAATCTGTTTTAACTGGTATCGATAAAATATTTATTAAGCTATCTTTTTGTTGGATATTTGAAGTATCTAATGTTATGGTATCAGTTGAGTTTTCTGAAATAATACTTATTTTCAAATCCTTTTGCATGCTGTCCAAGATAAAATTAGCAATTCTAATATTCTTTTCTTTATCTAATTGCTCAAATTTTAGAATATATAAATATGAATAATCAGTTATTTGTGGTGGTGTAGGATGTTGAGTTGGTCCGCCTTTACTGATAAAATAAATTGTTACAAGTGTTATAAACAAAATTAATAATACAATAATTGTTATATTTCTTATAAGTAGCTTTTTTTTATAATTTTTATAAAAATCATCCACTGGTTTTTCTTTGAATTTTTCCCGTAATAAATCAGCGATAGGGTCATCTTTATAGCTTTTATAAAGCATTTGAAGATGTTTGCCGAATTCTTCATTTTCAGGGTCTATTTGGTAGTCGTTGTTATTCATCTATTTAAAAATTTAAAATGCTTTCTAATTTTATTAATTCCGTTATTAAAATGGTTATGAACTGTTCCTAAGGCAATTCCTAATTCATCAGCAATATCCTGGTATATCATTTCATCTATGATTCTCATTTTATATACTAACTTTTCAATGTCTGTTAAATTTTGAAAAACTATTCTATTTAGCTCATCAACCGTTTCTCTTATCATTAATTGATTTTCTAAAGTCGTTCCGTCTTTTATTCTTTGTATTGCTAATTTGTTTTTTTTAGTATTAATTGATTCATTTCCATTTTCATTTTTGTTTTTTTCAAAATAATTATATCCTGAATTTATCATAACTGTAGAAAGCCAGTTAAATACTTTTGAACTTTTTTCTTTTTTAAAAGTATTTCGTTTCTTTACAATGTTGTACCAACCTTCCTGATAAGCGTCTTCAATATCATTTTTTGAGTATGGGGGTATAAATCCTTTATACTTATTAAATAGGACACTCCATAGTTGTTTAGAAACACAACTATAAAATTCATCGAATTCTCTCCTGAATTTTGAGTTTAACTCTTCTTCTCTTGCCTGTGAAATTACAAAAAAAAGTTCATTTTCTCTTTCAGCGCTGCAATATAAAATTATAAACGGAACCAAGTCTGCTTTCCTTATTCTTTTATTTTATACAAATTTAAAAATATTTTACAAAAAAAGAAAATAAAAATGAAAAAATGAAAATATCTTTTGTATAGATAATTAAAAAGAAGAAAATAAAAAAAGTGAAAATAAAAATGAAAAAATGAAAATATCTTTTGTATAGATAATTAAAAAGAAGA
>CAZCHH010000004.1:3594-41353 GCA_964498585.1 uncultured Hyphomicrobiales bacterium
AATAAAAATGAAAAAATGAAAATATCTTTTGTATAGATAATTAAAAAGAAGAAAAAATTAAAAGTTCACAATAAAATTTAAATAATATTTAATAAACTTTTTTAAAAGGGTGATAAAATGGAACACGAAAATCAAGTTCAGAAAGAAAATTCTATCAGAATTAAATCAGGTAGAATAGTATTAAGAAGCCAATTAGGCGAAAATGAAACTAATTCTTTTTCTGGCTATATCAGAAAAATTGAGTTATTCGAGGGCAAAATCAATTATAACGGTGAAGAAGTAAAAACAAAACAATGGAAAGTATATTTTGAATCAAATGAAATGTTCGTTTGGTCTGTTGATTACAATTCAGATTTATTCTTTAATTTTATTAATTCAATCCATAATGTAAATGATTTCAATAATTTATTAGAACTTGAACCATATTTCCATATAAACAGAAATGGGTTAAATGTTTTGATTGATGGTAATAGATTAAGATTTCATTATAATTCGGAATCAATTCCAGATGTTGAGCCACTTTATATTGATGAGCATCCATTGGTCAATGAAAATGGTTTTCAGGTCTATGATTATTCAAAAAGGAGTGAATTCGCTGTGAAAATGGTTGAAGATATAATGTTGAAATTAACTGGTTGTAATTTTTTTGAAAGAGTTAACGGGAAATCAAATGCAGTTATTGCTTTAGAAACTTTTGAAAATGATTTATTTTTTGAAGATGAAAATTTTAATTAGTTAAATGAAGAAAGTAAATAAAAAATAAAAGCTGCAAAAATTGCAGCTTTTATTACCAATCTAAAATTTTAAAAAAAGTATAATTTAAAATAAGAAGTTGTATATAATGAATTTATTTCAAAAATATTAAGAATAAAATAAGATAAAAATTCTTTAAAAAAAATTTAGGAAAAATAAAATGGGTCTCAATAATAATCAAATTCAGTCAAAAACTTACATAAAAATAAAAGCTGGTAAGTTTATTACAAAAAGTTATAATCAAGAAATAGAATATAACTCTTTTTCTGGTTTCCTCAGAAAAATTGAGTTATTCGACGGTACAATCAATTTTAATAATAATGATGTAAAAGTAAAAATATGGAATGTTTATTTTGAAGATAATGGAACATATATATGGTCTGTTGATTACAATTCGCACTTATTTTTGGATTTTTTGAATTCAATCTATGATATTTCTGATTTTAGTGAAGCAATTGAAATTCAACCTTTTTTTCATAATAACAGAAACAAGATTAACGTATTTTATAAAAATAACAGATTAAAATGGCATTACAACTATGATGATTTGCCAAAAATCGAACCAGTTATTGTTGACGGAACACCAATAATTAATCAGAATGGCTTCCAGGTTTTTGATTATACTAAAAGGTCTGCTTTTGTTGAGAAAATGGTAGAGGAAATATTACAAAAAATTCCAAAGAACGATAGTTTAGCTACTATAAAAAATAACTATATTGATAATTCAGACATTTCATTCAATCCTGATGATTTTAATGAAGTTGAATCAGAAGAAGATAAAATACCTTTTTAGTTTTTTAAAATAAAAAGTCATCGTATGACTTAAAGTCATACGATGACTAAACAATTCATTTCTCTAACAGTAAATGTCTTGGATTATATACTCTTCAGAACGTCAACTAGTACGAAATATAGCTTTAAACCTCAAATTCTGTGTTACAATTAGGGCATTTTAAGTATTTTTCCCACTCGCCATCTTTTTTTCGGAATTTCGCTTCGATATAGTAATGATGGCAATTAGGACATTCCTTATTGATTGGCTCATAGTTAGTCAAATAGTCGCATTTAGGATAATTCGAGCAGCCCCAGAATTTCTTTTTGGATTTTGGGCTATAGCGTTCATTCAAATGTCCTTCTTTGCACTTCGGACATTTCACATTGCTCGAAATCTGCTTAATTCCTTTGCATTTTGGATAATCAATACAGCCGTAGAATTTCCCGTATTTGCTATCACGAATGACCATTGGTTTTCCACAAATATCGCAGGTAATTCCCTCTGCAATTTCCGGCTCTTTCTTTTCTTCCTGACCATTTTTTGGCAATGGCTTTGTGTTCTTGCAATCAGGGTATCGTGAGCATCCAAGGAAACGTCCTCTTTTGCTAACTTTAATAACCATTGGAGCGCCGCATTTGTCACAAACAATTTCCGGAATATCATTTTTTCCTTCTGCTTTATCCAATGATTCTTTAAAAGGTCCGTAAAAATCCTTTACAACCTTAAGATAGCTGCTGTTTCCTTCTGCAATAGTATCTAATTTGGTTTCCATTTCAGCAGTAAAATCCACATTGAAAAGTTCAGGAAAATACTTGATTAAAACATCAACAACCCCAATACCTAAATCCGTTGGGAAAAATGCCTTGCTTTCCAAATAAACATATTTTCTATCAATCAAGGTGCTGATAATTGTCGCGTAAGTGCTTGGTCGTCCAATACCCAACTCATCAAGTTCTTTGACTATGCTTGCTTCGTTGAAGCGCGGCTTTGGTTTTGTCTGATGCTTTTGGTATTTTATTTCATCTAAATCCATTGAAGCTTTTTCTTTTATGTCTGCCGGAAGAATTCCGTTTTCATCTTTCTCGGCTTGAACGTCTTCTTTCAAATCGGCATAAATGATTAGAAAACCTTGAAATTTGATGATTGAGCCGGTTGCCCTGAACACAAAATTATTGCTTGAAATATTTACTGTTGTTTGGTCTAAAAGAGCTGGCGCCATTTGTGAGGCAAGAAAGCGGTTGTAAATCAGTTCGTATAGTTTAGCAGCATCTTTATCCAAATACTTCTTCATCTCTTTTGGTGTATATTCAACAGAAGTAGGGCGAACGGCTTCGTGAGCATCTTGCACGTTTGAGGATTTTGAAGAATATACTGGCGACTTGGCAGGAAGATATTCTTTACCGTAAGCGGTTTGAATAAAACCTCTTGCACTGCTTTGGGCATCTGGAGATATACGCACAGAATCCGTTCTCATATAAGTAATCAAACCGACTGAACCTTCATCTCCTATATTAACACCTTCGTAAAGCGTTTGTGCAAGCGACATTGTCTTTTTATTCGGAAAGCCAAGACGCTTTGCTGCCTCCTGTTGCAAACTACTCGTTGTAAAAGGTGCAAGTGGATTGCGTTTGATTTGCTTCTTTTGAATTGATTCAATAGAATAAGTATCTTTTTGAATCCTTTCGATTAAATCCTTTGCCTGGCTTTCGTTTTTTATAAAGTTCAATGCAGCAAGTTTTTTATCAATTTGCTTTTGAGCAGCATCGCTTGTAGCACTAGCTGAACCTTCCGGATTTTTTATAGAATTGCCATCAAAACTAACTAACTTTGCATTTATAACCGATTTTTTTTCAGTAAGGAAAGTACCGAGGACAGACCAGTATTCAATGGGAACGAAAGCTTGAATTTCGCTTTCACGTTCGCAAATAAGACGCAGCGCAACTGACTGAACGCGTCCAGCCGAAAGAGCTTCGCTTGTTTTGTCAAGCATTGCCTTAGAAACAAACGGAGAAACCTGAAATCCGATTAACCTGTCTAAAACGCGCCTTGCCTGCTGTGCCTGAAAAAGATTATTATCTATATATCGCAAGCTCTTCAGTCCGTTGTTAATTCCGTTTTTAGTAATTTCATTAAAAATAAGTCGTTTTATATTAGAATTTTTTGGTTTTACTTCCTGAGCGATATGCCATGCAATTGCTTCACCTTCGCGGTCAGGGTCAGTTGCGATTAGCACTTCTTCTGCGCTTTCAGCTAGTGTTTTCAATCGCTTAACTATTTCTGCTTTCCCGCGAATAACCTGATACTTCGGTTCAAAATCCTTGTTTATATCAACGCCAAGCCCGAATTTCACTAAGTCTTTTATATGCCCAACAGATGCTTCTACAATGTAGTCTTTTCCAAGATATTTGTTTATTGTTTTTGCTTTTGATGGTGATTCTACTACAACTAATTTCTTTTTTGCCATTTTTTTATTATCATATATATAAATTGTTAAATTAAATTCTTATACTATTTTGAAAAATGTAACGTTAAAACTTTTAAAAATAACAATTTTTTTTTGAAATTTTTTCATTTTTCTTTCACTAACAAAAGGAGTTTTTTGTAGTTTAATTAGCCAAACAATTCTAAACATCTTTTTTTGTTTATGATAAGTAGGGAATTATCTTGCTATATTTTTTAAAAAGAATTGTTGTGGATTCTAATATTTTATTTTCTTTGCTATTCTGAGAGCAGCGAAGAATCCATTAATTTAAAACCAATAATATAGATTACATCCAACACTTCAGAATGACGGACAAAATTAAATTATTATGCCATTCAAATGTACTATTTCAATTAGGAAATGATATTATTTTTTTGGCTTTTTAGCTTTAAGTTTTTTAGAAGATTTGTTTTCTGGTAAAACAGATTTTGCATTTAATGCCTTTACTACTTTTTTACCAGTTTTTGCTTCCAGTTCAAGCATTGCAACTTTAGCAACATTGCCTCCTTGTTTAGCAACCTTTTTGCTTTCATCAAAGTTTTGTGGTTCTACTGCTTGCGAAATATCTTTTGTAGAAGCTTCGGCAAGCATATTCAATATGAGTTCGGTATTGGTCATATTGTCACGAAGGTTTTCCTTTTTCAATCCTTTTAGTACTTTGTATTCTTTAGTAGTATTTCCAGACCATGTTTTTGTAATAATATCTGTTAGAGTTGCAAATTGCTGCCCTTCTTTTAATCCCCTTTTTTTCCATTCATCTGTTAATTCTTTTCGTATTTCAATGCTTTTCAATCGTTGGTTAATCCAGTTTTCGGAATAGCCCAATTTTAAATATTGCTCTAAAGCCCTGTCAATAGTAAGTTCAGGGTCCTGCATTTCGTCTAAACGTTCACTTGCAATTTGAGCCAACCATTGCTTAAATGGCTCTGCTCTCGGTGATGGAATGGATTGGATAAGACGAAAAAGCTGCTCTGTATCAGCTACGTCAGTAAGGTAGTATTTGCCATCAGAAGATTGCATTTTCAGTTGTCCGATTTTTTCGGACAACTCACTACCTTCTTTTTTAAGTTTAGTTTTTAAATCACTCCAGTATTTCCTAGGCCTTTCATTATTTGTTAATACTTCAATAACATCAATAATAGAAATGAACCATTTTTCCTGGTCGGCATCCCATAAGGTTCTCACCTTCTTATTTTCAAATACCTTAATTGCATTTTGCTGTTTCATGATTTTAATATTTCATAAGTTTTTTCTGCAAATATAATCTAATTATACGTTCAAATCAAGTTTTTATTATTTTCAGAACTCCTGATGCCTCGTAGTTTGTTATTTCGCATATTTTATAATAAGAAGTTAAATTTGAATGTAAATATTTCTAATAGGTCATTAGTTATTCGTCATTCGTCATTCGTTATTAGTATTTACCAACTAATGACCAATGACTAATGACCAATAACTAATAAAATGATATTTGCTAACTGCGAAATTATTTTTTACGAGGCAAATTTCCTAACTCCTATATTTTCGTTATGGGGTAAGGAGTTCTGAGTTTAAATTTAATCATATAAAGATAGCTGCTTTAATCTTGAGTCTTTCATTGTAAATCGCAGAGGTTTTTTATTTATTGTTTCAACTTCTTTTTGGTTTTTCAAGTAATCTCTAAGCTTTTTTTCTGACCAAGTTAATTCTAACTTTTTCAAAATATCTTTAACTGCATACTCACCTGTCCTAAGCAAATCAAGAATTTTATTCTCTTTAGTAACTTCATTATCGTGAATAATTAATTGATTCTCTTCAGTTAATTGTGGTATAAAATCATCAAGTGGTTTTCCGCCGAAATCAACTGGCATCGCTCCTTTTTGTATTAATAAATTATTGGCATTATTTTCAGATTGCTCTGGTTTACGAACATAGATTTTTCTATTTTTTCTTAAACCATCAATAACACCAGACCAAGTCCCACCTTTTTCAGAAGATTCTGCAACAAATATTTCATCAGCAAGTCCATATATAATTGGATTTCTTGCCATAGCCAATTCTGCTTTCCAAGGTGCTTTTGGGAAGAAAGTGCTTAAAACTAATACATTTCCATCAATAATTTGCTTATAATACTTCTTAAACCCAGAACCAAAAGTCATTATTCCCTGTGGTAATACGATAATGCTTTGCCCATTGTAATTAATTGCAGAATCTAATGCCTGCTTGTCAACTCCTTTAGCAAAGCCACTTACAACTACTTTAAACTCCTTGCTTGCCAATTTTGCAATATTATCAGTAAATTCAAGTGATTTTTCAGAAGCATTCCGTGAACCAACTATTGCAATTGATTTTTCATTCAATATTTGCTTGTTGCCTTTAACATATAGCAGCGCAGGAGAATATGCAGTTTTAAGATTCCCTTTCAGTGTTTTTGAATACTCTGGAGAAGTTAAAGGAATTAATTCATACCCTTCATTATGCAGTGTTTCAGCAAGGAACGCATTGTTTGCCAATTCCGATTTTGCTGTTTTTAAATCTTCGATTTCATTTATTTCTAAATCATAATTATTTTTCCAGTCATTTTCTGATAATTGAAAAAATTCTTCTATTGAAATGTTGTTCTCGTGATAAAATTTTATAATTAGATTATTAATTTTTAAATGACCCCATCTTGGCAAATGCGCCAATGCTATCCAATATGCTGCTTCTTTGTTCATACTAAATCTCCACCCACTGTGCGGGCTATTACTAATGGAGCTATTTGAACTGCTCCTAAATTACCTAAATATTTTCCAATTTCTTTTATTGTTGCACCACTATCAAAAATATCGTCAATTAGTAAAACGGATTTCCCTTCGATTTCATTTGAATTTTTAAAAATAAAAGCATCTTTTACATTATCATATTTCAAATAAGAATTTTCAAAAACCTTTTGTTCGCTTGTTTCTCTCTGCTTTTCTAAATTATGTGAAATTGGGAATTTCAAAACTTGCGATACTTTTATTGCAAAATTTCTGACTAATTCACCTGATTTTGTAGGTGGAACGTAAAGGATTAAATCAAATTTTTCTTGACCAAATCTTTTTCGATATGCTTTAAGGATTAATCGCAATAAAAAATCGGGGAAATCGCCACCGTGTTCGTATTTGCAACGATGAATGGCACCTCCAACATTTGAAACACCATAATAGGAAGCCGCAACTCCATTTATTAGATTTGTCCCCTTTGTTTCTACTTCGAGGACTGGAAAATAATCTTCACGAAAATCCTGTAATTTTTTAGCCCATTCATTATCAATTGTAACAACAATTTTTTTCAATCCAGTATTATCGCAATTAGAAAAAGAATGAGTTGACGAATCGCCAAGATAGTCGCATAAAAATTTCATTCGCGATTGATTGGTTTCAACATATTCAATCATCTTGTCTAAATCACGTGTTTTATTTGCTCGCAATTCTTCAAATGTTTTAGTATTGAGCGACAATGCTCCGCTTATATATTCAAACTTTTTACTTCTGCCAATTGTAACCTCGCGAATAATTTTTTGTTCAATCAGGTCTGCTTTAATCACCCTAATTTGAGTTTGCTTCAAATTTGTCTTTTTCATTAAATCCCGTTCTCCAAGCATTTCGCTTTTTACTGCTTCAATTACTTTTTCATATTTTGAAATCGCCGGCCTTCCACCTTCAATAAAAGCTTCGGGTAGTTTTCTATCAGCTGGATTGTAAAAGAGTATTATATAAGAAGTTCGATTGTCTCTGCCTGCTCGCCCAATTTCCTGATAATAGTGAATTGGAGATTGTGGTATTTGAGTATGAATAATGAAGCGGATGTCTGGTTTGTCAATTCCCATTCCTAATGCGTTTGTGGAAATTACGCATTTCCACTGATTTTTCATTAAACCATTTTCAATAGCGATTCTTGATTCTGCATCTAAACCAGCATTATATCCGATTGATGTAATTTTCAAAAATTCGAACCATTTTGAATATATTTCAGTATCTACTCTTGTGCCAGTATATAAAATTCCCGAACCCGGAATTTTCTCTAAATTTTGCCCTAACCATACTAATTTTTCATCTTCAGAATTAACTTTAGCTACAAATAATTTGAAGTTATCTCTCATCAAATTACCTCGAAATATTGTTAAATTACCGCCCATCTGTTCTGCAATATCTGCTTCTACTTTTTTCGTAGCTGTTGCAGTAGTTGCCAATACTGGAAGTCCTTTGGGCAATAAATTAACAAGATTGATTATACGTCTGAATGCCGGTCTGAAATCATGTCCCCAAACTGAAATGCAATGGGCTTCATCAACTACTACCATTGAAAGGTGCATCTGTCGTGTTGCTTCAATCCACTCCGAGTTTTCTTGTCTTTCGGGAGCTATATAAAGGATTTTAATTTTTCCTGATTTCGCTTCTGATAATATATGCGAGTTTTCTTCCTGTGTTTGTTCGCTATTTACGCATTTTGCCGAAATACAGAGTGAGTTTAGTTTCTTCACCTGGTCTCGCATTAAAGCAATTAACGGGGAAAAAATCACTGTAGTTCCGTTAAACAAAATTGCAGGGAACTGAAAACAAAGCGATTTTCCAAATCCAGTTTTTTCAATAAGAAGAACTCTTTCGCCATTTAGGATTTTTTCAATAGTATCCCATTGTCCATCATAAAAACGATGAAGTTTGAATTTACTTTGTAAAATTATTTCTGCTTCCTGCCTTGTCATAATCGTTGGTAATTGAATTTTTTTAAAAATAACATTTTGAATAGTTGTTTTTAACTGCTTGAATTATTTCAAATTCTTCTAATTACTTTATTTTTCTTCAAATATAATGTAATTATACGTTCAAATCAAGTTTTTATTATTTTGGGGAAGAGTGGGCTGGGGTTTGTGGAAATGTGGAAAAATGTTTTTGAAGTATTGATTCTTTATGAGCTAATTGAATAATTTATTTTCATTTAATGATTTGATTTATTCTGGTTAAACTATGCCAGCCCAATAGTTTGTAGTCAAATAGTAATGATTTGTAATTATTATACTTGTCATTACTTTTTTTCTTTAAGTTTTTTAGAAGATTCGTTTTCTGATAAAACAGATTTTGCATTTAATTCCGTTACTACTTTTTTACCAGTTTTTGCTTCCAGTTCAAGCATTGCAACTTTAGCAACATTGCCTCCTTGTTTAGCAACCTTTTTGCTTTCATCAAAGTTTTGTGGTTCTACTGCTTGCGAAATATCTTTTGTAGAAGCTTCGGCAAGCATATTCAATATGAGTTCGGTATTGGTCATATTGTCACGAAGGTTTTCCTTTTTCAATCCTTTTAGTACTTTGTATTCTTTAGTAGTATTTCCAGACCATGTTTTTGTAATAATATCTGTTAGAGTTGCAAATTGCTGCCCTTCTTTTAATCCCCTTTTTTTCCATTCATCTGTTAATTCTTTTCGTATTTCAATGCTTTTCAATCGTTGGTTAATCCAGTTTTCGGAATAGCCCAATTTTAAATATTGCTCTAAAGCCCTGTCAATAGTAAGTTCAGGGTCCTGCATTTCGTCTAAACGTTCACTTGCAATTTGAGCCAACCATTGCTTAAATGGCTCTGCTCTCGGTGATGGAATGGATTGGATAAGACGAAAAAGCTGCTCTGTATCAGCTACGTCAGTAAGGTAGTATTTGCCATCAGAAGATTGCATTTTCAGTTGTCCGATTTTTTCGGACAACTCACTACCTTCTTTTTTAAGTTTAGTTTTTAAATCACTCCAGTATTTCCTAGGCCTTTCATTATTTGTTAATACTTCAATAACATCAATAATAGAAATGAACCATTTTTCCTGGTCGGCATCCCATAAGGTTCTTACCTTTTTGTTTTCAAATACTTTAATTGCATTTTGCTGTTTCATAATTTTTATAGCTTATAAGTTTTTTCTGCAAATATAATGTAATTTTATTTTCAAATCAAGTTTTTATTATTTTGGAGAAAGAGGGGGGCTGGGTTTGAGGGGAATGGGAGGAAGTGGGTTTTGTGGTGGATTGTTGGAATTGAGTAAACAATGTGCAATTAAGTAATGTAGATAAAAAAACTTAAATGTAAATAAAAGAATATTCATGTTATTCTATTATTTCATTAAACTGTTTTGCTGTCATAACAGGTAATTTTGAATTATTAAAATCTTTTGTATTTCTTGTTAAAATTATATCAGTATTATTTTCTAAAGCTGTATAATATTGTAGTCCATCTTCAAAATCATTAAATTCAATGTCATTTAAAGCCAGGTTGATAATTTTTTCATCAAGACTATAAATTTTAACCAATAAAATTAATTTTCTTAATATTTGTTTTGTTTCTTCTGCTTTTCTTTGTTTTAAAAGCACATAGCTTACATTTGCAATTGAAAGAGCTGATGTATATAGTTTTACTTTTCCTTTGTCGGCTAACGAGAATATTTTTTTTGCATCTTGGACAAATGGTTCTCTTTTTGCCAATAAATCAATGATTATATTTGTATCAAGAAAAATGCTTTTCATTTGTATTTTTCATTAAGATAATTGTAATAATCTGTTTTATAATCAAAATCTGGAGCAATGTCAATGACGCCACATAAACTTTCTACTAAAGGAGTGGTTTCTGTTCCTTTATTTTTGTGGGAAGTAATTGCTTTAATATATGTTTCAATCATATCCGACAAACTTCTCTTTTGTGTTGATGCGTATTCTTTTGCTTTATCAATCACACTTTCTTCTAAATTTAATGTAAGTTTTAATTCCATAATTTTAATTCATTTATTTTCTACAAATATAATGTAATTATACGTTCTAATCAAGTTTTTATTATTTTTGGGAGGGGGGGCTGGGGTTGGGGAAGTGGTGGGCTATTTTTATAAAATAAATCAGAAAAACAATTACACTAATTCACTCTCTGAGTTTGTTTATTAGTTGCCGTTTCTTTTCAAAATCATCTATTATATCCTTTTCAGCATTTTTCTCCCATTTGGGATATGGTGCAAAAATAGCATATAAGAATTTGTCAATTGAAAAAATAGATAATTTTAAATCACTACTATAATTGGCATCTAAACGTAACCTGAAATATTCTTCTCCTTCGTTTATTTCCTTGCCAAACAAATCAATATATTTTTTTTGAGCTTTTTTCCTTTGCCATTGCATATTTGGGGAATTACAAATGTTTAACTTTCTAATTAAATAATTTATTTCATCATTTGAAAGAAAACTTTTCATATAAATAATGTTTATACTTTAATTTCACATTATATGTTAGATTAATACAATAAGGTCAAAATAATTAAAATAACGTTTACATATACATTCAATTTCACTATTCATTTTCTTAATTAATTATATACAGATATCTTATATATATATACATTCTATTGATTGATTGAGACTTATAATGTTAAACTTTACTTAATTTCGATAATGTTTCAGTTTTCGCTTTACTTGCCTTCAACTCTTATTATCCCAAATTTATACATTTTTTCCCTTTTATGCAAAAATAATTAAAAATTAAAATTATGTTTGTTGAATTTCATATAATAACAAATAAATACAATATTATGAATGTAAAAAGTTTATTTATAAGCACTTAAAAAAAATTATGTTTGATAAATAGTGAATTATACTAGTAGTCGAAAATATTGTGTATTGCTATTTCAATACTTTTTTCATATATATTTTATAGGTTATCTCTAATTAAGAATAAACTATACTTATAGTCCGTTGTTTGATAAACTACTAAGCAGTAATTTTGTTTTAATGGATATTAAAGAAAAAATTGGCAAAAGACTACGTGAATTGCGACAGGCAAAAGGGCTTAGTCAGGAAAAGTTTGCTTATGAATGTGAACTCGACAGAACATATATTGCAAGCATTGAGCAAGGACGAAGAAATGTATCTATAGCCAATATTGAAAAAATAGCAAATGCTTTTGGTATGTCAGTTTCAGATTTTTTCAACTCAGATTTATTCAAGAATGATTAAAGTAAACGATTTTGTAGTTTTGACTGAAAAGCATAATGATTTAGCTGTTAATTCTGTGGGATTTGTCAAGGAAATCAAGAGAACTAAAGCAAAAGTGTTTTTCATTGGTAAAATGAAAGAAGTTGAAATTGTTATGTCCAAAATAAAATTTCTTGACGTTACAAAGACTGGCAAACCGCACAAGTATAAAATTTGTAATGTATGTCATATCCTTAAAGAAGATTACAAGGATTTCGACATTAATCAAACTGACGCTTTGGGGCGAAAAACAACACGACCTACTTGCACAGAATGCAGAAAATCAATTGACGGCAAGGCATTAAAAAATTCTGAAAAGAAAAGAATGGATGTAGAAAAACCCGAAATATTTTTTGTTTGCCCGATATGTAAAAAAGCATCAATACCCGGCGTTACTGCTAATCTGGTAATTGACCACGACCATACTACTGGAAATGCAAGAACATGGATTTGTGATAGCTGCAATACCGGACTTGGGCGATTCAAAGACAACATTGAATTTCTGGAAGAAGCGATAAAATACTTAAAAAAATATCAAAGTAGCTGAGGTGGTAGCATTGCTAATCTTTTAATTGATAAATCAGCATATTCTTTTGAAATTTCCATTCCGAGATAATTTCGATTATTCAGTTTAGCCATTTTACAGGTTGTTCCGGAACCACTCATTGGGTCGAAAACTAAATCACCTTCATTAGTCCAAGTTAATATATGGTCTTGTGCTAATTTTTCAGGGAAAATTGCTGTGTGCTGGAATGCAATTTTGTCGTTTGTAGAACCACCCAGACCAACTGCATAAGTCCAAATGTTTGTCAATGTCTTTTCTTCTTTTAATTCTGCAACGACTTTTTTGTTAATTCCGTCTGCTTTTTTGTTTGTAACTAACTTTTCGAAACCGTGCCGTGCAGTTTTGGTTTTCAAAGGATTAAAAGTATTAACCTTTTCTTTTGAAAAAACGAACATAAATTCATAACAATTAGTGTAAGCATTAGAACGCATAAATGGGGTGTTTTTCTTTTGATAAATCATTACGTCGTGAACATTAAAGCCAACTTCTTGAAAATAAAGGCATTGTCTAAAGCTTGTCAGTGTGCGGTCGCCATTTTTAATTTTATCACCGACTACCCACACAACAACTCCGCCTTTTTTCATAACCCTAAATAATTCCGTTGCTATGTTTTCAAAATCAAAATGATAGCCATTATAGTTACGCAAATCGTCATACGGAGGCGATGTTACCACCAAATCTATACATTCATTCGGTAGTTCTTTCATCCCAAGAAGACAATCTACGTTGTAGATATTATTTATTTCAAAATTTCCTAATTTCATAAGTTTTTTCTGCAAATATAATCTAATTATACGTTCTAATCAAGTTTTTATTATTTTTGGGAGGGGGGGGGTTAAGCTCTATGTTTTGTAAATTATTTTTGGTTAGCATTTCTAACTAAAAAATTGATAATTGTTCTTTTTTTCTAGGATTTAATTCGATGATAAAGTTATCCCATTCAGATAAACTAACATTCAATTCATATTTTTTATTAATAACATTCAATTGTTCTTCAATATCATTAACCGGTATTATTTGCGAAAGCTTTAATAGGTTGATACGCATTAGTATGTCTTTTGTAAAAATCCTTTTTGAGTCAGAGAATGTAATAGATTTGAGAAATTCCTCAGCAGTATATGAATTTAAAAGTAATATTGCAAAAACAGCATATTCAACTTTATCAAACCCAATAAAATAACAGGTATCATCAAGCATTACTGGTTTTTCATTTTGTGACATCACAAGCGTAAAATGATATGTTTTATAAAGTCCAGAAATTGCAACTTTATACGGTTTAAAAGAATAATCTCCGATACCAAAAATTGAAAATTGCGGCTTTCCTTTATATATGATTGATTTTCTATTTTGAAAATATTCAATATTCTTTTTTAAATAGTTGTATGTATGTGGATAAGAATGCTGTATATATGCGGTTTCCTGTCCAACTCTTGTTTGGGTTACTATCGTATGTTTACGTGTATTTTTGATTACAGTATTTTTTAAATCTGAACTTTTCAGAAAACCAAAAACTAAATCTTCCTCAATTTTGATTTCTTCTGAAAGATTATTGATAAAATGTCCGTTTACTTTTTCTAATTCCATAATAGAGTTACAATCATGTTTTATTCCCTGCCTCCACTCAAATTGACACAAACCGTCAATATCCTTTGTTTTGCTGTAACGAGAAATATTTGAAACGAACTTAGATTCTACCCAGCCAAATTCAGATTTACGCTCCAAATTATTAAAATCATATTCACTACATTTTGTATCTGGACTTGAGTTTAGCTGACAAAACAATAAAGATGCATCAACAGAAACGTTAAATTCTTTTTTGCTGTCAATACAGTATTTTTCTATTGTGTTTATGTTGTAATTCTTTTTCTTTTGGTCGAACACAATGTTTTTGATTACAATGTTTTTTACTAAAAGAGCTAAATTCCCGACACACTTTTGAAAGTTATCTAAGAGAGTTAAAGTAATAGATTCTGCAATGTCAAAATTTCCTTTGCCTGTCATTGCGTCCAAACCATTCTGATTTTTAATATTTGATTTCTTAGGTAAATTGGAAGAATTAAGCATTCCTAATTTGGAATTAGTAATCCAGGGTAAGTTACCGATTATCAAGATTTCCTCTTGAGAAAACAACTTTGATATATTTTTAAAATCAAATTCAAAAACGCTTTGGTGAGTTATAAAGATTTCTGGTTTTGATATGTTCTGGTTTGTAAGAAAAAAATCAAGAATATTAAATTTGGTTTCCCAAACGTAAGGTTTATAAATCTCTATTCCGTAAACCTTGTTAATTGAAGTAAAATGTGAAAGTGATGCTAAAATAAAATTACCTTTGCCGCAAGTTGGTTCAATTAAAATTTTAGGATTAATATTTTTATTTAATATAAGTTTAGCAATTCTATTAGCAAATTCTATATTTGTCTGAAAATCACCATATTCAGAACGGTCTGGTTCTGAAATAACATTTAATTTAGATTCACTAAATGAATTAACAATCGCTTGAAAATCATCATCGTTTTCAAAAAAAGATTTTATACCACAGATATCAATCAATTTTTGATTTGCAACTTCAAAAGAAGATATCTCATTTAAAATATTTCTTAAAAATGAGCTAACTTGAAAAGAAATATTTGCTTCAAATATTTTCATTAAATGGTTACTTTATCAATTAGTTTAGAAATTCCCTCAACGTTTTCATTGAGAGCTACTATTCTCTGATATTGCAGTCGCCATTGCAAAGCGTTTGAAATTGTCAGATAGCCCACACATTTTCTTCTAAACGTAAAGTAAGTTTTAATTCCATAATTCTTTTGCATTTATTTTTTTGCAAATATAATCTAATTATACGTTCTAATCAAGTTTTTATTATTTTGGAGAAGATGGGGGAATCGGTGAAAGGAGTTGGAAGAGTTGGATTTATTTTTATTAAAATTAATTGAACAACAAAACCCCAAAAACACTATCTAAGTTTGTTTATAAGTTGCCGTTTCTTTTCCAAATCATCTAATAAATCCTTTTCGGCATTCTTCTCCCATATAGGATATGGTGCAAATATAGCATATAAAAATCTGTCTATTGAATAAATTGACAGTTTTAAATCATTACTATAATTAAGATCTAAACGCAACCTGAAATATTCTTCTCCTTCGTTTATTTCCTTGCCAAACAAATCAATATGTTTTTTTTGCGCTTTTTTCCTTTGCCATTGCATATTTGGCGAATAACAAATGTTTAACTTTCTAATTAAATCATTTATTTCATCATTTGTAAGAAAACTTTTCATTTAATTAATATTTATACATAAATCTTACATTGTCTATTAGATTACTATTTTGAAAAGATTAATATCATCAATTAATCGAACAATTCATATTCCTGATAATATACATAGATAACTTATATATCTATATATTCTAATTACTTATTAATCCGTATAATATTTAATTTTACTCTATTTAAAATAATGCTTTCATTTACATATGACTTGTGAACAATAATAATTATGTCTAAATTATATATATTTTTTCTTTTAAACAAATATAATTTATTTTTTATTATAAATGTAAGTGATTTATTGTAATTGTAAAATATATAGATATAGTATTATTAAATACAAGTATAGTATTCTTTTTATAAACAATTATAAAATTTTCCCAATTTACCAATATTAATTCAATTATCGTTATTCTTTTAAGCAAATCTGCTAAGTTTTTATTAATTTTGTATTTTATATTTATTAATAAGTTAGAAAAATATGGCATCGTATCCTTTTAAAGAAATTGAAATTAAATGGCAAAAGTATTGGTTAGAAAACAATATAAACAAAGTCGAAGACGATTACTCAAAAAAGAAATATTACATCCTTGATATGTTCCCCTACCCAAGCGGTGCCGGGCTTCATATCGGACACCCTGAGGGCTATACTGCAACTGACATCATCGCCCGCTATAAGAAAATGAGCGGCTACAACGTTTTGCACCCGATGGGCTTCGATGCTTTTGGCTTGCCTACTGAACGCTACTGTATGGTCAAAGGGATTCACCCGATTGAAGCAACAAGCATAAATATCGGCGTTTTCAAATACCAGTTGAATATGCTCGGACTTGGCTACGACTGGTCAAGAACTGTCAATACCACCGAACCTAATTATTATAAATGGACTCAATGGATGTTTTTGCTCATTTATAATTCCTGGTTCGATGAAGAGCAAAACAGAGCAAGACATATTGACGAACTTCCAATACCAGCCGATTTAACCGACAGAATAAAAAAAGAAAAATATAAAGACGAACATCGTTTAGCATATATAGCAATGATACCAGTTAATTGGTGCGAGGAACTGGGAACGGTGCTTGCAAATGAAGAATGCGACGAATGGCGGGAAAAAGGATATTCCGTGGAACGCAAGCCGATGCGTCAATGGATTCTGAAAATAACAAAATATGCCCAACGTCTCTTGGACGATTTAGAACTCGTTGAATGGCCCTATTCTACAAAAGAAATGCAGAAAAACTGGATTGGCAGAAGCGTAGGTGCAGACGTAGTTTTCTCTGTTCAAAACAATAATCAAAAAATCACTGTTTTTACAACGCGTCCCGATACGATTTGCGGTGCTACTTATCTTGTGTTAGCTCCCGAAAATCAACTTGTAGAGCAAATCACTACTGCAGAACAAAAACCACTCGTTGAAGAATACATTAAAACCTCATCACTTAAAAGCGATTTGGAACGAACGGAGCTAAGCAAAGTAAAAACCGGCGTATTCACTGGCAGCTATGCAATAAATCCAGCTACGCAGCAGCCCATTCCTATTTGGATAGCGGACTACGTGCTTGCTCATTATGGAACTGGTGCTATTATGGCAGTTCCTGCTCACGATGAACGCGACTGGGCTTTCGCAAAACAATTTAATTTACCTATAATTAAAGTTGTTGAGCAAAAGGGAAGCAACACGGATATTGAAAAAGCAGCTTTTACCGATGAAGGCGTTTCAGTTAATTCAACTTACGATGATTTTTCAATTTCAGATTTGCCGACAGAAGAAGCAAAGCAAAAGACAATTTCCTGGCTCGAAGAAAAAGGAATTGGTGAAAGAAAAATTCAATTTAAATTAAGGGACTGGCTTTTTTCACGTCAGCGTTACTGGGGCGAGCCGATTCCTATTATGTTCTTTGAAGACGGAACAAAGCGTGCTTTGGATTTAGACGAGCTTCCACTATTACTACCAGAAGTAACTGAGTTCAAGCCTGCAAAAACTGGAGAATCTCCTCTTGCAAACGTTCCGGAATGGGTTAATTTCATTGACAAAAAAACCGGAAAAAAAGCCCGCTTTGAAACAAACACGATGCCACAATGGGCGGGGTCTTGCTGGTATTATCTTCGCTATCTTGACCCGAATAACGATTCAGTTTTCTGCGACAAGGAAAAAGAAAAATACTGGATGCAGCCAGAAGGAGTTGATTTATACGTTGGTGGCGCTGAGCATGCCGTCTTGCATTTGCTTTATGCTCGCTTTTGGCATAAAGTCCTTTTCGATTACGGCTATGTTTCCACTCTTGAACCATTTAAAAAGCTATTCCACCAGGGACTTATTCTTGGTGCAGATGGCAGAAAAATGTCGAAATCGCTCGGAAATGTAATTAATCCAGATGACGTGATTGAACTGCACGGTGCCGATTCACTTCGCATATTTGAAATGTTCCTTGGTCCATTGCAGGATTCTAAACCATGGTCTGAAACCGGCATTGAAGGTTCAAACCGCTTTCTTAACCGCGTTTGGCGTATGCTCGTAACCGAAGATGGCAAGCTTTCTGAAGAAGTTCAGGATATGCCAATGAATGCAGAACAGGAATTTATTTTACATTCAACAATTAAAAAAATTGGTGAAGACATAGAAGGAATGCGTTTCAATACTGCTATTGCCCAAATGATGATTTTTGTAAACGAATTTTATAAATACAAGCAAAAGCCACGCGAAGCAATGGAAAAGTTCGTATTGTGCTTAGCTCCGTTTGCACCACACATATCTGAAGAACTGTGGCATTTGCTCGGACACAATGAATCTGTAACTTTGCAAAGCTATCCTATATTTGATGAGAAAAAAGCGGTTAAAAACCAAATTGAAATGGTCGTTCAGGTAAACAGCAAAATCAGAGGGAAATTCCCCTGCGATTTGGATTTAACGCAGGAAGAAGTTGAAGCAAGAGCAAAAGAAGATGAAAAAGTGCAAAGCTATCTGGAAGGCAAGCAAATTAGGAAGGTGATTTTTGTGCAGAATAAAATCATTAATTTTATTGTCAGCTAATGATTAATTGTTAATTATTAATTGTTAGGGATGAGTTGATTGTTTGATTGTTATTCTGGCAGATGTCAGAATGACAATTTTTATAATTTCACTTATGCAATTTTTTTATTTTTATTAGTTCAAAAAACATACGGATAGAATCTTTAATCGGGTCAACTTTAGTTCTGTTGTCGTTATACCATTCCACAGCAACCTCTTCAATTTTATAGTCAAGTTTTCTGGCAAGAAAAAGGATTTCCACATCGAAGCTAAATCCATCAAGAGTTGCCTTTGAAAAAATGTCAATCGCAGCATTTTCTTTGAAGCCCTTGAATCCGCATTGAGTATCATTTATTCCTTTTAGCAAATAAAATTGGACAATTTGATTAAAGAAGCGCCCCATAAATTCACGGTAAAATGGCTGATGCTCTTTAATCAACGAATTATCTATTCCTCTTGAGCCGATACAAATATCAGCGCAGTTTTCGAGTGATTCTAATAATTTTTTTAGTTCGTAAATAGGAGTAGATAAATCAGCGTCTGTAAAAACGCGGAAGGTGCCGCTTGCTTCGAGCATACCTCTACGCACAGCAGCACCTTTCCCGAGATTTTTTGGTTGTTTAATGATTTTTACTTCGTTTTTTAATCTGCTAACTACTTCGGCTGTTTTATCGTTTGAGCCATCGTCAACAACTATAACTTCATAGCTATAATTCTGTTTTGATAAGTATTCAAAAGCAGTTTCTAAAGATTTAGTAATTCTAAACTCTTCGTTATACGCCGGAAAAATTAACGATAAAAATGGCTTCATTTCTTTACTTCAGAAGTATCTTCTTCTGTCTTTCCCTGCAACTGATTTAACTTAGATTCAATATGTATGGTCATAGAACCGAGATATGGGTCTGGATTCTTTTTGTATTCTTCTAATCTAGCTTTAGCTAATTCAATAGCTTTTTCATTACCTTCAGTTTTTTGCAAGTATTCAATTTCATAGTAATCAATATCTCTAAGCATCCCCATAGTTTCGTAAATATTTCTTTCTACTTCTTTAAACCGCTGTTGATCTGCACCGTTTTGAGTATAAGTTTTAATATAATTGTAAAGCTGAATTAGCATATCGCGGGATTTAGGATAATCGTCCAAAATTTTATAAGCATAAGCTGCTGATTTGAAGGTACCATCACCGTTTCTTCCAGTTATTTCGTCATAGAGAGTATGAATTCTGGAACCACCTCCTCGCAATGCTTCTTTGTTGTTTATTTCATTAACGGTATTTACGCACATTTGGGCATATTCTTTTGCTTTTTCAATGTTTCCGGCATCGTAGTAAAGTCGGGCTATCTGCATTTCTTCATCATATAACAATGGGAACATAGAAGTAGAAATGCATTCATTCAACTTGTTGAGCAAAGCTACTGCTTTTGCAGTGTCTTTTTTTGTTTGTAGGTTATATGTTGCAAAATTTAAATATGTTTGACGATAGCTGTCTAAATACCTGCGATGAACTTCATCGTAATAAACATCTGGATTTGAAAGATTACGGAACTTGAAGCCGTAATGCGGCTCAGTATGATAGTTGTCTGTATTGTCAACATTATTCAATAGACAATCAGACATAATATCTACATCGAATCCCTGGTCTTTTTGAGCTGACATATCAACCGGACATACTCTTAAAACCATACCTTCGTTTCTGATATGGCGTCCCAATCCATATTTATAAGCATCAGAGCCGGCAGTAATAGAAAAATAAACTGGACGTTCAAATTTTGTTACTTCAATTATATCTTTTACTAATTTATGAGCTAAATGATATAAATATTTATTTTCATCGCCCATCTTATCGCCATAGAACATTAATTCAAATTTACCATTGCTTAAAACAGTAGAATCGCTTGTGTATTTAGATAAAATCTCACCTGATACTGGAATTGAAATTCTTACTGGGTCAGTATAGTCATAAGTTAAAGCACGTGCGTCTTCTTCAGGTACTTCTAAACTTTCATTAGAAAAAGTAAGAGGTATTGGCTTAGCGCCCCAGGGAGAGCGATTTTTCAACTGATGAATATACCAACGGGTGCCACCGAGAGAGAGGTTAACAACGCGAATATCTCGGCGAACTCCAAGCACATCCTGTATATTCCATAATGGGAATGTGTCATTATCCCCGACAGTGAAAATAATTGCATCTTTTTCACAGCTTTGGAGTAAGTTATATGCAAAATCAAAAGGTAAATAATTGCCAGCACGACTGTGAATTTTCCAGCCGCCAACAGCCATATTCACTGGTACAAGTATTAAAGATGCAAAAACAACTAAACCGACTAATGCGATGCTTTTCTTTTTGCTTAATTTTTCTTCCAAAAATTTCCCTATAGAATAGACTCCAATACCAATCCACATACAAAACACCATAAAGGAGCCAGTATAGAAATAATCTCTTTCTCTCGGCTGTCGCTCAAGCTGATTTTGAGCTATAGCAGCGAGAACTCCCATAAGTAAAAACATTATTAAATAAATAAATGCCATTTTTTTGTCGCGTTTGAAATGATAGAAAAATCCAATCAAACCAAAAATTAATGGTAAAGCAAAAAATTGTATCGGGAACTCATCTGAATAACCGTTTTTAAAGTTAATTAAGTCAGAATCACCTTTGTCGAACCAAGTAACTCCGGCATCCTGCACATCGCTTGTTCTTCCAACGAAATTCCAAAGGAAATATCTAATATACATATGGTTAATCTGATATGTCCAAAGGTAATTTAGCTCGCCAGCAGTATTTATTTTATTAAACTCTAAAGAATATCCTTCACTTCCATCTTTCTTAGTTACTCTTTGGTAATCAGGAGGATACCACTGACCATATTTATCATAATACATAGTTTTCGATTCATCACGTCCATCAAATCTTCGGGGCCAATACTTTGATTCACCATACTGAACTCTACCGACATAATCCACAAATTTCTGAATAGTATTTGGTTCGTTTTCGTTAAGTGGAGGATTTGCATTTGACCGGACAATAACGTGAAAGTTTACAGTATAGCCGAGAATCATCATTAAAAATGCAAAAGATAGCAATTTCATTATTATTTGGTTATTTTTCATTCCATAGTAGAATAAAAATATTGCTGCGGCAATTGCTAAAAATGGAATTAAAGCAACAGCAAAGCTATTATCAACTAAATATTCTCCAGCAGCATTTTTAAATGGTATATGTCCGGCTAACATTGTTGGTAGCCACATTACAACTACCTGGTATATAAAGAAAAATATTACCAAGGAAACTATACTTGTGATAACAAAGCCCTTTATTGAGGGAGTATATTTTCTGAAATAAACCAAGAATACTACTGAATATATTGTTAGAATTGCGAGCAAGTGAATACCAGCGGAAAGCACTACTAGATATGAAATTAATAGCAGATACCGTTCGTTTCCCGGCTCATCTGCGACCTCGTTCCAACGCATCATTAGATATACCACCAGTGCAGTAAATACTGTTGTTGCAGCATAAACTTCAGATTCAACACCATTGAACCAAAGTGTATCGCTAAAGCAAAAAGCTAAAGCACCCACAAAAGATGAGCCATATACAAGCAAGGCATCATACATCGTTTCTACTGGTTTAGTGCGATAGTTTTGTATTGCTTTTACTGTAATCAAATACAGGAAAAACACAGAGAAAGCCGTTGCAACAACTGAAACGAAATTAACCTGCCAGTTTAAATCGCCGAATGGGAAAATAAGTTGGAAAAATTTTCCAACCATTACGAAAAGTGCAGTACCGGGAGGGTGTGGTATTTGCTGCCAGGTTACAGCAGCAGTAAATTCACCACAATCCCAGAAAGGAGTCGATGGTTGTATAGTCAGTAAATAAACTATCAGCGTTACTAAAAATGACAAAGCACCAAATAATTGATATATTCTTTTAGTATTCATTTTTATATATTTATTATTTTAACATAATTTTTCATTTTAAAATTTTGTAATTTAAAGAATTATAAAAATAAAAAATTATCTTTAAATTTCATAAAATTTTTTGATTTATTATGATTATGCTTCGTGATATGTATATAAATTTACTATTATTCTCTGGTTTGACTTGCTAAATAAAAAAGACATAAGAGCAGCTTGCTGTTCTTATGACTGGAAATAAAGATGTACAACCTCTTCGAGATATTGGATATCTGGTTTTAAACTTTACTAAAGTTCAGTTTTTACTAACCTAGAGACAAGGTATACCTTTTCTCTACATTATACGTTATTTCCAGTCATTTCTCAAGTTCAAAAAGGAAGCAGAATAATTATATTTAAAATTTCGTTAGGAATTTTAAAAGGTAGAAATAATTGCAGAATTGATTTTAGTAACTCACCTTACGCAATTTCTCATTTGAGAAATGAAAAAGTGTAGTTTAAATACATTTTTTAATCCACAAATCCAATTCTCCTCTTGAGAGTAATGTCACGAAGATAAGAAATTAATTATTATGGATAATTGCTAATATTTCAAGTAGCTGTCCATATTTGTAATATCAGAATAAAATGATAAAATATTATCGTGTTTAAATCAAGTATAATACACCTCCCCTTACCCCTCCTTGTTAGGAGGGGAACGCTAAGACATAGAACAGTTCTTATTCCCCTCCTAATAAGGAGGGGTAGGGGAGGTGTTAAAAGATTTTATTATTAAAGTTTTTATTTATTATAAAAAAGATAATAAAAGTTAAATAAATTAATTATGCTAAAAAAATTCAAATTATTGACTAATCTTCGTGCCATTACTCTCAAGAGGGGGAATAAGACAAATGGAACAAAGAATTTATCAGCTCTGCTCAAGAGGGGGAATGGGCATAATGAATTATTAACTCTTTAGGAGTTAACTAATTAATTAATTATTTCATATTTATTCATATTCAATATCTATGGAATTACTTTGTAAAATGCGAACAATTCCAACCAATAAAAAGGAAAATTAAACAACAGACAGCTAATACCCCGGATAAGTCAAAACGCAATTATTTAAAAGATAAATAAAATATCCTTCGCCGGGCTGCATATTGCCTATTGTATTGATATTATTAGAAGGATAATAAATATCACCATTAGAATTTTTTACTATAATAATATTTTGAACAATTGGAACAAGAGCTGTTTCTATGCTCATTGCAGAATTGCGTAAATATGGAATTATATTCCAACCCTGATTTAAATAAAGCGAATAATTTTGTGGAGTAATTTCATAACCAGAAATATTTAACTCTGCCGTTTGATTTGCATTTACCATTAACCCCTCTTGAGTTTTCCAATCTTCTATTTGATTTATTCCAAATTGAGGAATGAATAATTTCCCTTCATTATTTTTAATGATATTAATTGAAGGCAGAATGTCAAAGAATATTGAATATAAATCTGATATTGAAGGTATTACATAACTTGAAATAGTATTCCAGCCGCTTGTCAAATTAATTGAATGATTTGTTTGAGAAATATTGTTGGCGCTTTCAACAATAATATCATCAACAGCAAGTTTTACTCTTGCTCCACCAATACCAGTTTCAACATAATAATAGCGCCAGCGCAACTGAACTAATGGCTGATTATTACATTCATCGGGAAGTAAGACAGGACCAATCAATTGGAAATGACCGGCAGTTTCATTCCTAATATATTCTTCTCCAATACTAATCCAATCATTTTCTATGGATAACCTGTATTGTAATGCAATTCTGTATTCTCTTGAATTAGGATTAATTGTTCTGCCAGTCCAGCTAACTTTAATACTATCGCGTCCAGTTGTTATCAAAGCTAAATCCAAAGCGCCGACAAAGCGTCCTGCAATAAGGGTATCCGTACTACTTATCCCGGAAGCTATATTAATAAATGAAATTCCATTTTCACCTTGGCCTTCAATCCTAGAGCCGCTAGTAGCATTATAAGTATGAGTATAAACATAATTCATCGGTATTGAAAGTGTTGGGTCAACAAATCCACTACCAGTTCCATCTGTAACTCGAAGCAATGTATTACTCGGATATGTTCCGGCAGGATTTGAAGAATCCCATGAGTTAAATTCGTAGTTACCATTGGATAAATCGTATGGCACTGGCTGCAAAACCTGAGCAAATATTATGCTAAACGGAAAATTAATAATAAGGGAAACGAGTATTGCAAAACGGAGATAATTCCTTTTCATTTTAATACCTTATATTTTGTTGCAATAATTAAGTTTCAAATTTAAAAAGAAAATTTAATTAATCAAAAAATAATTACATTAAAAATGCTAGAATTTTCAAAACTTCAGATTATTTTTTTGAAATGTGGCAGGAACTCTGAATTTATTGAAATTATAGAATATATAAAAAAGTAGTGTTTTTATTGAATATTTAAAGTATTTTATTAAACCAGTGAAAAAATTTCTAATCTGCAAGAGCAAGAGTATCCACTATCCGTGGTTTAACTATTGAATCAGGGAAAAAATACTTGAAAAGCACATCTCTAGCAATTGGAGCAGCAACAGTTGAGCCGAAACCGGCATTTTCCACAATGACTGCAACAGCAATTGTTGGATTTTCTTTGGGAGCAAAACAAACGAACCATGAGTGGTCTCTTCCGTGTGGATTTTGAGCAGTACCAGTCTTTCCGCAAACATCTTTTCCAATTATTTTGGCATTGTTTGCCGTTCCTCCCGGAACATTAACAACATCGAACATTCCCTGACGAACCAGCTCAAAATTCGATTTATCAATTGGTAGAGATTTTGTAGTATATTTTGGATATTCCTGCCGATTAGTAATATTGTTATAATAAGAGTGCAAAATGTGTGGCTGATGCATAACTCCCTTATTAGCAATAGTTGCTACATAATTTGCCATTTGAAGAGGAGTAACGTTAATCTCACCTTGTCCAATGCCATAATTAACGAGTCGTCCCCCACGTTCAGCACCTTTCCCGAATTTTTTTTGCAACCATTTAACTGTTGGAAAAAATCCCTTTTTTTCTTCAGCAATATCAACGCCAGTAACATCACCAAATCCGAACATTTTAGCATATTTTTGTAGGTTATGCATTCCAAGATTTAGGGCTAAGCGATAAAAGAAAACATTGCACGATGCCTGAATTGCTTTTCGAACGTTCACAGAACCATGGGCGCCGTGACAGCCATAAGACCTACCACCATATTGGAAAGACCCCGGACAGGATAAAGTAGAATTAGAATTTATTTTCCCTTCCTGAAGTCCGGCAAGAGCTACCAACAATTTCCATGTTGAACCGGGAGGATATGCAGACATAGTAGCACGGCTATAAAGCGGTTTGCCGGGGTCATTGCTTAATCTGCTATAAACTTCAGGCGATACTTTACCGGAGAAATCAATTAAATTAAAATCCGGCTTGCTAGCAATTGCAAGTATTCCGCCGTCTCTTGGGTCAATAGCAACTACAGCTCCTCTTTTATCTGCAAGAAGTGATTCTGCAGTTTCTTGTAATCGTCTGTCTATAGTTAAATACAAATCGTAACCATTACTAACTAATTTGTCGTCGCGTCCGCCATTAAAACTCGAAATTTTCTTGCCAAATGGATTGACAGCAACATATTTTATGCCTTTAACACCTTTTAAATAGTTCTCATAGTATTTTTCAATACCGGTTTTTCCAATTAAATCGCCGGGACGATACCCATCTTTTTTTAATTGTTCCAATTCAGTTTCGGAAATCTGTCTGGCATAACCAAGCGAGTGAGCCATTGTGATATTGTTATGGTAAAGTCGTTTGGATTCTACAACTATTTGCACATCTATTAGCATATCGCTATATTCTTCAACAAGAGCAGCTTTTTCAATACCCACATCTTTAAACATCTTGATTGGTTTGTATCGCGATTCTTTAGCATACTTTTGTAATTGCTTACTTATTTCAGCAGTATCAATATCCAATAAACTTGCTAAAAGGAGTTGTGAGGCAGTGTCTTTACTGAAACCGCTTATTGTAATTGCAACAGTATATGATGGCTCATTATGGACGATTAGCTTTCCATTTCTATCGTAAATATTTCCCCGGAACGGCTCAACTGTTTCTTCTTTCACTGCTTGTGCCTGACTTTCAAGGCGATAAATACTACCTTTGACTATTTGAAGGTGTGCCAATCTGCCAATATAAACCAATGCAAATATTAGAATTAATACTCTAAATATGTTTAATCTTAAATTTCCACCAAAAGATATATTATTTATTGAGCCCATTTTATTTCACTATTAAAATCGAAATTCTTTTTATTAAATTTCCATTATTCAAAACTACGAAATAAATTCCTGTTACAAAAGCATTTGGATTTAATCTGAAATAATATTTACCTGGAGCAATGTTTTGATTAAGTAAAATTTCTGCTTCCTGTCCAAGTTGATTGAAAATTTTTAATGTTGATTTTTCTTCGGTTACTATATTGCATAAAATCTGTACTTCGCTAGTAATCGGTTGTTCTCCTAATATTTCTAACTTTATACTGTCGCCTGAAGTTGATAAATAATCATTAATTAGCTCGTAAGTTCCGTCTTTGTTTTCAGTATTGATGTTCAAATTCGATGTCAATTCTGAATTACGAAGTATTAAATCACAATTATATTTATTTCCAACTAATGTTTTAAACTTAACGACAATAATCTCGCCATCAAGGATTAATTTTGATTCTGAAATTTCTGCTTTGATTTTTAAAATACCGGGCGATGTTTCGTAGAATTCGTCTATTACGCCATTAATAAAATTATTTTCAGAAAAAGCAGCTTCAATTGGATAAAGCAAAGTAGGGTCATATTCTATTTCACAGGAAAAGCCATTTATGTAGGCATCACTTAATCTACGCGATGTATCTTTAGAAATAATACTAATTGGTATCCCAAAATCTAAATTTGGAATAGATGAAGTATCTGGAAGTTTGACTTCAAAAACAAATGGTTTGATATGGACGCATCTTCCAAAAAATGTTGAAGTTATATATGTGTTGCAAGGGCTTTCAATATTAAGTTTAAACTCTGCTGTGTCTTTGGAATCTTTGTCATTTCTATATTCGAAATTAAGAACTATCAAAGAATCAACACCAAGAGTAAATGGAAAAATTGTATCGTTTGTCAGAGTAAAAGCAGAATTTGAAATTGAATAATCATTTATTTCTAATGGAAATTTGCTGGTATTGATTAATGAATATTCTAAAACCGAACTGTCTTTTGAAGTAATAAAACCAAAATCCAATACTTTTTCATAATCTAAAGAAATTGAGTTTTGCTCTCCTTTTAAAACAAGTTCAATAGTTTGATTTGTTGGCTCAAAATAAAGAGTAAGATAACCTATATATTCTTTATCAGTATTGGGATTAAATTCTATTTCTAATGTTGTTGAATCGTTTAGTTTTTCACCAATTTGACTTAAATACGAAAAGCCATCTGAAATCTCGTATTTTGAGATTTTTAAATTGCTTGAAGTTGAGATTTTATATAAAACGACATTTTTCCTTACAGAAACATTTTCATTACATCTAACATAGGTGCCAAAATTGAGAGGAACAACAGAAAAATAAAATTCTGCTTTTTCCTTTTTTCCCGAAATAATAAGTTGATTTACATTTTTACATAGAGTTTCTTTAAAAACTGAAGTAAATTCAAATTCACCAAGCTCGCCCGGAGTTATTCTCAAATTTATTTCCTTTTGCTCATCTGGGTCTAAAATAATTGGCAAATCTGTATATAACAATTCTGGATTAGTTGTTTCCAAATCAACTTGTATAACAACATTAGAAGTATTTTTGATTATAAAAGTTGTATCAAAAGAATCTACTCCTTCTAAAATGGTTGGTATAACCAGAGAGTCTGGAAAAATTGAGAATTTAGGTTCTGCTACCTGCCCTATTAAATCAATTGCTATTGAATCCTCAATAATTCCAACTGAATAATACAAGACAATTTTTTCTTTTAAAACACCTTCACTTTGTGGTGTTAATTTTACTTTAAAATTTATTGAGTCGTTGCTTTTGATTTCAGTAGGAATAACTGGTTCTAACAATTCAAAAGGTTGAGTAATCTTGAATTTACTAATTGTCGCATTTTCAAAAGAAGGATTAATTATTGTAAACTCTTTAATAACTCCAGAAGTGTCGCAGATTAAAAGTAAATCAAAATCAAGCTTGTTAGAGGAAGCAATTAGCCCTTCTCCATTTTTCACCCCATTTAAAAATAATGTATCTCGTTTACCACATTCACTTTGAAATACAATGAAATCATTATAATATCCAGAAAATTCTGTTTCAAAGCTAATTTCCAAATCGATATTTTTAAAAGGTAGTATTTCTAAAAGCAAATCAGAATTTAGTTTGAACGGAAGAGATGGGGCTTTTAATATTGGCAGGAATAAAGTATCTGTTGCTTCATTTTTTATACTAAACGATTTTTTCTGAACAATTTCTTCGTTAGCTAATTCAAATTTTATATTTTTTGGATTTAAGCTGAAATTTTCCTTTTTATATTTTATATCAACTGAAAAAGTAGTGTCGCTGCATAAATTTTCATTTGATACAATGCAAAAATATTCTCCTACATCGCTGATTAATACATTTGGCTGATTTGTATTTATAGAGATATTATTTCTAAACCATTCATAAGAATTGCCGCCAGATGCAGTCAGTTCAATGGTTTCACCTTCACAGATTTTATATGTTTTGTTTTCTATTATTAAATTTGAATTTACCTGAATTTCTGCTATTGGATATTTAATTACTTCAATTAAAATTTCATTAGAAAAAGTGCCGCAATTAAATGAATTAATTACATTAATTGAATAATAGCCGCTATCTTTAATAACAAATTTATTTTCGTAAGAAGAATCTATTAAATTTCCATTGAAATAGAGTTCATATTTTTGAATATCAGGTTGATTGCTCACTGAAACAATGCAACTATCACCTTCACAAAATCTGGTTTTGTTATCTTCCACTAAGATTGTAGGAGTGGCTGGGATTCTTTTTATTCCAATATTCTCGGCAAAATTAGGTTCATTGTAAGCTCTGCCACGGGCATAAGTTGGCAAAGCGTCTTCACCAAGATTATCGGCAGAATATCTGTAAGTAAAAATTCTATAAGTAAATGATTCTCCACAGTTTATAGAAAAATAATCTGTATATGTAAGTTCATTTGTATGAATTAAAACAACAGCAGAACCAAGCAAATCCCCAGTTTGATAAATCTTTCCGTCTTCCGGAGTAAGTGCAGTAGCAATGTCTTCAGTTGGGCAACGCGTAATCAAATATCCCTGAATATTATCGTTTGGATTGTTATCAATAGCAGAATTCCAGTTTAACATAACGGAATGGGCGGCAACTGCAACTGATAGTGTTGGGCTATTCCAAACTGGTTGCCTTAGCTCTCTCCAAAATATTTGGTTTTCGTCTGTTGAAGTTGAGCTGTTGTTTGGTTTTCCTTTGGTAATGAACTGGTCTGAATATGAAGTTTGCTCATTGCTTACCCCGATTGAATATGCACTTAAATTTACAGCTGGAACAACGCAAAGAGAAGTGTTTCCACTGATTGCACCCTGACGAGCGATTTTGCTATTTGGTAAATTGAGCCACTCCCCCATTTCATTTGGAAAATGAGCTAAACAATGGACGTGCTCGCCATCGGCATTTATTATTTGTATTATTTCACCGTCCTGACTAATGCTCAAAGCGACTATAATCCAGTTATTAATAGTGCAGCCCTCACAAAAAACGACCTTTTCAAAATAAGTAGTGTTTTCCGCACCGATTTCAATATAACCATCAGAGCCGTCATCGTCAATTATATCACTACCGCGGTGATTAAGAACAATAATTGTTCCAGCGCGCAAATTCTGCCAAATTTGTTCATTTTTGAATTTGACACCGCCCTGCCAGGAAGTTAGTGAAGAACTCCATGAGTTGTCACGAAGGGCGTAGTTAGTAATATTCAAATTGTCTGCAATGACAAGCAATTCAGTCCACTCGCCATTTGGGGAAGTCGTCTTATTGAAATACTCACTTACGACAATTTCCTGACTTAGCAAGGAAAAAAAATTGAAAAGAATAAAAGCAAGGATTATTGATTTATTCATATTTAGCTCCAGAAAAATGAGCTATAGTGCTTGACTTCATAAATAATATATAATAATCTTGTCATTCTGAATCCCACGAAAAAGGAAGACATTTATTTAAATGGAGATGTCATAATTCTAAGGTGTCATTCTGAGCGCAGCGAAGAATCCAGAGAAATTTCATTAAACCACTATTCTCTGGATTCTTCACTTCGTTCAGAATGACAGACAAATGTAAAGATGTCATTGGTAACGAAAAGATGAATCTCACAAGTCGTAGTTACCACATAACTTAAGATTCCTCGCTGCGCTCGGAATGACAATATTATTATTATTTTTTTGGTCAAGCTATAGTTTATTATTTTTTTATTATTCTACCAATTAACAACATTAAACACACTACTAAAATGTGAAATAAGAAAGTGAACAAACCTACCTAACAACCACAAAACTCTTTGTAACTCTATTTCCTTGATTTTCCAAGGTCAAATAATACAAACCATTAGGCAACTCTTCAGTTGAAATGCTTATATTATTTTTCCCAAGTAAGTCGCTGTTTACAATTCTTTTAACTTCCATACCCAATGAATTGAAAATTGTCATTGAATTGTAATTTGTTTCATTTGGAAAGTTTATGGTTATTTGACTTGAAGCTGGATTTGGGAAAATTGTAATTTCATCGTTAGGAGGAATGATTTCTGGGACATCAGTAATACCAAAATCGGAAAGTTTGGCTCGATAAACGCCACCATAATAAGAACCAGCATATATATAATCATTTAAAATTGTTAAGCATCTTACTTCTGTACAAGTTATACCAGAATTATTTAGAACCCAATCTTCACCATAATTCTTTGTAAATAATACTCCTCCAAAAAATGAATAAAAAATATTAGAATTGTATAAGAGTAACGAAAAAAACGAAGTATTAGAATAACCTGTATTAATAAAGTTCCAAACTTCACCTTGGTCGGTACTTAAGAACAAGCCACGAGATGTTATAGCAAATATATCTGAATTATTGGTGTATAAAGAAGAAATATTTTTATTAGGCACGTCAATACTTAATTCTTCCCAAGTTTTGCATTGGTCGGTACTCTTATATAATCCATTATATTTAGTACCTGCAAAAATATTTGAATTACAGGTTGTAAGACAAGTAATTCGTTCTAATCCAGTAACAATTTCTTCCCAACTCTCACCAAAATTAGTGGATAAAAACAAACCAGATTCACAAATAGCATAAATACTGTTTTCAATAAATTCTATTTTAAAAACATTTAAATCGGGTAAATTATTATTTATAGGATTCCAATTTTCGCCATCAGCAGAAGAGAAGAAAATACCTGCACCATAAGTACTGATATATATATCAGAACCATATTTAGCTATTGACGATACATTATTGTTTGTGAAAGATAAATTATAATTTGCACTTTTCCAGTTTTCACCATAATTTGTTGAAATAAAAATTCCTTTTTTAGCAGTTGCATAAATGATTGTTCTATTAACTATCAAATCGTCTATATCTGTAATGCTTAAACCAGAGTTAAACAAAGTCCAGCTTGAACCGTTGTTATTTGACTTATAAATTCCGTTGTCTGTTCCCACGAAGATATCAGATTCTCTTATTTTAATATCATATACGGATAGATTTGTTAAATTAGTGTCAGCATTTTCCCAAGTTATTCCGTAGTCGCTTGATTTAAACAAGCCATCAGTTAAGCTAGACACAAAAATATTAGTTCCTTTAACTTCAATGCTTTCAATTGAATTAAAATAAAAATCAAAAGAAGTCCAGTTATTCCCAAAATCTGTTGATTTATTCAATTGATGGAACGTGCCTATATATACAACTGAATCACAAATTTTTATTTTATCAACCCTCAAAATTGCTAAACCATTATTGATTGCTTTCCAGGTTTCTCCATTGTTTGTTGATAAAAATACTCCATCGAACCAAGTCCCAGCAAATATTTTATCACCGGAAGCTGCAATAGTAAGAACATTTCTATCAGTCAAACCATTATTCATTGCTCTCCATGTCATTCCATTGTTTGTTGAAAGAAAAATACCTTGCCCAAAAGTACCGATGAAAATATTTGAACCATTAACGACCATACATTCAATGACTATATTTGAAAAATCATAGTTATTTGGAATCCAGCTATCTCCATTATCAGTTGATTGAAATATTCCACAATCATAAGTTGCAGCAAAAATTGTAGAACCGCATATTGCTAATGCTCTTATATTATAATTAGTTAATCCATAATTTACAGATATCCAACTATTCCCATTATCAGTGGAACGAAATACACCGTTTTTTTCTGTTCCGGCAAAGATATTTGAACCATCAATAGCAATTACATTAGTTTGAAAAGAATGCATCGGCTGTCTCCAAATATCATCTGAAAATAAAACATTGCTCATTAAAACGAAAAGCAAAAGTACAGTTAATTTTTTCATAGTAAGTCCCTTTTTTAAAATTTATAAAACGAAATTTTCTCTAATCAAAAAGACAGAATTGAATATTACTGTATTGTAGATAACAGACATGCCTGTTATCTACGGATTACATCTTTGTTCCAGTTTAAATTCTAATGTCAGATTCCTTCGTTGTCAAGTCATATTATCAACAAGTTGATGACATGACTTTTAGTCTTTCTTTTGTCATACTATCAGCTTGCTGATAGTATGACTGGAAAGAAAACAGTCCTGCACCTTTTTAAGTTAGAACCCATTAACAATTAATAATTAACAATTTTCTCCGAGCCAGCGTTCAGCATCAATAGCAGCGGAGCAACCGCTTCCGGCAGCCGTTACAGCTTGACGGTAAGTATGGTCTTGGACGTCTCCGCAGGCAAAGATACCGGGAATTTTTGTATAAGTTGATTTTCCTTTTGTGATAATATAACCATTTTCATCAGTATCAATGAAATCCTTAAATGGCTGTGTGTTCGGAGTATGTCCAATAGCAAAGAAAACACCATCTGCCTGATGCTCGGTAATTTCACCGGTTTTTACATTTTTTACTTTTATTGAAGTTAATTTTTTAATAGGTCCTTTGTTTTCGCCAACAAATTCTTCAATAACAGAATCTAATAGAAATGAAATTTTGGGATTTTTCTTAGCACGGTCAACCATAATTTTTGAAGCGCGGAATTCGTCCCGGCGATGAACAACAGTAACGGATTTACCGAAATGAGTAAGATAGTTTGCTTCCTCCATAGCGGTATCGCCGCCACCAATCACGAAAATATCAGCATTTTTATAAAAGAAACCATCGCAGGTGGCACAGGCAGAAATACCAAATCCCCAAAAAACCTCGAAACCTTTTGCGTATAGCTTGCGTGCAGTAGCGCCTGTAGCGATAATCACAGCATCAGCAGTGTATTCCTGATTTGCATCTGAATAAAGAGTAAAAGGACGCTTTGAAAAGTCAACTTTTGTAATTGATTCGAAAATTGATTTAGCTCCGAATTTATGTGCCTGCTTTCGAAAAATTTCCATCATTTCAGGACCTTGCACTCCATCTGGGAAACCGGGATAATTTTCAACTTCAGTTGTAATAGTAAGCTGTCCGCCGGGCTGCATTCCTTCGAATATTGTAGTGTCAATATTTGCTCTTCCGGCATAAATAGCTGCTGTAAATCCAGCAGGTCCCGAGCCGATTATTATTAGTCTTTGATTTTTGCTCATAATTTTTTAAATTGTATGTTTTTTAAAATATAATTTTACAAAATAAGAAAAATTTTTGAAATTTTATATCTAATATAAAAAAAAAGAAATTTATTGAAAACCATTTTTTAATTTTGTTTTTTTAAAAGCAACAAGAAATAAGGAAAATATGAGGATATCTAAAAATTTCATACCGACACTAAAGGAAGTGCCAACGGAAGCAGTGATGCCATCACATCAATTGATGCTTCGTGCCGGCTTGGTCCGTCAGGTTGCTGCCGGTGTATTTTCTTTTCTTCCATTCGGTTATCGGATTTTAAAGAAAGTAATAAATATTTTACGCGAGGAAATGGACGCAATAGGCGGTCAGGAATTTTTTATGCCAGCTTTAAATCCAATAGAAATCTGGGAGCAAACAGGTAGAGTGGAAGCAATGGGCGATGTAATGTTTCATATAAAAAACCGCGATGGTTTGGTGCTTGCCCCTACTCACGAAGAAATTATTACTTTTCATGCAAGACAGCATATACAATCTTATAGAGTATTACCTCAGATTTGGTATCAAATCCAAACAAAATTCCGCAATGAGCCACGTCCAAAATCCGGAGTTATGCGTGGGCGCCAGTTCTTTATGAAAGATGCCTATTCTTTAGATGCCACTTGGGAGGGATTAGACCTTTCCTATCAAAAGCATTATGAAGCATACAGGAAAATTTTCGATAGATGTGGAATTAAATACTTCATAGTAGGTGCGTCCAGCGGCGCTATGGGTGGCAAGCAATCACAGGAATTTATGGTCGAATCCGAATTCGGTGAAGATACCTGCGCCGTTTGCGAAAAATGCGGATACGCTGCTAATCTTGAAGTAGCTTCTTCAAACGTTGCTAGCTGCGGAAGAATTGAAAATAATTTACAAATTGAAGAATTTCCTACCCCAAACGCAAAATCTATTAATGATTTGATTGAGCAATTCGGACTTTCTGAAGACAGGTTGGCAAAATCAGTTGTTTATATAGCTGATTCAAAGCCAGTGCTTGTTTTAATGCGTGGAAATGATGAGCTAAATGAAACCAAACTTCAGCAAGTCCTCGGAGCAACTGCTATTAGACCTGCAGAACCAGACGAATTAGTCCAATATACTGGAGCTAATGCCGGTTCAATCGGTCCCGTGAATTTAAAGGAGAATATAAAAATAATTGCAGACAATCGCTTGCTCGGAGCCAATAATATGGTTAGCGGAGCTAACAAAGACGGTTTCCACAATAAAAACATTGATTTAGAACGTGATGCCAAAATTGAAGGATACTTTGATTTAAGAGTTGTCCAATCAGGTGAAAACTGTCCAAATTGCAATGCACAATTGAAAGTAGTAAATGCTATTGAACTGGGGCATATTTTCAAATTAGGAACAAGATATTCACAGGCACTCGGAGCTACTTTCCTTGATGAAAAAGGTGAGGAACATCCAATTATTATGGGCAGCTATGGTATTGGCGTTGAACGTATTCTTGCCTGCTTCATTGAACAGCATCACGATGACAAAGGAATTATCTGGAAAAAGCCACTTAATCCTTATGATGTTCACTTAATTGGACTCAATACAAATAAATTTGAAGAAGTTAAAAATACTTGCGAATCTTTATATGAAGAATTATTGAGTAATAAAATTGATGTTCTTTACGATGACCGGGACGAATCGCCCGGCGTAAAATTCAACGATGCTGATTTACTTGGAATGCCTTACCAAATTATTGTTAGCAAGAAAAACATTGAAGCCGGCTGCGTTGAAATGAAAATCCGTGAAACTGGCGAAAGAAAACAGGTAAAGATTAGCGAATTTGTTAATGAATTGAAATAAACGGAATTATCGGTCATTGGCAACGAAGTGAAGAATCCAGAGAGTAGTGGCTAAAAAAAATTTTCTGGATTCTTCACTTCGTTCAGAATGACTGTGCTAAGTGATGTCATCTCCATTTAAATAAAGGTCTTCCTTTATAAGGGGGTTCAGAATGACACGATAAACTTATTCTATGGGGGTTCGGAATGACAATTTAATTTTGCACTATTGTTGTCGTTTTGGCATTAAACTTAGGGAAACAGGCATTCCTGTTTCCCTAAATAAACAAAAAATAATTGCTGATAACCGATAGCTGACAGCTAATTTCCCGGATACGTCAAAACCGTCGTAGCATTCATATAGAACCAATATCCTTTGCCGGGCTGCATATTGCCAATTGTATTGAGAAAATATCCCGGATAATATAAATTTCCCTGATTATCTTTTACTAATACTATTGAATTGCTTATGCTTCCAAGAGCTGTTTCGATTGACATCTGGCTGTTTCTCAGATATGCTATCAAATTCCAGCCAGCTACAAGATTAATCTGAGTTTCATTCGGAACGATTGCAGTTCCGGATATTTCAAGTGTGGCTGGCGATGTAACATAAACCATATAACCCTGAACAATGTTCCAATCACCAATTTGATTTATACCTTGATTTGGATTATAAATTTGTCCGCTTCCATTTTTTACAATTACCAAATTATCCATTCCAAAAAAAATTTCTTCTATATTTGAATTTTCCGAATTAATGTAACTTGAAATTATGTTCCAACCTGCATTTATTGAAATTTCCTGATTTGCAAGCGGGATTATAATCACTTCAGCACTGCCAAGCATTTCAGCACTGCAATTTCCTTCTGCTAATGTGGCAGTAACAGTATATACACCTTCTATTGTCTGATTACCGAAATTCAAAGGATTGCCTGTTCCATTTAATATTAGCTCAGTTGTTTCATTGTTGACAAATAATTCATAATTAATACCTATTTCCGAACCATCTAAACCAACTTCAACTCCCTCTCCACCTTCATAATAAGAACCACCACCAGTTACATTGTAAGCCGTAGGTTGTGGAAGAACTGTTATTGTTGCAGTTCCGGTTCCGGCGTTTGAACAATTTACATCGCTTACTTCTGTTATGCTATATTCTGTTGTTTGTGCCGGGCTTACTTCTCTAATATAAGGAGAAGTTTCAATATTATTTGCTGTGAAGCCATCACTAAATTCTAGTGAAAAAGGAGCCGTGCCGGTTAAAGCAACGGAAAGTTCAGCATTTTCGCCTGCACAAATGGAAG
>CAZCHH010000004.1:41453-47514 GCA_964498585.1 uncultured Hyphomicrobiales bacterium
GCCGTGCCGGTTAAAGCAACGGAAAGTTCAGCATTTTCGCCTGCACAAATGGAAGTAGTGCCAGTTATTGTTGCGGTAGGAAGTGGATTAATTGTAATTGTTGCAGTGCCAGAGCCAGTGTTTGAACAATTTAAATCGCTTACTTCTGTTATGCTATATTCTGTTGTTTGCTGAGGACTTACTTCTCTAACGTAAGGAGAGGTTTCAATATTATTTGCTGTGAAGCCATCGCTAAATTCAAGTGAAAAAGGTGCTGTGCCGGTTAAAGCAACGGAAAGTTCAGCATTTTCGCCTGCACAAATGGAAGTAGTGCCAGTTATTGTTGCGGTAGGAAGTGGACGTACTGTAACTCTGGCAAAACCTGTTCCATCATTATTACATAAATTAGAATCACTTACGTTTGTTACTTCATATTTATAGGTTGAGATTGGACTTACTGTTCTAATATAAGGCGATTCTAGAATATTTTCTTTAATAAAACCATCAATAAAAGTAACAGACCAGGGAGCTGTTCCAGTAAGTGCAACACTCAAATCGGTTGAATCTCCGAAGCAAATAGTAGCAGCTCCGGAAATAGTAGCCGTTGGAAGTAGATTAACTGTAATTTTTGCATTGCCAGAGCCAGTGTTTGAACAATTTACATCGCTTACTTCGGTTATGCTATATTGCGTTGTTGCAGCCGGGCTAACCTGTCTTACATAAGGAGAAGTTTCAATATTATTTGCTGTGAAGCCATCGCTAAATTCGAGCGAAAAAGGTGACGTGCCGGTTAAAGCAACGGATAGTTCAGTCGTATCTCCAATACATAAAGAAGTGGTTCCGGTTATTGTTGCAGTTGGTAAAGGCCGAATAGTTATTGTTGCAGTACCTGTTCCGGTGTCTGAACAATTTACATCGCCTACTTCGGTTATGCTATATTGCGTTGTTGCAGCCGGGCTAACCTGTCTTACATAAGGAGAAGTTTCAATATTATTTGCTGTGAAGCCATCGCTAAATTCAAGTGAAAAAGGTGCTGTGCCGGTTAAAGCAACGGACAGTTCAGCACTTTCGCCAGCACAAATGGAAGTAGTGCCAGTTATTGTTGCTGTTGGAAGTGGAAGAATGGTAATAATTGCATTTCCGTTCATCATCAATTCGCAATTATTAACGATGTCGGAAGCCAAAACGGTATAAGTCCCAGCTTCAGTTTGCTCGCCAAAGCTAAAAGGATTTCCATTCCCAACAATTGGATTTCCAACATCGCTGCCATCTCTTTTTAACTGATAAAGAATACCTGTTTGGGAGCTATCTAATCCGACCTGGACGCCTTCGCCACCTAAACAATAGCCACCACCACCGGTAACGTTGAAAATTACGATATTGCACTCTTGCTGCTCTTGGGGAAACCAAAAGCCACTATTGATTTTATAGTTTGCATTTTCGATTTTTCCAATAGTAAACTCCCCAACAGTATTCTTAAAAGAGTACTGGTCGTTTGAAATAGTTTGAGCAGAGCTTCCCATAACATATTGTCTTACTGAATACGTTTGAGAAAAAACCTGTAAATATGCTAATAACATAATTAGTAAAATTAATTTTATTTTCATAAAATCCTCAGATTTATTTATTTTAAATTTTCAATTATTTTTAAAATTCTTAATTCAAATTACTTATCTATCACATCATTAAAAGGATAGCCCTGAATATAGCTGTCATTTCTTCTTGCGGTTACCTGCCAGCACACTGTAGCATAAGGGACACTTGCTCTGATTATAAATGAATTTGTTTCCTCGTCATATTCTTCAAATATAACTGCCTGAGGAAAGCTAACAGCATCGATTACTGTTAATTGATAGCTAATGTCACTCGAAAGATTGATACTTAAGAAATAATCGGGCATAGTAACCGTAGCATATCCAAGTTCATTTGTTTGGACATTTCCCCTGTAAAAATTATATACCTGGTTAGCTTCAACGGCAGCGTGCTGAATCAGTTTAGTAATATCAGTCGGATGGTCAATAACGAATTTCTTTGCACCCTGAGCTTGAATGTCATTGTTTGATTTAACGCTGTTAAAAGTCATATCTGATTCACTCATATCCATACCGCCTTCTACAGTTAAATCACCATCGACAGTAAGATTACCATTTATTTCTGTATTGCTGTTAATTGTTGTAGCGCCGCCAATTGTTGCAGGACCTAAGCAGTTTAATGTCCCGGGTGATAAACCATTTAAACCAATCTGGACATCTCCATTCCACTGAGCATTATTTCCATAAACATTACCGGAAAAATAATTTGTTCCGTTATGATATGTAGTTCCCTGAAATGTTGTAGTTCCTGGGCTGGTAACAGACCCAGAAAATGTTGTCCCTAATTGATTTGTAAGTATATTATTGTTCGTTCCGTAATAAACACCATTTTCATCGCTGCTTAATAATTTTTTTTCCTGCCCACCAATATATGCACTTACATCAAATTTTCCCAAATAGCTATCTTCTTCTATTTTTACATAATTAGAGCTTCCAGTATTTGAATAAATCAGTTTGTTATGGGATTGCTCAACAACTGTACTTTGAGAACCATTGGAAACTCTGTTAGTAACTTTTCCATTTGCTATTTCTTCTGTTTTTTCAGTTGTTTTGGTTCCAGAGCTATTAAATGTTTCAGTTTTATCTGTTATAATATTGGTTTGTGTATCGTAAGTTTTTGTTTCGCGGTTTCTTAATACATTATTCTTATAAGTTTCAGTAGTAATATTAGTATTAATCTCATTATTAATTTCTTCAATTTTAACATTTTTGCCAATTTCATTCCCGTCGCTATCGTAAATATAAGTAGTAGAAATTATTTCTTTCTTATTTACATTATCACCTTTGTAATATCTTTTCTCTACTACGGATTTGCCTGTTAAATTTCCGTTTGGACTGTATGATTTTTGGGTTTCAATAATCTGATTATAATTTTTATCAGAAGATTCAAAATTTGCAATTCTTTCTTCAATTTTCTCAATAGCTTTGTAAGTATCATCTGAATTAGGTAGCTTACTATATTCAGATTAAGTATGTGTTGTAACCTGGTATCCAAGAACAGATTCTATATTAATTATTTCTGCAGAATAATGTAATAGTTTAAAATTTTCATCATATAAATACCCTTCTCTGCTACCCCAACCAAAATTTTCTGCAAACTTATTACCATTTGGTAATGTAACATAAAATGTTGGCGGAGAAGCGACTTTCATTTCATACCATGTCGTATCATTATTCATCATCTTAAATGTGCCTTCATTCGGATTGAATACAATTCGTGTAGTGCCGAGTGAATCTTTAAGAACGATAGAATCATTTTCAATCACTCCAGACGATTTCTTTGAATACAAAGAATAAGGAACTGAATTTAATTTTATTCGAGCCATTGGAGTGGATTCGCCAACAGTAATTTCAAGCCAGTACTGAGAATCGAAACTCAAATTTAAAGGAGTAACAGAACCTAACGTTAGATTTGCAAGCCCATCAATAATATTTACATTGTTGTGTGTCTCTGTCCAAAGAGCAGTTCCGCCAGCAGCTACATCGAACAGCTTAACTGTAAGATTTGTTTGGGTGTTGAGCAGATTATTCTCATCATCTTGAATGATTCCCTGCCAGCTAATTGTTTGTGGAACTTGAGAGTAAAGCGTGATAAAAGATAAGAACAAAGCAATTGTCAAAATTCTTTTCATATAATTCCCTTAATTTTTTAATATAATTTTTTATTTTAATATTGAAAATGTTCTGTTTTTTTTAATGAATTTAAATTAAACAAGTATTAATAAAAACAAAACAATTTTATGTTAAAATTTCACAAAAAGGGATATTTTTACAAATTTTAACAAAATTTCTTTGTAATCTTTCATTTATTTTATAATTTTATTTGTGTTTAAATATATTATAAGAATAAAATGATTTTAAAATGCAATTTTGGATATGAACAAATAAAAGTATATAAATCTTATAGGAATATTATTAGGATAATCTTTTATGCTATATTATTTTGCACTAATAATGTATTTTCACAATCATATATTGATAGTTTGCTAAAGATTTCCGAATCGAAAGATATTAACACAAAAGCCATAACATTAGCAAAACTTTCTGAAAAACTTTCTGAAGCCGGCGATTTGAGAAGTTTGGAATATGCTCAACAATCTTATGCTTTTATTGAACAAATAAAGGACAACAACTCAATCGCTTTTATTTATAAAGCGATGGGATTGGGTTACGATTTGAAAGGATACTATTCTGCTGCTTTGAATTATTACCTTAAAGCTCAAACTATTTTTTTTAAGGAAAATAATTTTAAAGAATTACTTATTACTCTAAATAATGTTGCTATAATTTATATTAATCAGGGAAATTTAATCAAAGCTAATGAATACTATCTTAAAGAATTGGAATTTGCCGAGAAATTAAAGGATTCTTTGTCTATTGCCGTTAGTTATAGTAATTTAGCTCAAATCCAGTATCAATTGAATAATTTGGAAAAAGCATATAAATACTTAAACAATTCCTTGGAAATCTGCAAAAAGAAAAATGATTATTTTGGTATAGGACTGAATTATAATAATTTAGCTGAAATGGAGTATCATCAGAAAAATTTAAAGAAATCTGAAGAATATATTTTAAATACAATTAAAAATCAGGAAAAAGCCGGTAACAAATTTGGTATGTCTTGTGCTTACAGATTTTTAAGTAAAATCCTTATAGAAAAAAAAGATTATAACGGAGCAAAATTTAACTTGGAAAAAGCTCTCAGCATTTTAGAAACTACCGGTAATAAATTTGAAATAGCACGTACTTTAGCTGCATTAGGCGAGTACTATTCCGAAATTAATGACAACAAAACTTCAATAGAATATTTTAAAAAAAGCAATTAAAATTAGTGAAGATGATAATTTTATTTTATCTCAAGTCGATTACTACCAAGTTCTTTCTAAAGTATATTCAAAAATAGGAGACTATAAACAATCTTTAGAATATTACGAAAAGCATACTGAACTTAAAGATAGTATTTTCAAAAAAGAACAAACAGACAAAATTGCTGAATTAAACATTATTTTCGAAAATGAAAAGAAAGAACAGGAAATCAAAAGTTTAAAGCAGGAAAAAGAAATAAAAGATGCTCAAATTCTGTTCTTTATTATTATTACTATAATTATTGTCGCTTCCCTTTTCTTTATTACAATTCTTTTTATTAAAAGAAATATAGCATACAAGGCACTCTTAAAAAAGAACTTAGAAATTTCCAACAAAGAAGATGAGTTGAAAAAGTTGAAAGCTAATGCCAATATTATTGATGAAAAACCAATAACTGAAATAAAAGAAGAATTTATTTCCAGTAAAGCACCTGAATTTCAATCTCAGGAATTACTGAACCATCTGAATGATGCATTAGATAATAAGAAAGTTTATTTAGATAACAAACTGACAATCGATTCACTCGCTGATATGCTTTATACAAACCGAACTTACCTTTCTAAACTCATTAATGACGTTTATGGCAAAAACTTCAATAATTTCATAAATGAATACCGAGTAAGTGAAGCTATTAATATAATTAAAGATGGTAGCTTCGATAACCTAACTCTCGAAGCAATTGCTTCAAAATGCGGTTTCAACAATAAAACTACTTTCAATACATTTTTCAAAAAAATCACTGGCATTACCCCTTCGTTTTTCAGAAAAAATATTAATGAAATTGAAATAAACAAAGAAAACGCTGCCTGAAGAGAGTAGATAAAATTCTTGATTACTTCAGCTATCGGCTATCAGCTGTCGGTCATTTCTCTTCTTACAAACCTGAATTAACTTTTACAAATTCAAATTATAATAATCGCAAAGTATCAGGAAATTTTAAAAATCTAAAGAAAATTTTTGAAAAGTTTCTTTTGAACGTTTTGTATTCTTTCGCAAACGTTTTCCGTTCTTTCGCAGACGTTTTCCGTTCTTTCGCAGACGTTTTGTATTCTTTCGCAGACGTTTTCCGTTCTTTCGCAGACGTTTTGTATTCTTTCGCAGACGTTTTGTATTCTTTCGCAGAC
>CAZCHH010000004.1:47614-99486 GCA_964498585.1 uncultured Hyphomicrobiales bacterium
TTCTTTCGCAGACGTTTTGTATTCTTTCGCAGACGTTTTGTATTCTTTCGCAGACATTTTTTCTTACTTTTTCTTAATAAATGTCATTGTAGGTTTATTGATTTTATTACTAATTACTAAAATTAATTCATCATATTAATTTCTTCTTCAATTCTTTGGCTTTCATAAATCTCGAAATATTTTCCTTTCTTTTCTATTAACTGCCCGTTTGTTCCCATTTCTAAAATTTCACCATTTTCTAAATAAATAATATTATCAGAATTAATAATCGAAGAAATACGATGAGAAATGATTATTGTGGTGCGACATTTTATTTCACTTTTCAACTCAAATAAAATTTTCTTTTCTGTTTCTGTATCAACAGCAGAAAGTCCATCGTCGATAATTAGAATAGGAGCATCTTTAAGTAAAGCTCTCGCTATTGCTAATCTTTGCTTTTGACCTCCTGAAAGGGTTATTCCTCTTTCACCAAGCAAAGTATCGAATTTATTTGGGAAACTGTTAATTTCATCGAGTAAATGCGCTGTTTGGCACGCTTCCCTAATTTCTTCAATGCTTGCATTAGCTCTGGCAAATCTTAAATTTTCGGTAATTGTAGCTGAAAAAAGGAATGGCTCTTGCTGGACAAAAGCAATAGCTTGTCGTAACTGCCTTAATGGATAATCAAATATATTTTTCCCATCTATAAGAATTTCTCCGTTACTTGCTTCGTATAATCGTTGCAAGAGCATAACTATAGAGCTTTTTCCGCTTGCTACTTTACCGATTATACCTAAACTATCTCCTTGATTTACTCTAAAATTAATATTTTTTAAAACATAATTATCATCAGAATTATATTTTAGCCAGACATCATTAAACTGAATATTCCCAATAATAGAGCTTTCGGAATATTGAGTTATACTGTTTTCTTTTTTTTCGTTAAAAACTAATTCCAAACGTGCCGCCGAAGCTGCTGCTCTTTGAATAATACCAGTAATCCAACCAATAGCAGCAATAGGCCATATAAGAAGATTTATATAAATGAAAAATTGAGTTAGTTCGCCAAGAGTAGCTGACCCTTTTATCACCTGGTGCCCCCCATAAGCAAGAATAATTATTTGGGAAAAACCAACGAGAACAAGAAATAAAGGCATTATGACTGAAAAAATTCTGGCATAACGCAGATTTTTCTTGAAATAGAACTTACTTTCATCTAAAAAAACTTTACTTTCTGATTTTTCTCTGTTAAATGATTTTATTATTCTTATCCCTGAAAATGCTTCCTGAGCCACTGTGGAAAGGACTGAGAATTGTTGCTGCACATCTTTAAAAGCAAAATGAATTTTTCTGCCGACAAAATATGTTAGAATTGATATAACCGGTAATGGAATTAATGCAAGGACTGTTAAGTTTACATTTATTGATAAAAGGAAATAAAGTGAGAAAACAAAAGTAGTTAATGTATTTGCAGTGTACATTATTGCAGGACCAAGAAATTCACGTGTCGCAGCTATATCATTTGTTGAATATGAAAGAATAGTACCAGTAGAATTTTTATTGAAATATTGCATCGGCATATTAGCTATTAGCTTAAAAAAATCAACCCGCATATCGTATTCGATTTTTCTCGAAGTAACAATTATTGTTTTCCGCGTTAAAAACATAAAAAATCCGCTAAAAGCTGTTAAAGTAAGCATTAATAAAATGTCTTTGAAGATTAAATCAAAATTATATGTGAGTGAAGTAATATCATCAATAGCAATTCCTACCACACGGGGCAAAGATGTAGAGCATATATTCGATATTGTAACAAAAATAAATCCTAAAATTAGAATGGATTTGTATTTCTTTATATAAGGAAGAAGTATTTTTAAGGATTTCATTTTTGACAATAATTTAGTGATTTGTTAGTTTGCTGTAGCAATATAATGAATATAAAGCAATTTCAAGCATTTTTAAATACAGATTTGCAATATTTTAATATATTCTAAAGTCATCTGATGGCTACTAGCTATCCGATGACTTCTGTTTGTAAATGAAATCATTATAATAAAGGTTTTCATTTATCGTGAGTGGCGAAATGGCATAGAACTCTATTTTAAATAAACATTTTCCCTATTTCTAAATCCAAAGGAGTGGTTATTTTTATGTTTTGTTCTTCGCCCTCAATTACTTTTACTTTATAACCAGCTTGTTCAACAATATAGCTGTCATCAGTTGCAATAGCATCATTGCTGATCTTTTGATATGAATCAAAAATAATCTCTTTTTTAAACACCTGAGGAGTTTGAACTAATACTAATGAATTTCTGTCAACAGTAGTTTCAATAATATTATTTTGAACAATTTTTTTTACTGTATCTTTTGGCTTAATTCCCGGAATTACAGCAGCAAACTCAATCGCATTTTTTATTAGGTCATTTAATAAATTTTGAGAAGCAAAGCAGCGGACGGCATCGTGAATTAAAATATAATCTGAATTTCTAGCTATTTCTGTGTTTAAAGCATTAAAAACGGAATTATGACGCTGGTCGCCACCTTTTAGAATAGAATGAATTTTCTTGAAATCATATTTTTTTAAAATTTCCTTAAAATGAAAAATCCAATCTTTATTCATAGCAATAATAATTGAATTTATATTTTCATTTTGCTCAAAAATGGAAATAGTGCGAATTATTATCGGAATACCGTTTAATTCGATAAACTGTTTAGGGAGTTCAGAATTGAATCTTTTTCCAACTCCGCCGGCAACTATTATTGCAACACAATTCATTTATTGCTTCATTTCAGAATTATAAACAATACCATTCATATAAATCTGCGGTGTCACAAGATTACAGTCCACACTTCGTAAATTCACACCGGCTTCGCAAAACATATCTGTAGTGCGCTTATGGGATTCGACCCACTGCCCGTTAGTATTTGCATCGTAAAAATCCTGTCCGTTTTTATGATAAATTACTTCTGAAATACCAGTTTGAATTATTCCTCTGGCGCAATCGCAGCAAGGCAGCCAGGGGACATATAGTTTGCATCCTTTTAAAGTAGTTCCGCGGCGGGCAGCATTATAAATTGCATTTCTTTCTGCATGCTCAATCCAAAAATACTTTTCACCTTTTTCGCGTGAAAGTCGCTTTCCTGCTTCATCTTTTTCGATAAAACGTGGAAGGGAATTGTAGCCGGTTGCTACAAGCACATTGTCACTGTCCACAATAACAGAACCAACGTGAGTGTGTTCGTCTCGGCTTCTCATTCCTACGAGATAGCACATCGTAATGTATAATTCGTCCCAACTCGGTCTTTTCATAGCTTTTTCCTTATTTTCAATTATTTATTATAAATTGTTCTAGAAATTGTCATTCCGATACGAAGTGAGGAATCTCACAAGCCATTGCTAGTGTAGTAACTCGTTAAATGACTTATTGTACTAAGCAATTCCTCAATAAATTACCAATGACATTTTTTCTTGTCATTCTGGCGTATGCCAGAATCTATCTTGGTTTTGATCATTTGTCATATAAAATGTTAATGACTAATTTCTTGAAAAACTTTTTTAAGATGGATTCTGACATTCGTCAGAATGACAAATTTGTTTATGTAAAGTCTATTAAAGAATTTTATTCCTATAGTGATAGAATAAAAATATCTAAAAACGCCTAAAATTTACCCCTCGTAATATGCTTTCAAGGCATCAGGAAATGGCGAAAGGACACGCTCTAAAACTCCCTGCATATATGAAATAATTATTCCGTAATTAGTAATTGGAACGTTTGCTTCGCCAGCTCTTCTCATTCGGGATAGTTTTTCATTGCGGGTAATCATACAGCCGCCGCAGTGGATAATCAATTTGTAATCATCAAGATTATCCGGATAGTCTCTTCCGGCGTATATATCTATTTTAGCATCAAAACCGAGATGTTTCTTTAGCCAGCGTGGTATTTTCACTCTTCCGATATCATCTTCATTTGGATGGTGGCTACAAGCTTCAGCAATTAATATTTTATCATTTTCAGTAATTTTATCCAACCTCCTGACAGCCCTGACCTCTTCAATCAAATCGCCTTTAAATCGGGAAAAGACTATTGAAAAAGTAGTACAATTTACGTTTTCTGGAGTGCCAGCAACCATTTTGTCAACAACTTGTGAATCGCAGATTACTAAATCAACTTTTTCTTTGAACCTATCAAGAATAGCAGGGTATTCTGTTTCCTGAACTACAATAGCAGCGGCATTACTGTCTAAGACATCTCTCAATACCTGCACCTGAGGAAGAATGATTCTTCCTTTTGGCGCTTCGTTATCAATTGGAATAATAAGCACAATTAATTCATCTTTTTTGATAACATCAGAAATTAAAGGCGGCTGATTGCTGAAGCTTGCCGGTAAAATATCTAAAATTGCCTGTTTTATTACTTGAATATACTTTTCGCGCATATCCTTGTCAATGCTTGAAGAAAGAATAACTTTTTTGTTTAGCTCTTTAATTTTATTCAAAAAAGAATCTAGAATCTGAGTCGTATCAATTTTATTTATAATAATAATTGTAGGTATCTTTTTACTTTTCAATTCGTTAAAAATATTCTCCTCATAATCATTCCAAACATTTGGTTCAAGAATAAGTATTGCAATATCGCTTCTATCAATTACTTTAATAGTTTTTGCAATTCGTTTTTCGGAAAGTTCGGAAAGGTCATCAATTCCGGCTGTATCAAGAAAAGTTACAGGACCGACTGGTAGCAGTTCCATTGCCTTTTCGACTATGTCGGTTGTAGTGCCGGGTATATGTGAAGTAACGGCAACGTCTTGGTTGGCTATCATATTCAAAAAACTGGATTTACCAACGTTTGTGCGTCCAAATATGCCTATTTGCAATCGTAGTGATTTTGGTGTTGATTCCATATATTTTTAGTAAATTGTTATCAAATAAACCAATTTTAATTATTAACAAAAATAAGAAAAATAGTTATGATTTTATATGTATTTTTAAACGATACAGAGTGTATGAATATTTTATATTTACGTTTTTTAAGATTAAACAATGTTGTAAGATGTGGAATAATTTTATAAGTTTGTATAAGTTTGAAGTAGCTTTGTAAAGAAAAGATTTGAAAAATTTTAATATGAACCTGGCAATGAAGATTTAATGTAATAAGTTAATTAAGAAAACTAATTACATATCACTATTTACAACAAATTCTGACTAAGATAAATAAATCAATAAATATTTATTTTTGCTCAAATATTACTCATTTATAGCGACACTAAGTTTATTTCCAATTAAGTAATAAATAAGCTTGTTTTAAAAATAATTGATATTATGACCAATGAAACCTTGGAGCATATCAACAACAGTAAGAAATCCAGAAAGAATAAGAAGTTTTCTATCTATTCTAAAAAAAATGGAAGGACGAATTTGGGACAGACCAAATCAAAAGAAATTCCAAATCTTGCTAATTCAATATAAAGTATATGGAGCAGGTGAATCACAATTTTATAAAGATTTAACAAAAGAACAAGTTGTTTTAATGGATAATCCTGAACCGATTGAATTTGAAGAAGCCGAAGAAATATTAGATTCAAAAAATTATGTTGGTGGCGGAGATATGAGAGGCAGACAATCATTCAATCCATTAGAGAAAATGGGGCTTGCCTTTCTTGATGATGATAACAAAATACGAATAAGTAATTTTGGAAATTATTTTTTACAGGAAGATTATGATTTAGGAGAAGTATTTTTCAGAAGTTTTCTAAAATGGCAATTACCAAATCCTGATACTAATGATTACAAAGCTGAACATGGTTATAATATTAAACCTTTTATTGCTACATTACATTTGATAAATGAAGTAAATAAAATATGTAATAATAAAGGAACTAAAGCAAAAGGAATTACTCGCATTGAATTTATGCTATTTGGACTGACATTAGTAAATTTTGAAAAAATACAAGAGAATGCCGAAAATCTTTACAATTTTAGAACAAAATTCGAAAAACTTAATACAGACATTGAAAAAAATAAATTAATTGATGATTATATTGATAAAAACTTATCTCGTATAGACGGAACAAACAATTTAAATGACTATGCTGATAATGTTATACGCTATTTTAGGTTAACCAGATATATTTATTTGCGAGGTAACGGCTGGTATATAGATTTAGAGCCAAGAAGAATTGTTGAAATCAATTCAATTTTACAAGTTGATAATGCTTCTGCTATTGTATTTGGAAATAAAACAGATTATAGAAACTATATTTGTGATTTAGCACAGCCAATTTTACCTTGGGAAAACAAAGAAGAACTTATAAAAATTGGAGAAGCAACAGTTTCTGACATTAATAAATACCAAAAAGTATTAGCAACAAAAGATATTTGTTTTCCAATTTTTGATTTAATTGATTTTAAAACTCTTTCTTATGAACATTTGAAAAACTATATCCAAGATTTAAGAGATTACAGGAAAAAGCTACAACAAATAGAAATTCAACACTACTCTCAACAAACTATAGAAATCGAAAAATATTCAGAAGCGTTAAAAAATATCTTCAAATCAAAAAGTAAAAAGCCAGTTGAACTTGAAAGACTTTGCTCGCTTGCATTAATTGCTTTAAATGATGCAATTAATATTAAGCCAAATTTCCCTGTGGGAGACGACAACGAACCTACATTTACCGCACCTGCAAATAAACCAGATATTGAATGCTATTACGAAACTTTCAATGCAATTTGCGAAGTTACTATGCTTACTAACCGTCAGCAATGGTATGCTGAAGGACAACCAGTAATGAGACATTTGAGAGATTTTGAAAATTCTAATAAAAAGGAAACATATTGCTTATTTATTGCGCCCGACTTACATCGTGATACTGTTAACACTTATTGGAATTCTGTTAAATACGAATACGAAGGTACAAAACAGAAAATTATACCTATGACAATAAATCAATTTTTGATTTTAATGGATGCCTTAATTACTAGGAAAAAAAATGGCAGTAAAATATATCATCACGAAATGAAATTACTATTTGATAGTATAGTTGAACTTACTACAAGAGTTAATAATTCTGATACCTGGTTGGCAACAATACCAGAAACAATAATCAATTGGAAAAATAAAATACAGCTTAATGAAACTTAATCATATTTATGAAGGCGATTGTATTGAGATAATGGAAAAAGAAATTGATAATAATTCAATTCCTTTAATTTTTGCTGATCCACCATACAATCTATCAGGTAAAACTTTAAATCTTGAGAACAATACAACAGGAGGTGCATTTTATAAAGTTAATGAAAAGTGGGATACTTATGACTATGACGATTATATCACATTTACTCAGAATTGGCTAAATGCAAGTATAAACGTTCTTTCACCTAACGGTAGTATTTATATTTCTTGTACTCAACACAATATTGGCGAAATTCTTATAAATGCTAAAAAACTTGGTTTCAAATTAAACAACATAATTACTTGGTATAAAACTAATTCAATGCCTAATATAACAAAAAGAACATTTACACATTCAACAGAATTTGTTTGTTGGTTTGTTAAAGGAAAAAATTGGATTTTCAATTATGACCAAGTAAAGAAGTTTAATCCAAATAAAACTAAAGAGGGAAAAGAAAAACAAATGAGAGATTTTCTTGACTTTATTGAATTACCTATTGTACAGGGAAAAGAAAGAATAAAAGCCGATAATATGCGTGCTGCTCATCCAACACAGAAACCTGAGAAACTTTTAGAACTTATCATTCTTGCATCTTCAAACGAAAATGATATTGTTCTTGACCCTTTTTTTGGTTCTGGAACAACTGGTGTTGTTGCAAAAAGACTTAATAGATATTGGATAGGTATTGAATGTAATCCAGAATACATAAACATTTCTAAAGAAAGAATGAATGAAAAATATACAATTATTTAATGATGATTGCTTAAATATTCTTAAATTAATTCCTGAAAAAAGTATTGATTTGATTTTTGCTGACCCACCTTATAATCTTTCTGGTGAAGGTTACTTGACAACTCAAAACGGTAAAGTAGCAAAACTTAATAAAGGTGATTGGGATATTATTGAAGATATACATAAATTTAATGAAGAATGGATTCAAGAATGTATTCGTGTTTTATCTGATACAGGGACAATTTGGATTAGCGGAACTTTGCATAATCACCCTTCAGTTGGTGTTATTTTAAAAAAATTAGGTCTTTGGATAATTAACGATGTAATATGGTTTAAGCGGAATGCAACACCTTTGTTATCTACTAATCGCCTAGCTCCATCAACGGAGCTAATTTGGTTAGCAAGTAAATCAAAAAAATACCTTTTTAATTACGATCTAGCCAAGCAGATTAATGGCGGCAAACAAATGAAAAATCTTTGGGAAATAAATGCTGAAAGACACAAGACAAAACACCCAACAGAAAAACCAGAGTGCTTATTAGAAAGGATTATTCTCCTAGGAAGCAATGAAGGTCAAACTGTTCTTGACCCTTTTACTGGAAGTGGAACTACTGGTGTTGTTGCACAGAAGTTAAACAGAAATTTTATTGGTATTGAAATAAATAAAGAATATTATGAAATTGCTAAAAAAAGAATCGGTGTTCAAAATGTTGAGTTCTTTGATTTTAATAATATTATAAACGAAAATATTTGCAATGCTAAACAATTTAATTCAATAGAAGAAAATAGAAAAAATAATTATAAAAGGAATGAAAACCAATTATTCAGTCAACTTGTGTAGTAATTTATTTAATGACTTTTCATTTTTTATCATTCCGAGCTAAGCGAAGAATCTCAAGCTCTATATTAACAATGACTTGAGAGATTCCTCACTTCGTTTCGGAATGACATGCATGCGAAACATCAAACTACGAGGCATCAGGAGTTCTGAAACTGATTAATAATAACTACTGACATATTGAAAATACTTATTAAAAACATACTTTCGTTTTATAATGAGAGAAAAATATTACGATACGTCTGAAATTTTATAATCCTATTTTTGGGGCTTTATATAGTTACTTAATGTCTTTCCAGTTCCACCATTTAAGCTTTTCTACATCTCTTTGATTTTCAGGAGTTTCAGCAAAATATACAGCACAGCGAAAAACATATAAAAGGCATCTGTCTTGGATACAGCCGGCATAATTGTTTGACTGGCTATAAAGCTCATCTGGCTTGCGTCCAATTAAATCAGCTATTGCTTTTATGCCTATATTCCACAAATCATTAGCAATTGAAACACCGACTCCGGGTATTTTGCGCAATTCCTTTATTGAAGATTCCTTGTTCATATTAGTATAAAATATATAAAATTATTCAATTTGTCTTGCTTCAAGAGAATTTGGAAAAAGAGTAGCTATTTCATTAAGCATATTTAAAAATTCATCTCTTTTCCTGTTTATCAAGAAATGTGTTTGAGCTTTTAGCATATAGATTGCTGGAATACTCGGATTATCTGGAAATGAATCAATAGTTTTCTTAAGAATTTCGTACACTTCATTGTATTTTCCTTTGGTTAGCATAATTCTGGCATATCCTATATTGAGAATAACAAGAAAATCTTCTGTATTTAAATATCCGTCAATAGAATAAAATAATTTTCCGGAATAATCAACATAATAAAAAGATGGAGTCCAAAAAGCAGGGTATGTTCGGCGTCCTTCTTTGTCCTTAATTATATCAAGTTTTAATGGAACAAAATTTTTATTGATTTCATTAATAACATCAACATTTTTATATGTTGTTTCATTCATTTTCTGACAGCCAGAGCAGTTTTCTTTTCGAAATTGAAGAAAAATCGGTTTACCGCTTTTTCTCGCTATTTCCTTTGCAAAATCTAAATCTCTTATCCAATTTATCATATTAATCAACGTATTTAATAATATTATTCAAAAATAATAAAAAAAATAAAACGCCACAACTTATTAGTGTGGCATTTTTATTTCATTGGTACTAATTAATTTTTGGGAGTTAAAAAATTCAATTTTCTCGATCATTCTGTATACCCTTATAAAGTAAATGATTAAATTAAAATAGAGATTTCATTAGCAAAAGGCAAAGTAATACTAACAACTTGTTGCTCGTAAGACTGAAAAGATTATTCTCTTTCATATCTTATCTTCATCAAAGAAATCACAAAAACCACAGTTCAAAGACAAAAAAATATCTAATAAGGTATTGAATTATTGTAGAAAATATTTTCCAATTACTAATATTATCCCATCAGGGTATAAATTTTAAAAAACATAATTTAATCGCTTACGGGATAAACGGATTTAGCTGTTTGATTTTTCTACAAATATTTAATCGCTGGCGGATTAAAAGAAGAATACTTCTCTCGTTACTAAATTGTATTTTGAAGAGAAAATATTTAGGTAAGCACTGATGCTGGATTTAGAGTAATAAGCATAATTAATTATAAAAAAAAGTAACAATTTTTTAAAAATATATTAATATTCCTTAACATTTTCATAATTTTGTAATATGAAAAAAATAAGAAGAAAGAATTTATGTTTAAAAGTATATTACCAAAAGAATATGAGTTTTTCACGTATTTTGAAAAACATATCGAAATAACAAAGCAAGTATCAGAACAACTGATTTTACTTGCAAACGAGAAAATAAAACTTCCGGAATGCTCAAAAATAATACATACACTCGAAAATCAGGCAGACGAAATAACTCATCAATGCACTGAAAAATTACATCTTACCTTTATAACCCCAATAGAACGAACAGATATTTTTGCACTAATTAAAAGATTAGATGATTTGACTGATTTTATAGATAGTGCAGTTTTGCGTATGCATCTTTATGAAATAGAGGATATGCGAAGCGAGACTATAGAAATAGCAGAAGTGCTGAGTAAATCAATAAATTTATTGGAATCTGCAATTATAGCTTTACGAAATATGAAGCATAATCAGGAAAAAATCAAAAAGTATTGCGAAGAAATCAGAGAATTGGAAAATGAAGGCGACAGAATTTTTCAAAAAGCTATTACCCGATTATTCAAAGAAAACGATGCAATAAATATCATAAAGTGGAAAGAAATATTTGAGCGTTTTGAAAAAGCAGTTGATAGATGCGAATCTGTTGCAAATGTGATTGAAAGCGTTTTAATTGATAACGCTTAATAGGGGATAGTTAAATGAATGAAGTAACCATAATTGTTATTGTTACTGTAGCAGTTGCATTAATATTTGATGTAATAAACGGATTTCATGATGCAGCCAATTCAATAGCAACAGTAGTATCAACCCGCGTTCTCTCACCGCGTTTTGCAGTTATTTGGGCAGCATTCTTTAATTTTGTTGCAATGTTTGTATTTGCACCTAAAGTAGCAGATTCAGTATCAAAAATTGTTGTAATTAATGCATTAGATCCAGCATTTGTTTATGTTGTTCTTTCCGGACTTTTTGGAGCAATAATTTGGGATTTATTAACCTGGTACTGGGGATTGCCAGTAAGTTCATCACATGCTTTGATAGGAGGATTTGCCGGTGCAGGAATAGCATACAAAGGAATTGACATTATCCGCTGGAATATTGTAGGCGAAACTATAGCTTTTATTCCACTTGCACCGCTAATTGGAGCGGCTCTTGGCTTTTTAGTTATGGTCATTGTATATTGGGTTTTCAGAAAATGGAAACCTTCAAAAGTTGACCAGATTTTCAGAAAAGGTCAATTGCTTTCTGCTGCTCTTTATTCATTAGGTCATGGCGGAAATGATGCTCAAAAAACTATGGGTATTATCATTGCTTTACTCGTTGCTGCCGGATTATTTGATGCAAACAAACAATTGTCAATCACGTCCTGGGATACTTTGTGGATTATTCTTTCCTGTCATTTAGCGATGGCTATTGGAACAGCATTAGGTGGTTGGCGTATTGTCCGGACAATGGGAATGAAGCTCACTAAACTTAAACCAGTTCACGGATTCTGTGCTGAAACTGCCGGTGCTTTCACAATTTTTTTTGCTACTCATCTCGGTGTTCCTATTTCAACAACTCATACAATAGCTGGCTCAATCATCGGTGTTGGAGCTACAACAAATTTAGCCGGTATAAAATGGGATACTGCTTCACGTATTGTTATCGCATGGGTAGTAACTATTCCATTTTCAGCATTGACTGCCGCTATTTGCTTCCATTTAGCATATTTAATTCACGGAGTCTTTTAGCAATTTTTTCTTGTTTATATTCAAATTATCAATAAATTACTCAACTTACACATTCCTCTCCTGAGAGGGGCAGGTGTAATGCTGATATGTCCTTTTCTTTTTTACCACTAATCAAATTCTCCTCTCAAGATGGGAATGCGTAAAGTTAGTTACTATTTCTAAAAATTAGTTTATTTTTAATATAATGTTTATTTTTGCAATAAATTTTATATCAAACAGAATGAGAATAAAATGCAAATAGGAAAAAAAGGACTGCCATACTCGGGAAAGACTACTTTCTTTCAAACAGTAAGCGAGCAAGAAAAAGAAATCGACCCTATGCAATTACAAAAAAAAGATATATTCGAAGCTGTAATCAAAGTACCAGACGAAAGATTAGACTATTTTACTGAAGTATTCAATCCCAAGAAGAAAGTAAACGCAAGAGTTTCTATTATGGATTATTCTATAATGCAAAAAAGTGAACATCAAAATACACTTTTTTCAACTGCATTCCTAAGCAAAATTTGTTTGAATGATGCCTTAATTTTGGTAGTGCGCGGTTTCGAAGATGAAAGTATCTTACACTTAAAAGACAATATCAATATTTTCAGAGATATTCAGCTTTTGGAAGATGAGCTGCTTTTTGCTGATACATTCTTTGTTGAAAACCGGCTTGAAAAAATTGAAAAAGAGCTAATGCGTCAAAAAGTAAAAGACCAATTACTCAAAGAAAAAGAAATTATGCTATAATGGCAAAGCTATCTTCAAGATTCAAAGCCACTTTCAGATTTTGAGCATAACGAAGAAGAAATCAAATTTATAAAAAATTACCAAATGCAAACTGCTAAACCGCTTCTTATTGCTGTTAATCTTGATGAAAGCGATATTGAACGAAGTGGGCAGATAATTAATGATATCCGAAGCAAAATCATCAGACAGAATCTTAGAATAGAACCATTTTTCGCAAAAATTGAAATGGAATTAATGCAGCTTGCTCCAGATGAAAAACTTGAACTTATGACTGAATATGGCTTAAAAGAATCTGCTCTTCACAGACTAATCTGCAGTGCTTATGATGTTGTTGGAGTTCAATCCTTTTTCACAGTAGGAGAAGATGAATGTCGCGCCTGGACAATTAAAAAAGGTATGAATGCTCAGGAAGCTGCAGGGACAATCCATACCGACTTTTTTAACAAATTTATACGCGCTGAGGTTGTCGGTTATCTTGATTTTGTTGAATGTGGCTCATTTCCAAAATGCAAAGAAAAAGGCGTTTTTCGATTGGAAGGAAAGGAATATATTCCCAAAGACGGCGATATTTTTCATATAAGACATAGTTAATTGTTAATTTTTCTTTGTCATTCTGAAGCGTAGCGAAGAATCCCGAAAAAACCTTCCAACAAATCAAATTCAGAAGGAAATCTGACTTTAGGGAAAAACTTTTGCAAATTGCTTTCTTTCAAGTCATCCGATGACTCGCAGTCATCGGATGACTGCTTCTTTTAAGAAACCAAACTATCCCGCTATGGATTGCATTATTGTAGAAATTTTTTTTGTTTCCAGCATTATCCCGCCATAAATTAAATTTTGCAAACACGTAAAATATAAAAGAAAAGATGGACAACACTTTCCCAGGTGGAGTCCATCTGAATACAAAACACCTGTAGAGACAGGTCTAAGAGCTGTCTCTACCTAAAAATTTCAAAAAAATAGCAACGTAGTTGCGTTATCGTAATAGATATGAAATCACACACAGGGAAAATATCGTAGAGATGATAACACTCCTACGGAGTTCATTCGTTCTTTGTTCTTCCTTTGCCACTAATATAACACATCTATGATGTTCTTCTTCTTAAATTCAACTTGGAAAAGAGATTGAAATGCTTTTTGAACTATGATTTATTTGATTCTTTATGCTAAAGTCAGAAGTTCCTTCTGACTTTACTAATATATTCTTCTAACTAATTAAAAATAAATAAATTTATTTGTTTATTATTTCTTAATTTTGTAATTGTATTTTATACATTTATAGAAAAAATATTTGATGACATTTCAAGAAGCGGGAATTTCTCCCGAATTAACCAAGGCAATAGAAGAACTAGGTTTTACCAAATTGATGCCCGTCCAAGAAAAAGTAATCCCACTACTCCTCCAAAAAGATACCGACATAATTGCATTAGCCCAAACAGGCACAGGCAAAACAGCAGCTTATGGATTGCCTGTTATTCAAAAAACTGACATATTAACAAATAATGTGCAAACTTTGGTGCTAAGCCCAACGCGAGAGCTTTGCATCCAAATTGCTGACGATTTGAACCAATATTCTAAATATATTGATGATTTAAGAATAGTACCGGTTTATGGTGGAGCAAGCATAGAAACCCAAATGAAAGCATTGAAAAGAGGAGCGCACATAGTTGTTGCTACTCCGGGTAGATTAATTGATATGCTTAAAAGGCGTGCTTTAAAACTTGATACTGTGGATAAAGTGGTTTTAGATGAAGCAGACGAAATGCTGAATATGGGCTTCGAAGAAAGTATTGAAGAAATTTTAAGTAAAGTTCCTGAAGAACGTAATACTTTGCTCTTTTCTGCTACAATGCCGCCAGAGATAGCAAGAATAGCTCAGAAATATATGAATAAACCAGTTGAAGTAACAATTGGGCATAAAAATGCTGGTGCTGAAAACATTAAACACGTTTGCTATACCGTTCACCAGAAAGATAAATATCTGACACTTAAACGAATCGCTGATTACTATCCAAATATTTACGGTATTGTATTTTGCAGAACCCGAAAAGACACTCAGGAAGTAGCCGATAATTTAATTTCAGACGGATACAATGCTGAGCCGCTTCATGGCGATTTATCTCAGGCACAAAGAGATGCCGTTATGGCGAAATTCAGAAGTAAGAAATTAAATTTGCTTGTTGCTACTGACGTTGCAGCCCGTGGCATTGACGTTGACGACCTTACTCATATTATAAATTACAGTTTGCCTGAAGATAACGATGGATATACTCACCGCAGTGGCAGAACTGGTCGCGCCGGAAAAACTGGTATTTCAATTGCAATTATCAATATGAAGGAGAAATTTCGTATTAGAATGATTGAAAAAAGAATTGGCAAACAGTTTGTTTGGGAAAGAGTTCCAAATGGTAAAGAAGTTTGTGAAAAGCAGCTTTTTCATTTAATTGATAAAATTGAGCATATTGAAATTGAACATAGCGAAATAGAGCCATTCCTTAATTTAATTTATAAGAAATTCAGTTGGTTAGAAAAGGAAGACATAATTCAACGCTTTGTTTCTGTTGAATTTAACAGGTTTTTGCAATACTATAAAAATGCTAAAGATTTGAACGAAATTGAAGTTAATGAGCCAAGAAAATCTGATAGAAAGAGTAAAAGAGGAGAATATGAATCGAATAGCAAAGGCAGTAAAAAAGAAAGAAAAAACGGAGATTTTGATGGTGATTATACAAAGCTGTTTATAAATATTGGTAGAACTGATGGGATTTATCCTAATAATTTGATTGAAATGCTAAATAAATATAATAAAGGTGTAAAATTCAAAATCGGTAAAATTGATATTGAAAAGAATTATACTCTTTTCGATATTGACAGTGATAATTCTGAAAAAATCATAAGTAAAACTAATGGGATTGAATATGATGGACGGAAAATTATAGTCAAAGAAGATGGATTGCAAGAAAAAATTATAGAAAAAGTAGATAAAAAAAATAGTATTTCGGCTAAAGATGATAAGCGAAGAAACAAAAGGGATTTTTTTAATATTGAAGGAAAAAAAAGTAATAAAAAAGAATTTACTAAAGTAAAAGATAAAAAAAGAAGCAGCAGTAAAAAATTCTAATAGGTGTAAATTATATTTAAAGAAAAAAATAAATTTTCCCTATCTTTTCAAGAAAGAAAAATGATTAGATAGGGAAGAAGTATTGTATTTATTTAAATGGATTTTTTATATCTTTTACAATTACAGTAAAACTACTTTCTGAAGATTTGGTATAATCCGGAACAATGCTGACCTTACCTTTAAACCAGTTTATATTTTCAATATAAGATTTTAAATTATTTACTCTTGAATCCACAACAGAATGAGTATAGCTTGATTTAGTTTTTGATTTGCTTTTTGATTTGCTTTTACTTTTTTTATCAGAAGATTTTTTGGGATTATTATCTTCTGTGTCAGAATTAGCAGAAATGACAAAATCAAAAGTAACGCCTCTGTTTGTTTTAATTATGCTTTCAATTTCAGTCAACAATTCTTTAGCATTATTTGTAAGCGAATTAGATTTTTTATCAAAGCCATCAATTTCAAATAGTTTTAAGCCGGGATTTAGCTTGATGATATGAAAAGAATGATGCTGCTCTTCGTAATTATCTGAAAAAATTGTAGCTGCTTCTTGTGTTTGTTTTAAAACATCGAAGTTTAAAAATGTGAATTTATAATTTTTATTGGATTTAAGAATAGATTTAAATTCACCTGTAGTAACGTTGGATTTTACGTTGATTTTTGTTCCGTTGTTATCTTCTATTGTTACATTAGCTTCAATAGGAGAGCCAGTATTAACATCAATTATCTTTCCAATAAAATTCACTAATCCTGTTTGATTATTTAATGTTTGAGAATTTAAGAACTGAAAATTAATAATGAATAAAACTGAAATAAAAAAAATAAAACATTTCTTTAGATAGAACCGATTGATTCTATCTAAAGAAGTTTTGAAATCCAATTGGTCAATAGCTGTTTGAATCAATTTGCACCTTTCCTTTAAATATGCGATAAACAAAAAATTTATAAATTAGCATTAGCGGAACACCAATTAATGCTATAATTAACATTACCATTAATGTTTTCTGAGACGAAGCATCTTCAAAAATATTGAGACTATTTAAAGGATTTGTATTGGAATAAAGTAAATTTGGATATAAGCCAATTGCTGTTATTACAATGCAGGATACTAATATTAAACTTGAAAATACAAATCCAGTAAAGTATTTCTGTTTATTTAGAAATTTTGGTATTAATATGAATGAAATTATTATTAATAACGGGAATATAAACCAAATAGGATTATATAGAAAATTCTCTGTATGGTGGCTGTTTGCAAACCAAGTCCAAATTGTAAGTAAAGCTAAAAACATTATGAATAAAATCATAAGAAATTTTACTCTTTTTTCAATTCTTTCCTTTAATTCACCGCTTGTTTTCATTAAAAGATAAAGTGAGCCGTGAAATCGTAGTGCAATTGCTGCTGTGCATCCTAAGAAAATTGAGTAAGGATTAAGCAAGCCAAGGAAACTGCCATCAAATTCTTTTACTCCGTCTATAGTTGTTATAGGAACTCCAGCTATTAAATTCCCCAGAGTAACTCCGAGCAAAATAGCGATAAGATAGCTTGAAATGTGAAAAACCACATCCCAAGTTATTCTCCATTTCGGGTTTTCTACTTTGCTTCTGAATTCTATTGAAACTGCACGTCCGATAAGCACAAGCAGAAACAGCATAAAAGCAGTATAGAAGCCGGAAAATACAGTTGCATACACATTTGGAAAAGCAGCAAAAAGTGCGCCGCCAGCAGTAATGAGCCATACTTCATTTCCGTCCCATACCGGACCTATTGAATTGAGCAAAATACGCCGTTCATCATCAGTTTTTGCCTTGAAATGCAGCATACCAACTCCTAAATCGAATCCGTCAAGGACGACATAACCGCTAAATAAAACAATTAAAAGAATAAACCATATTATATTTAATTCCATTTTTTTCTCCAGATTTTTATTAAATTTTTAATTTGCATATCTTATTTTCCCTTTGTAATGGTATAAGGGAGCTGTGATGATATGAACTTTTATCCACTTTTCTTATTCCACTCTTGAGAGCTAACGATTATACACATCTTTAAAACGTGCCGCTATTCTACTTATCCCGTCAGGGATTTGATATTTGTAACAATGTTTTTTCTAATATTTTTTTATTCCGTAGGAATTAAATATTTAATTGTTTTTTTATATTTAATCCCTACGGGATAAGCACAGTCAAGGATTATTCTTGTTACAAATATATAATTCCTACGGAATATATTTTTAAGGCGCTATACCTTTTTTAATCCCTATTATAAAGCTAATATTTATGTATAATCGTTAGCTCAAGAGGAGGAATAAGAACGAATATAAATAATTTATTTTATTTAGCAATTGCAATTTCTTCAGGTCCGTGTTTGATTTTCTTAAGCAGTAAATAAACGAAGAGAACGAGAAGAATAATGTAAATCAGTGAAAATAAAATCAGTGAAAACCATACCTGTTCAGCAGTAACAACTTTTGATATTGCATCTGAAGTTTTTAAAATTCCCTGTACTGCCCATGGCTGCCTTCCAATTTCGGCAGAGCACCAGCCCATTATGTTTGCTATATGAGGCAAAATAAAAGCTGGAACAAAAATCATCATCAGCCATTTCATATCAAATAGTTTTTTTCTGATTAATAAAAACAGAGAAATAAGTGTCAAGCCGATAAACAGCATACCAATAGCAATCATCAAATGATAAGTTTGAAAAGTTGCCTGTAGGGGGGGCCATTCATCTTGCGGGATGTCATTCAGTCCAGTAACGGGTTTCGAAGCATCGAAATGCACCATATACGAAAGAAAGCCGGGAATTGCTATGCCGTGAACTTTTTGTTCCTGTTCATTTACCCAGCCGAATAAATATAAATCTGCTGGAGCGGTATTGAAATGTCCTTCAAATGCAGCGAGTTTTGCCGGCTGATACTTTGTTACTCCGATTGCACTGTTATGTCCGGTGAAAAGCTGAAATAAAGAAGCAAAAATAGCAAGAAATAATGCAATTTTAAATGAAGATTTTGCAAAATCAATATGCCGTTTCTTTAAAATATACCATGCAGAAATGCTCATTACAAGAAAAGCACCTGTAAGCCAGGCAGCGCTAACTGTATGTGTTAATCTGTCGAGAGTAGAAGGATTAAAGACCATAGCCCAAAAATCAGTAATTATTGCTCTTGTAATTCCATTTTCAGTAACAATTTCAAAACCGGTTGGAGTGTGCATCCAGGAATTTGCCACAAGTATCCAGAAAGCACTTAAAGTAGAGCCAAGAGCTACCATTAGAGTGGAAAAAAAGTGCATTTTGGGTGAGACTATATTCCAGCCGAAGAGCAGGACTCCAAGAAAGACAGATTCGAGGAAAAAAGCAAAAAGTGCTTCGGCAGCGAGCGGACTGCCGAAAATATCACCAACATATCTTGAATAAGTAGCCCAGTTCGTTCCGAACTCAAATTCCATTACTATACCGGTTGCAACACCGACAGCAAAAGTAAGGGCAAATACTTTTGTCCAGAACTTAGTCATAATTTCAAACAGAGGATTTTTTGTTTTTAAGTATCGCCACTCCATAATTACCATAATTAAAGCAAGCCCTATACTCATAGGAGGGTAAAGGAAGTGGAAGCCGGCGGTAACGCCGAATTGTATTCGTGCAAGAAGTTCTGCTTCGTGCATATTGACCTCTTAATTATGTTAATAATTTATTTTTTACCACTAAAATTCTTCATAAACTGCACCCTCATAAAGGCGCCGGGGTCTTTGGTGCTATCTGCACTTAATATTCCGTTAAAATCTTTTATTGAATTGAATTTCTTTTTTTCCATCCAATCTTCGAGTTCAGTTAACAATTTGCTTATATAAGGTATTCCGTGAATATATAAAGTAGAAGTGAATTGCACAACTTTTGCACCAGTTAGCAATAATTTAATAAATGATGTAGAATCGTGAGCGCCTGTGGAAGCTGCTAAATCGCAGTTTGCCCGCTTAGACATAATTGCAATCCAACGCATAGTTTGATATAAATCTGTTGGGGCGCTGAAAATTGGAGCCGGGACTATTGAGAGATTATCAATATTTACGTCTGAATGATAAAAGCGGTTGAATAATACAATTCCACTTGTTCCACTTTGGGATAAACGAAGAATCATATTTGCTAAATTTGTAAAGAAATAACTGATTTTTATTGATATAGGAATAGTAATTTCTTTCTTTACTTTTTCAATAATATCGAAATAAATTTTCTCGGTTTCAATACCTGTTCGCTCCATATCAGTTGGAGGAATAAAAATATTGAGTTCTAATGCGTCTGCACCTGCATCTTGAATGCGTTTTGCGAACGTTGTCCATTCATTTGAATCAATGCAATTTATTGAAGCAATTATTGGTATAGTGAGTGTTTTTTTTGCATCTTCAATTAAAAACAAGTATTTAGAAACGCTGTCTTCAATAGTGCTAAAATCAAATGCATCGAAAATCTCAGGATAAATATTTGCCGGTTTCGTCATTTGGCTTATATTTTCTTTCATTTCCATTATAATGTCTTCTTCAAATAATGATTTTAAGACAATTGCGCCAGCACCGAACTTCTCAATTTCTTTTAAATTTTCCAAGTCTGCTGTCAAACCGGAACTTCCGACAATTAGTGGATTCATTAAATTTAATCCTAAATAATTCGTTGATAAATCCATTTCTTATTCCCTTCTATAAAGTTTAAAATTCTTAAATTTTTTATCTGTTTTTTGATTATTTTAGTATTACTATTAATTTTGTATTTTTTATAAAATTATTAAATGAATAAAATAATAACTAATATTGAAAGATTAAATAATTACCTGAAGCAATATCGTCAAATTTTTGGTGATATTATGTATATAGATAAATCTATATTGCTACAAAGTAACATTTACAATAAAGAAACTAATAATTTTTCTGATAAAAAACAAGAAGTTTTTGCCGAAAATGAAAATATTTTAATAAATGATTTAGATTTGTTTGAAAAGCAAGATACATTGAAACAATGTAAAAGCTTGGGTGAATTTAAACATTTAATAAGTGGATGCAAGAAATGCCCACTTGGAGCGACACGTAAGAATTTTGTATTTGGTGCTGGCAATCCAAATGCCGATTTAATGATAATCGGTGAAGCCCCAGGTGCCGACGAAGATTTACAGGGAGAACCTTTTGTTGGCAGAGCGGGGCAGTTGCTTACGAACATTTTAAATGCAATTAAATTCGATAGGAAAGATGTATTCATTGCTAATATCTTAAAGTGCCGTCCGCCGGAAAACCGTCGTCCTCTACCAACAGAAGTAAAAGAGTGTCTTCCATACCTTGAAAAACAAATTGAGCTTGTTAAACCTAAATACATTCTAATACTAGGACTTACAGCAGCGAATTCACTTTTAAACAATACATTGCAAATGGGCGAAATTCGCGGTAAATTGTTTGAATATCAAGGTATTAAAACGATGGTTACTTATCACCCTTCTGCGCTGCTGCGCAATCCTAATTGGAAACCGTTCGTGTGGAAAGATGTTCAGTTGCTTAGAAAAATGTATGATGAAGAAATTGAGTAAAGGGTAGTTTTTATAAAAATTATATGAAAAAAATATATATAATATCAGGCTGCAATGGAGCTGGTAAAACGACTGCTTCTATGGTTCTTTTTCCGGAAATATTGGAATGTCTTGAGTTTGTCAATGCAGACGAAATAGCAAGAGGTATTTCACCTTTTAACTTTGAGAAAGTAGCAATTACTGCTGGCAAAATAATGCTACAAAGAATAGACGAACTTCTTGACAAAGGAACTGATTTTGCTTTCGAAACAACTCTTTCTTCAAAGAATTATGTTAAAACTATACAAAAAGCTAAAAATTTAGGATATAGTGTTATTTTACTTTACTATTACATCAATTCACCTCAATTAGCAATAGAAAGAATAAAGCAGAGAGTAAAAGATGGCGGACACAATATAGAAGATGATATCATTAAACGTCGTTATATTAGAAGTTTAAATAATTTATTTTCACTTTATATGAAAGAAGTTGATTTTTGGATTTTTATTGATAATTCTAATAAAGAACCAGAGATTGTATCTTCAGGTTATAATGATAAAATAGAGATTAAAAATAAAACTATTTGGAATAATATTTTGGAGAAAATATGAAAAATATGTATGATGATATTGAAGAAAAAGTAATTAAAGGAACTAAACAAGCAATAAAAAAACTTATTGAAGAAAAAAAAATAAAGAATGAAAATCTTATTATTTCTAAAAATGGAGATATTCTAAGTATTCCAGCAAGAAGTTTGAAATAGTGATTATCACTAATCATTAATCACTAATCATTAATCACTAAAAAAGATGCTCAAAACAAAAAACATAGCAAGAAAACAAAAAATACATAAAAGTTCAAGTAAACATACTTTTCTTCAAAGTATATTGAAAATGAAGAACCTGAATGTGGACGACTCTCTTGTGTTTATACCTGCAAGTATAGATGATTATTATAAATTGGAAGAAGTGAAAGCAGATTATTATAAAGGAAATATAGTTATGAGTCCAGCATCAATCAAACACGAAGAGTTAATAGCAGATTTTATCTATTCATTAAAAAGCTATTTGAAACAAAATTTAATTGGACGAGTTTTTAGTTCAAAATTAATTTTAAAAATTGGTGGCTATCGTTTTGAACCAGATATAACTTTTATTAAAAAAGATAATACTGGAAAATTTACTGAAAATGAGTTTATTGGAACACCTGATTTAGTTATTGAAATTCTTTCTAAATCAACAAAGCAATATGATTTAATAAACAAAAGGCAGGTTTATAAGGAATATAAGGTTCCGGAAATTTGGTTTGTTGATTATCTTGAAAATAAAATTATTATTGATTACTTTACAGAAAATGAATATATTACAAAAGAATTTGATTTAAATGAAAAAATAGAAAGTAAGGTTTTGGAAGGAATAGAGTTGAAGTAATAGGTGATTGGGGAATAGGTACTGGGAATCGGGAATCAGGAATCGGGAATCAGGAATTAGGAATTGGGAACTAATGACTGGGGATTGGAGACTGCTGATTGTGAAAAACCGACTACCGACTACTGACAACCGAGAACTATAAACTATAAACCATAAACAATTAACAATTAATAATTAAAAACGAATGAACATAGCAGTATTATTTGGAGGCATTTCAACGGAAAGAAATGTCTCAATAGCAGGCGGACGAGCCGTAGTAGAAGCATTACGCAGTAAAGGACATAATGTAATTCCTGTTGACCCGGCACTTGGTGCTGATTGGAAAAATTCAGAAGAAGTACTTAATGGTGGAAACGGAGTTCCATCTTTAGACGAACTTTCAAAAATGTGTTCAAGAAATATAATTGATTGTATTAACTCAGATGCATTTGATAATGTTGATGTTGCTTTTATTGTATTGCACGGGAAATGGGGAGAAGACGGCAGAGTGCAATCTCTTTTAGAATTGCGTGGAATTCCCTATACAGGCAGCAAAGTTAAAGGCAGTGCTATAGCAATTGATAAAAATTCATCAAAAATGATTTTTTTGGCTGCAAACATTCCAACTCCTCCATGGTATGTTGTGCGAAAGAAAGACTACGAAAATTACGAACTTTTTGAAGAAATTAGAGGAGAACTTGGTAATCATCTTGTAATTAAGCCAAACGACCAGGGTTCTACAATTGGAATAACAATAGTGGAGTCTGGCAATTTAGATGAAATTCACGATGGTATTTTGGCTGCATCTGAATATTCAGATTTGGTGCTTATAGAGAAATTTATCGAAGGTCAGGAAATTACGGTAGGCATTATTGGTGAAGATGCACTGCCGGTAATTGAAATAGTTCCTGAAGATGGTTACTATGATTATGAACACAAATATACAAAGGGCAAAACGAGATACGATTGTCCGGCTGATATTAGTGAGGATATAGCAGAATTTACTCAAAGTATGGCTCATACTGCCTATATGGCATTGGGCTGTTCTGGTTTTGCTCGCGCTGATTTCCGTTTAGATGAAGACGGGCAGCCATTTCTTCTTGAAATGAATACTATTCCAGGTTTCACAGCAACAAGTTTAGTTCCTATGGCAGCAAAGGAAGTTGAAATTGAATTTCCAGAGCTATGCGAAAGAATAATTGAAATTGCTTTAGAATAATAACAGGTGAAAAATGAAAATTCTTCTTATCGGAAATGGTGGACGTGAACATTGTTTAGCCGAAAAGCTTGCTAAATCAGCGTCCACAGAAAAGTTATTTTGCCTACCGGGCAATCCGGGGATTTTTGATTATGCTGAACCAGTCGGTTTAAGAATGAATGATTATAAAGGAATATCAAAATTTTGTGTCGAAAACAGTATTGATTTGGTCGTTGTTGGTCCTGAATCACCGCTTGCTGATGGTATTACTGATATTCTAGCAGAAAATAATATAAAATGCTTTGGTCCTACAAAATCAGCAGCTCAACTTGAATGTTCCAAGCTTTTTGCAAAGAAGTTTATGCATAAATACAATATTCCAACAGCAAAGTTTCATAAGTTCAGCAGTGAAAACAAAGACCAGGCAATGGATTATATTGAAAAACACAGCTATCCTATGGTTATAAAAGCTGATGGACTTGCAGCAGGAAAAGGTGTAATCGTTGCTAAATCTCCTTATGAAGCAAAGGCGGCTGTAATTGATATGTTCAAAGGCAAATTTAATGAAGCCGGAAAAATAATTGTCATAGAGGAATTTTTAGAAGGCGAAGAAGCTTCTATTCTTGCTATTTCTGATGGAAATGATTACTTCCTGCTTCCACATTCTCAAGACCACAAGAGAATATATGATAATAATGAAGGTCCTAATACAGGCGGTATGGGAGCTTATTCTCCAACAAAAGTTATTAATAATGAAATTCTCAATAAAATAGAAGAACAGGTAATCAAGCCGACTTTAGAGGGTTTGAAGGAAGATAAAACGCCATTTATTGGCTGTTTATATGCTGGAATGATGATTAAAGATGGAAATGTGAGCGTTGTTGAATTTAATGTAAGATTTGGCGACCCGGAAACACAGGCGGTCTTGGCATTAGTGGAAGGAGATTTTGCTAAATTATTGTATTCAGCCGTTTCTGGAAAATTAGATAAAAATGCAGTTAAAATAAAAAATGATTTATTTAGCTGTTGCGTAGTACTTGCCTCAAAAGGTTATCCTATGAGTTTTGAAAAAGGTTTTGAAATAAAAGGACTTGAAGATGTTGATAAAAAAATTGCTTCTATTTATCAGGCAGGAACAAGTTTAGAGAATGGGAAATTATTAACAGATGGCGGTAGAGTTTTAAGTGTCGTAACTATCGATAATTCATTGGAAAAAGCAAGAAATAAGAATTATGATGCAGTAGAAAAAATAAATTATAAAAACAAGTATTTTCGTAAAGATATATCATTAAAAGGTTTATGAAATAAGAGAAAAAATTTTTTAAAATAAATATCAAATATTTATAAATTTTATTTTGCTATTTGGGAAATATTTCATAATTTCGCAAGCTATTGATATTGAAAAATTGAAAATTTTTATAATTGGAGAAAAAAGTGCCAACTATAAGTCAGTTAGTAAGAAAACCGAGAAAAAAAGTAAAGTATAAGAGTAAGTCGCCAGCATTGAAATCCTGTCCTCAAAGGAGAGGAGTCTGCACAAGAGTATATACGACTACGCCAAAGAAACCGAATTCAGCATTAAGGAAAGTGGCTCGTGTTAGGTTATCATCTGGCTTAGAAGTTACTTCTTATATACCTGGAGAAGGTCATAATTTACAGGAGCACTCTTTAGTGTTTATCCGTGGCGGCAGGGTTAAGGATTTACCCGGTGTCCGTTATCACGTCATCAGAGGAACAGCCGATACTCAAGGTGTTGAAAAACGCAATCAAGGCAGAAGCAAATATGGCACAAAGAAACCTAAAAAAGGTGCTGCTAAACCTGCTGCTAAAAAATAATTTATAATTATTAGTGAATTGATATGAGAAAAAGAAGAGCAGAAAAAAAAAGACTTATGCCAGACCCAAGGTACAATGATATTGTAGTATCAAAGCTGGTAAATAGTATTATGATACAAGGCAAAAAGACAACTGCATTATCAATTGTTTATGATGCATTTGATATTATGGAACAGCGTGCCAAAAAAGATGCCTTAGAAATCTTTAAGCAAGCATTAACAAATGTATCCCCTCTGACTGAAGTTCGTTCACGTAGAGTTGGTGGTGCTACATACCAGGTTCCAGTCGAAGTCCGTGAAGAAAGAAGAATTGCATTAGCTCTTCGTTGGATTAAGCAGTATGCTACATCACGTAGAGATAAATCAATGGCTTTAAAATTAGCCGCTGAACTTATGGCTGCTTCTAAAGGCGAAGGTTCCGCTGTTAAAAAACGTGAAGATACTCATAGAATGGCTGAAGCTAATAAAGCTTTTGCCCACTTTAAATGGTAAATAAATATTTTCGTTCTTTGTAAATTAAATTTTATTATAAGTTATGTCCCGCACCTATCCAATATCAAACCTAAGAAATATTGGGATTATGGCACACATTGATGCCGGTAAAACTACTACTACTGAGCGTATGCTCTTCTATGCGGGATATCTCCATAAATTAGGTGCCGTAGATGATGGAACTGCTTTTATGGATTTTATGGAGCAGGAAAAAGAAAGAGGCATCACCATTATGGCTGCTGCAACTACTTGCTTCTGGAAAGATTATCAAATCAATATTGTTGATACTCCCGGGCATGTGGACTTTACTGCTGAAGTTCAGCGTTCATTAAGAGTACTTGATGGGGCTATTGCGATTTTCTGTGCTGTTGGAGGTGTGCAACCTCAATCTGAAACAGTATGGCATCAGGCAGATATGTATAGCGTCCCTAGAATTGCGTTTGTCAATAAAATGGATAGAATCGGTGCTGATTTCCAAAGGGTGCTTTCTATGATGAAAGACCGACTTGGAGCCAAACCAGTTGCAATTCAAATTCCTATGGGTGCCGAAAGTGAATTCGCTGGAGTTATTGACCTCGTTGAAATGAAAGCATTATATTTTGATGAAGATACAAACGGGTATAATGTTATTTATGAGGATATTCCTACAATTCATTTAGAAAAAGCAAAAGAATATAGAGCAATCCTTATAGAATATGTTGCTGAACTTAATGACGATTTGCTTTCTAAATATTTAGATGGCGTTGAGCTAACAAACGAAGAAATAAAAAAAGAGTTAAGAAGTGCAGTATTGAACTTAAAATTAACTCCGGTGCTTTGTGGCTCATCATTAAAAAATGCCGGTGTTCAACCTCTTATTGATGCAGTTATAGATTATCTTCCAGCTCCTTATGACATAAAAGAATATAAGGGATTTCTTCCAAATGATTTTGAAAAAGGAATTATAAGAAAACCAAATGATGAAGAACCATTTTCAGCATTGGCTTTTAAAATCACCTGCGACCCACACGTGAAAAAATTGACTTATCTGAGAATATATTCTGGCTCAATTAAAGTAGGTGAGATGATTTACAATCCTCTGCTTGACAAAAAAGAAAGAGTTCAAAAAATTCTTAGAATGTATGCTAATAAAAAAGAAGAAATTCAGGAAGTCTTTTCCGGTGAAATTGTAACTCTTCCAGACTTGAAAATTACCCGAACCGGGGATACTCTTTGCGATTCTAAGCATCCGATTGTTTACGAAAAAATTTCTTTTACAGACCCGGTAATTAATCAATCGATAGAAGCAAAAACAATTGCAGATAGAGATAAAATGCTTGAAGCACTCGCAAGATTAAGCGATGAAGACCCAACATTTCAATTTAAAAATGATGAAGAAAGCGGACAGGTGATTATTAGTGGAGTTGGTGAATTGCATCTTGATATAATAGTTGACAGATTAAAAAGAGAATTTCATATTGAAGCAAAAGTAGGAAATCCACAGGTAGCATACAGAGAGACAATTTCTCAAAGAATAATTCAAGAAGGAAAATTTGACAGAATAGTTTCTGGCAAAAGAGCATTCGGACAAGTAAAATTAGAGCTTAGTCCGGGAGAGAGAGGTAGCGGTATTTGTATAGAGAGTGAAATAAAAGATAAAAATGTAAGTGATACTTTTATTTACGAACTCAAGAAAGTAGCATCAGAATCGCTTCAAGTAGGTTTGTCCGGTTATCCGGCAACAGATATTAAAGCAGTATTAAAAGCAATTGAAATAGAAGATGATAATTTTAATGAATTAGCATACAAAATGGCAACATCAATTGCAATTAAAGAAGGTTTAAAAAATGCTGATACAATTCTACTTGAGCCGATTTTTGATGTAGAAATTACCTCTACAGAAGAGTATATTGGAGAAATTATTGCAGACCTTGGCTCTCGTCATGGCAGAGTAGAACTGATTTCCCAACAAGGTATTCTTCAGGAAATCAAGGCGATGGTTCCACTTTCAGAAATGTTTGGATACGTAACAAGTTTAAGGTCATTAACACAAGGTCGCGCATCTTATTCGATGACTTTTTCTCATTATGAACCGACTTATAATAAAAATTAAAAATATTTTTGAAAAAATAAAAAAGAAATTCGTAAATTTGAATCTTTGCAAATTGCGAAAAATGAAAAATTGAAAAAATAAAAATTATATTTTAAAATAAAAATAATTAAGGAGTTTAAAATGGCAAAGGAAAAATTTGACCGCTCTAAGGAACACGTGAACATAGGAACTATTGGGCACGTAGACCATGGCAAGACTACTTTAACAGCAGCTATAACAATGGCATTATCCAAAAGAGGAACAAACACACAGGTAAGAACATTTGATTCAATTGATAATGCTCCCGAAGAGAGAGCACGTGGAATCACGATTGCTACTGCTCACGTTGAATATGAAACTGCTACCAGACATTATGCTCACGTAGATTGCCCCGGTCACGCCGACTATATCAAAAATATGATTACTGGCGCTGCCCAAATGGACGGTGCTATATTAGTTTGCGCTGCCACAGACGGACCTATGCCTCAAACTCGCGAACATATCTTATTAGCTCGTCAAGTTGGTGTGCCACGTATCGTTGTTTTTATGAATAAAGTTGATATTGCAGACCCAGAATTATTAGAGCTTGTTGAAATGGAATTAAGAGATTTATTATCTTCTTATGAATTCCCCGGCGATGATATTCCAATTATTAAAGGTTCAGCTCTTCATGCGTTAGATGCTGGAACAGACCCAAGCACAACAGCAGACGACCCAAGACTTCAATGTGTTTTTGAATTAATGGATGCAGTAGATAGCTACGTTCCACTTCCACAACGCGATATTGACAAACCATTCTTAATGCCAGTTGAAGACGTATTCTCAATTACTGGTCGTGGTACTGTCGGTACTGGTAGAGTTGAACGCGGTATAATTCACGTAAACGAAGAAGTTGAATTGGTAGGTTTTGGCTTACACAAGAAAACAACCTGTACAGGCGTTGAAATGTTCCGTAAACTTCTTGATGAAGGTAGAGCAGGCGATAACGTTGGTTTACTTCTTCGCGGTGTAGATAAAAATGAAATTGAACGCGGTATGGTTATAGCTAAACCCGGTTCAATTACTCCTCACCATAAATTTAATGCACAGGTATTATTCCTTAAAAAAGAAGAAGGTGGACGTCATACTCCATTATTCAGTGGATATCGCCCACAATTTTATTTAAGAACAACTGATGTAACAGGTGTAATGACACTTCCAGGTGGAGTTGAAATGGTTATGCCCGGTGATAATCTTGATAATTTAGTTATTGAACTTATTACACCAGTCGCTATGGAAGAAGGATTAAGATTTGCTATCCGCGAAGGTGGAAGAACTGTAGGCGCAGGCGTTGTTACAAAGATTATCGAATAATCAATAGTTTTATTAGAAAAACGGAGTAAAAGTGGCAACACAAAAAATAAGAATAAAACTAAAATCTTTCGACCATAGTTTAATAGATAAATCAGCCGAGAGAATAGTAAGAACTGTAAAGCAGACAGGTGCAGTAGTTTCTGGACCAATTCCATTACCAACACGTAGAAGTGTTTATACTGTTCTTCGCTCTCCACACGTTGATAAAAAATCACGAGAGCAATTTGAATCACGTATTCACAAAAGATTAATTGATATATTTAGTTCTACCCAAAAAACAATTGACGCATTAATGCGTTTGGAATTACCTTCTGGGGTTGATGTAGAAGTCAAAGGATAAATTATAAAATGAAAGCAGCAATTATCGGAAAGAAATTAGGGATGACCAGCTATTTTACAAATGATGGCATCCAAATACCTTGCACAGTTATCGAAGCTGGACCTTGCTCTGTTATTCAGATAAAGAGTTTGGAAAAAGAAGGATACAATGCAATCCAAGTCGGCTTTGAGGAAATTGAAGAAAGAAAAGTCAATAAACCTCTACAAGGTCATTTCAATAAAGCTGGAATTAAGCCAAGACGACATTTAAAAGAATTTCGCGATTTACAGGAAAAATTAGAAGTCGGTGCTGTTCTGGATGTTGAGCAATTTGCTAAAGGTGACAAAGTTAAAGTTACCAGTACAAGTAAAGGACACGGTTTCCAGGGTGTAGTTAAAAGACATCATTTTAGTGGAGTCGGTATGACTACTCACGGACAATCTGACAGACAAAGGCATCCAGGTTCAATTGGCTCATCTTCTTATCCATCAAGAGTCTTAAAAGGATTGCGTATGGCTGGAAGAATGGGTGGAAAAACTGCAACTATCAGAAATATTGAAGTTATCGAAGTTGTTCCCGAGCAAAATCTTATTCTTATCAAAGGTTCGGTTCCCGGCGCTCCAAATACTATATTAGAAATAATCAAGCAATAGGCAGAAAAATGTTAGTAGATATATATTCAAAAGACGGTCAAAAAACAGGCGAGATTGAATTGCAGGATAAAATCTTTGCAGTCGAACCAAACGAACATGCGATGCATCTTGCAGTGGTTTCATACCTTGCTAACCAAAGACAAGGAACAGCTAAAACAAAAACTCGTGCTGAAGTCTCCGGCGGTGGAAAAAAACCTTGGCGACAAAAAGGAAGAGGAACTGCACGTTCCGGATCCTCACGCTCACCGGTATGGGTCGGTGGAGGAACTATTCACGGCCCCAAACCACATAAATACTCTGTGAAATTGACAAAAAAAATGAAGCAACTTGCTAAACTTTCTGCTCTTTCCTGCAGAATGCAAGAAGATAATATTAAAATTGTCGAAGATTTTAATTTCGATGAAATTAAAACAAAAAACTTTGTAAATATTCTAAAAAATTTACAAATTAATAACGACAAAACACTCGTTCTGCTTCCAAAGTATGATTTAAATTTATATATGAGTGCGAGAAATATTCCAAAATTATCTATTTATCCTATAGATAAAATCTCAACCTATGATATTTTAAATCATAAAAAGCTTCTGTTCTTTAAAGGAGCAATTGAAACAATAGAAAATATCATTTTAAAGTAAGAAAACAATGAAACAGATAATTAAGCGACCAGTTGTAACTGAAAAAGCAACAAAACTCGGTGAAAAAAGACAATATGCTTTTGAAGTTGATATGAATGCTAATAAAATTGAAATTAAAAAAACATTGGAAGATATGTTTGAAGTTAATATTACTAGCATTCGTACTGTAAGACAAAAAGGTAAAATTAAAACCCGTATGACACGCAAGGGTATGATGAGAGGTAAAACTCCGGAAAGAAAAAAAGCATATATAACTTTGAAAGTAGGTCAGAGCATAGACGTAGTTTCTGACGCACCAGTTGCATAATTTTGTAAATTTTATCAAGAAAAAAAATGGGAATTAAAGTATTAAAACCAATGACGCCTGGCACAAGGTTTTATTCAGTCGATACTTTTGAAGATATTACGACAAATAAACCATATAAACCACTTCTTGAACCTTTAAAAAAGTCTGGTGGTCGTAATAATACTGGCAGAATTACTTCAAGGCACAGAGGCGGTGGGCATAAAAGACAATATCGTATTATTGATTTTAAAAGAAAAAAAATTGATATTCCAGCTACTGTTCAAACTATTGAATATGACCCAAATCGTTCAGCAAGAATTGCTCTCGTAAAATATGATGATGGTGAAATTACATATATTTTAGCACCAGATAAATTGAAAGTCGGAGATGTTATTGTTGCAAGTCCAAATGCGGAATTTAAAGATGGAAACGCGCTTCCTCTTAATAAGATTCCAATTGGTTTGTTTATTCATAATATTGAAATGAAACCCGGTAAAGGTGGACAATTAGCAAGAAGTGCAGGTGTGTTCGGACAATTAGTTGCTGTTGATGGAAAAAACGCTCAGGTAAAATTACCATCTGGTGAAGTTAGAATTATACCAAGTATCTGTTATGCTACTCTGGGAACAGTTAGCAACCATGACCATCTAAAAATTTCTCAAGGGAAAGCCGGAAGAAATATTTGGAGAGGCATCAGACCACAATCACGTGGTATGGCTATGAACCCAATCGACCATCCAATGGGCGGTGGCGAAGGTAGGTCCAAATCAGGTGGTGGTCGCTTGCATCCACGTTCTCCTTGGGGACAATTAGCAAAAGGTCTTAAGACAAGGAAGAAAAAGAAACTATCAAATAAATACATAGTACGCAAGAGAAAAGGTAAATAATCATATTAAATAAAATATTAAAAAAGAATTAGGTAAAGAGTATGTCTCGCTCATTAAAAAAAGGTTATTTTGTTCATTATAAACTGCAAAGAAAAATTGATGCTCTTAATAGTAGCAATAAAAAACAAGTATTTAAGACTTGGGCAAGAGCATCTACTATAACTCCAGACTTTGTGGGGCATACTATTGCGGTTCATAATGGTAAAAATTTTATTCCTGTTTATATAACAGAAAATATGGTTGGTCATAAACTTGGAGAATTCTCACCAACACGCGTATATAGAGGCCATTCGGGGCATAGAAAAGATATGAAAACAGGTAAGAAATAAGGAGATTATGATGGAAACAAGAGCAATAAAGAAATTTATACGTTCATCGCCAAGAAAGATGAGATTAGTTATTGATTTAATTCGCGGCAAAAATGCAGCTGAAGCTTTTGATATTTTAAAATTTTCAACTAACTTTGCAGCGAAAAATGTTTCTGATTTATTAAAATCAGCAATATCAAATCTCTCAAATTTTGAAGATGGGAAAACATTCGACCCCGAGGATTGCTACGTAAAAGAATGTTTCGTAAATCAAGGTCCTACAATGAAAAGGATAAGCCCTGCACCAATGGGTAGAGCATATAGAATAAGAAAACGCTCAAATCATTTAACAATAGTTGTTGCAACAAAGTTATAATTAGAGGAGTCAAAATTGGGTCAGAAAACAAATCCAATAGGTTTGCGATTAGGTATAATAAGACCTTGGGATGCAAACTGGTTCGATGAAAGCAATGTTCAAGAAAAGCTTTCTGAAGACCTTAAAGTAAGAAACTATATTAAAAAACGTTTAAAGAAAGCTGGTATTTCAAGGATTATTATTGAAAGAACAGCAAAACAACTTCGTATTACTATTAATACTTCACGCCCCGGAGTTATTATCGGAAGCAAAGGTAAAGATATTACTCAGGTTGAAGAAGAAATTAGAAAAATCACAAAAAAAGAAGTTAAGATTTTAATTAGTGAAATAAAAAGACCGGAATTAGACGCTTTGTTAGTTGCAGATAATATTGCACAGCAACTTGAAGGCAGAATATCATTCAGAAGAGCGATGAAGCAGTCAGTTGCATCAGCAATGAGAATGGGCGCATTCGGAATCAGAGTTATGTGCTCCGGACGTCTTGGTGGCGCTGAAATGGCACGAACCGAACAATATAAAGAAGGTAGAATTCCTCTTCATACATTAAGAGCCGATATTGACTACGGCACAGCAACAGCTCAGACAATTTATGGTGCTCTGGGAGTAAAAGTTTGGATTTGCAAAGGCGAAATAATCGGCAGGCAACAATAATCTAAAAAAATTAAAAGAGTAAGTTATGCTATTACCAAAAAGAACAAAATATAGAAAGACGCAGCGAGGTCGAAGTCGTGGCAAGGCACATCGTGGTTATCTTGTTACCTTCGGATCATTCGGCTTAAAAACATTAGAACACGCTTGGATAACCAACAGGCAAATAGAAGCTGCTCGTATCGCTATAAATAGATTCCTTAAAAGAGAAGGGAAAATGTGGATTAGAATTTTCCCAGACAAACCATTTACTAAGAAACCTTTAGAAACTCGTATGGGTAGTGGTAAAGGTAGCCCAGAAGGTTGGGTAGCAGTTGTAAAACCCGGAAGAATTTTATTCGAAGTAGATGGAGTACCTCGCGAATCTGCTCAGGAAGCTTTGAGATTAGCTTCTCATAAGCTTCCAATTAAAACTAAATTTGTAACACGTATTGATTTGATGCAAGATGAAAACGCGTAAAGCTAATGATTTAAGAGAGCTTAACGAAGAAGAATTAATCAGTTCTTTAGATGAAGCTCAGGAAACTTTGTCGAAACAAAGATTTCAACATGCTCTTGGACAATTGCAAAATACTACTTATCTTAATTTATTAAGAAAAGATATTGCACGTATGAAAACTATTATAAATGAACGTCAGAGAGTGAAGACCAATGGAAAATGAAATTAAAATACCAAAACGAAAAAAATCACATAAAAGGATTTTGACAGGTAAAGTAAAGTCAAATAAAGCTGATAAAACAATTGTTGTTGCAATAGTAAGACATATTGCACACCCATTATATAAAAAGTATTTTAAAAGAACAAAAAATGTAATGGCTCACGATGAAGCTAATGAATGCAATATTGGCGATACTGTAAAAGTGATTGAATCTAAGCCCTTAAGCAGAAATAAACGTTGGGCTTTACTACAAATAGTTGAACGTGCTAAGTAATTTAAGGAGTGAGAAATGATTCATGAAGAAACAAATTTAGTTGTAGCCGATAATTCTGGCGCCAGAAAAGTTAGATGTATCAGAGTTCTTGGCGGACACGGCAAAAGATATGCACGTCTTGGCGATATTGTTGTTGTTTCTGTTAAAGCAGCACTTCCAAACTCTGCAGTTAAAAAAGGCGAAGTCTGTAAAGCAGTAATCGTAAGAACTAAGAAAGAAAGCAAAAGAAGAGATGGCTCTTTCATTAGATTTGACGATAACGCTGCAGTAATTTTGAATGCTCAAGGCGAACCACGTGGAACACGTATCTTCGGTCCAGTTGCACGTGAATTAAGAGAAAAGAATTATATGAAAATTGTTTCATTAGCTCCCGAAGTAATTTAAGGATTGTTAAAATGAAATTGAAAATTAAAAAAGGCGATATTGTTCAAATTATCGCAGGTAATGATAAAGGAGAAACTGGAAGAGTCCTCAGAGTTTATCCTCAGGATTTGAAAATACTCGTTGAAGGAGTTAATGTTAGAAAAAGACATACAAGACCTAATCAGAGTAATCAAAAAGGCGGTATTTTAAGTAAAGAAATGCCAATACATTATTCTAACGTTCAAATTGTAGATTCTGATAAAAATCCTACCCGAATTGGTGCTAGAATTGAAGGTGATACAAAAGTTCGTTATGCAAAAACAAATGACAAAGCTTTATAAATTTGTAAAATAATAAAATTAAGATATAGCAATGGCAGCTAAAAAACCAACAGCAAAACCATCACAGATGGCTTCATCTTCAAAAAAAGCCGATTTTAAGCCAGAAGGTAAAAGATTAGAAGATGTAAAAGATAAAGTAACACCGAAACCAAGATTGGAAGCATTTTATAAAGAACAGGTTGCTCCAGCTTTAATGAAAAAGTTTAACTTTAAATCTATTATGGAAGTTCCGAAACTCCAAAAGATATGTGTAAATATCGGAGTAGGACAAGCAACACAAGACCAGAAATTACTTCAGGATTCTATAAATGAATTGGAATTAATTACCGGGCAAAGACCCGTAATAGCAAAAGCTAAAAAAGCTATATCTAATTTCAAACTAAGAGCCGGAATGCCAATCGGTTGTATGGTAACACTCAGAAGAGCCAGAATGTATGAATTTTTAGATAGATTTATTAATATTACTTCGCCACGTATTCGCGACTTTCGTGGATTTAACGATAAAAGCTTCGATGGCAGAGGCAATTATTCTATCGGAATAAAAGAACAAATCATATTTCCAGAAATTGACGTGGATAAAGTAAATCATATATCCGGATTAGATATTACATTTGTAATGAAATCAAAGTCAGATGAAGAATCACGTGCTTTATTAAGTGAGTTTGGTTTTCCATTCAGGAAAAATGATTAATAATTAAGAAAATAGTTATAAACAAAATAAATAAATGAAATGGCAAGAACAGCAACAGTAGCAAACAATGAAAAAAGAAAGCGACTTGCAGCCAAATACGAAGCAAAGCGAGAAGAGTTAAAGAGTATTCAAGATTTTGAGGGCTTGCAGAAGCTTCCAAGAAATAGTTCAAAAACACGCATTCGTAACCGCTGTACTTTAACTGGACGCGGCAAAGGAGTGTATAAAAAGTTTGGCTTATGTCGTAATATGTTCAGACAGTTAGCATTAGAAGGGAAGATTCCCGGTATTAGAAAAGCAAGTTGGTAAAATTAAAGAAGTAAAAGTTATGCCAGTAACAGATTCAATATCAGATTTTTTAACCAGAATTAGAAATGCTGGGGATGCGAAGCATAAAACAGTCGAGATTCCATATTCCAATATGAAACTCGCTATAGCTCGCATATTAAAAGACCAAGGTTATATCAGCGATTATGAAAAAATCGAAGATGATATACAAGGAACAATTCGCATTACTTTAAGATATTTTAATCGAAAGAATGCAATTTTAGAAATGAAAAGAATAAGTAAACCGGGAAGAAGGGTATATTCTTCGGCTGACAAACTGCCCAGAGTAAAGAATGGATTAGGAGTTGCTATTATTTCTACTTCACATGGTTTAATGACTGATAAAGAAGCTCGACGCTCCAATTTCGGCGGCGAAGTGCTTTGCACAATTTGGTAATTTATCTATAAGGAGTTTATCGTGTCACGAATCGGAAAAAAACCAATTCAAATTCCAAAAAATGTTCAAGTTAGCTTCGATGGTAATTTACTAAAAGCTAAAGGACCAAAAGGTGAATTGAAATTAGAAATTCCAAAGGAAATTGAATTTAAATTAGAAAATAATGAAATTACTTTCTCAAGACCTAATGATATGAAACAGGTTAGAGCCCTCCATGGCTTAATCCGTTCTTTAGCATTCAATGCTATTGAAGGAGTTACTAATGGATTCAAGAAAGTATTACAAATAGAGGGTGTTGGTTATAAAGTTGAAATGAAGGGTAATAATCTATTGTTAGCACTTGGATATTCGCATCCAATTTTGATTATTCCTCCGAGTGATATCGAAATCAAGTCTCCTGCTCCAAATCAAATTCATATACATGGAATTGACAAGCAAAGAGTAGGTCAATTAGCAGCCCGCATCAGAGAACTTAGACCACCTGAGCCATATAAAGGCAAAGGTATTCGATACGAAGGGGAATACATCAGACGTAAAGCTGGTAAATCATCTTCTAAATAAAGTATTGTTTAATTAAATAAAATAATTAAAATGAATGCATTAGACCTAAAAAAAATAAGAAGACAGAGACGTAAGAATCATATAAGAAAAAGAATAAGTGGCTCAAAAGAACGTCTTAGAATGACTGTTTATAGAAGTTTGAACCATATTTACGTTCAATTAATTGACGATGATTTAGGAAAAACAATGCTTTCTGCTTCAACTTTAGATAAAGAAGTAAAAGCAGCAATTAAACCCAAAATGAAAAAAATTGATGAATGCAAAATAGTTGGCAGTATTATTGCCAAACGTGCAAAAGAAAATAATATTACAAATGTTGTTTTCGATAGAAATGGCTATTTATATCATGGTCGAGTTAAAGCATTAGCAGATGCAGCTCGCGAAAACGGTTTGCAATTTTAATAAAAGGGAAATATTGTGGGTAAAATAAAATCATCAGAATTAGAATTAAAAGATAAATTAGTTTACGTCGGAAGAACTGCTAAAGTTGTTAAAGGCGGTAGAAGATTTAGTTTCGCAGCTATTGTTGTAGTCGGCGATGGTAATGGACATGTCGGTTACGGATTAGGTAAAGCTGGCGAAGTTGTTGATGCTGTTACAAAAGCAACCGATTCTGCTAAAAAAGCTTTGGTAAAAGTCCGCCTTCAAGAAAAAACTATACCACATCCTGTATTAGGTAAATACGGAGCTGCAAAAGTTTTAATCAAACCAGCTACTCCCGGTACTGGCGTTATTGCTGCCGGTGGTGTAAGAGCTATTTTAGAATTAGCTGGTGTTCAAGATGTGCTAACAAAAAGTCTTGGTTCATCAAATCCGCATAACACAATTAAAGCAACAATGCAAGCTCTTATGGAACTCGAAGATGTTCAAGCAGTTGCTTCTCGTCGTGGTATTCCACTTGAAAAAGTGGTTAATGGTTAATTTCATATAAAATCAGGTGTAAAATGGCAAAATTAAAAATAACTCAAGTTAAAAGTATAATAAAGACACAAGAAAAGCAAAAGCTTACTATTAAAGCATTGGGACTCGGTCGCCCAAATTATGTTAATATTTTACCTGATAATCCGCAAATCCGCGGAATGATAAATGTTGTAGAACATTTAGTTACAGTTGAAGAAATTTCTGAATAAATTAAAGAAAAGAAAATGAAACACATCGGAAACCTTAGTTATGCTGCTGGCTCAAAAAAGAAGAATAAAAGAATAGGAAGAGGTCCCGGTTCTGGTCATGGCGGAACATCAACAAAAGGACATAAAGGGGCGCAATCCCGTTCCGGATATAAATCAAAACGTGGTTTTGAAGGTGGACAAATGCCACTTCACAGAAGATTGCCCAAATTCGGTTTTAAGAATCATTTTAGAAAAGAATTTCAAATCATTAATGTTAGTCGGCTTGATGAATTGAACCAAGATGGTATTATTAAAGATGGAATTGTTAATAGTGAAGTTTTATATAATATTGGAGTTATTTCTGACACAAATAAACCACTAAAAATATTAGGAAACGGCGATTTAACTTCAAAACTTAATGTTAGTGCTAATAGCTTTTCGCTATCTGCAAAACAAAAAATAGAATCAGCAGGAGGAACAGTAACGCTTTATGAGTAGTTTTATACAGACAATACAGAACATTTTTAAAATCGAGGAGTTAAGGTCGAGGATTATAACTACTGTATTAATACTTGTAGTTGTAAGAATTGGCGCTCAAATAACTCTCCCCGGTATTGATGTAGGAGCCCTACAAGCTTATAGTTCAAATCAAGCCAATGATTTATTTGGCTTGTTCGATTTATTTGTAGGAGGTGCGTTCTCGAATGCTGCAATTTTTGCTCTCGGTATTATGCCATATATTACAACTTCTATTATTTTGCAGCTTGGTGGTGTGGTTATTCCAGAACTTCAGAAATTGCAAAAAGAAGGTGAAGAAGGTAGACGCAAGATTAATCAATGGACCAGAATTGGTACTGTAGCTATAGCAGCACTTCAAGCTTGGGCTGTTAGTATTAGACTACTTAATATGGAAGCTGGCGGTATGCCGGTTGTTCCTGTTGGAGGTGCTATTTTCGTTATTACAACTGTAGTCCTTTTGACTGCTGGTGTAATGTTTTTAATGTGGCTCGGTGAGCAAATTACAGAAAAAGGCATTGGGAATGGTATATCTTTAATTATTATGGTTGGTATTATTGCCCGACTTCCCGGTTCCTTATGGCAGGAAGTAAATCAGGTTTTCCAAATGGGAGACCGTCCCTGGCCTGTCGAAGTTATTATTTTCCTTTTATTATTCGGTATAATTGCATCTGTAATTTTTATAACTCAAGGAGCAAGAAAAATTCCTGTTCAATATGCCAAAAGACAAGTTGGAAGAAAAGTTTACGGCGGAACAACACAGTATATTCCTTTAAGAGTTAATACTGCCGGCGTTATGCCGATTATTTTTGCTCAATCATTAATGTTTATTCCAAACACTATATTGAGCTTTTTCCCAGATAGTCCTTTCGTATATAAAGTTGCTTCACTGTTTAGTGAGCAGTCATTCGTATATGCTGGAATATATGGAGTAATGGTTGTATTATTTACATACTTTTATACTGCTATTATCTTCAATCCAAAAGATATGGCTGATAATATGAAAAAACAAGGTGGTTTCATTCCCGGTATTAGACCCGGAAAACCGACTTCAGAATATATAGATACAATATTAACAAGAATCACTTTACCCGGTTCGTTATTCCTTGCATTAATAGCTATTATGCCTACATTTGCATCGAATATTTTTGGAGTAACAACTTCATTTGCATCATTTTTCGGAGGTACTTCACTTTTGATTATGGTCGGTGTAGTTCTTGACACTCTTCAACAAATTGAATCTTATTTATTAATGCGTCATTACGACGGATTTATGAAGAGCGGAAAAATGAAGGGTAGAGTTGGCTCAGGCGGATTCTAACATCAATAATGAAACATAATTATAAAGGTAGATTAAACGTTAAATCAACCGAAGAAATTAACAAGATTGAAAAAGCGTGTAGAATTGTTGCAGAAACACTGCAACTTTTAGAAAAATATGTAATTGCTGGAATTAGTACTTTAGAATTGGATACTATCGCAGAAGATTATATAAAATCAAAGAATGCAATACCTGCATTCAAAGGATTTAAGTCTGATAAATTGATTTTTCCTAATACACTATGTATATCAATTGATGAAGAAGTTGTCCACGGAATACCAAGTAAAAGTAGAATTCTAAAAGAAGGACAAATCGTTTCTATTGATTGTGGCTGCTTAATTGATGGTTATTATGGCGATAGCGCTGTTACTTTTCCAGTAGGGAAAGTAACTGAAGAAAAAGAAAAACTGATGAGAGTTACAAATGAATCACTTTTTCTCGGAATTGAGCAGGCAAAAGCAAGAAATAAGGTGTATGATATTTCAAGAGCAATACAGATTCATTGCGAAAAAAACGGATATTCTTTAACAAGGGAACTTAGCGGACACGGAATTGGTAAATATCTTCATGAACAACCATCAATACCAAATTTTGTTCCACCTCTTTTACAAAGGAATTATTATCCAAATGAAAAACTTGTTAATGGAATGGCATTAGCAATAGAGCCAATGGTTCATCAGGGAAAGAAAGATGTATATGTTGCTTCAGACGGCTGGACGATATATACAGCGGATAAGCAACCTGCTGCACATTATGAACATACAATAATTGTTGATGATAATCAACCAATTATATTAACATTAAGATAAAAATTAAAATATGGCAAAGCAAGAATTAATAAGAGTAGATGGAAAGATAGAGGAAACTCTTCCAAATACACAGTTTATTGTCCGTTTTGAAAATGGGCATAAGGTTCTTGCGCATATATCAGGCAAGATGAGAATGAATTTCATAAAAATCTTGCAAGGTGACAAAGTTACAGTAGAACTATCACCTTATGATTTATCAAAAGGAAGAATTGTTTATAGATATAAATAGGCAAAAAAAATGAAAGTCCAAGCATCAGTAAAGAAACGCGCCCCAGACGACAAAATTGTTCGTCGCAAGGGTAAAGTATATATAATTAACAAAAAAAATCCACGATATAAGCAACGTCAAAAATAAAGGAGTAAGAAGTGGCAAGAATAGCAGGTATCGATTTACCAAAAAACAAAGTTGGCCCCGTTGGTCTTACTTATATATTTGGAATAGGTAATACTTCTTCAGTAAAAATATTGGAAAAAGCTGGAGTAGATTTAAATAAAAAAGTAAATCAATGGACAGACGATGAGATTGCTCGTATCCGTAATGTTATACAAGAGTTTAAAGTAGAAGGTCAATTACGCAGCGAAATACAGATGAATATCAAACGCTTGATGGACATCGGTTGCTATAGAGGTTTAAGACATCGCCGCGGATTACCTGTTAGAGGACAAAGAACAAGGACAAATGCCCGTACTCGTAAAGGTAAGAGAAAGACTGTGGCTGGAAAGAAAAAAGTCGGTAAGAAATAATATTATTTACACTATAATTTTAATAAAAAATAATTATGGCATCTGGAAAGAAAAGAGTAAAAAGAAAAATAGTAGCAGATTCTCACGGCAAAGCTTTCATACGTGCTACTTTCAACAATGTTATGGTTACTATAACAGATATGTATGGAAATACTATTTGCTGGTCATCTGCAGGCCGTAACGGTTTTAGGGGGTCGAAAAAAAATACTCCCTATGCTTCTCAAGTTACAGCCGAAAAAACTGCAAAAGAAGCTTATGATATGGGACTTAGGAAAGTTGATGTCGTTGTTAAAGGACCCGGCTCCGGACGTGAAGCTGCTATTAGAGCTTTAACTCAAGCTGGACTCGAAATACACAGCATTTTAGACAGAACTCCTATTCCTCATAACGGTTGCAGACCCCCTAAAAGAAGAAGAGTTTAATTTTACATCGCTATCAATTAATAATAGAAAAGATATATGAATACTTTCATACAAATGCCCGATAATATTCTGATTGAAGAAACCGACAATCCGAATCATACTAAGTTTATTCTTCAGCCGCTTGAAAAAGGGTATGGAGTTACTATAGGCAATTCGTTAAGAAGAGTTCTACTTTCTTCTATTCCCGGTTCTGCTATTATCGGAGTTAAAATCAGCGATGTTCTGCACGAATTTCAAACTATACCTGGTGTTATCGAAGACGTTACTGAAATAATACTGAACTTAAAAGAAATTCGTTTGAAAGCAATAGACAAAAAACTTCAAAAAATTAATTTCAATATTTCCGGTCCTTCAAAATGGACTGCTAAAGATATACAAAATGCAAGCGAATTAATTGAAGTTGTTAATGAAGACCATTATATTGCTACTTTAGCTGAAGACGCTGAATTAGATATCGAGCTTCGTATTGGTAGAGGGAAAGGTTATGTTCCTGCTGAAGAACAACAAATGGGTGAGTATCCAATAGGAATGTTGCCTATTGATGCTATTTTTACCCCGATTCTTAATGTTATTTATAATGTTGAACCCTTTAGAGTTGGCCATCGAACAGATTATGAGAAATTAATTCTTGATGTAAAAACCGATGGAACTATCTCTCCTGTTGAAGCAGTGCATATTGCATCAAAAATTATAAATGAACATATTAAATTCTTCATTACTTTTGAAGAAATTGAAGAAGAACCTCCCATTCAGGAAACTGCTGCTGATGAAGTGAAAGAAGCTGAGAGAAATAAATTAAGAAAGATTTTACTTACTCCAGTAGAAGAACTTGAACTTTCTGTCAGAGCCCACAATTGCTTAAAAGCAGCTAACATCAAAAACCTAGCTGAACTTGTTCAATTGCAAGAACAAGAATTACTCAAATTTAGAAATTTCGGACGCAAATCTCTCGCCGAACTTTCAGAAGTAGTTGCTAATTATGGTTTAACATTCGGTATGAATGTTGAAAAATTACTTAAAGAAGATAATACCTTAAAACAAGGTGTTATTAGAGATTAATTGTATTCTTTTGTTACTTATAAGAGTTTGAAAAAATGAGACATCTAAATAAAGGAAGAAAATTAAAACGCACAAGCAGTCATCGTAAAGCATTGTTAAATAATTTAGCTACTGCATTGTTCGAGCATAAAAAGATTTTAACAACCGAAGCTAAAGCAAAAGAACTTAGACCCTTTGCTGAACAGCTCATTACAAGAGCAAAGCATGCTTATCATAATGAAAATGCAAAACAATTGCCTGATGGCCAAACTATTGATATTCATAACAGAAGAATTGTTAGCAGGTATATTAAAAGAAAAGCTGTTCTTCAGGAGCTTTTCGATGCTATTGCTCCGGTAATCGCAGAACGTCCCGGCGGTTATTGCCGCATTATCAAAGTTGGAAACAGAAGAGGAGATGGTGGAAAAACCGCTATTATTGAACTAGTTGACTGGTCTAATCCTGTTGACGGTGCCGCTTCTATTAAAAAACGTAAAAAACAAAAAGCTACTACTAAACAAATTGAACCTCCAAAAGTTGCTCCAACTCTAGCTAAAGATGAAATTAAAGAAGTGGTCCAAGAAGCCGAAGTTATTCAGGATGTTGAAAACATTTCTATTAATGAAGTTGCTGAAACTGCAACAAATGATATTGTTGATGCTACACCTCAGGAAGATTTTGAAGAAGAAGTTAAAATCATTAGCAAATCTGAAGAAAAACCTGCTGATGAAGATAATTTAGAAAATGCTTAATAATTTTATTAATGATTAATATATTTATGCCGTCATACTTTTTGACGGCATTTTTTTTATTAAAATGAACATACTTACAGCTAAAAATATTAAAAAGTCTTATTTCAACAAATCAAAAAGCGAAACTACCGTTTTAAATAATTTGTATATTGATATAAAGCAGGCAGAATTTATTGCTATTATGGGGGCTTCTGGCGTTGGGAAAAGCACTTTACTGCACATTCTTGGTGGTTTAGATTCTTTTGACTCTGGAAATATCGAATTTAATATAAATAATCAAAATTTCATTTTAAATAATTTAAATTCAAATGATATTGCAGAATTTCGTAACAACCACATCGGATTTGTATTTCAATTTCATCATTTATTACCGGAATTTACTGCAATAGAAAATGTTATGATTCCAGCACTCATTACAGGTCGAAGCCAATCAGAAACTAAAAAAGAAGCTAAATACCTGCTTGAAAGAGTTGGAGTGGAACATCGTGCTACTCATAAACCGGCAGAGCTTTCCGGTGGCGAACAGCAAAGAGTTGCTATTGCACGTGCTTTAATCAATAAACCTTCAATAATACTTGCTGACGAGCCAACCGGAAATCTAGATAGTGCTAACGCTGATGCTGTTCTAAAACTTCTTTTAGAAATAAGAAAGGAATACAAGCAAACATTAATAATTGCTACCCACAGTCAGGAAATTGCAAAAAATGCAGAAAAAGTTTGTATTATGAAAGAAGGAAAGATTTTTTAAGAAAATATAGAATATCTACTTCATCTCTTCCAGTTCACGTTCGAACCAGGCAGCAAAATCGAAATAACGATTAATGTAGTATTTTTGTTCGCTTTTTTCCAATTCTTTTAATTGAGTAATTATGTTTAAAATTAATTTTTTCTGTTCTTCAGTAGTAGCTTTATTGCATACAGAATGAAAAAACTTAATTAATACTTTTTCTATAGGAAATTGCTTTCGTTTTGAACGAATGGTTTTTGTCCAAGAATTAACAGAATATAAAAGATTATCGAAGTTCTTTAATTTATAATGTGCAATAAATTCAAAAATTTTGAAAAGTGAACTACTAAAGTCTGGACCAACAACTTTAAATTGTCTATGGGAGATATGAATAGCAGAATGAAAATTGTTATTTTCGACAAAAGCTCTAATAACTAAAAGCTGTAGATATCTTATATTAAAATTACTACTAAAATAAGTATTAACATTTAAAAAATCTTCTGCTTCTAAAGCTAAAGTATTTGCCTTATTAAATTGTTTAAGTTGATGATATAATTCTAAAGTTCTGATAAATATACTTCTTTTAATGTACCATGTTTCTTCTTTTGTTTGATTTTTTAAACTAACAAATTCATTAACTAAGCTATTAAATAAAGTTTCATTCTTTATTAAACTACAACTATATAGAAAATTATTAATTAACTGCAAGACTTCTTTCCTATCGAATAGTTTGGGGTATTCTTTATATAAATCATACAGTTTACTATGATAATGAAATGCTAAATTAAAGTCATGAATAATGTATGAATAAAAAAAATTATTATACAGCCAAATACTTTTTGCTCTATTGCTTAAAATGTTTTCTTCAGGTATAAAAGGGGAGTGCCCATATATTTTTTCAAAATTTTTTAAATCAGTTTGGTCAATATAATCATTAAACTGATATTGCTGATACTCTGTTTTAATTAATAATAATTGTTGAATGTTATTAAGAATTTCAAAAATTTTATTTCTTTCATTTTGAAGTTCCAAAAATTTTTGATAATTTTCAATAAAACAATGTTTAAAACAAAGAGTAATTTCTAAAGAAATAATTAATAATATTAATTCAAATTCTTCTGTCTGATATGCAATCTTTTTAGCACGATTTATAATTTTTTGAGCTTTACTAAACAGTTCCTTTTCTATTAAAATCTGAGAATAATGAATATCTCTTTGAATTTTCCAAGTGAAGGAATTTTCAAATTTTTGGTTTATTAAACTAATAAGAATTTTTTCTAATAATATCTCTTTATCTAATGAGATGTTTTTAAAAGAAGAGTTCTTTTCAAATTTCATATCGTTTTCAATATCAGTAGAAGAACCGTTCTTTAAAATGCTATTATAAAGTTTTAAATAATTCGAATCACCTTTCTTACTATACTTTGTATGTTTTGAAAAGAATTCTTTCTCAGATTTTGATAATTTTAATACAAGTTTATTTACTGAATTATCCATAAATATATAGCTAAACTATTAGTATAAATAAAGTTAAATTTTAATGTTATATTGAATTCTTAATATATTTTTCCTTTTTTATAATAATTCTTTATTATAGTTTTATAATTACTATTTGTTCTTTGTTATTTTTTTAATGTTACAATATAATAAAAAAAAATAATATTATTCTACTCTATTTTATTTTTCTTATTATAACTGATTAAGATATGCTACTAATAGAAGCAAAAAACTGAACAAATAAAAATTATATTAAGAATTTTTTTAAATATTTTTAAAAATGTTTGTTATTTCTTATGAATAAAATCTATGAATAAAATCTATTAATAAAATACTATAATATTTGTTTTATTTAAAATTGGAGGTTCACATGAAAAAAGTATTTAAACGGTCATCTTTCCTTTTATTAGGATTATTAGTTGTTTTCCTGTGTTGCAGTGATATTAAAGCACAGGATTGGAATTTACTTTGGTCTTATAATGTCTCAACAGCCGCAGGTTCAGGTCAATATGGTTCAGAAACAGACGGATTATTTCTTTATACATCTTTCGGAAGTAATAATGATTTTGCTAAATTTGACCTTGATGGTAATTGGATTGAAACATTTTCAATTAATGGTGTTTCAGGAATTAAAGACTTAGCTTATGATGGCGATTCTTTCTATGGTAGTAATTCTAACAATCAAATTTTTGTTCTGGATTTTAATTTAAAGCAGTTAATTACAACAATAAATTCACCAATAAATGTTATTAGTATTGCTTATGATTCAGAGAATAATGGTTTTTGGTGCAGTTCATGGAACTCTGATGTGGTCCTCTTAAATCCGAATGGCACAATTCAAAGTACAATTCCATATTTATCATATCAAGTCAATTCAGTTTGCGGAATAGCTTATGATAATATAAGTGAAGGAGGTCCTTTTCTCTGGTTACATAGTTCTAATTTTTTAGGAAGTTTAAGTGCAATAGTTCAAATTAACATAGCTACAGGAAACCAAACAGGAGTTTGGCATAATGTTTTAAGCGATGCAGGTTTGGGTATTGAAAATCCATTAGCTGGTGGCTTATTTAACTCAATTAATATTTTACCCGGATATTTAGTAATTGGCGGTTTAATACAAGGAAATCCGAGTAAATTCTTTGCTTATTCTTTACTTCAATATGCAGAGCTTCCACCCTCTCTTTTATCTCCAGAAAATATGTCTTACGGTAATGATGTTTTACCTTTGTTTGATTGGACATCAGCAGAAGGAGCAGTATCTTATCAAATTCAAGTTTCTACACAATATAATTTTGATACGATAGAAATTGACATTCCTGGTATTGAAGATACTTCATTTCAACTTAATACTCAACTTAATGAACTTACTCTCTATTACTGGAGAGTAAGGGGAATTTGTGCTGAAAATGAAAATGGAGTCTGGTCGAGTCCGTTTTCTTTTTTTACTGAAGGTGAATTACCTCAACCGGAATTAATAAATCCTGAAAATAATTATGAAGGAAGTTCTGTTAGTCCAATTTTTAATTGGACTAGATTAATCGCTGCTTCTAATTATCATATTCAAATTGCAAGTTCTGAAGATTTTTCAAATCTGATTATTGATGAACCTTTACTTAATAGCCCTACTTTCTCAGGTGGCTTTTTTGAAATGAGTACTCAGTATTGGTGGCGCGTGAGAATGTACAATCCAGTTGATACAAGTGTTTGGTCAGAAGTATGGACATTTACTACCGGTTCCTTTGTCCGAATTGGAAACGGAACTACATATAACAGCCAATATGAGTATCCCTCAGCATACTCAAATTTTAGTGGTGGAGTAAGACAGCAGTTTTTAATTTTACCTGATGAAATATATGAAGTTGGTGGAAATACCGGAGAAATTACTTCATTAGCTTTCAATGTTGCTGAAATTAACAGTGGGGTTGCTCTTCAAAATTATCAAATCAAAATCAAAACTTCAACTGTAAACGAACTTGGAGGTATTTGGGATTTAGATGGATTCACTATTGTATATTCTAACGATTCATATTCTCCTTACGCAGGTTGGAATTCTCACGTTTTTATTGAGCCATTTTTCTGGGATGGTGCTTCGAGCATAATTGTTGAAGTATGCTTCAATAATATGAGTCCTACTTTAAATGAATCAACTTACTGGACTGAATGTGATTTTACTTCAGCCCGTTTCTTTAATATTGATAATTTCGGTGGGATTTGTGGTGATGAACCAATGTGGTCAACTCTTTCTAATCACAGACCCAATATGCTCTTTGAGTTTGATTTACCTCCTGTTCTTCCGCCAGTATTGGAAATTCCAGTAAATAAATCTATATGTGTATCCACAATTCCATTTTTTAACTGGACTGATTCCGATGGAGCTGTTAATTATACATTACAGGTATCAAGCGACACTAACTTTATTTATGCTGAAGTTGATATAACAGGATTAGAAGAATCACAATATCAATTGACTGATTTAAATAGTTTAGAAGAAATTACTCAATACTATTGGAGAGTAAATGCTAATGATGGAGAAAATGTAAGTTATTGGTCCCGAATATCTAACTTTATTACTGAAGGCGAGCTAATACCTCCAAGTTTAATCGCACCACTATTTAATAGCGAAGGACTTGAACAAGCTCAAATTTTTACTTGGGAATCAATTCTCGGAGCTTCATCTTATCGTTTACAAGTTGCTCTTGATGATGAATTCCAAAATATCATTTGCGATTCGATTACTTCAGATAATCAATTATTTTTATATAATTTACCTTTAAGTACTCAAATTTTCTGGCGTGTAGCTTCTCAAAATGAATGTTCTTTTAGCTCATTTTCAGATACCTGGTATTTTACTACAAACAATATTCCTTATGCTTACGGTTATAATATATCGAATTATGGAATGGCTAAAGGGCTTGTTACATTTTCTTTAATTAATCCTGAAAACATCTATTTAATAGATGACCAATCGGATATTGAAAATCTGTATTGCGGGACCTGGGATAATAATTTGTGGTATGCCGTTAATTCCGGGAATAATTTGATTACTGTAAATTATTTAACAGGCCAAAGAACTGTTATTGGTAGTATTGGCTTTGAAGTTGAAGGAATGAGCTATGATGTTCAGTCAAATACGATGTTTGCTATTGGCTATGTTAATGGTAATTCAATTTTATATACAATTGATTTATCAACTGCTGTTCCAACTCAAATTGGAATAGTGGGAACTGGATATTTCTATGGCTTAGGTGCTTCTATTGAGGGCAATCTTTATACTCTTTGCGATAATGACAATAGTTTTTACTCAGTAGATAAATATACTGGGGCATCTACATTAATAGGACCTACAGGTATTGATATTTATTACAGACAAGAAATTGAGTTTGATAAGAATACAAATACTTGCTATGTGTCAAGTTCGATGATAGATTCAGGACGCCTACTAACTATTAATGTAGCAACTGGCAACGCAACGATAGTTGGTGTTTTTACTAATAGAGAACAAGTAACCGCTATGGCTATTCCATTTGTTGAACCATGCTTAGATTATCCTCAATTAGTTGCTCCGGAAAACAACAGTTTTTGTATTGAAACAACAACAGAACTTGATTGGAACGAAGTAGAAAATGCTTTAACATATACACTTCAATTAACAAGTGACCCAAATTTTGTATATATTGATTTAGAAGTTACTGATATAGCTTTATCAAATTATTCAGTGAACAATTTATACGAACTAACTCAATACTATTGGAGAGTAATGGCTATTGGTGAAGATAATTGCAATAGCAACTGGTCTTCAGCCAGTTCATTTATCACTAGTGGTGATTTGGCACAATCAATTCTTATTAATCCGCCCGATGGTTCTTTTGATTTTGTTATTCCATTAACATTTTATTGGGAAGCTACATTTGGTGCAGAAAATTATCAATTACAGGTATCTTTAAATTCAGAATTTTCGGAACTTATTATAGACCAAACTGGAATTACAGAAACAAACTATTTGGGAACAGGATTAGAACTATTAACAGAATACTGGTGGAGAGTAAAGGCATTTAACAGTTGTAATGAAAGTGAATGGTCAAACATATATGTTTTTACAAGTGGTTCAAGCTTTATTACCGGAACAGGAACGCAAACTAATGTTAGTGTTTCTTATCCAGCTCCTTATGGTGGCTGCAATGGAGCTGCAAAGCATCAAATCTTGATTCGGGCTGAAGAGCTAAGTGCATTTGGAGCAATTCCCGGAGTTATTACCTCAATCGCTTTTGAGATTGCACAAATAAATTCTGGAAGTGTATTAACGGATTTTACTATTCAATTAAAAAGCACTTCTGTAAATGAACTTACTGCTGCTTGGGATTTAACTAATTACACAACAGTTTATGGTCCTGTTAATTATTATCCGATTCTTGGTTGGAATATCCATCAATTTGACCAAAACTTTATTTGGGATGGCACTTCAAATATTCTGGTTGATGTTTGCTTCAATAACTTAAATACTGTTGGATTTAATGAAAGTACTTACTATACGCCAACATCATTTAACTCAGTTCGTTGGGGTAATACCAGAGGACAGGCAACCTATTGCACAAGTCCTTCCCGTTCAACTTTATCAATGAACAGACCAAATATGCTCTTTTCTATGGATTTATCTGGTTTAATTCCACCAGAACTTTCAAGTCCTTTGGATAATTCATATTGTATTTCAACTACTCCTTTATTTGATTGGACTGACGTCGAAAATGCAGATGTTTATACTTTACAACTCGCAACTGATAACGAATTTCTTAATATTGTATTGGAAACATCAGTTAATTTTATTTCTGAATTCCAAATACCTGTTGAAGAAGAACTGGAAGAAATTAGCCAATATTACTGGAGAGTAAATTCAGCAAATTATATTGACACAAGCGTCTGGTCTCAATACTTTAAATTCACCACTGACGGCGAATTACCGGCAACTACTTTAATTGCTCCTCAAAATGAACTTACTAACACTCCCAAAACTATGTTATTATCTTGGAATGGTTTAGCAGAAGCAACTGGTTATCATTTGCAAGTAGCAACTGATGAGGAATTTGCTGATTTATTTATTGACGAAAACGAACTTACAGAAACAAGTTTCATTGCATCTGGATTAGCTAATAACACTCAATACTGGTGGCGAGCTAAAATGTATAATATATGTGGCGAAGGGAACTGGTCGGAAATTTGGACATTTACTACAGGTGCTTTCGTAAATATTGGTGATGGAACGAATTATAATTCAAGTTGGCAATTTCCTGC
>CAZCHH010000005.1:0-95130 GCA_964498585.1 uncultured Hyphomicrobiales bacterium
GATGACATCAATTAACACAGTCATTCTGAACGAAGTGAAGAATCCAGAAAATTTTCTTTAAACCACTATCCTCTGGATTCTTCGCTCCGCTCAGAATGACCGACAAAAGTAACGATGTCATTGGCAATCCATTGATAAAGTAAATGCTTTATTATAATAGAGATTACATAACTTAATGTTTCATGCTGACAAATGTCAGAATCCATCTTAATATTGTTTAACGCTATTCAATTTTAACTATTTCATTGAAGCATTTGGGTTTGTCCAAATGTAACAAGTGAGCAAGCTCACTTGCTTTTCCAAGATAGATTCTGACATACAACAGAATGACAAGAAAAGATTTCATTGGCAGCTTAGCGAAGAACGACAAGACTGTGAAATAAAAAACTACGAGGAATAAGGAGTTCTGAAATTTTAAAAATTCAGTAATAATTGTGAAAAAATTTAAAATATTTATATTTAAACATTTAAATCATTTTTGCGTTTATACGTCAATAGATAGAATATATTTTATGTTGAAAAAACAGTAAGAAAAAATGAGAAAAATAATATATTTTTTTGCGATAATATTAATAGTAACATCGAATCCAATAAAAGCGCAATTGCCAATAATCAAATCAGATGCTGATAGTCTAATTCAATTGGGTAAGGATTATGTTTACAACGTTGAATTTAATAAAGCATCACAGTGCTTTAAAGAAGTTATCAATAAGTACCCTGACCATCCAGCCGGCTATTTCCTTGACGCTATGATTGAATGGTGGAAGATTACTTTATACCGTAGAACAGAAAAGTATGATAATGTTTTTTTAAAAAAAATTGAAAAAGTAGTAGACATTTGTGATAAAGAATTAAAAAAAGACCCTACAGATGTAAAATCACTTTTTTTCAAAGCAGGTGCATTGGGATTCCGAGGCCGTTTTCATGCTTTGCGCAAAAGTTGGTTTCCAGCAATAAATGATGGTAGTATTGCATATAACATTTTAATCGATTTACTTAAAATTGCACCACAGAATTATGATATTATGCTTGGAACAGGGCTGTACTGTTATTTAGCTGCTGTTCTTCCAGAAAAATATTCAATTCTTAAACCAATGCTTTATTTTTTACCGGAAGGAAATAAAAATCTTGGTTTATCTTTACTAAAAGCATCAGGAAAAAATGCAATGTATGCAAATATTGAATCCCAAGTTGCGTTGCTAAATTTTTATTACGATTTTGAACGAAACACTAATGAAGCTTTAAAAATTGCAAAGGAATTGACTGAAAAATACCCTAATAATCCATATTTTCGTAAATATTTAGGTCGTTGCTACGTTTCGCTTGGCGACCTTGCTCTATATGAAAGCACCTGGCGAGCAATCCTTGTTGATTATATTCAAGGCAAAGAAGGATACGATGAGTTTACAGCCCGTGAAGCTCTATACTACATTGGTTATGCTTTAATGTCAAGAGGAGAATACGATATGGCTCTCAAATATTTTCTTAAATGCAATGATGCAAACAAGCTCATAGATAAAGAGCCAACTGGTTTCCAAACAAATACTCTACTTAAAATTGGGAATATTTATGATATAAAGAAAAGAAGAAAAGATGCAGAAGGATATTATAAAAAAGTACTTGCTTTAAAAAATCTTTCTAACTCGCATGCAACAGCAGAAAAGTATTTGAAGACTCCTTACAAATAATAATAATGAATATGCTTTTTGAAGAAATAGAAAAACAATCTCAAATACAAAATGCTCCACTGGCTGAAAGAGTCAGGCCTCAGAATATTAATGACTTAATTGGACAGGAGCATCTTATAGGATTAGATGCTCCAATTCGTAAATTTATTGAATATGGAGAAATACCTTCCATTATTTTTTGGGGACCGCCAGGAGTTGGTAAAACTACCTTGGCTCAAATCATTTCAAATTCTGCTGATTATAGTTTTTCAAAACTTTCTGCTGTTGAATCTGGCGTAAAAGATGTTAGGGAAGTTATTTCTAAAGCAGAAATGCTGAGAAAAAAGGGTAGAAAAACTCTTCTGTTTATTGATGAAATTCATCGTTTCAACAAATCACAACAGGATGCTCTTTTAAATGCAGTGGAAAAAGGAACTATTACATTAATTGGAGCTACTACTGAAAACCCATCATTTGAAGTTATTGCTCCACTGCTAAGCAGATGTCAGGTGTATCGCTTGAAAGCACTCGAAATTGAGCATATTAAAAGCATAGTTTTAAATGCAATTCAAAAAGATGGTCAATTTAGTAATTATAGAATTGAAATTGAAGATTGGAATTTTCTCTATAATATTTCTGCCGGTGATGCCCGTTCTGCTTTGAATGCTATCGATTTAGCATTTAAATTTATAAAAAAAAATACTGAAGACAACATTATAATTACCCGTAAGCATTTAGAGAAAGCATTACAGCAAAGAACTGCCTATTATGACAAAAAAGGAGATTCGCATTATGATACCATTTCTGCTTTTATAAAATCACTACGTGGTTCTGACCCGGATGCAGCTCTTCTTTGGCTAGCAAAAATGCTTGATGCTGGCGAAGACCCACGATTCATTGCAAGGCGTATGGTGATTTTTGCAAGTGAAGATATTAGTAATGCAGACCCATTTGCTCTTACTCTTGCTATTTCTGTTTTTCAAGCTGTTGAACTAATTGGAATGCCGGAAGCACAAATTAATTTAGCTCAAGCCGTTACTTATCTCGCTTGCTGCCCAAAATCCAATGCTTCTTATCTTGGATTAATGGCAGCTCAAAACTATGTTAGGAAAGCTCATTCTCTAATTGTTCCGCTACATTTAAGAAATGCTCCTACTCAATTAATGAAAGATGAAGGATACGGAGAAAACTATAAATACCCTCACGATTTTGATTTCCATTTTGTTAAAGAAAACTACTTTCCAATGAATACAAATCCTATAGCATTCTATTTTCCCGGAACTTTTGGAAAGGAAGATGCTTTTTCTAAAAGAATGAAAATATTCTGGAAAGAAAGGTTTGAAGATGTCAGAGATTAAATATTTGAGAATTTTATTAAAAGGGATTAATTTTACTTTGTCATTGGCAACCCTTAGATAAAGGAAGACCTTTATTTTATCTTGAGGTTCAGAATGACACATTTTTTAACAGTCATACGAACAACAATTTGTTATCATGACTTTACATTATGTATCAATTTCCATTTCTTTATCCCGTTAGGGATTGAATATTTGTAACATTCAAACCATTATACTTTAGTTATCCCGTTAGGGATTAAATAGCAATATTATATATATAATCCCTATCGGGATAAAAACAGAAGTGGCTTTCTCTTGTTACAAATTATAATCCCTATCGGGATATTTAACTTTTCTTATAATATGTCAGTACCATACAATCGTCAGTGAAGAAACTTAAACTACTTGTGAGATTCCTCACTTTGTATCGAAATGACACCTTTAAAGGTAATTTGCGCAATTATTCTTTACGAGGCAATTCTTCTAACTCCTTTATTTTCGTTATGGGGGCTGGAGTACTGAATCTATGCTAATGGAAGCATTTTCGGAACAACGACCAAATTCTAAACTCATTTCTTTACCCTTTTTTTTGTTTAACTTAACTAAATTTATGATAAAAAAAATGTTATTTTAACACTAAGAATAAAAAAGTTTCTATTCCAACACAAACAAGCCGTTATACGAAAAACTTAAAATAAAAATTGCTATGCAAAACCAGCCAATTACTTTACGAGTGTTATTGAGTGGTTGCTCATCGTAAATTTCAGGATGCTTGAATTTGAATAAAAATCTCCCTAATAATGCCCAAAGAAGCCAGCCATTCCAGGATTGGAAAAACCAGGGAACAGCAGATTTCATTTTCGATAAAACCGGTAAAAGCAAATCCTGTAAAAATATGTAAATGCTTGATGGGTCATCGTATTGGAGTATGTCGTAAAGCATTCCCAGAATAGAACCAATGCTAAAAATAATTAAAATCCAAAAAAAGTAACGTGCAATTTTTTCCTGACGCTTACCAAATAAAGCGTAGCAGATATGTCCGCCATCTAACTGCCCAATCGGAAGCAAATTTAGTGTTGTTACAAACAATCCGAACCAGCCCACGTTTAATAGTGGATAATGGTAAATTTCATTCATCGGAGGTAGCCAGCCATTAGGATTTGCAAAAATTGATGCAAAAGCAGAATAAAGCAGTGTGTCGCCGAAGTGCATTCCAGCTGATGGGATTACTCCATTTGCGAGCATCCTGTATTCAGGATGTATCGTATAAATAAATTCTTTTGGTGGAAGAGTAGCAAAGCCGATTATCAAAAAAACAATGCAAACGATAAAACCAGCGATTGGTCCTGCAGCTCCAATATCGAATAAAGCACGTTTGGAAAGAATAGGAGTGCGGGTCTTAATCACTGCTCCAAATGTGCCGAAAGTTGGCATATAAAGTAGTGGAGGGAATGGAATAAAGTAAGGAAGAGAGGCATCTACTTTATGGATTTTTGAGGCAAAATAATGTCCAAACTCGTGTGCTGCAAGAAAAAAAAGGATTAACGTTGCATAAGTTAAGCCATATTGAATATTTACCAAATTAGTGTAATCTTTATTTGCCCACATTGCTCCGGCTAAGGCTGTACTGAAAAAAGAAACTGCAAATAACAATATATGTACGTAAAGCGGACTTGGCTGTTTGAAAAATCTCATATTTTCATTTTCAAATTAAAAATGCAAAATTAACTTTTTTTTTTATATTTTTGTTATTTATGTTGAGTTTTTTCTGAAGAAATATGCTAAATATATTAACACCTAAAGAAATGTATGCTGTTGATAGCTATTCTATCAATCAGCATAGTATTCCATCTGCAATTTTAATGGAAAATGCTGCACGCTCCTCTGCAATTTATATTAATCAAATCATTTTGGAACATAACTTAAAAAGCCCCGAAATAATAATTATTTGTGGAAGTGGAAATAATGGCGGAGATGGTTTCGCTACAGCACGCCATCTTTTTGAAAATTATTCTGTAAAATGTTTTTGGCTCGGCGATATAGACAAAATGAGCAATGAAACAAAAACGAATTTTCTCGCTGCGAAAAATATAGGAATTGATTTAATAAAAATTGAATCTGAAGAAAATTTGAATACCATTGATTTAAATTGTGATGTGTTGATTGATTCAATGATTGGGGTAGGTGGCTCTGAAAATATTCGTGGAATAGCACTTTCTGTTTTGCAAAAAATCAAAGATATTTCGGCTTTAAAAATTGCAATCGATGCTCCTACCGGACTTAATACTGAAACTGGAATAGCCGGCGAGTTCTGTTTCCAAGCCGATTATACAATAACAATGTTTGCAATTAAAACAGGTATGCTTCTTAATGATGGATTGGAGGTTTGCGGTAAAATTAAAATTGCCAATCTTGGCTCTCCTACAAAAGTGATTAAGGATTACAGCAAAATTTCTATTTTGCAAAAAGAAGATTTAGAGAAAATTTTACCAAAACGAAAAAAGAAAAGTTCAAAATTTGATTATGGTAGAGTGTTAATTATTGCTGGCTCAAGGAAATATCCCGGTGCTGCTGCTCTTACTGCAAATGCTGCTATTAAATCCGGTGCTGGTCTTGTTGAGCTTTGCACAAATTACCTTCATCCGGCAGTTTTGCCAGAAGTCATTCCAAATTTTCTTGATGAAAACGAGATAGGTTGTATTGACGACACTGGATATAATTTAGATTTAATTTTAGAAAAGGCAGAAAAATCAAATGCTATCGCTATTGGTCCCGGCATTTCTGACAACGAAGAAGCATTGAATCTGTGCAATCAGGTGCTTAAACAAGTGAATAACGAAATACCTGTTGTTCTTGATGCAGATGCTTTAAGAATAATTAGCAAAGATACAATTTTACGTAGAAATATAATTTTAACTCCGCACTGTGGTGAGTTTTCACGAATTACTGGAATAGAAAGGAAAGAAGTTGAAATTTTTGCTCATAATTTAGCAAAAGAGTGGGCAGAAAAATTTGGCTGCATAGTGCATTTAAAAAATGTTCCTACAATAACAAGCGATGGATGTTCTTCATATTGGAATATATACGGAAATGCGGGAATGGCAACTGGTGGCAGTGGGGACGTTTTAACCGGAATTATAGTTTCACTTTTATCGCAAGGGTTGGAGCCACTTCTAGCCACAGCAGCAGCGTCTTTTATTCATTCAGAAGCTGGAGATATATATGCAGTAAAGTATGGTGAAAGAACGCTGACTGCCACTGGGCTGATTGAAATGATTAGCTGTTGAGAAAGATTATTTCAAGTCATCGTAAGACTGGCAGTCATACGATGACTAAAGCATTGCTAATAATCAATTTTCATAAGTAGAGACAAGGCATACCTTGTCTCTACGTTCATTCATCGTCACTAAAAAAGATGACGAAATAGGGATTTTCTCCAGCATTGAATCGCTGTAGAGGTTTTTAATTAGATGACAAACATCTTCGTGATTTTGGTCATCTAAAATTTAATACGCAAATCATCTTACTTCGAATACTTTCGGAATGTTTATTATTTATTTTAAATTGTGCTACTCATTAATTGCAATAGTTTTAATATTTACAAATTCGTAAATGCCAAATTCAGAAAGTTCTCGACCATAACCAGATGATTTAGTCCCGCCAAAAGGCAGTCGTGGATCTGATTTTACAAAATCATTAACGCAACAGGTTCCCGATTGAATGATGTTTTTTGCAATGTATTCTGCTTTTTCAATATCTTTTGAAAAAATAGCGGCACCCAAACCAAATTTTGTATCATTTGCAATATTGATTGCTTCCTGCTCATCTTCAGCGTTAATAATTGCAGCAACTGGTCCGAAGACTTCTTCATCATAAGCTGGACAACCTTTTTTCACATCAGTAAGAACAGTAGCTGGATAAAAATACCCTTTTCCGCTTGGTAGCTCTCCGCCGAGAGCAATTTTAGCTCCAAGTTTTACGCTTTCTTCAACTTGCCTATTGAGATTTTGCTGTAAGTCGCGCCGGGCTTGAGGACCAATGTTCACTTTATCATCAAGAGGATTTCCAACTACTTTTTGGCTCATCTTTTGAACAAAAATATTAGTAAATTCTTTAATTACCGGCTTTTCTACGACGAAACGTTTTGCCGCAATACAGCTTTGTCCGCTGTTTAAAGTGCGGGCAGCAACGCAAAGTTCAGCAGCTTTTTCTAAATTAGCATCCTTGAAAATAATGTATGGGTCGCTTCCGCCAAGCTCAAGAACGACTTTTTTAATTGCTTTTCCGGCATTTGTGCCAATTGATGAACCTGCTGGAGTACTGCCTGTTAATGTAACGGCTGCTATATGTTTGCTTTCGATTATTTGTGGAATGGATTCAAAGGGGACAATAAGATTTGTAAACACACCGACAGGGAAGCCGGCTTCAAGAAATGCTTCCTCAATTTTTTTAGAACAGCCAAACGTATTAGGTGAATGTTTGAGTATTCCTACGTTTCCAGCCATAAGATTTGGAGCAGCAAACCTAAATACCTGCCAAAAAGGGAAATTCCAAGGCATTATTGCAAGAATTGCCCCAATAGGTTGGAAAGCTATATAATTTTTGTAGTAATCTGTTTTAACTATTTTGTCTTTCAAGAATTGCTCTGAATTTTCTGCATAATATTCACAAACCCAGGCACATTTTTCAACTTCACCAATTCCCTGAGCAAGTGGCTTACCCATTTCAAGAGCCATTAACTTAGCATATTCCTGCTTGTTTGCACGTAGAACGTCAGCTACTTTAAACATTCGATTTGAGCGTTCTTTAAATGTGGATTTTTTCCACACTGGAAAGATTTCATTAGCATTATTTAACTTTTGCTTTACTAATGAAGCCGGCATTTCCTCATAGTTTTCGAGAATTTCTTCTGTAGCTGGATTAATTGTTGTAAAAATCATTGTTTCGTCCTTTATTTATTGTTAAAATCAATATTTCAAGTAGTTTTGAAATTACTATATGGTAAAAAGTAGCTATAAGATTCTTACCTGTGTTGTTAATGATATCGCTTATTGTCATTCTGGTGTATGCCAGTATCGATATTGGGAAAGCAAATGAGTTTAATCACGTAACATTTGGGCTTGCCCAAATGCTTCAATGAAATAGCTAAAATTGAATAGCGTTGAATAATAATAAGATGGATTCAGGCATCCATCAGAATGATAGCACACAAATTATTTCATCTCTATTTAAATAAAGTTCTTCTTTTATCGCGGGATTCCGAATCACATTTTTTTCTTTATTATGGCAATTAAGAAAAATTCATTTTTCTTTTTATTTAATAAAATAAATTTAAACAACTAAAATGTAAATTACTGAAAATTTCAATGTTCAGATACTCAAAAATGTTAGACTTTCTTTTGAATTTGACAAATTTGACTTATACATTTTTTAAAATTTTTTAAAATTTCTATTTTTATAAATTATTTATATTGTTAAATTTTATAAAGAAAATTAATTACTATTGAGTAATATTTCAAAAAATTTCTGTAATTTGCAAAAAAAAATTTTGATTTTTTGATTTTTTCCTTAAAATTTGAAAAAATATGCAAGTTTCATACAATTGGTTAAAAGAATTGCTTGATTTTAATCTTACAGCAAACGAAGTAATTGATTTGATACAAATCTATGGGATTGAAGTTGAGCATATTATTGATTTTAAAGAAAAATACAGGAATTTCTACATTGGAAGGATTCTTGAAAGAGAGCTATTACCTAAATCAGACCATTTATCTGTTTTGAAAGTTCAGGTAGCAAGTGAGATTTATACTATTATTTGCGGTGCTCCTAATTGCGATGCAAATCAAAATGTTGTTGTAGCTTTGCCCGGTGCAGTTATTCCAACTAATGAATTAGTGATTGTACGCAGGAAAATCAGAGGAGTTGAATCAAATGGAATGGTTTGCAGCAAGCAAGAACTTGGAATTTCTGATGACCATAGCGGTATTTGGATTTTGGACGACAATGCTTCTATTGGTACTCCTTTCGCAGAATATTTCAATTCAAACGATGTAATTCTTGAAATTGGCATTACTCCCAATAGAGCAGACTGGCTAAGCCATTTTGGTGTAGCACGCGAAATTGCTGCGGTGAAAGGACTAAAACTGATTAAGCCGGAAATTCAACTGAAAGAAGCCGGCGAAGATATAGAGGAAAATTGTGAAGTTATTATAGAAGCACCAGAGAAATGCCATCAATACGTTGCCCGTATTGTTAGAAATGTTAAAGTTCAGGATTCACCTCAATGGCTAAAAAATAAACTATTATCTCTTGGATTAAGGCCAATCAACGTAGTTGTTGATGTTGCTAATTTTGTTATGCTTGAATGTGGGCAGCCACTTCATTGTTTCGATTTGTCCTGTGTGGAAAACAATACTATAGTTGTAAAAACTGCTCAGGAAAATTCTAAATTTACTACTTTAGACAGCAAAGAAAGAATTCTCGACGACGAAATGCTGATGATATGCGACAAAGCAAAAGCAGTAGCAATAGCTGGCGTTATGGGAGGTGAAAATAGTGAAATTAAGGAATCAACAACTGATGTTTTGATTGAATCAGCTTTGTTCCTTCCCAGTTCAATCAGACGCACTTCAAAGAAACTTGGTATATCAAGCGATGCCTCTTATCGCTTTGAAAGAGGAATTGATTACGATAGCGTTGTTTGGGCTGCTAATCGTACTGCTCAACTTCTTGAAGAACTTGCCGGCGGTGTTTGTGATAAGGGTATGATTAATAATAATCCAATTAAACACACACCCCATCATTGCTCTATCCGTTGGAAAAGAACTTGTGATGTTATCGGTTTAGAAATTTCACAGGAGCATATTGTTGATATGCTTGAACGCCTTGGATTTAAACTAATTACAAAAAATGGTGCATCAGGAACTTTTGCTGTGCCTTCATTCCGAGTTGATATTGAGCAGGAAATTGATTTGATTGAAGAAGTAGTTCGGCTTTATAACTATGATAATCTTGTGCCGGACTATTCGAGTAAAATTGATTTTTCAACTATTAGTGGCTTGAAAAATCTTGCTGCACCCGAACTACGCAGTAAGTTAAAGAATTTCTTTATTTACAGCGGTTATAACGAAATCTTAACTCAAAATATGATTGCTCCATCAGTTGCTAATCTTTTTGTTAAAGTAGAGGGCGAGATTGTTCAAATAGCTAATCCATTACGAGAAGAGCTTTCTATTATGCGGCCTTCAATTATTCCATCTGTCCTTCAGGTTATAGACAATAATTTGAAAAATGGGAACAACTCACTAAGATTATTTGAGTTAGGCAAGAGTTTTTTAAAAGTCGATGAAAATAAAAGAACAATATTGCCAAGTTTCTTTGAATTTGAGCAATTGGTTGTTGCCATTACAGGTAAAAAGAATCCTAAGCAATGGGCAGTCCAATCTCAGGATGTAGACTTTTACGATATTAAAGGTATTATTCAAAGTATGTTTGAATTTTTGAAATTCAAAAATTATTCATTTAAGAACTTAAACGAAAAAGACAGTATTTTTTCAAATAATTCATTACAAATACTGGTTGAAAACGAGCCAGTAGGCATTTTGGGCGATATTCCCAAAAATATACTCAAGAAATTCGATGTTGATACTAATGTATTTATAGCATGTATTGATTTAGAAAAAATTTATGCGAGCTGCAAAAAAGAGATGAAATATACAAAAGTATCTCAATATCCTGCTATGACAAGGGATTTATGTTTTAAACTAAATGACAAAATAATGTCTGAAGAAATTATTGAAGAAATAAATAAAATAAATATTGCAATTTTAAAAGAAATTACTATATTTGATATTTATAAGGGAAAAAATATAGAACAAGGAAAAAAGAGTATAGCATTTTCACTAACATTTCAATCGGAAGAACGGACACTAACAGATGAAGAAGTTGATAGCATAGTAAAAAATATTATTCACTCAATAGAAAATAAATTTAATGCTCAATTAAGAACTTTTTAATATGCAAGACAACAACACAAATAGTATTGATGCTGCTCTTAGTAATTTTTGGCAGGTAATAAAAAATGTTTCTGAAGAAATTAAATTAACTAAAGAAGAAAAGCATCAATTCAAAGAAAAAGCAGAAGATTTAGAGAATCGACTTATGAATATGGATTCAGAGTTCAAAGAACTAAAAGAAAAGTTTAGAAATCTGCATCTTGAAACAAATGAGTGGAAAGAGCAATGTCAGGAGCTTGCTGTTGTTAATAAATCCAATTTAGATGAGATTGAACGGCTAATTACTGAAAAATCTGATTTGGATGATGTGGTAAAAAATAACTTTAGTTTGCAAAAACAGGTTGAAGAACTTCAATTACAAATTCAAAAATCCATTGAACTTAATGACTCAATTTCCAATGACAACCATAAACTTTCTAATATTAAAACTGAAAATGAACAGCTTAAAGATGATATTGAAAAATTAAAAATTGTTGAAAATGATTTAAGCTATGCTAAAGAAGAGTTGGTCAGAAAAAACCATTCTATTGTTAAGCTAAGTTCAGAGATTTCTAACAATAAAGAATATATTTCTGAATTAGAAAATGAAGTAATCAGATTAAAAAGTTCTATTGAAAAATATCAAAACAAACTTGACGAAAATTCTTTAATCATTAAACAATATAACATATTAAAAGAAGAATTTGAAAAATTAAGTCAAACCAACCTTGTTCTCTCCAATGAAAATACACAGTTAAGCGAAATGCTCGATTCTCAAAAAAATAATTTTACTAATCAAATTTCAGAACTTAATAAAAAAATAGAAGAATTAAATTTAATAATAATTGAAAACGATAATTGTTCTTTGGAAAAAGATAATAAACTGGATGAATATAAAAGGAAAATAGTTGAATTAAAGAAAGAGAAACAAACTTTTGAAATTAGGACTGGTGAATTCATTGAACAATTAAATAAACTAAAAGCAGAAAAAATTGCTAATGAAATAGCTTTAAATGACAAAGTAATTCAAATGGAAAATAAGATAAATGAAATTGATAATCAAAGAACTGAATTAGAGAGTGATTTGGAGAAATTTGCTAATATAAATCAGGTAAATGGAAAAAATAGCTTTCTCATTAACAAATTAGAGCAGAAATTAGATTTCCTGGAGCAAGAGATTCAAAAGAAAAATTCAGAACTTTCTATTGAAACAGAAATAAGGAAAAGTTATGAAATGCAGCTTAAAAAACAATCTATTGATTTTAAGCAACAATTAGCTCCTAAAGACAAAGCTGTATTGATTAGTAAAATTGAAAATATAATAAATATATTAGAAGAACATATTGTTAATGGAAACAAAGATTACATTACTATTCATTAGCACTGAAGTTGAGAATATTGATTATATTTTAAAAGAATTAAACAATATTAATATTATACCTTCGGTTGTGATTAAGCAGGAAATTGATGAAGCATTATTATATTTAAATGATAATAATCCAAACATAATATTTTGTGGCTCATCTATTGAGAGTGATTGTATTGATTCGCTGATTAATAGTATTTATGCATTAGAAAAAGAACCATTAGTATTTTTTATTTCTGACATCTCTAATCTTGACTTAATTTTTGAACCACAACAACATAAGAATTTTTACTTTTTAGAAAAAAATAATATAAAGAATTTTATTAATCTTTTTCAGAAAGATTTTTTTTCAGCTGAATTTAATCAATCTGTTGAAGAAGATGACGATTTTAAAGATAAAGAAAAGCAAATCCAAAATATAATTAGTTCTGTGCCCGGTTTAGATATTAAAATTATTCAAAATATTTCAGATATTGTTTTTCTTCTAAATGCTGAAACTTTTGAACTTCTTCATTTAAATGATGCTGCTGAAAAAACTACAGGTTATAGAAAATCTGAAATAATCGGTAAAAATAAATATGAATTTCTTTCAAAAAATTTCTCTTCATATTATATTGAAAACTCAAAATCTTTTATTAGCATAGACAAAGAGTTCGATATGTTTGAAGAGTTCATTAGAACAAAAAATAATGAGCTGAAATTATTATATACAAAAAAATTCAAAATAAGAGATAATCAGAATAATTTAAGTTATATTCTTGAAATTGCTGTTGATATTACCGATAAAAAGAAGACTGAAAGTACTTTACTGAAAACTGAATCATTATTTTTAAAACTATTTCAATCTAGTCCTATTGCTATAGCTATTATTGATTATTCAAATTTTAAAATTATTGATATTAATCAAACATATCAAAATTTATTCGGATATAGCAGAAAAGAACTAATAGGGACAGATTTTATTGAATATGGATTTTTGGGTAATACTGCAACTGAATTAGTTCTTAATATTGAGAAAATCAATCAAGCAGAATCAACTTCACAAAGGGAATTTAATATTAGAAAGAAAGATGGGGCTTATGTTAACTGCATTATTTCTATTGAGCAATTACTTACTGATGACGATTTACCTTTACTTATTTTTATTGCTCAAGATGTTACTATAATAAGGAAAGCTGAACAAAAGAAAATTAATGCGACAGAAATGGAAATGGAATTGCAAATGCTTCGTTCTCGCTTAATTTCTATGCTTTCTCATGAATTTAGAACACCTCTTACAACAATTATGCTTTCAACTGATTTATTGAAAAATTATAGTTCTCAATGGAACGATGTTGAAAAATCTCAATATTATAAAAGAATTACTGATACTGTTCTTCATCTAAATCAATTAATTGAAAAATTGCTAACTATTGGTTCAATTGAATCAGGCAGATTTGATTTTCATCCGGAAAACATTGATATACCCGCATTTTTTCAATCTATTGTAGATAATATGGCTTTTACTATTGGCAATGAACATCCGATTAAGTTCAAATATAGTGGCAATTTTAATAATACTTATATTGATGAAAACCTAATCTCATTGATTGTTACAAACCTTATTTCCAATGCTGCAAAGTATTCTGATAAGGATTCAGATATACTATTCGATTCTACCTGTGATGGAATTTATTTAACTATTCAGATAAAAGATAAAGGAGTTGGGATTCCGGCTGAAGATTTAAAGAATCTGTTTCAGACCTTTTATCGTGCTTCTAACGTGGGGAAAACTACTGGATATGGTTTGGGACTTGCTATTGTAAAAAAATGTGTCGATGCTCATAACGGAGAAATATTTGTTGAAAGCAAAGAAGGTGTAGGCACTACTTTTATTGTGAAAATTCCTATTGTGAATAAATAAGTATATTTTGAATTTAAAGTAATTAGAGTTCTTAAATTTGTTATCTTGAACTCTAAAATGTAGCAAAAGATTTGTAGGTATAGAGATGTTTATAATTAGTGCTGTCATTGTTTATAAGGTTTTTCTATTTTTTATAATAACCAATGATAAACACACCCCCTTTAATCCCCTTTCAAGAGAAGAATTAGAAAAGTGAATTATTAACTAATTAAAAAATCAAATGAACGAAAAGCAAACAAAATTCGGATTAAAATCTTTTCCTTTTAACTATTGGCTCGTTATCATATTCGAATTTTTTGAACGCGGCTCTTATTATGGAGTAATGAGCTTTTTATCAATATATTTAACCTCAGAGCTTGGTTTTTCCAAAGAAGGTGTAGGTGCTATTAAAGGAATTATACAGCCACTTCTTTATTTTCTACCTATTCTTTCTGGTGCAATAGCAGATTATATTGGTTACAGAAAAACTCTCTTATTTGCATTTTCACTTCTCGGCATTGGATATTTCCTTACAAGTCAGATGACTGAATATTTTGCTGTCTTCGCTTCTCTTGTTATAATGGGAATTGGTGCCGGTACTTTCAAACCAGTCATAAGTGGAACTATTGCAAAAGTTACTAATGAAAAAAACAGCACATTAGGATTTGGTATTTTCTATTGGTCTATTAATCTCGGTGCATTCCTCTTCCCTATGTTTCTTGTCCCTGCATTAAAACAGATTGATGGTTCTTATGTTATTATTGCAGCTGCTATTTTTACAAGTTTAATGATTTTTCCTACTATTTTCATTTTTAAAGAGCCGAACAGGGAAGCTAAAGCAAAGAAAGAATCAATTTCTACTACTCTGCTTGGTATTTTCAAAAATATTTGGACTGTTGTTTTAGATTGGAAATTTATTCTTTTTATATTTATATACTCTTGGTTTTGGATTCTGTATTTTCAAATGTTCGATAGCGTCCTTTGGTATCTGAATTTTTTCATTGATACAACGCCAATAAATTTATTTGTTCAATCTATTACAGGTTTGAACTGGAAATTCGATGTAGAACACGTTACAGTTATTAATGCTTTTACAATTATTTTGCTTCAGCTCTTTGTTTCAGCAATTGTAAAAAATACAAAAGCACTTCCAACAATGCTTACAGGTATATTATTTGGGACTATTGGCATAACAGTTTTAGCTTTTAGTTCAAATATATGGATTTTTATTTTGGGTATGTTCATCTTTTCTATTGGCGAAATGACTGCTCATCCGAAATTCATTTCATATCTTGGTTTATTGGCACCTCAGGATAAGAAAGCAACATATATGGGATTTGGTTTTCTTTACGGGGTTTTTGGCTCATCTATCGGTGCTTTCCTCGGGGCTAATCTTTATGTTTTGTTTTTAGATAATCCAATGATTTCATTTATTAAGCAAAAATTAGCTGATGCTGGCTCAAGTTTGCTTTTAAATTCAAATGCTACTATTGAACAAGCTCTCGTTGCAGCTGAATCTATCGGATTAACAAAGTATGATGTTATGCAGCACGCTCATACTTCTGAATTCTGGCTAATTTTTACAGGAATCGGTATTACTTCTATTATCGCTTTATTGCTATATCAAAAATTTCTGATGAAAAAAGATTGATTTGTTTGTTAAAGAATATTGGCTGATTAATTTAGCTGATGATAAGATTTTGTAACTAAATTGGATTTTAGAAATATAGTTTTTAAGAATTTTAAGTAAATCATTTATTATCAGTAACTAATGAAAATGTTGCTTATATTTATAAATAATATTGGGGAAAAATATGAAAAAGTACCTTTTGTTCTTGATAATAATAATTAGTCTGTCAAGTTGCTATTCAACATTGAAATGGGAAAAATATAGTAAAAAATTTATGAGTCGATCGGCATTAATTGGAGATATGTTTAACACTATAGCTATTAATAATAGCGACTTTTTAGCAGGAGAATTTAATCTTGGTGTATTTTATTCAGCAGACAGCGGATTAAATTGGAAAGTTAAAAATGTAGGATTACCTTGTTGCGTAAACTTTTTATATATTAATAAAGATATATTTTGGGCTGTTATTAGCGATGGTAAAATTGCATCATCTACAAACAAAGGTGAGAATTGGATTATTAAAAACAATGGGTTTAAAGATTCATCTATTGCTGTTACTTCTTTAGCTTTTTCAAATAACAACATTTACGTAGGGACTTATCAAAATGGAGTCTTTTTCTCTTCGGATGAAGGAGAGTCATGGATTAAAAAAAATACTGGAATCGAAAAAGAATTCATTACTTCTATTATTATTAATGAAAAACATTTATATGTAGGAACATTAGATAAAGGGATATTTATTTCGGAAGATAATGGAAATACTTGGACAAACAAAAGCAACGGGCTACCTTCTGAGGCAATTATTGCATTACAGAAACAAGGAAATCATATTTATGCTTCAGTTCTAAATTATGGCATTTTTCTTTCAAATGATGAGGGTAACAAATGGTATCCTAAAAATAATGGTATTGGAGATTCATCAAAAATAAATATTATTACTTTCCTTTCTGTAAATAATGACCTTTACATTGGTACTTCAGGAGCTGGATTATTCAAATCAACTGATTCGGGTAATTCTTGGAAAAATGTTGGTTTGAATAATTATTACGTTATCGCTTTAGCAAGTGATAATCAGTATATTTATGCTGGAACTATGAATAATGGATTATTTAAGGCAAAATTTAAAGAATAGTATCAAATATCTAGTTTTTTAATATAATGTCTGAGATATTTATACTTTATTGATAATAAAGGTGTTAGGAGTTATGCTAAGCGAACTGTTTTTCAAAATTTATTTCATACTAAACCTACGATAAGTAGTGTAAAATAAAATTGTCATAACGATACGAAGTGAGAAATCTCAAGTTTCGTGTTGGCAATGACTTGTGAGATTCCTCGCTGCGCTTACCAATGACATCTTTACTTTTGTCGGTCATTCCGAAACGAAGTGAAGAATCCAGAGGGTAGTGGTTAAAAAAACTTTCTGGATTCTTCACTTCGTTCAGAATGACTGTGTAAACAGATGTCATCTTCATTTAAATAAAGCACTTGCTTTATCTCGGGATTCGAAATGACAAGACTGCGAAATAACAAACTACGAGGCATCAGGAGTTCTGAAATTATTAATTGAGAATAAAGATGTCCTACATCTGCGAGATTTAGGACATCTAACTAATAAACTTTACGAAAGTTTAGGTGATAATTATTAGTTGTGAGATTCTTCGTCGCGATATTAATGAACCACTTTGGCATTTTTTGCTCTTACTATTTTTATAGTAAATATTTACAAATGTAGATATTCCACATCTGCCAGATATGGAATATCTATTCTTCCTTCACAAGTTCTACTTGGAAAGGAGTATCTTTGACATTTAGGTAATTCAAGCCATACAATAAACTTGTTTATCCTATGGCTTGTTTCACTGAAATTCATTTTCCTTACAATCAAATCTAAAAAAATTGATTAATTTTGTTTTTTAGATTTTTTGCAATGGAGTAAAAATGCTTTTTAAGAAAAGAAATACAAATTGTGGTGAATTAAGACTAGAAAATGTAAATAAAGAAGTTATTCTAAACGGCTGGGTGCAAACGGTTCGCGATATGGGCGGTTTGATTTTTATTGATTTAAGAGACAGGTGGGGAATTACACAACTTGTGATTGAACCGGAAAATTTCCCTGAACTCGCCCAAAAAGCAAAGGAAGTAAAATCAGAATTTGTTATTTGGGCAGAAGGCAAAGTCCGTGAGCGTGAAAGTCCTAATAAAAATATTCCAACCGGCTTAATTGAAGTTTTACTCAATAATTTTGAAATAATCAATAAATCAGAACTGCCTCCATTCGAAGTAATAAATGATTTAGACACAAACGAAGAAACACGGCTTAAATACAGATTTTTAGATTTACGCCGTCCGGCTCTGCAACGCAATTTTGAAGTGAGAAACCGGCTTTATCAGGTTATGCACCAGTACTATGCTAAGCATAATTTCTATGAAGTAGAAACTCCAATCCTTATGAAATCCACTCCTGAAGGCGCCAGAGATTTTCTTGTGCCAAGCAGAATAAACAAAGGCAAATTTTACGCACTTCCACAATCGCCCCAACTTTATAAGCAAATATTGATGGTTTCCGGTTTTGAACGCTATGTGCAAATTGCTAAATGTTTTCGTGATGAAGACTTGCGTTCAGACAGGCAACCTGAATTTACCCAAATTGACGTTGAAATGTCCTTTATCGAAGCAGATGACATTATCGCTCTAACCGAAGGATACTTTAAAGAACTTTGGAAAGAAGTTTTGGGTATGGAAATTCAAACTCCATTTCTGCGTATGACTTACGAAGAAGCTATGATGAGGTTTGGCAGCGATAAACCAGATTTACGCTTTGACTTGGAGCTTACAGACATCACAAAGCATTTGCAACTTTCCGGTTTCAAGGTGTTTTCTGATGCTATTGAAAACAAAGGAATAATTTCCTGTCTGAATGCAAAGGGCTGCGGCAGCTATTCAAGAAAAAATATTGACGATTTAACTGAACTTGCTAAAAAATATGGCGCTAAAGGACTTGCATGGATTAAACTTGCTGACGGTGCTGTTAATTCCCCGATTGCTAAATTTTTGACTGAAGAAGAACTTGCTAATATTATAAAAGAAACTAAAGCAGAAGATGGCGATTTGTTGCTCATTGTTTCAGATAAAAAATACAAGGCACTTACCGTTTTGGGTGCTTTGCGGCTTGAAGTTGCAAAACGAGAAAAGATTTTAGAAAAAGTAAAGAATGAATTTTCATTTTCCTGGGTGGTTGATTTTCCCTTAGTTGAATTTGACGAAAAAGAAAATCGCTTCGTTGCTCTCCACCATCCTTTTACCGCTCCGCTTGAAGAGGATTTACATCTAATTTACACCAATCCGGAAGCAGTTCGCGCTAATGCTTATGACGTTGTCATTAACGGTGCTGAAGTAGGTGGAGGTAGTATAAGAATTCACAAAAGCGAAATTCAGGAACAGATGTTTAAACTGCTTGGCTTGAACAAGGAAGAGCAAGCATCTAAATTTGGTTATTTCCTTGATGCACTGAAATTCGGCGCTCCTCCTCACGGCGGGATTGCACTTGGTGTCGATAGAGTAACGATGACGCTTTGTGGAACTGATAATATTCGTGATGTAATTGCTTTCCCGAAGACCACAAGCGGACTTTCACTTATGGACGGATGCCCATCGCCTGTTGACACAAAGCAATTAGAAGAATTAGGTGTTCAGTTAATAAAAGAGTTGAAACAATAAAATCAATATGAAGAATTTAATGAATGATGACAATATTGAAAGTTTAGAAATTCCGGAATTTGACTTTGAGAATTCAAAACCAAATAAATATACTTCAATGTATAGTGAAGATAATCAAACAATAGTGTATAAGGAACGTTTGAAAAATTGTCAAATAGAATCCACTGATAAAGCAAATGCTTTGTTTAAAAGGAAATAACATAAGTTTACACTGTCATTCTGAGCGCAGCGAAGAATCCAGAATATTTCCTTTAAACCACTATTCTCTGGATTCTTAACTTCGTTTCGAAATGACACCTTTCTGGGTAATTTGCGCAATTTTTCTTTACGAGTCGAATCTTCTAACTCCTTATTATCAATAAAGGATTAGGAGTATTGAATATATAAAACTAAGTATTAATAACCAGGGTATTTATTCCACCATTCTTCATCGCAGAAATTAAAAGTACTTTTACATCTTATGACAAGGTCCTTAGAAATCTCTTCAACAATGCTATGATTTTTTAGATTTGTAATCCAATTTGAAGGTATATTTTCAATACCATTAATTAATCCCAAAATATTTCCCGTTATAGAACCAGTACTATCTGAATCTCCACTGTGATTTACAGACGCAAGTAATCCTTTTGTAAAATCATTCTGATAAATTAATGAGCAGAATAAAGATATTGCCAGTGCTTCTTCTCCAGTCCATCCACTACCAATCTTTTCTATGATTACAGGTATTTCTGTAAAGCTATAACTCTTGTTTAAATATAACTTTGAATACTCAACAGATTGTTCAATGGATTCCAAAATTTCAAGATGCCCTTGATAACCTTTTAATAATTTAACTGATTCGTTAATTGCAGAATATAGATTAACATTTTTTGTTAGCAAAGAAATAATCGAAGCAAAAATCCCTGCACTCAAATATCCTGATGGATGCCCATGAGTTATTGCTGCTATTTTAGATGCTGTTTCAAAAGCTTCTTTATGATTAGAACTATAAAACAAACCAACAGGTGCAACACGCATAACACCACCGCACCCTTTACTATTATTAATTGGATACTCAATGGAACCAATTTTTCCACTTGATAAAGAGCTAATACAAGTATTTCCAGGAGCTCTGCTTTCATAAAGCTCTTTTCGTTTGATTAGCCAACCATTACCAACTAAAATTGATTTATGATTTGTCTGATTTGTATTAATAGTGTAATCCTGAGTATAGAGCCATCTTAGATAAGATTGATAAGTAATATTTATAGTATTATCGTTAATACCTTTTAAAACAGTTTGATGATATGCTCTTAGCAAACCTTCAGCAGTAAAAAGAGTCATTTGGGTATCATCAGTAAATTCACCTGTGCCATCTCTAAATTCAACATAATCAGTAATCCCAGCACTACCGTATTTTTTAATAATTTTATCTATAGAGTAAAATTCTATTGGAGCACCCAAAGCATCACCTATAGCCCCACCAAATAAACAGCTTTTAAAATTCTTATTTATAGTTTTAGTTTTCATAGCTTTTACTCATTATATTCATAACTATTTAAGTCAAAATTAATTTTTCTAAAATAACAATTTATTTATAAAACATTTAACTTAATAGAATTATTTATTATCTCACCATAAGCATTAACTTCTTGAAAGGTAAATAAGGAAAGTGGATTTAAAGAACGTATCAGCCATTCTCTCAAGAAGTGAATGAGTAAGGTGCGATAAATAATATTTATTTAATAATGAAAAAATATTTGTATAATAGTAAAATATATATTATTTTTGAAATGTTATAATAATAAAAAGTAATGTGAATAGATAGAATAAATTAATTTTATATTTATTCTAAACTTTAAAAGAATAGAAGCCGTAATATCAGATTATACCTATAAATAGTTTATAAGAATCATATATATTCTGTTAATTGTTTGAAATATCAAACACTATTTAGGCAATAAGTTGTGAAATATTTCGCTATGCTCTGAACGACTCAATAATATATAAAAATTATGTGCTCAAATAGTTGCCAAATATAATTTCTCATAAAAATAATTGATAGCTATTAAGTTTTAATAAAAAACTAAAAAGAAAAAAAGCATTTGTCATATTTTTTATTTTGGAGGCAAAATGAGGTTTAATATTCTACTTATTTTATTTCTTTCCTTTTTTTCGATATGTAATAGTCAAACTGCATTTGAATTAGAAAAGCAAGGTAATTCAAAGTTTGAAAAAAAAGATTACAAAGGTGCTATTGCGGATTATACTAAAGCTATTGAAATAAATTCTGGAAAAGCATCTGTTTATATCAATAGAGGAATAGCAAAAGCAAAGCTAAAAGATTACAAAGGTGCTATTGCGGATTATACTAAAGCTATTGAATTAGAACCAAAAAATGCTACTGCTTACGCAGACAGAGCTATTGCAAAAGCTAATTTAAAAGATAACAAAGGAGCAATAGCAGACTATACTAAAGCTATTGAACTAAGTCCCAAAATTGTCGATAATTATATTAATAGAGGTATTGCTAAATACGAATTAAAAGATTATAAAGGAGCAATTGAGGATTATACAAAAGCATTAACTTTAAATTCCAAAGATGTAGATATTTATAGAAATAGAGCTATTGCTAAATTTTATATAAAGGACTATAAAGGGGCAGTAGAAGATTATAATAAAGTAATTGAAATAAATCCCAATGAAATTGAATTATATATAAACAGAGGGATTGCAAAAGCAAATTTAAAAGATTACAAAGGCGCTATTGATGATTATTCAAAAGCGATTGAAAAGGATTCTTCATTATCAAGTGCTTACTTTAATCGTGGAATTGCAAAAACCAATCTAAAAGATTTAAAAGGTGCAATCGCTGATTATTCTAGTGCAATTAATTTAAATCCAAAATATCTTGATGCTTATAATAACAGAGGTTTGGCTAAATGTTCTTTAAAAGATTATAAAGGAGCTATTGCTGATTTTAATTTTATTATAAAAAATAATCCAAAAGATAAAGATGCATATCTTAATTGCTCTGTAGCTAAATCGAATATGAAAGATTGCAAAGGAGCAATTGAAGATTTATCAAAAATAATTGAAATTGATTCTACAAATACTATAGCATATTATTATCGCGCTTTAGAAAAAGTAGATTTAAAAGATTATAAAGGAGCTATTGCTGATTTCTCAAAAGTTATTGCTTTAGATTCAAATAATGTTAAAGCATTTCTCCATAGAGGTGATGCAAGAATTAATATCAAAGATTACAAAGGTGCTGTTGCTGATTTCTCAAAGGTAATTGCTAAAAATCCTAAAAGTATTGATGCATATATAAACAGAGGAATTGCTAAAAAAAATTTGAAAGATACAAAAGGAGCTATAGAGGATTTTTCAAAAGCAATTGGTATTGATTCTACTAATTCTTTTGCATATTTTAACAGAGGTTTAGCAAAAGCAAGTGCTAAAGATTACAAAGCTGCAATTGCGGATTATACTAAAACAATTAACACAAATCCAAAAGATGCTATTACTTATTACAACAGAGGAATTGCTAAAACTGAAATAAAAGATTATAAAGGCGCAATTGAAGATTATAATATTGCAATTGAGTTAAATCCAAAATATACAAATGCTTTTATAAACAGAGGTATTGCTAAAACAAAAATAAAGGACTATAAAGGCAGTATTGATGATTACAATTCTGCTATTAGCTTAAATTCAAAAGATGCTGATATTTATTTCAACAGAGCAATTTCTAAAACCAATCTTAAAGATAAAAAAGGCGCTATTGATGATTACAATAAAGTCATTGAAATCAATCCTAAATACACAGATGCATACTATAACAGAGGAATTCTAAAAAATGAAGAAGGAGATAATTCATGTGCTTGCTCTGATTGGAAACAGGCAAAAGAACTTGGATTAAAAATTGCTGATGAACTTTATAATGAATATTGTAAATGAAATTTTTTTTGTAATTTTGTTAGAGTTGAATAAAATTATTTAAGCAAATGAGTTTATCATTTTTGCTAAATACTTTTAAATATTTTATTTTGAGGTTAATAATGTATAAAATCTATTCATTTTTTTTGATACTTATTTCGTTTGTCAGTTGTTCGAGCAGCGAAGATAAGCAGCATTATGAAAGTGGCTTAGCGAAAATCGACTCTGGAAAATACGAAGAAGCTATTAATGAATTTAACCAAGCTATTAGTTCGAATCCAGAATATTCAGAGGCATTTTTAAGCAGAGGTATAGCAAAAAAGATAATTGGAAAAACTGATGAAGCTTTATCTGATTATAATAAAGCGATAGAAATTAATCCAAAAAACGCACTTGCTTACTATAATAGGGCTGTTTTATATGATGATAATAGTAAGTTTGAAGATGCCATCAATGATTATAATAAAGCGATAGAAATCAATCCTAAATATGTTGATGCTTTTTTAAATAGAGGTATTCTCAAATATAATAACTCCGATTTGAACGGTGCTATTGAAGATTATACAAAAGCAATAGAAATCAATCCTAAAGATGCTGATGCCTATAAATTCAGAGGTGTAGCAAAAGATGAACTTGGTGATTATTTTGATGCTATTCTGGATTTTAATAAATCTATTGAACTAAAACCAGAAAATTCTCAGGTTTACACTTTTAGAGGTATTAGTAACACAAAAATAGGTAATTTTAATAAAGCTATTCTGGATTATAACAAAGCAATTGAAATCAATGCAAATGACGATATATCATACTATAATAGAGGTTTAGCCAAAGATAAAATTGGTGATGCTGAAGGTGCTTGTTCTGATTGGAATATAGCTGCAGAATTAGGTAATCAAAGAGCTGCCGAGTTAGTCCAACTATATTGTCAGTAGTAATATATTATCATCTCATCTTACGCAATCCCCTCTCAAGAGTAACGGCATGGAGATTAGTTAATAAATTGAGATATATTTGAGATAAATATTTAATTTAACTTATACAATCTTAAATATAAACTATAATAACTTTAATAATAAGACCATTTAACACATCCCCTGCCACTCTTTATTAGGAGGGGAAAAAAAACAGTTCTATGTTTTAGCGTTCCCCTCTCAAGCTAATGATTATACACATCTTTAGAATGTGCTGCTATCCTACTTATCCCGTAGGGATAAAATATTTGTAACAATGATTTTTATAGTATCTTTTTATTCGGTAGGAATTAAATATTATAGTGCTTCTTTTATATATAATCCCTATGGGATAAGCACAGTCAAGATTTATTCTTGTTACAAATATATAATTCCTACAAAATAAATTTCTAAGAAACTATACCATTTTTCACTTGTTATCATAAGAACTAATATTTGTGTTGAATCGTTAGCTTTTTCAAAGGAGAGACAAGAAATATCTTAGTAATTCCCCACTTTGAAAAAAGGAGGGAAGAGGGGGATTTCTTAGTGCTGTTCTGTGTTTCATTAATTTTAGGACAAAGATGTCATTGGTAAGCGTTGTGAGGAATCTCAAATTCTTTGATAGCAATGACATGAAGTTCCTTGCTGCGGTTCAGAATGACAGATTATTGAACTTGTTGTTGTCGGCTTGGCATTAAAAATCATCATCTTCTTCTCTAAAAAGCAAATGTTTCTCCTTAATTCTGCATAGAGAAAAACAAGAGCAATACAAACAAGAAATTTTACCAGCAGGTTCTGCAAAAAATTTACCTTCAGAAATCTGCCTTACAACCTGTTTTGCAGAATATATGGAAATTGTCAATATATTTTCTAAATCTGTTGAGCTATTTAAAAGTTTACTAGTGGAAAGTTTTTTGCTTTTTGAAATATCAGAATCATTTGAAAGTAAAAGGTATTTTGAATATTGATAAGCTTGCTGACTATTGTTTGTTTTTGGAAAAAAAAGATAATAAACTCCTCCTTCTACTGTTGAAGTCATAGAGTAATAATCTTTTAGAAGTTGCTTTGCTGCTAACATATAAAGTGGCACCTGAAAACTATTTCCGTTAATTACACTACGGTTATTTGGTATGATAGAGCCAGATTTATAGTCAGCAACAATAAACTGGAATTCTTCATATTTTTTCCTAATATCAATTCTATCAATTTTACCATAGATTTTTAAATCATTGTCAAATTTTACATTTAAGGAATTTTTCACTTTTGCTAAATTGAAAGAAACCTCAAAAAGCGAAGGCAAAAAACCTGCAGCTTGTTCCTGATTTTCTATTTCATTGTTTAGCCATATTTCAAGATAGCCGGGTCGGTTTTTATTTCCGAAAAAACTATCCTGGGTAAGCTTTTGCAGCGGGGTGTCCGTAATGTTAGTATCGAAAACCTTTCTTGCAATTTTTTCTAATATCTCCTTATAAAAAATATAATTTTCACGTTTGAGTCGCACCGGAGCAGCAAAATCAATATTTTTATTTAAGATTTCACCAGTTATTTCAGTTTCGTTGCTATTTATTTGTTCTGACTGAATTAGCTTGAAAAACGCATAAAGAATGGAATGAACAATGTTTCCACGTTCAATTGGACTAAGAGTATCTTCGTATTTTGGAGTATCTTTAAAATTCAGTAAATAATTTGAAAAATACTTATAAGGACAATCTTTGAAGGTTTCGAGCTGAGTTATAGAAAAAACTCCTTCTTTTAGATGCTTGATTTTTTCTTTAATAACATCATTGCTATTTTCGAAAATTGAGTTTTGATTTTGTGTAAATGTAGAATAATATTGGTGTAAAAATTTGTAATTATCCTCAAAATCAATAAGTTTATTATTAATTTCAAAATCAATTGAACTAAGTATTTCCTCTTCCCTATCCAAATCTGCAAAAAGGTTTTCTGATAATTTTTTTTCAACTTTTTTTGATTTTTCATTATTCACAATTGAAAAGGTTTTCTTACCAATGAACTCGGCTAGTTCACGTTTTCCGGAAATTGCTTTTAACCATTTAGTAATATTTGAATCATCAATTTTGTTTTCATTCAATGTTAAATCATAAAAACATTTGTCTTCTTCTAAAGTAGTAATTTTTAGGAGAGAATCTATAAAAGGAGAACGAATATGGACTTCCTGCTCACTTTTATTAGGATAGAAAATATAAATTTGTTTTTCATTTTTATTAAGTGAATCAGGATTATTTGCAAGAAATTGATAAAACAGCATACGCTCAGAGCGAATATGTCGTATTTTAGTATTTGGTAGTTCTTTGCCAAGGAAAGTATCAGCACTGTAGGCAAGTGGGAAACTTTTATCTATAGCTCCGCATAAAATAGTAACTTTGTATGGAAGACCACGAATTTGTTCAACAGAAGTAACGGTTACTCCTACTCCGGATTTTTCTGAAATCTGATATTTTGCACCTGTTACAGCAATACGTAATCTTTGTGTTAATTCAAGAAAATCAAATTTCTTGTAGCGTTGCAGTTCCTGCAAAATGTTGGTCATTTCATCTAAAAGGTTTATAAATGATGTTAGGGCGCGGCTTTCCTTTTCTAATTGCTCTGTTTTGTAAACTAATTCAAATCTATCCAGTTCTCTATTCTTAGAAGCTATAAATTTTTTGAATGAGTTAGAAAGTATATTTCTTATTTCAAATTTCTCAATAATATTTTTTTTAATTAATTCATTAAATTCATTAGGAGAAAATTTGTTTTTTATATTTGGGAGCAAGGATTTGATTTTCCAAAAATCGTCATAAGCTTTTTCAACTCGTTTTAATTCTCTTGATTTATTTTCTACTTCAGTTGGGTCAATATTTCCGTTCCTTTTTGCATCATTAATAGAATCAGCTAAAAACTTTATTCTATTCGATAAAAAAGTTTTCCATATAAATTCACCTTTGTAAAGATTTCCCCCGTGAATTCTAAGCTGCCGGGCAATACTAATAAGATTATTGCCATCAATAATATCCTTAACAGAATTAGCTTCTAAGTTGAAATTAAGGAAATCGCTTTGAAGAGCAGTGTGTATGTCGCTTCTTTTAAAACCATAATTAATAATATTCAAAACAGAAAAAATTGCAGTAACAACAGCGGACTCACTTAGATTGAATCTGTCTGAAATGTTGCCAGTTATTTTGTAATCAGCAAAAAATTCACGAAAAAGTGAAGAATATTCCTCCGGCTTACGAGCAACGACACATATATCACTTAAATTTATATTTTGATTTATGGCAAGTTCCCGAATTAACTTACAAATCAGCTTCACTTCCTGTTCTTTGTTTTCTACACTAAAAATTTTTGTGAATTTTGAAAAATTATTGCTTTTATTTGCTTTTCCTAAAGCAAAAAGATTTTGACGCAGGAATAAGCTATTGGAAATATTGTCATTGGTAGTAGTATTGCTTCTTTCCATTTCAAAAAGTGAAAAGCCACAATCTTTTATACCAATAATAGTATCTTCTAGATTTGAAAAAAGAGGACCATTATTTGGAGAATAATCAATTTGTATTGCAAATGGGAGCGAAGATTTAGCAAAAAGCGAAATGAATCTTATTTCAGGTGGTTTAAACTGACTAAAACCATTTAATAAGATTTTTGGTTTATTCTTAAAATTTTTATCGATATAATTTATTAAATAATAATCATTAGTTCTGTTTAAAAGATCTGGATAATCGAGAAAATGCTCCCCGAGCAGTTTTTGGTATTCATCATAAATTTTTAAAATATCAGAAAGACGTGGTTTGTCAATATTCTCGTCTTCAGAATTTAAATCTTTTTGAAGTTCAGAAGGAGTAATGCCATCTTCCTTTAATCCGTAAATTAGTTTAGCAATACGTGCTATTGTAGGAACCGTAACTTTACCTTCTTTTCCGGCAAAAAAATTCAATTCCGCTTTTTTTACAGCTTCTTCAAATAAAGCTAATTGATAACCATCAGAAATTATTCTGAATTTATTTTTATTTGTTTGAAATTCAAAGCATTGAGTAATAAAACTTTGCAATGTATAAATATTTGAACAAATTGACGGCTTTTTATGAATTTCAAAATATTTTCTTGTAATTTGATTTTTTAAAAACCTCACCAATCGTCCGGTAGGGACAATTAAAATAAGTTGCTCTAATATATTTTCCTTAATTGCAATGTCCAAGCTCTTTTCAATTGAGCTTATTGGTAAATTTGCTCTGAAAGACTGATTGCACAGGAATTGAGCCATATTATTTTTTTCGTTTATTCAATAAATCTGCTATCCAATATAATAAATATTTTCCATTATTTTCAGATAAATTTTTTATTGAATCTTTAGCTTTTTCAGTATAGGAATTAATTTCTGATTCAGCTTCATCATATACTCCTAACCTTTCATACATTTCAAGCATTTTAGGAATATCATCTTCAGAAGTACCTTTATTATTGAAAAAGTTGTCAATAAGTAATCTGTCTTCTTCGTTTTGGGCTATTTTATCAGCAGTTAAAATTAAGAAAGTCTTTTTTCCGTCTAACAAATCCTGTCCGACACACTTACCGAATTTTTCAATTTCAGCAGTTGCATCTAATAAGTCGTCTTGAATTTGGAAAGCAAGTCCGAGAGCTTTCCCATACCTGATTAAAGCATTAATTTCTGCTTTCGTACCGAAACCGGAAAGGCCACCAATACAAGTTGCTGCTTCAATAAGCATTGAAGTTTTCAACTCAATCATTTTGAAGTATTCATCGAGAGTAATGCTTTTGAATTGTTCAAATTGCATATCCAATGCCTGCCCTTGACACACTTCAATAAGTGCGTTGTTAAAGCGGGTTAAAATTCTTTCATGATTAGAACTTTTATCGCGTGTTGGAAGCAAAGCATAAGCAAAACCAATCATTAAATCGCCGAGTAAAATAGCAGTTGACTCATCCCATTTCTTATTAATTGTTTCTTTGCCACGACGAAGCGGAGATTTATCCATAATATCATCATGAGCAAGAGTGAAATTATGGAGCATTTCAAGAGCTATAGCGCAATTTAAAGCGTCTTCAGTCTTTCCGCCTACTGCTAAATTTGAAAAAATAACAAGCATTGGGCGTATTCTTTTTCCTTTGCCAGCCATAATATATTTTAGCGGCTCAAGTAAAATCTGATTTTCAATAGAATTGATATAATTCTCTAAACTCTCATCAAAATCAATTAAATACTTATTGTATAATTCTTTGTAATTAATACCATTGTCCATTATCTTAAAAAATATGAAAATGTTAACAAAACATATTGTTTTAAGACGTCATTTCTAACATATTCATTGTAATAATCATATAAATTTGTTTCAACGCTTTTATTTTGATTTAACAAATCATAAGCTGTGAGACGTATTTCGCCCCTGTTATTAGCAAGAAATTTTTTTCCGATTCCGATGTTTAGTAAATTATAATTGTTGTCTTTATCAACATAAAGTCCAGAGTAATACTGACCATTAAATTCAGTTGTTATGAAAAAATCTTCCCAGAAAATCCAGTTAAATGTTAAATCGGCATTATAGCTCATATATTCATTATCTGAAGAAGAGCTTAGCGAATTTTTTGTTATGTTTTTGTTAGCCCGGAAAGCAATGCTAAAATCAACATACTCACTAATATTACTGTTTAGAGCAATTCTGCCGCCAAAGCCATAAGCATCAGAAATATTTTCTTTAAAGTTTAGCAAAGTAGGATTTCTGGTATAAGAAGCATTTATGCCAATGTTAAAATTGCTGCCAAGGAAGGGAACTGGTCTTCCAAAATTAATAAATGTTCTTGCATTGAAATAGCCATCTATGTTCATTGGTTTTGTTAGCTGTCCGCCAGCTGGAAGCAAAATACCGTTTTCAACTATTGTGTCTGTTGAAGCGATGAAAGTAGAATTTGTAATATAATCATTTCTGAAATTAAAATTGATAAAAGCCATAAACATATTGGATAAATCTTCGCTTAAAGTCAAAAATCTTGAGAAAAGAGAATGATTTAGCTGCTGCTTTAAATTTGGATTACCGGCAGAAAGCTGCAATGAGTTTGAATTATCAACTACGTTTTGTAGTTGAGTCATAGAAGGCGCCTGAGTACTGCTTCGGTATCTCATTCGCAAGTTAGTATTTTTTGAAAACTTATATTGAAATCTAAAAGAAGGCAAAATATTATCAAATGAATAATTTTGGTCTAATAGAATGGGAAATTCCTGTTTACTCTTTAAATCTGCTCTTTGATAATTCAAAGTCAAATCAAAATTCATTGCCTCGTTTCTCATTGTGTAACCAATACCGGCACGTTGAGTTAAATAATCATTATCAAATCTGTTGGAAAGCAGAGAATCAATTACCGAATAATCTAAAGTAATTAAATCCCAGTCATAAGCTAATTTATCTGAATAATTATTTTGATAATTAGCATTATAACTTATTTGTAACTGACTAATGCTATCAATAGGTTCAGTGTACATTATATTTGTCCCTAAAGTATAGCCGTCCGTTTTTAAAGATGAATTTTGATTAATTGTATCAATAGTGAAAACATTATTTGCAAGAGAGCCATTCAAAGTAAACAAATCTCCGGTTCCTTTCCTGTCGCTGTAATTGGTAATAAGGTTAACAGAAAATGTTCTGCCCGGCTTGTTTAGCTTCAAACGATATAATAAATCGCTATTTAAATTAATTGCGTTATTTTCTGCAAGAGTTTTATTGGAAGTAGAACTCAAAGTATCGCTCAACATATAATTGGCTGCACGTATGGTTCCGTCAGCATCATATCCCTGAAAAATCATTGATGGTTTCCAAATCATAGAATTACTCGAATCAATAGAATATTTAATTTGAAAATTCAATCGATGATTATAATTTTCAGAATGAGTATTAGTCAACTGATTATACTTTTGTCCGATATAATCAGAAGATATATAGTCTCTATCAATAGTTTGCTCATTATTATTTATAGAGATATTAAAGAAATAGCTGCTGTTTACGTCTAATTTATCCCAGAAAATTTCTGAATAATTTAAACCAATTGCATGAGAAGAACTGATGCCATTTTGCTGTCCGACTAAGAAATTGAATGGGTTAAATCCATCAGAGCCAGGAGGACGTCCGCCGCCACCGGGTCTTACACCACCAGGAGGTCTCATTCCACCCGGTGGTCTGAAGTTTGAACTTGATGAAATTCCCATAATATCCTGCATTGAGAAATTTTGTTGATTAACATTATTACTCATCGCTAAAATAGAAATTCGTCTATCGGGATTAAATAAATTAACATTTCCGGAAGCAGAATATCTATCCTGAGAGCCACCGCCAGCAGTAATTTTTCCAAAACTTCCGATTTTTCTGTCTTGTTTAGTAATAATATTCATAGTTTTCTGGCTCTGTCCATCGTCAAAACCAGTAAATTCTGCCTGGTCGCTTAATTTATCGAAAACCTGAATTCTCTCAATAGATTCTGCTGGTAGATTTTTGAGTGCTAATGTAGGGTCATCACCAAAGAATGGCTTTCCATCGACAAGAACTTTTTTTACTTCCTCGCCCTGAGCTTTTACTGTTCCGTCCCTTTCTACCTCAACTCCGGGCATCTTTTTTATTAAATCCTCGGCAACAGCATCGGGTTTCGTTTTAAATGCATTTGCTGAGAATTCTGTTGTGTCTTCAATTTGACGCCCTATAGGAGCTTGAGCATTTACTTCTATTGCTTCTTTTTGTATTGCAGTTTGAACAACAAATAAATCTCCAATATTTGAACCGCTTCGTTGATTTATTCTTACTTCGTTTTCTAAATTTTCGTAGCCAACGTAAGTTATTTTTAACTTATATGTGCCTGAAGGAACTTTTGTAATTGAGAATCTGCCCTGTTTATCAGTTAGCGCAAAATACTTACTGCTGTCTTTGTTTGATGTTAAAAGGACGTTCGCACTTATTAACGGGTCTTTTGTTTCTTTGTCTAAAGCACGACCTGTTACATTAAACAGGTTTGTCTGAGAATTAAGAGTGCCAAATGATAATGCTATTATAATTATTAATATTGTTTTTTTCATCTTTACCTTTTTTTGTCAAATAAATCGTATTATAGACAAACAAAAAGGCAAAATAGTTTAATTTAAAAAGGAGTCCAGACAAAACTAACAAATGGAATAACGAATGGCTGAGTAAAAAATGCAAGACCAAAATCTGAAGAAAAAGAACTGTTGGAAAGACGAAGACCAAGCATTACAGCGGAATGAGTAGGATGAGCTATATTGCTATTCCATATTTCTCCAATGAAATGCAAATCATTTCTTTTTGAAAATTTTGTGTCTATGCCAAGACCTATACCAAAAGAACCATTTTCATAAGTCATATCCCAAATATTCTCACGAAAATTTATTATATATATGTCATTTCCTGAAGCTTTGTAAAACAATGCTGCTGTAAAAGTAGTGCGTTTTAATCTCATAGTTGCATTTCCATAATAATGCAAAAATCTGTTGTTATGGTTAATGAATCCAAGATTAGCTCCAAGTGATACAGTAAATAATTCAGCTACATCATCAATCGGGAAACTGAGTGGAGTAACTTTTATATTAAATAAAGAAACCTGCTCTTTGGAAGGGACATCAGGAAGAATACTCCGACCGGCAGTAAAAGATAGAAAATCTGATATTCCAAATCCGGCATAGAATAAAAGTAGTTCAAAATTACCGATGAAATGATTTCCTTCAATCGGTTCTGCTGTTGGCATAAGATACATTCGATGATTATGCCGATACAAATCTTCAAACTTTTTAATTTCAGCAATTTGATTCTCAAAAATAGTTGCTGTCCCAAGTTCTGTTGCAAATTTAGCTCCTTCGCCTTCTATCGGGTCGTTAAGCATTTCTACACAATTGCCGGTTATTATGTCACCGTTCTTTAGTCGAATTGAATAAACTGTGGTTCTATCTGCAATTACATCTTTTAATTTTGAACTTGCTGCAATTGACAAATTTTGAAGTGAAATTAAAAAGCAAATAAATAATAATATTTTTCTTTTCATAACTGTATTTTAATTAAAAAAAATAAATTTAAAGAAAATCAAGGAAATAGAAAAATATTTATTTTCTTTATTAGGATTATTGGTTATTAAGTATTGAGTTATTGAGTTAATGATTAGAATTCTTTAATTTTACAGTTTCTGATTCAGTTTTTTTGTCAATTCGAATCCCGAGATAAAGCAAGTGCTTTATTTAAATAGAGATGGCAAAATTTAACACAGTCATTCTGAACGAAGCGAAGAATCCAGAAAGTCATTTACACCAATATTATCTGGATTCTTCACTGCGTTCAGAATGACCGAAAAATCTATTTTTTTGCAAATTTTTTGTTTTATTCATACTTAAAAACCCACTACTAATCTAACTTTGCAGCCAATAATAAAGTTAGGATATATTCCATTTCAGATATATGTTCAAAAACAAATTTTTCAAAAAAAATAAAAATTTTGTTTGTTTTTTATTAAAAAATGTTTTAATTTGTTTTTGGTATTAATAAAATGAGGAAAAAAATCTTGGCTTGAGTGAGTAAGTTTTGGCTTTTGTTTAGCACCTAATCCTGAATGAAAAATAAAATGAGCAAAGTTAAGCGATTAGGCAAGATAAATTATAAAAAAAACATCCTCCGCGAGGAAGTCGGCACTTTTTAAGCGAAGGATGACATTAAATCACTAATGTTTTACAAAATTAAGGAATTTTCTGTTATGAGAAAATTAATTCTTCTATTTGCGGCTTTAGCAATAGTATTTGCTAATGTGGTGGTGGCTTGCCCTGAGGGGTATAATGAGTATGATAATGAGGTTACTTACAATGGTTGTACTTATAAATATTATTTTTGCTTAGGTATTAATGAATTTGACCTGCATGAAATTGTTTTAACTGAAATCCAAGTATTATTTCCTTGTACTCCAGCTGATTTCGAGCAATATGCTTCTGAAATTACTGATGCAATTTTATTAGATATCGCTGCAGAAGGATATTTATACAATGAATGGCAAACAATCATACCACAATGCCCTGATGATTTATGTACTGTTAGATGGATGGACAGAATTTGTTACAGTGGTTGGATTAAAGACAAAATAAACGATAGATATGTAATGGAAAGATGTAATGATTCCCCAACCGGATCACTGCCGCCAGAGTATTTTGAAAGGTCTTGTGGCGAAACAGTGAGGATTTGCTGGGAATGGGAAAATGGAGTTCAAGTTCTAAGGATTTGGAGAGCTGGTTTTCCACAAGGCGAACCATGCCCAGAAGGATGTAGAGATAATTGTTACTAAAATTTAATTTGACTTTTGTTAAATTGATAGAAGTATAAAAATATTACATATACTGAGAAAAATATCCATTTAATTATTAATTATTAAATGGTTGTATTATGGTAAAGTTAAAGATGTAGGACATCTGGTCATTACTTTCGCACTAGTTTCCCGGAGTTTTACGAAAGTTTTAATAACTCAATAACCTAATAACAATTAACAGGAGGTACAATGAAAAAAATAATTATCATTTTTTTTGTGATTTTTGTAAGTGAATTATTCTCTCAAACTTGGGAACTTATGTATAAAGATAGCTTCCTGCCAATTGCCCCATATACCGGAAAGCATGAAGACCTTTCTTCTCAATGTTTAGCTATAAATAAAGACAATATTGCAATATGCAGATATCTGTATAAAAATTTAATTATTACTTACAACCAAACAACTAAAGAATGGAAATTTATAAGTTCAAAAGATATAGTTGATGGAATTAAAGGTAATCATAATTTTACTGAACATGATTTTAACTACGCCCGTATTGTATGTTATGATAAATCTGATAGATTATGGGCTTTTATTGATGGTTTAGATAAAGAAACTGATATAAGATATATTATTTCAATTTCACAGGATTCAACCCAAATTCATAGTCTGGTATATAATACTGAGCAAAATAAATTTTATAATATTCGTGGGGTCTGGGATTTAAAAGTTGACACAAAAGGGGATGTATGGGCTATCATTGAACACTTTTGCCCTCTTAATGATACGACAGCTTTTTATTATTTTAGCTTATGCAAGTATAAAGACAGTTGCTTTGTAACTGTGAATAATCTAAAATATACTGATTATGGGTATGGAGTAAAGAAGAACATTGCTTGCGATAATTTAGGAAGAGTTTGGCACTCTAATATTGACACTTTGTATTTAATAGAAAATGAAAAAGTGATTAAGAAAATTACTACTTATGATTTTCCAGAGGGCTATTCAAATATATCGGAAGTAGTCGTAAATAGCAAAAATGTTGCATATTTTTTAAATTATAGCTTAATGCTTTATAAGCTAAATGGTGAAGAACGTTCTTCATTCGATTATATCTGGGAAATTGAGAAATATTTAAACCACAATGAAATTAAAACTAATTATTATATGTGTATTGACAGTTCCGACAATATCTGGATTTTAGGACCAACATACAATTTATATAAATTAGACAGTGCAGACAACTGGACGGTATATAGAGTTCCAAACCAGGATACTACTAAATTAAATCCATATAGAATTAATATTGAAGCAGACAGAGACGGGAAAATTTGGATAGTTGACAATACTTATGGTATAAATATATTTAATCCCAATGGAGTTGTTTCAGTTGAAAATCCGCAAACAAACAAAATTCGCGGAATTGCAGATGTTTGGATTAGAAAACTTTACCCAAACCCTGCTGTTCAAAATGTAACATTGGAATTTTTCCTTGAAAATTCTGTGAGAAATGAATGTAAAATCAGTATGTATAATACATTAGGTGAAAAAGTTAAGGATATTATTGATAATTTTGATTACGACAGCTACACTATGAGTGCAAAAGTAAACTTTTCAGTTTCGGATTTACCGAGAGGTGCATACATATTAACTATTAGCGCAGGCAATAGCAATATGTCCCGCTTGATGATTGTAGGATTTGAATAATTGTTAATTGTTAATTGATAATTGATAATTGATAATTAATAATTGTTAATTGATAATTTTTCTTTGTCATTCTGAAGCGCAGCGAAGAATCCAGAAAGTCATTGAAACCACAATTCTCTGGATTCTTCACTGCGTTCAGAATTACCCGAAAAAAGTAAAGTTAAATATCCCGATAGGGATTATATATTTGTAGCAAGTGAAATTCACTCCTGGGCTTATCCAGATAGGGATTATATTTACAATATTGCTATTTAATCCCTACGGGATAACAGCAGAAAAGTAGCTTGTATGTTACAAATATTTAATCCCTATCGGGATAAAGAAATGAGTAATTAATACATTATGTAAAGTCATGCGAAAACTTGTTGCTCTTATGACTGAAATAAAGAAGTCCTACATCTCGCAGATGTAGGACTTCTAGCCATTATACTTTCGCACGAGTTTCCCAACTTTGCGAAAGTTTACTAAACCAATTACTTAATAACTTAATAACCATTAACCATTAACGGAGAAAATATGAAAAAAATAATTCTTTTTATTCTAATAATCTCAAATTTCGCTTTTGCAGAGGATTGCGGCTGGAAATGGGTGAATCCTCTTCCGCAGGGAAATGATTTAAACACCGTAGATTTTCTTAATAATGATATTGTTTTTATTACCGGGGAAAATGGTACTTTGTTGAAATCAACTGATGCCGGGATTACCTGGAGTATTATAAAAACTGAAACAAACGATATTATATACCCTTATTTTTTTAATCAAAACCAAATATTGTTAATTGATTATAACGATAATATTTTTCGTTCTTTTAACGGAGGTAAAAATTGGAGTGAAAAAAAACAATTAACTCCACATTTAAATAATGGAAAATTTCATTTCTTTGATATGAATAAAGCAGTTTGCTACTCCCGAATAGACAGCATTATGTTAAAAACATCGAATTGTGGTAACTCCTGGGATACAATTAAAATCCCACCTACAGATTATTACAGAAATAAGATGTATTTTTTTGATGAAAATACTTTTTTTATTGTTGATAAAAGTTCTTTAATAAAATCAACTGATAGTGGAAAAAATTGGTCTATATATAATAATCTACCTGATTCTTCTTTAAAATCATTATTCTTTATTAATGAAAATATTGGTTGGATAAGTGGTTCAAAAGGGAAAATTTATAAAACTACAGACGGTGGATTGAATTGGCAAAAACAAAATGTTTGCAAAAATACAGCAGAAGTTCAATATTTTAAATTCTTTGATGAAAATACTGGTTATATTTTTAGCGGAAATAACTCCGGGCTTTTTAAAACAACAGATGGAGGAAATCACTGGGAAATGCAAACAAGTGAGCCGTTTTTTGATGATGAAATCAAATCTATTTCTATTTCAGATGAAGAAGTTGTTATTGGGGTTGGGAAATGGGGAATAATCAAACGAACTACTGATAAGGGATATAACTGGGTTAATATTAATTCTGGCATAAGTTACGATTTATCAGGTATTTATTTTATTAACAAACAAACAGCTTATGCTACTACGTCAGATAATATTTTCCTAATCACAACTGATGAAGGAAATACATGGAACGAAAAAGAATTAAACATATCAGATAACTTTAATTTAGGAGATATTAGGTTTTTTAATGAAGATATTGGTATATTAAATGATGTTAAAGGAAATTTTTTCAAAACAACAAATGCCGGCGATGACTGGACTAAAATCAGTTCTATGTCAGACGTATCTATTCACGACGTAGAATTTGTCAATGAACAGGTCGGTTATGTTAGTTATTGGACATCAAATGGTGAGTACTACATTAAAAAGACTACTGATGGTGGGCAATATTGGGACCACTGCAAAGCATTAAAAGACACTATAATATATAAAATGAAATTTTTTAATGAAAATTTTGGATATGCTGCCTGTAACTATGGTATTTTCTTTAAGACTACTGATGGCGGTCGCTCTTGGTGTAAAATTATTATTGATTCTACTATTGAATTGAAAGACCTTTATTTTTTAGATGAAAATACTGGCTGGGCTAAAACCAGATACACAAAAAGTGATTCAAACTGGACTACTCACATCTATGGTTCTCTTTTAAAAACAACCGATGGTGGTAATTCTTGGACTACTCAAATTGATGGTGAATTTCTTATTGCAGATATGGACTTTTTAAATGAAAACTATGGATGGGTATCGACCAGTGATGGATATACTTATAAAACCACCGATGGTGGTAATTACTGGAAAAAAATTCCTTCCTGTATAAATTCTGGAATGTTTTGTATTCATATTGTTGATGTTGATAGTTGCTGGGCATTAACTGGAAGCTTTTTTAAGTTACACTACTCCTGCACCGAGACAGCCATAGAAGAGCCCCTCCCCATTCCCGAAACCAATGAGTTCCAAATCTTTCCAAATCCTGCAACAAACGAAATTTCTTTATCTATTCCAGAAGAACAAAATATAAATTCAATTTCAATTTTCAATTCACTCGGAATGGAAGTAAAACGAATTGAACAAACTGAATTAATTGGAAATAGTAAAATAACAATTTCAACTGCAGATTTACCAAATGGCTTATATCATTTCTCCTTTGTAAATCAAACTGGAAGAGTAACGAAGAGTTTTGTGGTTCTGAGATAATATTTTCTATAAACTTTCGCAAAGTAAAGAAACTCGTGCGAAAGTGAAAGGCACTGTCATTCTGACGAATGTCAGAATCCATCTTTGTCTTATCATTTCGAAACGAAGTGAGAAATCTCACAAGTCGTTGTTACCACAGAATTTGTATGAAATGGACAAAGGAGTCCTACATCTTCAAGATGTGGCACATCTAAAGCTGGTTTGTGTTTTATTTGAAGAGGGAAATTTGAGAGAAAATTTTGCTTTTAAGAAAAAGTTTAGTAAGTTGAAATAATAGATAATTTAAAATTTTGATTAAATAAATGAGAAAGTCCAATAGTAGTAATTTGGAAATGATAGATAAAAAACCATACATAGAAACAATTATAGAAATAAGCCGCACTTATCTTGAGGAAGCATTTCCAAATAAAGAACGGCATGATGAGTTTTTGCAAAAAGTTGACTTTTTAAAAACTGAAACAAACATAAAAGAAATAATAGTAAAATTTACAGAGATTTATATTGATTTTGTAAAAAAAGATTATCAAAGCCAATACATTAATACTGATAAATCACTTATAGATTTTTTAGAAAAAAAAGATGATGGTGTGAAAATCATTTGGGGAAATTGCCTTGATGCAATGCAAGGAATGAACTCAGAATCAATACATTTGATGGTTAATTCTCCTCCTTATTACAACGCAAGAGAATATTCTCAATGGAAAAATTTGAATGATTATTTAGATGATATGCGAATGATTATTCGTGAAGCATATCGTGTATTGGATAATCATAGAGTTTTTGTTTTTAATGTGGGTGATATTTTTGATAATGACAACATTACAACAAAATCAACTTGGGGTAAAAGACGTATTCCGTTAGGTGCTTACTTTACAAAAATATTTGAAGAAGAAGGATTTACTTTTGTCGATGATATTATTTGGGACAAAGGAGAGGTGCAAAGTGAACGGCATAAAAATGGCAACAAGCCCTATCCTTTTTACCAATACCCAATGAACTGTTATGAACATCTGTTAATTTTTCACAAGCACAGAAACGACAAAAACCGCTATCCATGTCCAGTTTGCGGTTGTTTGAAAGTTAATGGCAATGCTTATTCAGAAATTGGATTAAAAAGTTGGGAATGTAAAAATTTAGAGTGTTTTGAACGTAGTCAGGCAAACCGTGGGAAAAGATTTTCACTTAAAACGATTACTACACAAGGTAGGCAAGAAGAAAAATTTGCTATTGAAAAAGAATTTATAAAAAAATGGCGTAGAGATATAATAAAAATTAACCCAGTCATAAAAATAAACTCTAAAGGAGAAAACACTTTAGGGCATACAGCACCATTTCCTTATGAAATTCCAGAATTTGCTGTAAAAATGTTTTCTTATCCAGATGAATACGTTTTAGACCCTTTTGGTGGCAGCTTTACTTCTGTGTTGGTCGCAAAACAACTTGGTAGAATTGGTGTTGGCATTGAGTTAAACAAAGAGATGTTTGGCAAAAGTAGTATGCAAAATTTAATTAAAAATTTACAACCGCAATTATTTAATGACAAAATTATACAAATTTCAGTACTTGATTTATTATGAATGAATTAGAAGAAAAGAAAAAGCAGGTCATTGGACTTTATGGTGAAATGCGTTTGTCAATGGAATTGCACGAACTTGGCTGGCAGGTTCATAGAGCTTATATTGATGAAGGTATTGTTTTTACAATCACTAAATACTATTGCCCTAAATGTAAGAAATACAGTAATCAATATATTCGATATGCTATCCGCAACGGGAAAAATGTAAAATGTGTAACTAATCTGTGTGAGCATTGCAAAGTTACTGAATTAGAAGTAATTTCCCGATATTTACAAGTAAAAACTTCTGAAGGTATAAAAACTGAAAAAGACGATGTCCGAAAATTTAGTTTCCACCCAAAAATTAGGTATAATATGGGCAACGAAGTGTTTTATGTTTGGATTGCTGTTTTTAACGAAACCAAAGAGAAAAAATGTCATTTTTACATTTTAAATACAAAAGACGTTGAAAAATTTGATAATATTAATTTAGATACTTATCAAATCACAGATAATCAAAAAACTGAACTGCCAATTAGAAATGATGGTGTGGTCTTAAAAAAAGGAACAGCAAGTACTGGCTATGACTATTCTGTATTTAACAATCGTTTTTACAATGATTTTGGTGCATTAGAAATAGAAATAAAGAACGAATTTTGAAATGAAGAAACGATATTTGAAAGATTACAATATAAACATATTTTATAGCGACGAAGATGGCGGTTATATTGCAGATATTCCTGATTTAAAGTGTTGTTCAGCTTTTGGAAAAACTCCAAATGAAGCATTGCAGGAAGTTCTTATTGCAAAAGAAGTTTGGCTTGAATCCGCAAAAAACAATCATCGCAAAATTCCAAAGCCAAGATATTTGCCAGCTTTTTATAAAATTGCAGTTTTGTAGGTTATTGATTTATAGGTTTTTAAGTGAATACTTAGATGTCCTACATCTTTTTCTTCTTTGCTTCTCCTTTTTCCCGATTAAATATTCTTCTTTTATATTCCAAATATTTTCCGTATATTGCATTTATGAGAAATAGAACTTTATCGGCAAATAATAATTTAAACGGAAAGGGAACAATCCGCGGATTATCTTTTCTTTCTTTCCAGAAAATTATGCTGATTTTTATTTTCATCCAAGTAATTTCATCTGCCATACCCCTTTAATTTTCATTATATACAATTTTAATAATATATAATCAAAATATATTTTAGTGATTGTAATATAATGGTTTATCACAGTTAATCTCATTTTATCAAATATATCAATGTAAGTTGTTGTTATATAATTAATTAGTATTAGCAATTTAATAATTTTAAAATTTAAAATATAGGAGTTTTTAATGAAAACAAATCAATATATCCCGAAATATAATGTAGAAGCTAAAAATGTTACTTCTGAATTGTCCAAATATATGTTAGTCGATGGTTTTCCAATCTGTTTGGATTTAGATAAAAGCTACGACGGTTTTTTTGTTGATTCAATGAACGATACAGAATATAACGACTTTTTCTCTTGCTTTGCATCTCTTCCAATTGGCTTGAACCATCCAAAAATTAATAATGATGAGTTTATTAAATATATTGGAAAAATTGCAGTAAACAAACCATCAAATTCTGATATTTACACAGAAGCTATGGCTACTTTTGTAAAAACATTTTTTAAAATTGCAGTGCCAGACTATTTCAAATATTCATTTTATATTTGTGGTGGTGCTTTAGCAGTAGAAAATGCCCTTAAAACTGCTTTCGATTGGAAAGTAAGAAAGAATTTTGCAAAAGGATATAAACGCGAAGTCGGACATCAGATTATTCATTTCCGTGAAGCATTCCACGGCAGAACTGGTTACACAATGTCCCTAACAAATACTGACCCAACTAAGGTAAATTATTATCCAAAATTTGAATGGCCCAGAATAATTAGCCCCAAAATGGTATTTCCACTCAATCAAAACAATTTAGAATACACCATTAAATTAGAAAACGAAGCCATTGAAAGCATCAAAAAGGCATTTTTAAATAATAAAGATGACATCGCCGGAATAATTATTGAGCCAATTCAAGGCGAAGGTGGAGACAATCATTTCCGTCCGGAATTTATGAAGCAATTACGCCAACTTGCCGATGAAAATGAAGCACTTTTGATATTCGACGAAGTTCAAACTGGCTTAGGGCTTACTGGAACCTGGTGGGCACATCAGCAACTTGAAGCCAAACCAGATTTAATGTGCTTCGGTAAAAAAATGCAGGTTTGCGGTATTCTTGCTACCGACAGAGTTGATGATATTCCGAATAACGTCTTTCATACTTCTAGCAGAATTAATTCCACATGGGGTGGAAATCTTGTCGATATGGTGCGTGCTACCCGTTATTTAGAAATTATTGAAGAAGAAAATTTACTCGAAAACGTAAAGGAACAAGGCAAATACTTGATGCAGGAACTTCATAACATCGAAAATGAATTTCCAAATTTAATTTCAAACGTTCGCGGAAAAGGGCTTTTCTGTGCATTCGATTTCCCGAATTCAGAAATTAGAAATAAAGTAAGAGAATTATGCTTTGAAAACAAACTAATAATTCTTTCCTGTGGCGACAAATCATTACGCTTCAGGCCATCACTCAACGCAAAAAGAAAGCAGCTTGAAGATGGACTGGCTATTATCCGTCATTGCATTGCAAAAGTGAAATAGATTTTTTCATTCATATCCGACTTATTTCTCCTTCCCAAGCGCAACTTGGGAAGGAGATTCAAAAAATGACATTTCCTTTTAAATAAAGCATTTGCTTTATTTGGGAGTTCCCGATGTTGGGCATCTATTTTATTCCTTTTCTTTCATAACTATTTCCTCAACCGCCTCAAGCACTCTTTCAGCACTAATCAGATTCATGCAATTAAAATGCTTTTTGGGGCATTTGCTTCTGCCAATATGAGTGCAAGGACGACACTTTAAATCTACTTCAATAATTCTGTGATTTACACGATAAGGAGCAAAACCAAAATCAGTGGTAGTAGAACCGAAAATAGCAACAATAGGAATTTTTCTCGCAGCAGCAATATGCATTACACCGGTATCGTTAGTTACCAGTAAATCGCAGTTACTTAAAATTTCAGCAGTTTTTAAAACAGATTTTTCACCAGAAAAATCTTTTGGGAAATTATCAGTTTTTTCTAAAATCTCTTGACATATTTTTTTATCGCTTGCTCCACCGAGTAAAAATATTTCAAAATCATATTTATTTTTAATTAAATTAATTAATTCAGAGAATTTATTTATACCCCATTGCTTTGTGAAATGATAAGCACCGGGGGCAATAGCAATTTTTTTTCTAATATTATTTGTTTTTTCAATTTCTTTTTCAAAAAATATCTCAAGTCCGTTTCCATCATCAATAAGTAAATGATTGAAATTTGCAGTATTGAAGTATAGCTCAGGAATAGATAGTTTTTTATTTAATAAATTCTTCTTAAAATGCACCAGACAAAGCTTAAATAGTCTGTTCTTTTTAATTTTCAGAATTTTTTTTCCAAACTGGCAGCGGAAATGCTTTGAGCGCTTATTATTATGCAAATCGATAATTAAATCGTATTTACTATTTGGCAACTGATGAGCTAATTCTTTCTTTTGTTTTATAATTTTGGAAAAAGAATTTAATTTATCATAAATAATAACGTTAGACAAATAAGGATTAAATTTCAAAATTTCATAAAATTGTTTAGAAATTAAAAAATCTATTCTTGCATCTATAAACGTAGAACGAATGAGACGAATAAGCGATGTAGATAAAATTACGTCGCCCATTGAACTCAATCGAATTAATAAAATACTATTTATTGTTTTTTTATTTTTATTAAATTTCATAATTTTAAAAATTATTTTTACTAAAATATTGAAAATAAAAATAAATTGGAAATAAATTATGAAATTTACAGTAGAACATATTGATAATTTAGTAATCTTTACTCTAAAAGATAAGAAGATAAATTCAGAATTATCATCTGAATTAAAAACCCAATTTTTAATTCTGAGTCAACCGGACATAGCCGCATTAGTCTTAGATTTATCAGCAGTGGACTACATTGATAGTTCAGGCCTCGGAGCTTTATTGCTTTCACATCGACAGCTAAAAGAATATGATATTCCAGTTATTCTTGTAGGACTGCAGGATATGATTACTAAATTACTAAAAATTTCATATATAGACCATCTATTTAAATATTCCAATACAGTAGAAGAAGTTATTAATAATTATAAAAAAAGGGAAATATGAGTGAAATAGCATTAGACAGATTCTTAAGATATGTCAAAATTGATACACAATCAACAGATTCAGCAGAAACTACACCAAGCACAGCCAAGCAATTCGATTTAGCAAATCTTTTAGTAAAAGAATTAAAAGAAATTGGATTAGAAGACGCAGAAGTCGACGAGCATTGCTACGTTATGGCTACTTTGCCAAGCAACATTGAAAATAGAAACAGCTTGCCAACAATTGGACTTATTGCCCATGTTGATACTACTCCAGAAGTAAGTGGAACAAATGTAAAAGCCAATATTATTGAGAATTATAAAGGAGGAGACATCGCTTTGCCCGGTGATGATTCTGTAATTATTAAAGTGTCCGAAAATCCGAAATTGAATGAATGTATTGGTCATAAATTAGTTACTTCAGACGGCACTACATTACTCGGAGCTGATAATAAAGCTGGAGTAGCTGCTATTGTCAGCGCTGCTGACTATTTAATAAAACATCCAGAAATTAAGCACGGAAAAATTAGAATTGGTTTTACTCCAGACGAAGAAATCGGACAGGGAACTAAATTTTTTAATGTGAAAAAATTCGGTGCCGACTATGCTTATACTATTGACGGCGAACTTCCCGGCGAGTTAAATAAAGAGACTTTCAGTGCTAATTCCTGCACTGTAATTGTTAAGGGACGCGATATTCATCCCGGTTCTGCAAAAAATATTATGGTTAATTCTATCCGTGTGCTTTCTGAAATTATCTCCCGACTCCCTAAGGATATGGCACCAGAAACTACTGAGGGCTATGAACCATACATCCATCCTTACGTTCTGGAAGGAAGTATTTCTTATTCCAGTATTAAAATGCTTTTCCGCGATTTTGATACCAATGGTTTGGATAAATTAAAAGAAATCGTTGAAAAAGCTATAGAAGAGACAAAGCAAATATTTCCAAAAGCTGAAATTATTATGGAAATTAAAGAAACATATAGAAATATGCGCGAAAAACTTGATGAAAACCAAATTGTTCTAGAAAAATTATGGGAAGCTTCCTCTCGGGCTGGTATTAAACCGTTTTGGTCGCCTATTCGAGGTGGAACTGATGGAGCTAAATTAACTGCTATGGGCTTGCCTACCCCAAATATTTATACCGGCGGACAAAATTTCCATAGTAAAACTGAATGGCTTTCTGTCGATTCTCTAAATAAAACCGTAGATACTATTATTGAATTAGCTAAAGTATGGTCTGAATAGTATCAAAAACTTTAGAAAAACAGGGAAACTTTTCTAAACCAAGATTAAAGTAAGTTGTCCAACATCTTCGAGGGTTTGTGCAAAAACTAGTAAATTCTCGAACAGACAAGAATGTCTATTCTACTAAGTTATTATAATTCAAGTAGGACGAACATTTTTGTTTGACATTAATTCTTTAAATCTTAGTTTTTGCATAAATTCTTCGAGATGTTGGACAACTTTAATCTTAATGATAAACTAAGATGGCTTCTGGCATACGCCAGATGGTATTACTATAACAATAAGAAAAACTCACAAATTTATTTTTGAGATATATTTATTTTTTTATAAGTTTAATATTTAAAAATTTCTAAAAATATTTATTGAGAAATAAAATCTTGCATAAGTTAAAGGATTCTGAATTTTTAATAATTAAAATAATAATAATATGAACATAATATTTATCTTACTTTTAATGCTGTTTTCAAAAGCTGACGAAGAAGTAATAATTGACAGCGAAATGAATTTTGCTGATGCAATCAGAGGCACAAAAGCTCCTAAGGAAATTATTGATTCTTTGTCATTAATTGATGTATATTACTATTCTTTTGATAACAAATTGCATAAAGGTCAATTGGTAGTTTTTTCAGGTTATAAAGATGAAATATTTGAAATATTTAAAATTATTAGAAATACTAAATTTCCTGTAGAAAAAGTAATTCCTATAGTTAGATATGACTGGTCTGACAACAAATCAATGGAAGACAACAACAGTTCTTCGTTTAATTACCGACTCATTGCAAATACTGACCGTTTATCTCTCCATGCTCTTGGAAAAGCAGTTGACATAAATCCGAGACAGAATCCAGTAATATACGAGAATGGCAAAATTTCTCCCAATGGTGCAAAATATAATCCGAAGATACCTGGTACTTTTACAAAAAATTCAAATATTGTGATAGAATTTGAAAAAAGAGGATGGCGTTGGGGAGGGAAATTTGATTCTTTCAAAGACAACCACCATTTCGATAAAAAATAATTTTATTTTCGATTTTATCTGAATAATTCAAGCGATGACTGCGTGTCATCGCTTAAATTATTCATAATTTTATTTTCCAGCTTTAGCATCATCGTATAAGATTGTATTGCTTGGGTCAACGTATTTTAAATTTAAAAAGACATCTTCATTAGGATAACTTTTTAAAGTATAAGCAATTTCTTCAGCTTTAGAATCGAAAAATGCCTGAAGTAGCACACTCGGACCAACCATTTTATCCTTTTTAAAATTGGCAAGGTCTAAAATAACAAATTCTAAACTCTTCATAGCTTTCTCTTTATCGAAAGCCATTTGGTCTAAAACGTCATAATAATAACTAAAGAATATTTTTCTTAAATCATAGTATCGCATATCCGTTAATTCAGAAACAAGATTAAATCGGGTAAATTCTCCGGGCTGGGAAAAAGTGCTATAACCATCTGCGCTATTGGAGGCACCGAGTTGAATAATTGATTTTGCTTGTTCAAATACTTCAGAACCACTTAATTCATTGTAAGAATCAAGGTCGAACCCAATAACAAGTAGCATATAGTAATCAATCAAGCTTGTGAATGCATCGAAACGCATGGGATTATACGTTAAATTTGCTCCAAGTCCATATTCAAATGACCACCGGGAATCAAGCATTTTTAAAGCAACGGATTCTCCTGCTTCCTCTTCAGGACCGTCTAATACTCTTTTTGAAACAACCATCAATCGTCCGCCATATAAATTTCTGGTGCCGCCACTGAGAACAATAGTAATTTCAACAGGTATTGGCTCGCCCTCCCATTCTATTCGGGTGAACTTCTGATTGTTTATATAAGCTTCTACATCATTTTCCATTTGAGTAACATTAGTTCTGTTTTCAAAAGTAAGTTGGTCTAAAATAACAGTTACATTTGCCTTTATTTCCTGCGAAAATGCAGAAAAAGGCAAGATTAGAAAAGCGATTAATCCTAATGTTTTTATTATATTTTTCATTTTTAAATAAATTTTTTAAAAAAATACTTTATTTTTCTTAAATTATAAAAAATATTCAAGAAAATCAAATATGTTATATATATAAACTATTTTTTTATGAATTTATTGTTAATTAAATTTGTATTGATTTTACATTATTGCTTTCTAAATAGCACTATCTCAAACAGGATATAGTTTGTATATAAATACAATAAACAATTCTGTTGGAAAAACAGCAATTACAGAATGTTTATATTTACAAAATCCAGCACAATTTAAGTATGCCGATGAAACAATAATCTCTTTTTCGATAAGTCCTTCTAAATTCGGAATTATTGATTTAACTCCATTTATAGCGATGCTAAGCAATCGCTTTAGTGATAAAATCACTGACGGAGCGTCATTTTTCAGCATTGGCAACAAACTTTGGAATGAATTTTCTTTTTCCGTTTTTTCTGCATATCAATTTGGGAAAAAAATATCATTGGCAGCAGATGTTCAGTACTCCCGTATTCACATTCAGGACTATTCAGAAGAAAACCTGTTGTTCGTTAATGTTGGCTCTGTTGTTGATGTATCAAGTGAACTTGCAGCAGGATTTTATCTTAGCAATGTCTTGAGAAATAATTATTCACTCAGCGAAAACAATGTTCCCCAATATGGCATTTTTGGAATTGGCTACGAACCTTTAGAAAATCTGACATTCGATTTAGATGCAATCATAATAATAAACGAAATGAGTTGATTCAATTTTGCATGTAGTTATGATATTGAATATATAATAAAGACGCGTTTAGCATATCCAACCAATCCATCTGCAATTGAGTTCGCAGTATCTTCTTTATTATGGAATTTTATTAGGGTTTACGCCAGTATTTATCACCACATTACACTTGGAATATCACAAAATTTTTCAATTTCGGTTTTTTGCTAATCAGTACTTTTCACAGTATCTATAAAAATTGATTTGACTTTTCGAATCCACCTTATAAAGCAAGACCTTTTATTTAATAATTCACCTTATGCATTCCCCTCTCAAGAGGGGAATAAGAAAAGTGGATTAAAAAATGTGGGAAAACTACACTTTTTCATTTCTCAAAAAAGGAATTGCGTAAGGTGAGTTAATGAGATTTAAAATAAAAAATTCATTTACTCGTCAAATTAGCATTTTATGGTATCATAAGGAATATAAATATGAAAAGATTAAGTATGTCGTTAGTGCTGTTGATTGTAATATCACTAATATTATCCTGCAGCGAAACAACTTCACCATCAGAAGAAAATAATTTAACTTTGGTAAGCAGTTTATCAAAAACTATGATTACAAGTTCTGTTAATCTTAAATCGGATAATATTCAATCGGATATTGATTCTATTAAAGTTGAATCAATCAGAATTTTATTGAGTAATATCAAAGCAAAACTGGCAGATGCTGAAAGAGTAGTTGATGCAGGACCTGTTGTTTTCAGAATAGCAGATACTAATAATACCGTTGAATTTGCAAGTGCAGATTTACCAGCCGGGGCTATGGATAAAATCAAATTTGAAATTCATAGATTCTCTACAAGCGAACTGTCAAACTATGTCAATGACAATATTTTCAAAGATTTTGCAACAACAGAAAGACATACAATAATAATAAAAGGTCAGATGAAATTAGCTTCAGGTTGGGAATCATTTGAATACAAAACAGATATTGTTGGCAATTTAAATTATGATTTTAATCCACCTATTAATTTAAAAGACAATATAAAAACAATTGTTGAATTCTGTTTTCAATCTGATTCTGTATTTAAAGAAAATGGTGTCATCGTTGACCCAACAAATCCTAACAGCAAGAATCACATTGACAATCAGATAAAAAATGCAATTACTGCAAAATATAATTTATAAAAAAGCAAGATGTTCTAATTGTTTTCAACTCCTTCCCAAGTCGTATTTTGCAAGAAACAGAAAAAAAGATGTGCCATACTTTATTAGTGTGGCATTTTTTTGTTTTTCAAAATAGTTTAGCATTTAAACATTTTAAAAATGCAGGCATAGAAAAATTGGAATGAAATGCAAATAAATAAATTTCTGATTTATACGATGGCTGAATAAATTCCTCTCTTTTCGCTCAAATTTACAGGTTTATCAAAACATTGATTTTTTTCGGCATTAATTTTCAATTATTATTTTTTCTGAAAGAAATTTACTATTTGATTGAATACTTAAAACATAAAAACCATTTGGAACGTTAAAACCATTGGTGCTAAAAAAATTTTCACCTTCAGAGGCAAAGCCATTATAAAGCAATTGTTTTTGACCGAGAATGTTAACTAAAAATATTTGAATTTGTTCATTTTCATTTGTATCATATTTAATATTAATTTTCCCAAAAATTTGATTCACTTCAAATTCGCTATTCTTTGTTTCAATAGAAGTAAAATTACAGGATTTAACATATAATTCTTTACTAAACATATCAAGAACTTGTGTTTTCATAATGCAAGAGCGCGAAATAAGAAATGAATTTATATTATCTAAAGCATTAATCCAGGAATTAAAGCTGTTTGGTTTATTAAATCTTTCTTTTTGTTTGTTTATTTCTTGTTTTAAATGAAAAAAAATTCCTTGATAAAATTTACATATATTTTGATAATCCAATTCATTGTTAAAAAGGATTTGCATCCTTTGAAAAAATTTATTACAAAAAGTTGAGTTTTCTAATAATTTCCTAAAAAACAAAGTTGAATGAGCATTAGTGGGCCAGACATCATTGCTGGTTGACATTGCATGTTTAAAACCCTCGAAATTAGAGTTAATGAGTCCAGCATCACCATCGAAGAAAATCCACCTCCATTTAGCTCCTTCTTTTCTTTCTCTCCAACAATTCATATTGTTTGAAGGCCAGTCTTGATTAGCAATAAATATTTCGTATATTTGATAATCAATAAAATTATCAATATCCATCCATTTTTCAACAATATCATAATTTGATTGTAAAGACAAATCGTTGGTTTCAATAAAATTATAAAGTAAAAAATATGCTATATTATCACCTTCTTCAACAAAACCAAGCCAATCTTCAATTATATCAACATTATTAGAATTAGCATTGTAATTTGATTTTAAAAAGTATTCATCAATTCTCTCTTCAATAAAATAAATGCCCCAATATTCTCCGTTAATATATATAATTACCGGTCTTGTTGCTACCCAATCAAAATTAAATTCTTTAACAATTTTATATGTAATATAGTTTTCAATTCCTGCATCAGTCCAAGAAGAATAAAAAGGTCTAAATACTAATCTTTTGAATTCTTCTATCTCTTTATCTTTGAAAATTTGATATTTAAAACAATTAGAACCATATTCGCTTCTTGCATAAATACGAAATGCTTTTTGAGAATAAGCTCTACAATTTCCCCCATGCATTCGTATTCCAATATTCTGTTTAAATGCTAATTTATTATTAGGTTCGTAAAATTCAATATAAGCTGGTCTTTCCCATTCAATTCCTCTTGAAAAATAATTTCCCGTCCATTTAGGGTCATTTGGATTGAATAACAATCCCGGTACCATTATCCCAACAGTATCGTTAAATAAATCTCTTTTTTCAGCAGAAATGGATATTATTGGGAAATCGTTGTGGATATTGCCTAATTCATTTATAAAATATGTATTTGTTCCTACTTCACTTACTTTATTTCCTTTATTAAAAACGGCAGCTTTAATAATTATTGCTTTAATAATTCTTTCTGGCGCATAGTAATATGAATCTGGCGACATTCTTATAAGCGAAATGTCATTATCGGAAAACAAAGATTTATCAAGAAGCATAGGCAATTTATATAAAAAAGACGAAGTTGTTGGTATGCTTCCATCAGTAGTATAATAAATTTGATTATCTGGATTTTTACTTGAAAGAAACAAAGTAAAACAATTTTTATAAATTCCCCCGTTTTGTGAAAATATGACTTCGTCATGAACTGAACCAAGATTATTAGATTTACCCGGACTCGGTATATGAAATTTATAAAAATTATTGCTTGCATCAGGATAAAGTCCGTAACTTTCATTTTCTTTTAGCTCTGTTGCATTGACTTTATGAACTATATTGCCAAGATTAACTAAGAATAAATCCTCTCCTTCATTTTTTATTGAAAAGTTAGTATGCAATTCTCTGCCGGGTACTCTTTTATTTTTTCCTGATGCAAAAATTAATAAAAACTCTTTACTTTTTATTGTAGTATCAGGAAAATGCCATCTTGACAAATTTTTTATATCATCAGATAAAGTATAATTTGATAAATTTATCATATCTTCTGAATCATTATAAATTTCTATCCAATCGCTAAAATTACCATCTTCATCTTTGACATTATCCTTGTTGGAAGACATAAACTCATTAATTACTATAGATTGACTAAATAAGGTACTAAATACAAATATTAATAAAATAATTATAAAATATAATATTTTCATTTCTTTTACTCTAATTAGTTAGTAAAAGTGATTTTAATTTCTTTTTCTTTTTAATTGTCAGCCCGAATTATTTCAAAAATATATATGCAATTAAATTTTTTATATTAAATTTTTTTTCTTTTTCAAAATGTTACTCAAATTAACTACATTTTTTTAAATAATCAAATAAGAAATGATACTAATTTGATTTTATTATTACGATTTTAATGCCATTTAGAGGCATTTATAAACGAAGACGTTTACTTTATGTAGAAATGAACTTTTTAATCATCAGACGACTGGCAGTCATCCGATGACTTCAACTTAATAATAGAAACATTTTAATTATATGTTTTACATATAGTTACGTGTTAAAAAAAGTTCTTTTGAAATTAATAATTTTAAAAACTAATGTAATTACTTTACCATAGCGATTTTTTTCAAATCCTGAGGCATTTTTTCAATTGCATATCTTAATGCGGTTCTTGGCATAACAGCTTTATTTTTAACAACGTATTCAAATACATCAGATTGATTCGCCAGACTTGCAACTTTCAATAGCCAGCCATAGCCCTTTTGAACTAAATCATCTTTATCCAAAAGTAAAATATCTGCAATTTCAAAAATATCTCTTAAAAATTTTCCTTTTTTTCCAGGCACTATAAGAGAAACTGCAGCAGCTCGTTTTACCCATCTATTATTTGATTTTGCAAACTCCTTTAACTTTGATATGTATTCAGGATACATCTCAATAAACTCTCCGATAGTATGATTGCAGAAAGTATCACAGGAAGCCCAGTTTTCTATATATTTGCTTATCCAACTTTCAAATATTTCAAAATCAGCAGGCAAAAATTCTTTATGAATCTTATAAGACCAATCGCAGGCAATAAAAGATTCTTCAAGATAGCCGCTTTGCCACAAATTTTCACATAAATTAAAAATATGGGCTTTTTCTTTTTTCTTAATCAATTTAAAAACTTCTTTACTGATTTTTTGAACGTCTGACGCCTTCACGCCAATTACATTTACTTTCTCTTTGAAAAAGTGCTGGCTGCCAGCTTTTGTTTTCTCATCAGATTTCTTTTCAAGTTCTTCTCTGATTTTATTTAATATTTCTTTCATAATTCAACAACTACATTATTAATACTTATTATTTTGATTAATCGATTGAAAAAACATACATTTGAATCTGTTGAACATTCAAATTTTGCAGGTTACTATTCCATAAAAACTTTACACTTGCATCTTGTCTGCAAAAAACGAAACCCTTTTATATTTTATTTTTTAGCCAATTTTTTTTGGGAGTCATAATCTTCTTTACATTTTTTATCTAAAAAGCCCCAACAAATATGCTTACTATCAATATTTGAGTGTTTGAGAACAATAAATTATTCCATTTTTTTTATAAATTATCAATAAACTTTTTTACAAATTTATAAAATAATTTAATAATTTTTTACAGAAATGGCTTTAGTAAACAATTATATTAATTCTATCTTCAAAGATAATAAAATCTGTCATTTACATTTTATTAAATTCTTGTTCTTTCGTTGTGTTACTAACGACATCTTTGTTTTTATCTGTCATTCAGTATACTATCAATTTGTTAATGTTATGGTTTGTTTCTTCTTTCTTAACTATTCGCAATTAAATTTGACATTTTTCAAATATATAGTTATTTTTGTAAGTTAATGTTATTACGTAGAAAAAAATGATTTAATATAATTTATTATTTACTCAACTTTTCTGGAGAAAAAAATGGCAGAAAAAAAAGGGAAAAAAGACAAAAAATCCGAAGCTAAATACGTATATTATTTTGGTGGCGGAAATGCTGACGGACGCGCAGATATGAAAGCACTACTCGGTGGAAAAGGCGCTAATCTTGCCGAAATGGTAAATTTGGGCTTGCCTGTTCCCGCTGGCTTTACGATTACAACAGAAGTTTGCACATATTACTATGAAAATAATAATACATACCCAAAAACATTAGCCAAAGAAGTAAAAGACGCATTGCGTAAAGTAGAAAAAGAGATGGGCGCAAAATTTGGTGACCCAACAAATCCACTACTCGTTTCAGTTCGCTCGGGAGCAAGAGCTTCAATGCCCGGTATGATGGATACTGTTCTTAATCTTGGCTTAAACGATATTACAATTCAAGGTTTAATTGAAAAATCGAATAATCCCCGCTTTGCTTATGACTCTTATCGCCGCTTCGTTTCTATGTATGGAGACGTTGTCCTCGGCTTAAAACCACAGGGCAAAGATGACATCGACCCATTTGAAGAAATTTTAGAAGCTAAGAAAAAACAACGTGGTATTGAATTTGACGTTGATTTTACTGTTGATGACTTAAAAGAACTCGTTGCAGAATATAAAAAAGCAATTAAAGAAAAAACTGGTATGGATTTCCCCGAAGACCCGGAAGAACAGCTTTGGGGAGCTATCGGAGCAGTATTCGGCTCCTGGAACAACAACCGTGCTATTATTTATAGAAAATTAAATGGTATTCCGGATTGGTGGGGAACAGCAGTAAACATTCAATCTATGGTTTACGGAAATCTCGGCGAAACCAGCGGAACTGGTGTTGCATTTACCCGCGATGCTGCTACCGGCGAAAATTATTTCTATGGCGAATTCCTTATGAATGCACAAGGTGAAGACGTTGTTGCCGGAACAAGAACTCCTCTTCCAATTTCTCAGCTTGCAGAAAAAGATAAACGCTCTTATAACGGACTTTTAAGCATACGCCAGATTTTAGAGCAGCACTACAGAGATATGCTTGATGTAGAATTTACAATTCAAGATGGAAAACTCTATATGCTTCAATGCCGCGTTGGAAAACGCACCGCTTTCGCTTCAATGAAAATTGCTGTTGATATGGTTAAAGAAGGGCTTATTTCTCCAAAAGAAGCTTTGATGAGAGTAGAACCAGACCAATTAAACCAACTCTTACGCCCGATTTTCGATTTGAACGAAAAGAAAAAAGCATTAGACAAAAAGCAATTTCTTGCAAAGGGCTTAAATGCTGGTCCCGGTGCTGCTTGCGGTAAGGTAGTTTTCAATGCAGAAGATGCAATCGAATATGCAAAAAAAGGTGAGCCGGTTATTCTTGTTAGAATTGAAACCTCACCCGAAGACATCGGCGGAATGAATGCTGCTGAAGGTATTTTAACTGCCCGTGGCGGTATGACTTCACACGCTGCTCTCGTTGCCCGTCAAATGGGTAAAGTATGCGTTGCCGGTTGCGGTTCTTTAAATATTGATTATAAAGCCAGAACTCTTTCGGTTGAAAGCAAAGATTTAGTTGTCAAAGAAGGTGATTTTATCTCTATTGATGGTTCTACCGGCGAGGTTATTAATGGTAAAATCCCAACCAAGCCAAGCGAAGTAGTTCAGGTCCTTATTCAAAAGACTCTTGACGAAAAAGATGCACCAACATATCAAATTTACAAACAAATTATGAAATGGGCAGACCAGTTCCGCCGCTTAAATGTTCGCACTAATGCAGACCAGCCAGACCAAAGTGAAAATGCAGTTGCGTTCGGAGCAGAAGGTATCGGACTTTGCAGAACAGAGCATATGTTCTTCGGCGAAGGCAAAATCGGTCCAATGCGCGAAATGATTCTTTCCGATTCAGTTGAAGAACGCAGAAAGGCACTTGCAAAAATTCTTCCATTCCAAAGAGCTGACTTTGAAGGTATATTTTTAGCAATGGACGGAAGACCAGTTACAATCAGAACAATTGACCCACCACTTCACGAATTTTTACCACAGGACGAAGCCGGTCAAAAGGAAATTGCAAAACAATTAAATATATCACTTACAAAAATCAAAGAGCGTATTGCTGCTCTTCACGAGTTTAACCCAATGCTCGGTTTCCGTGGATGCCGTCTTGGTATTTTCTATCCGGAAATTACTGAAATGCAGTCTCGCGCTATTTTTGAAGCAACTGTAAACGTTATTAAAAAAGGCACAAAAGTATTACCGGAAATTATGATTCCACTCGTTGGACACGTAAAAGAACTCAAATCTCAGGAAGAAATAGTTCGCAAAGTTGCAAATGAAGTAATGGAAGAAACCGGCGTGAAATTCGATTATTTGGTTGGAACAATGATTGAAATTCCACGTGGCGCTATAACTGCTGACCAAATTGCAGAAGTTGCTGAATTCTTCTCATTTGGAACAAACGACTTAACTCAAACTACTTTGGGCGTTAGCCGCGATGATGCTGGTCGTTTCCTTCCTCTTTACGTCCAAAAGGAAATTTACACAAGAGACCCATTTGAAGCAATTGACAGAGAAGGTGTTGGCTTTTTGATGAAATTAGCCGTAGAACAAGGAAGAGCAACTCGCAAGAAAATCAAACTTGGCATTTGCGGCGAACACGGTGGCGAACCATCGTCAGTCGAATTCTGCCACCAACTTGGTTTGAATTACGTTTCCTGTTCACCTTTCAGAGTTCCTATTGCCCGTCTTGCTGCTGCACGTGCTGCAATAGCTGAAGAATTACTTACAAAACCAGACAAAAAAGGCAAAAAAGAAAAGAAAGAAAAGAAAGAGAAAAAAGGTAAAAAAGAGAAAAAAGGCAAGAAAAAGAAATAATTTCTTATTAAGATAAAAAAATGGCTGTTAGCGAAAGTTAGCAGCCCTTTTTGTTATTTTGAAAAGTAAGAATTTATCAAATTTTCAGCATTTATATTATAATGTTAATATAACCTCTTTAAAAATAATAATCAACCATCGGGCTTAACTAATGATTGAAAAAATCAAGATGGATTCCAATAAGGATAGTATTCGTAACCATCTATTTTAACTTCATTCCTTCATCAAGCAATTCATTTACTTTATTAATGTTTTCTGCCTCTGCATAAAAACGAATAAGCGGCTCTGTTCCGGAAGGACGAATGAGCAGCCAGCCATTTTCAACAAAGAATTTATACCCATCTTTATAGTTGTATCCAATAACATCATATCTGCCAATTCTAAAAGGTTTTTTCTCGCAGGCAGCAAGTATTGCATTTTTTTGCTGCTGAGTAACTACTTTATCTCTTCTTAAGAAACGATGTGGTCCGAACTCTTCTTCAAGTTCATCGACGAGTTGTTTCAAAGTTTTGCCTTGTTTTGCCATAATTTCTAGAACTAGTAAACCATTGAAAAGGCCATCACGTTCAGGAATATGAAGGATTGTGCCTAAACCACCGGATTCTTCACCGCCAATAATGACTTTATTTTCGTTCATTAGTTTGGCAATGTGCTTGAAACCGACAGGAGTTTCATCTAATTTAATTTTATTCTTTAAGCAGAATTTATCAACCATAGAAGTAAGAGAAACTGTTTTAGCAACAATCCCTTTCTTTTTCTTTTCATTGAATAGATAATTGAGTAAAATAAGGAATACCTTATGAGAGTCAACGAAATTCCCTTCATTATCTACAAGCCCGAGCCGGTCAGCATCGCCATCTGTTGCTATTCCAATATCGTATTTCCCGGCAACAACTTTTTTCATCAGTTCATCTATATGGGGTGGCATTGGCTCAGGATGGTCAATATCACCAAAAGATGGATTGAATGTACTATGAATCTGTGTTACATTTGGAATAATAGAATTGAAGCAATTCATACCGGCGCCATACATTGGGTCGTATAAAATTTTGAATTTTGCTTCAAGAATCGCTGTTATATCAATTTTCTTTTTTATATGGCGAATGTATGAGGGCTCTGCATCAAAAAGCCGAATCTTATTTGCAGATAAATAATAATCATAAGATTTAAAATTAAATTTAGGGCGCCTTTGTATAACTTTTTTTAATTCTTTTTCAACAGCAGCTACTTGCTCAGGAGTAGCAGGTCCTCCAAAACTTGCTTTCAACTTAAAACCATTGTATAAAGGTGGATTATGACTTGCTGTGATTACAATTCCTAAATCTACAATCTTTTGTTTTGTATGAAAAGAAACCTGTGGAGTTGATGAAAAAGTATTTGTTAAATGCACAAGAATATCCTGCCAAGCAAGTACCTGTGCCACTTCTTTTGCAAATTCTTTAGATAAAAAACGAGTGTCATAACCAATAACAACACTTATATTATCTTTTGATATTGATTTTAAATATTTTGCTGTTGCAAGGGCAACACTTTGTAGATTTTCGAATGTAAAATCTCTGGCAATAAGTCCTCGCCAGCCATCTGTTCCAAATGTAATCATAGTTTTACCTTATTGTTAAAAAAAAATTTTCAGTTGGCTTTCAGCTGTCGGCTATCAGCTTTCAGCTATATTGGTTATTAAGTTATTTCGTTATTCGGTTATTAAGTTATTCGTTATTTCGTTATTCGGTTATTAAGTTATTCGTTATTCGGTTATTAAGTTATTTCGTTTGTCGTTATTTGGTTATTAAGTTATTTAATTATTAACTCAACTTTCCTAGTTGATAAAATAAAGTAAATATAGAGTAGTAGTGCATTACAAATAAAATAATATGCTTTAATCCTTAGAAAATACTACATTTATTAATAGGACTTTTTAACAGCTCCCCTGCCCCTCCTTGTTAGGAGGGGTATAAGAACTGTTCTGTGTTTTAGTATTCCCCTCCTAACAAGGAGGGGCAAGGGGAGGTGTATTTATTGTCTTTTTTACCACTTTTGTTCTTTTCTATATTATTTATATATTACAAACACTTATGACAACTAGGAAAGTTGAGTTAATTATTAACTTACCTTACGCATTCCCCTCTTGAGAGGGGAATAAGAAAAGTGGATTAAAAAATGTATCTAAACTACACTTTTTCATTTCTCAAAAGAGCAATTGCGTAAGGTGAGCTATTAAATCCAATAACCTAATAACCTAATAACCTAATAACCCAACAACCTAGAACTCAATATTACCAGAATAAATAGAATCTTCGCCGAGCATATCTTCGATGCGAAGTAGTTGATTGTATTTAGCAACTCTGTCTGTTCTGCTTGGTGCTCCGGTTTTTATTTGGCCTGCATTTGTTGCAACAGCAAGGTCTGCAATAGTAGTATCTTCTGTTTCGCCGGAGCGGTGTGAAATCACGGTTTTATATCCATTTCGTTGAGCAAGGTGGATAGTATCCAAAGTTTCAGTGAGTGTTCCGATTTGATTTACTTTAATTAAAATTGAGTTTGCAATTTTTTCTTTGATGCCTCTTGAAAGATATTCCGGATTTGTAACGAAAATATCATCACCAACTAGCTGGACTTTATTACCGAGAGCAGATGTAAGTTTTGCCCAACCTTCCCAATCATTTTCGTCAAGCCCATCTTCAATAGAAGCAATGGGATATTTATTGCATAAATCGACATACCAGTTAATCATTTCATCTGCGGTTAAAAGTTTGCCAGAAGATTTAAACATTTTGTATTTTCCGTCTTCAAACATTTCACTTGCAGCGGTATCAATAGCAAGAAGGACATCATCTTTGGGTTTGTAGCCAGCTTTTTCAATGGCTTCCAGAATCACATCGAAAGCTTCTTCGTTGGATTTGAGCGAAGGAGCAAAACCGCCTTCATCACCAACAGAAGTGTTGTAACCTTTGTTTTTCAATACTTTTCTTAAATTATGGAATACTTCAGTTCCCATTCTCAATGCTTCTTTAAATGAAGGAGCATTTTTTGGAATAATCATAAATTCCTGAATATCGACAGTATTATCTGCGTGCTTGCCACCATTTAAGATATTCATCATTGGTGCTGGGAGAAAGCGGGAATGTACTCCACCGATATAGCGGTATAAAGGTAATCCGTGATATTCAGCTGCTGCTTTGGCACAGGCAAGTGAAGCACCCAGAATGGCATTAGCTCCGAGTTTTGATTTGTTTTTAGTGCCGTCAAGTTCCAATAAAATGCTATCAATTTGGATTTGTTCTGCTGCGTCCATTCCTTCGAGGGCATCGGCAATAATGGAATTAACATTATCAACAGCATTTTCGCAGCCCTTACCAAGATAGCGTGAATCATCGCCATCGCGCAATTCAGTTGCTTCATTCTCGCCAGTGCTGGCGCCAGATGGAACTGCTGCAATACCGAATGAACCATCTTCAAGAGTTACTTCTACTTCGATTGTTGGATTCCCTCTTGAATCAAGAATCTCACGTCCGTAAACATCAATAATTAATGAACTCATTTCAATTTCCTTTTTATAATGTTAATAATAATTAAATTATGCCTTGTAAACGGGCTTGAATTTGTGCTTTTGGAACAGCACCGATGATATTATCGACTACTTCACCATTTTTAAAAATAAAAATTGATGGAATAGAGCGTATGCCATATTGTAAGGCAACTTTTTGATTATTATCAACATCAAGCTTGCATACTTTAAGCTTGCCATCTAATTCTTTTGCTAAATCTTCGATTATTGGAGCTATCATTCTGCAAGGTCCGCACCAGGTAGCCCAAAAATCGACTAATACCGGGATTGAGGATTGCAATACCTCGTTATCAAAGCTATCGTCTGTTACGTGCAATAGTTCTGCCATTTCTTTTTCCTTTTTTTATATGTATAATAAATAAATTTTTCCTTTTTACTTTTACAAAAATATGAATAATATTTTTTACTTTTTCATTTTTATAAAACAATTTTTTAAATATTTTCTATAATCATTGCAACTGCCTCGCCACCTCCTATACAAAGAGTAGCGAGTCCAAATTTCTTGTTATAACGTTTTAATGCGTAAATTAATGTAGTTAAAATTCTGGCGCCGGATGCTCCAATCGGATGACCCAAAGAAACAGCACCGCCGTGTATATTCATTTTTTCAAAAGGAATAGAAAGTTCTTTATGAACTGCTATTGGGACGACAGCAAATGCCTCATTTATTTCAAATAAATCGATGTCTTGCAAACTCATTTTAGCTTTTTCCAATACTTTTTTTATAGCTCCAATAGGAGCAGTAGTAAACCATTCGGGCGCTTGTGAAAAAGAACAGTGAGCAATTATTTTTGCAATGGGTTTTTTCTTAAGTTTTTCTGCTTTTTCTTCAGAGCATACAATAATTGCAGCAGCCCCATCATTAATAGAAGAAGCATTTGCAGCAGTAATAGTTCCATCTTGCTTAAATACTGATTTCAATTTAGAAAATTTTTCAAAATCTGCTTTTCCGGGTTCTTCATCTTCACTAAATAAAAATTTTTCCTTTTTTGTTTCTATTGAAACTGGAACAATTTCGTCTTTAAAAAATCCGCTTTTTTGAGCATCTAAAGCACGACTATAGCTTAATTTAGCAAACTCGTCTTGTTCTGTGCGGGAAATAGAATATTTTTCTGCACAAAGTTCTGCTGCACTCCCCATGTGGATATTATTATAAACGTCCCAAAGTCCATCATGAATCATAGAATCAACAAGCTGGGTATTTCCCATTTTCAGTCCGTTCCTTGCATTGAAAAGCAAATATGGAGCTGATGACATTGATTCCTGTCCGCCAGCAATAACGATTTCAGCATCATTACATTTAATCGCCTGGTCGGCAAGCATAACGGCTTTAAGTCCGCTTCCACAAACTTTGTTTATTGTCAAGCATTGAACGCTGTTTGGTAAACCAGCATAAATAGCTGCTTGTCGTGCAGGTGCCTGACCTGCGCCGGCAGTTAAAACCTGTCCCATTATAACATCAGAAATATCTTCTTTACTTAAATTTGCTCTTTTAATTGCTTCTACAATTACTTTTGCACCGATTTGGGGAGCAGAATAATTGGATAATCCACCAAGAAATGCACCTATCGGAGTTCTAACCGCGGATAAAATTACAGAATTCATTTTTTCTTTATTTCTTCATTCGTTTAAAAAATAACAAGTTAATACCTTAATTTTAAAGCAAAAACCTGAAAGAGTATATTATTTTATTAATTTTAAGTTGTTAAAAAACAGTTTTAAACCAAAAATAACATCACCATTTCTATGAGTAAAAATAATAAATTTAATTCTAAAATCAAAAATAAAACTGATTCATTCAAATTTTAATCTGCCTGTATTTTATTAAGGAATGCTATTGAAATATTGTGATTTTCGAATATCATTGTTTTCAGTGTTCTTTGAGATTTTTCCACTGAAAACACTAAAAGGAAAAATTATTTAAATAGAGAGAAATAAAATACATAAGTAAGCGTGGTCTTACTTCTGTCTGAACTGTGATTTTTGTGATTTATTTGATTAAGATGATTAAGAAATAAAATCATCTCTTAATCATAAAAATCAAACAAATCATAGTTCAAGACAAAAATAAATTTGCTTTGTATTAAAAATATAATTAATTTGAAATATTGAAAAAACAAAATATTTGAAAGGAAAAGCTATTTAAATATAGTGAAATAAAATAAATATGTAAGCGTGGTCTTACTTGCGTTCTAATTTAAGAAATAAATACTTTACTTTTATTCATAGTTAGGAGCTATCTATGAAAATTTTTATTAAAATCATTGTTTTAATTACATTAATTTGTTATGCAAAACAATTACAAGCTCAGATAATTCCAAAAGATACAATGAAGTTGTTTTTTGGAAAAAACAGTGCATCCTGTGAAATGTTTCTTTCTGAAAGCAAACTTTACATCTCTACAAAAAAACCTGCCTACACCAAAGAAGTCAAAATTGACACCATCCGTTATAGCATAACAGTCAATATCTACACTGACTTTTCAAAAAAAGTCCAAATTGTAGGGCAAGAAGAGCCAATGCAAGTAAAGGAATTTGACAAAGAAAACAAGCAAATAGTGCTTGAATTAAACGATTCAAGAACAAGCATATCAAAAGTCAATTTAAATGATGGAAAAGTGATAAGCTACACTCTCAATACCGGCAAGCAAATTTCAGACTCTTACGGTTGGGTTTCATCAATTAGCATCCCATCGGAACCTTCTTCAGAAGGCACAACCTACTATTATCCAGTAGAACTTTCTTTCGAATGTGTAAACAGCAACAAAACTCTTGGAGATGAAATCCAAATGCCTCTTGGTTTGGTTAGCGCGGCAGGATTTGAAAATCCAAGAGGAGAGGATGAATTGGAAGTCAAAATAGTATCTCTAACTCGGCGTGCATTCAAGGAAAGCGGCGGATTTAATGTAATTGCTCCTTATATGCAAATAACAAGCTCTGCCGATGAATCTTACAACAGAATGAGAATCCAAGATGTTCATTGTGCTTATGATTGGGTTTTTCCCACAACTGTCCTATACTCTATGAAAGATTATCCGACCGGCACTCCCTATCCGTATGCTTATCACAATGCATCTGTGCTTTGTAATGGCGTGCCAAATCCTAGCAAGCAATTTCAGTTAGCTAGGGAAGCTACTCATGTAATGGATTCGGCTCAAAATTGGAGGAGAATTGGGATATGTTATTCTTACGATACTAACTATGCCGATACTCGAGGTGCGCCGATAGTTTATCTCATTCAATCGGATTCCACTTATTTCGTTACTTCTTATATCGCTCCGTCAATTTCTGGGGAGTTCTACCCGTCATATCAACTATTGGCTCTGCGGGACAAAAACAACTCCTATATTGCCTTCTCCAAACAATCTTCAAAAAATCCTGCCGCCCTCTTCTACAACGACGCTTCCATAGAGCGAATCTCAAATGACACAACTCTCTATCGCATCAACATTCCCAACTATTTCACTCTTGAGTGGAAGACTGATTCCATATATAGCGATGTTCAGGAAGCAGTTCTCATCAAAAAAGAAATTAATTTTTATCCAAATCCTGCAAATAATATTCTAAATATATACTTTAATTCATTAAATATATCTAATACAAAAATTACAATTTTAAATACATTTGGGAATAAAGTTAAAGAAATAAACTTCAATAGCATTGAAAATGAATTTAAGATAAATATTTCTGAATTACCAGTTGGTATTTATATTATAGTATTAACAGCAAAAGATTTTTCTCAAAGCCAGAAATTAGTAATAATAAGGTAGCTTTAACAATATACTCATCCGATGACTGGGAAGTCATCGGATGAGTAAAAAATAAAAAGACGCCACTCTTTCCAATGGTGGCGTTTTCTTTTATTCTCAATTTTTCTAAAATATTATATTTTTATTTTCGTTTAAAACTAATAGTATATAAAATAATTAAATTTAAAATTATGAATGATGAAGTTTTATATAGCCAAATATCTGCATTACCTTTTAATCTAAAAAATGAATTAATTGATTATATGGAGTTTTTAATTAGTAAATATACTCCTAAAGATGAAAAGCTACATCCCAAAGCTGGCTGTATGAAAGGAATGTTTGTAATGTCAGATGATTTCAATGATGAACTTGATTGTTTTAAAGAATACGTCCAATGAAACTATTATTAGATACGCAGGCATTTATTTGGTTTGTAGAAAATGATTGGAATTTACCTCATAAAGTTAAAAATGCTATTGAACTGCCTCAGAATACAATAATTATTAGCATAGCTTCTCTTTGGGAAATGACAATTAAAATAAGTATAGGTAAATTGAAATTAAATTTTAGATTAGAAGAAATGTTCGAACAAATAACTAATAATGGTTTTACTCTATTACCAATACTACCAAAACATCTATTTCAATTAAGCAACCTTCCAATGCATCACAACGACCCTTTCGACAGATTAATTATTGCTCAGGCGAAAAGCGAAAATATGCCTGTAGTTACTTCTGATGATAAATTCAGCGAATATAGTATTACAAGAATTTGGAAAAATACTTTAGAATAATTTTTTTCAAACAAAAAACGCCACCCTTTTTCCAAGCTTGGCGTTTTCTTTACACAAATATTAATTATAAGCTTCTTTTCTGTGCCTTACAATCATTATATTAATATTGTTTTCATCATCATATATTTCAAAACCACTCTATAATCTCCAATTCTTATGCGATAATCATTATAAGACCCTTTTAATTTCTTACATCCTAAAGGTCTTGGATTTTCTGCTAAAGCTAAGATTTTTTGAGAAATACGATTTAACAATGATTTATCAAATTTGTTCAACTCTTTTTCAGCAGTTTCTTCGATGAATATTTCATACAACTTGTTTTTCATTGACATATTCAGAAAATTTTCTAAATTTTAATGGTCGCTTTCTTGCTTCCTTTAAATATGCTATGTCCTCATCGTCTTCAATTTTTTCTATTATTTCATTAAATATATCAATATCAATAACTGCTGCAATAGCTTTATTATCACGGTAGATATAATCTGGTTTTATTTTTGAAACTGTTAACATCTTTTCCTCGTTTTTTTTCAAATATAAAAATAACAAATTTATTCTAAAACACCAAAAAAAACGCCACCCTTTTTCCAAGTGTGTCGTTTTCTTTTATTCAAAACAATTGATAAGTATAAAATAATTAATCAAAAAAACGTTTTTAATTCTTTTATAATTATACTAATTAGTTATGCAAGTAATTAATAAAATATCAAATTTACAGTATGAACTTCTTAAATTAAATGCAAATAACATTACTGAAGAAGATTTGATTGAAATAAAAAAAATGTTAGCCGCGTATTTTGCAAATAAGCTCGATTCTTCTTTTGATACATTTTACGAAAGTGAAAGCTTAAATCCTGATATTTTACAAAGTTTGGCTAATGAACATAACAGAGTATCAATCTTATGAAAGTAGTCATTGATACTAATGTAATTATTTCTTCAATCGGTAAGTTTTCTCCCAATAGAAATATTTTTATGCTATACTAAAGAATAAAATTGATTTATGCATTTCAAATGAAGTACTTTTTGAGTATAGTGAAGTATTAAGGGTCACATCAAAAAATTGGGGATTAGGCAAATAATTTGTGTACCCTAAATAAAAAGAAACTCCTATCTACTACTCCCCGTAAATTGGCTCTAAATAATTTTAGCTTCGAATTAAATGACTCGGCATTCGCGTTTGTATTCCGATTTATAAAAAAATTCAATATATTTGATAAATTACTTCGTATTGTGTAGGATACTGTATTAAACTCTTTAATTTTTAATGTTTCTGTCTTTTTTATCCAATCGTTTAGCAATTGTTCTGCTTCACCCTTGCTTGTTCGTTCGTATATGTTTCTAAGTTCCATTACGTGATTATATCCAATTTGTAATTCAGGATAATAACGAAAAAGAAGGTCTGTTCGCTCTCTTTGATTTTGAGTCCATTCTGTCGGTTTCTTACAAAGTATATATCTACAGCGGGCTAACAATTGTTTCATCGTATCTCCATTTGACAATTCTTACGGCTTATATTTCTTCCCTGCTTTCTTGGCGGTTTATATGTTTTCATTCTCTTGGTCTAATGCTTCCCAACGATACTTTATTCGTAGGTGCTGCAATGCCTCTATTGCTAAACGAATTACATGAAATCTATCTGTTACTAAAATTGCGTCCGGAAAGGATTGTCTAACTGATGATTCCATATTGTTTGCCATATCCATTGTTACTTCCTTTACTTTTTTACGCTCCTCTATTAATTTTTTTGTTAATACTTCTACTATGTCTTTCGTTTATGTTCCTTTGATTGAAGCTACTAATGTTCCTTTCTTGCCTTTGCCATCTTTATTGGTAACAAATGTGTATAATTCGCCTTGTGATAGTGATAATTCATCTATACTTAAATGTGGACCTATGTTTTCCTTAAATAGCATATAATCTTCTGAATGCTCTTTTTGAGACCAACTTTCATATCCGCTAGTTTGCTTCTTATAATGACGGCGTGCCATATTGGCTGGTATGCATAGATTCTTAGCTATCTGACTTATCGGTTCCTCTCGAGTATCAATCTGTTGATTTTAAAAAATCCGATAGTTCTTTCGTTATTTTTGAACCTTCAGCTATAAACGTATAATCATTTTGTATCTCACTTTTGGTTTGCTTGTTACGCCAGTGGCTACGCTTTATCCTTAAGTAAACAGCTTTCCCGCGTATCGGGAAATCCTGGATTGTCTTTTCTGCATAGAAACCTTTTGATTCATACTGGGTACTATCATAAGCAGATGGTATCTGATTTATCTCTTCTAAATATGTGTATATAACTTTTTCTTTACTATCTTTATTTTCTATTTCTTCTATTTTTGTTATAGAAAATAATCAAGTAGCCCGGTGGGTAATAACATTTGCAATAAATCTTTTTCCATCTTTCCTCACTATTTTTTTACAAATATAACTATTTTCCCTATTTATTTGATATGTCCCAACATTCATCAGAATTAGACGGTTGTTAGGTATTAAAGACAGATGTTCCAAATTCTGAAATGAGCAAAGAAGTGATACATGACCGATATAAAGATTTAAATGATGTAGAGTTTACATTTATGACAATGAAGACGACATTAGAGGATTTGAAGCTCATATTTGTAAGTGAAGAGGAACAAACGCGTGGACATGTATTTGTAGTAGTGCTGGCATATGTGATTACGAAATACATAAGCGACGAATGTAAAGAATTAGGATATACACGGGCTCATATCATAGACAGTTTAGATAAGATACAGCAGTTTGAGTATGATTTAAAAAGTACAGTAATAAAAGCAGTATCAGAGCAATTATTACCATATCAACAAAATATAATCAATAAATTGGGAATAAAATTGTAGCTAAAAAGTGAGATAACATATTGACGACATAATGAATTGATTTATCAATATGTTACACCACTTTTTACCTTTATTTTTGCTCGGAAGTTCAGTTAAAAGTGATTCTGAATGACAGAAAAAGAAAAGATATCAATGGTAACTCACAATTATAAGGATTTTAACTACAAGTTCTAATATATAACAACAATTTAAATAACTCACCTTACGCAATTCAATTTTAAGATTTTAAAAAGTTAAGTTGATACACTATTTTCTTTTTTACACAAGTACAATTCACCTCTCAAGAGGAGAATGCGTAATGTGAGTTAAATGAAACACCTTTATTTATTAAAAAATTTTTTAAAATATTTAAGGTCTATCCTATTTTTTAATTTTTTTCCAAAATATTTCTCCATGATTTTCAAGGTAATTTGCAAAGCGGGCTGCAGTAAAAAGAAAATCAGAAAGTCGGTTTAAATAAATAAGTGCTTTTAAATTAACATGTTCTTCAGATGAAACTTTAACAGCTAATCTTTCAGCACGTCTACAAACCGTTCTTGCTTGGTGAAGAAAAGAAGCTGGAACCGTTCCACCGGGCAGAATAAAATTTTGTAATTTAGGCAACTGCTCTGAATATTCGTCAATAAGATTTTCTAAATAAGAAATATCTTTATCTGAAATTCTTGTAATAATCTGAGAAGAATTCAAAGGAGTAGCAAAATCGGAGCCGAGAACAAACAAAGTATTTGAAATGTTTTTTAGAGCAGGAATAAGCTTTTGTGGTGGAGAAAGTGAAATAACTATTCCAATTATTGAATTCAATTCATCAATCGTGCCATAACAATCGACTCTAATAGAATACTTATGGACCCTCAAACCATTAAATAATCCAGTAGTTCCATCATCTCCAGTTTTTGTATAAATTTTCATTTTATAATATTAATGCTTATTTTTTTTGTAATTTGTTTTTTTTAAAATTACAAAAATTTTTTTTATTAATAAAAATAAGGATGAAAAAATGAGTGTAAGTTTCACTAGCTCAATGAGGGAGAAAGCATCAAAATTGTGTCTGAAAGTTGCTTTCCCAGACGCTGAAGATGTACGGACTTTAAAAGCAGCAATCGTTTTAAAAAATGATGCTATTGCAAAACCCATATTAGTTGGAACCGAAGCAAAAATTAGGGAATTAGCAAAAAAGGAAAATATCTCACTTGACGGAATTGCAATAGTCGAACCAGAAAAATCTGAGTATATTAAAAAATTTGCTAATATGCTTTACGAAAAGAGAAAAAGCAAAGGAATGACGGAAAGTGAAGCATTATCACACGTAAAAAGTCCTCTTTATTTTGCTGGCTTTATGCTCGAAACCGATATGGTTAAAGTCGTTGTAGCAGGTAACATTTCTGCAACCGGTGATGTGATAAGAGCATCTATATTCTCTGTTGGAGTTGCTTCGGGTATTTCCATTGTTAGCAGTTATTTTATTATGGTGCTTAAAGATGGAAGAAAGATTTGTTTTGCTGATTGTGCTGTTAATCCAGACCCAACTGCAGAGCAACTTGCAGATATTGCTATAAGTTCAGCAAAGAATTTTGCTTCAGTAACAGGCGAAGAACCAAAAGTAGCAATGCTTTCTTTCTCTACTAAAGGAAGTGCTAACCATCCACTTGTTGATAAGGTTGTTACTGCAACAAACATAGTTAAAGAAAAAGCTTCGGACTTGTTAGTCGATGGCGAAATGCAAGCAGATGCAGCACTCATTGCTTCTATTGGCGAAAGAAAATGCAAAGGGTCGCCTGTTGCTGGTAAAGCTAATGTGTTAGTATTTCCGGATTTGAATTCAGGAAATATCGGATATAAATTAACCGAAAGAATAGCAGGCGCCGAAGCTGTTGGTCCTATTGTTCAAGGTTTGAAGAAACCTTATTGCGACTTGTCCCGTGGCTGTTCTGTTGATGATATGGTTAATGTTGCTGCTATTTGCAGTTTAATGGCATAAAAATTATTTTTTGTAAGAAAATGCAAAATAAATAAATTTTTCTTGTTTATTTAAAAAAAATGTGTTAATTTGCATTTCTATACAAGTCGATGTGGCCCCATCGACTAATGGTTAGGTCACCAGCCTTTCACGCTGGCAGCAGGGGTTCGAATCCCCTTGGGGTCACAAAATAAAACACTTTTAAATATTTTTTTTAAAAGTGTTTTTTTTATCATACCATTACAAATTTATTTACTAAATTACTACTATAAAAGCAAATATAAAATGTCATTCCGAATCCAATGATAAAGGAAAACATTTATTTAAATAGAGTTGACATCAATTAACACAGTCATTCTGAACGAAGTGAAGAATCCAGAAAAATTTCTTTAAACCACTATCCTCTGAATTTTTCGCTACGCTCCTAATGAAACACCTTGGCTTTATTATCGTCTAACTGTATATATTACATATTATTCGAGTGATATATCAACCATCGGGTTAACCCGATGGTTGATTGCTCTTAACAAGGGGTTGCAATCCCTTTTTAAGATTTAGAAAGCATAATATCGTTCATTTTCTCAAAAGTAAACGACTTCGTTTATATTCGCCTCATAATGACAACTCGAAAATAATGTTATACACTTTAAAATAAAGGGCTTCCTTTGTCGTGAGGTTTGAAATGACATGACTGCGAAATAATAAACTAAGAGGGTGCCAGGAGTTCTGAAATTATAATTTTGAAATTAATAGAAAAAAAAGAACTTTTTTAAATAGAATAAAATTTAAACAGGTATTTCTACGTCAAATAAAATAAATAAAAGAAGAATTGTTATGTATAAAAAGATTTTTAGAGCATTTTTAATAGTAATTAGTATTTTTTTCATTTACTTTTTAGTAAGAACAACTGATTTAGGAGCATTACAAAGTAATCAAAACAGTGCAAATTCTAAATCAGAAAATTTACAGTTCAGGTCTTTAAAAAACGATGCCTATTATTATGGCGAAAGATTAGAGTATTCTGTTATGTATTCGTTCTTAAAAGCTGGAACGGGTTATTTCCACATTTTGCCTCGTCCAGTATATCATAATAACCGCGAGTGCTACGATATTCGTTTTCAGGTGAACTCACTAAAAAGTTTGGAATGGATTTATAAAGTTAGCGATGCTTACCAAACTGCCTTAGATATCGAGGGACTTTTCCCCTGGGAATTTAAACAGAAAATTAGAGAAGGTGGCTACAAAAAAGATTATAAAGCTACATTCGACCAAATAAACAATTATGCAATTACTAGTGATAAAAAATTTAAAGTGCCGGAATATGTTCACGATATTGTTTCTGCATTTTATTATGTTAGAACTTTAGATATTTCTTCTATGCCAAAAGGTTCAATTTTAAAATTGCAAAATTTCTTTGACGATTCCACCTGGAGCTTAGGCGTTAAGTATCTTGGCAAACAAACAATTGAAGTTAGAGCAGGAAAGTTTAGATGCATTGTTATCGAACCTCTTGTTACAGAAGGAGGTCTATTTAAAAGTGAAGGCAAGATTTTAATTTGGCTTACTGATGACGAAAACAAAATTCCTGTAAAAGTATCAACAAAAATCCTTATTGGAAGTGTTGCTGCTGAATTAGACAAATATTCAGGATTGAAAAATCCTGCAAAAGCTAAGATTTACGATAATTGAAAAATATACGATAAATAGATTATTTTCATTATTATGGAAGAAAAAAATGATTTGTTCAAAATGTGGTGCTAATGAGTTTTTTGCCAAAAAAATAAAAAAAATTTTTGAAATCGATAACAAAGTTGTTGTTATAGATAATTTCCCTGTTCTTATTTGTAAGAAATGTGGCGAGGAAAATTTCTCAAAAGAAGCTTTGGCAAATATTCAAGATATTGTTACAAGCGATACTAAATGCGAAATTAAATCCAAAAATTATGAATATTCAAATAAAGTCTGAATTAATTGATGCTCTAAAATTCTCATTCTATGCATTGCGAAAAATCTCACCGATACTTTTTATCAGAAGATTTGAGAATCTTCGCTTGTTCCAATTGATGTCTTTTACAAAAACTATGAAATATAGAACAGCATTAATAAATTATCAGAAATTCCTTATCATAATAATTCACCTTGCCTTTTCATTTCCTGAGAAGAAAATGTAAAAGATTTGTTATTGATTAATTGTATCATTTTTAAATAAATTAAGTTGTATGAAAACAAGAGTTTATCTTAATTTTTTATTTCTATTTTTGCTTACTTATTCTTTATCTGCCCAATCGAAAGATGATGTATTTTCTAAAATAGTAAAAAAATATAAAAATATCAGCAGTATTTCTTTTTCATTTCAAAATGAAGAAATTACTGGATTTTATGGTAATTTAAAAGCTAAAAAAAATAATAAATATATAATCGAAGCTAATGACAGGATTATAAAATGCAATGGCAAGACTCTTTGGAACTATTCAATTTCAGAAAAAAAAGTTATTATCTCGGATTTTGAAGAAAGTTATGTTGAGGAAAATTCAATCGAAACCATTTTTTTTAATTTCTTAAATGATTATGAACCGAACGATTTGAAAAGCGAGCAAGCTTCAAAATCAAATTCTTTAATTTTATCTTTGAGAAAGAAAAAAACTGCTTCAAAGTTAAATAATGATATTAAAATATGGCTTGACTCAAAATCTTTAATCCCCATTAAACTACAAATAAACAACAACAACGAAAAATCCAATTGGTTGGTTAGTAATTTAAAAACTGATTTAAATTTGAGCGATAGTCAGTTTAAATTTACAATTCCAAAAGATACGGAAATTATAGATTTAAGATAATTTTGATAAAGAAATTTAATTAAAGAAATCGGCAAGGAACAAAAGAGAAGAACAAGCTCATTTTCCAAAGAATAACAAATCTTTAAATGTTTTTCCCTTATAAAATAAACGAAAGAAAAAAATAGAATTTAATTTTGCTTCTTTTTTCTCTGATAATTTATTATCTCATTCTCTTCCTTTAATTTTAAATAGACAATATTCTTATTAACATTACCTTTTAATTGCTTTATTTGTTGAATTATACTATTTCTTTATGCTTTTTTATACTTTAACATTACTTCTCCCCTATTTCAATAAAGAAATATTTTTGATGAAATGCTCAATGAAATAATTTCTATAGTTATTGTTGTCTTAAAGCATTAAAAAGTTCTTTCTATAAGATTAGAATAATACTAAAGAATTAACCATTATAAATCCCTTTACACATTTTCCTCTTGAGAGCTAAAGATTATACACAAATATTAGTTCTTATAAAATGAACAAAAAAACAGGTTTAGCATCTTAGAAATTTATTCTGTAGGAATTATATATCTGTAACAGAAGTAAACCTTGACTGCGCTTATCCCGTAGGGATTATATATTATAAAAGCATATATATATTTAATTCCTAAGGAATAAAAAAAACTTGAAAAGGAAACATTGTATAAGATATAATCGGATTCTTGAAAGTTCATTACATAAAAAGTAAATTTTTTCATTTATATTTGACAATGAATGACAAATTTTAGAAGTTCAATAAATTATTTTTATAAATCAGAAAAAATGAATAATTTTATTTTTGTCATAAATTGTTATATGAAATTAATTTTGTTTAATAATTTACTTTTTTCATCAAATATTTTGTAAAATAATCATAAAAATACATCAAATACTAATATGAAAACTTTTATAATTAAAAATGAAACAATTGACTGGCTGCTTACTGTCGATTCTTCAATTCGCTGGCAGGTAATGAATGACCTGTTAGATATTGATAAAACGTCTGTTAATAAAGAAAGAGAAAAAGTAAGTAAAGCTGGATGGGGAAAAATATTGCTCGAAAAACAAGATGATGATGGCAAATGGGCAAATTCTCTTTACTCTCCCAAATGGATTTCAACGACTTATTCTTTATATATTTTAAAAGAACTGGGAATTTTACAAAACGAACAAACTCAAAAAGGTTGCGAGCAACTTTTTGAAAATGGGATCTTCAATAATGAAGAAATACGCTTATCAAGAAACCGGTTATTGCGGGATAATGCTATAACTGGACTTGTTCTTGGGATTCTTTCGTATTTTAATTATAAAGATGAAAGATTGCATTCTATTGCTCAATTTCTCTCGAAAAATCAAAATGGAAATGGCACTTGGCTTTATGACAATAAAGAAGGTGCCGATAAATACGCATTTGAAACAACGCTTTTAATTTTGAAAGGATTATTTGACTATCAGAAATATATTCCTAATTCATTAAATTTAAATCAATCTATAGAAAAAGCTCAAAATTTCTTATTAAGTTATAATTTATTTCTTGACAAATCAAGTAAAAAACCTATTAAAAAGGACTGGCTGCTCTTTTCATATCCGAATTATTGGCATTACGATATTTTGACTACTTTAGATTATTTCAGAGAAATTGATTTTAAAAGCGAATCCCTAATTGATGCTATAGAATTTATTCAAAAAAAGCAAAATAAAGATGGCACATGGAATCTACAGAATAAGCATAAGGGCTTAACTTACTTTGAAATGGAAGAAGTTGGAAAGCCAAGCAGATGGAATACTTTAAGAGCATTACGAATTTTAAAATGGTGGTTTTCTTAATTCTGCAAAATTTAATAAACAATTAATCTTTATGAAAAATAAATCAATTATATGCTTTGACTTAGGAACCACATCTTCTAAGTATATTATTAAAAAAGATTGTCAAATCAAATCACATAATACAATTAATAACAATAATTTAGATAACTTGATTGAACAGTATTCAAATAATCAAACTTTCAATCATATTTTAATTACCGGTTCTAATGCAAATAAATATAAAAGTGAAAATAAGATTATTATTATTAATGAGTTAGAAGCAATTGCAAATATTATTAAATATCTAGAAAAAGAAGCGGATTAGTCGTAAGCATTGGAACTGGAACTGCTTTCGTTAAGTATAATAAAAGTGAATACAAGCATCTGATTGGAACTGGTATTGGTGGAGGCACATTTGCCGGTCTTGGAAAATTGCTCCTGAATACAACTAATCCCAAAGAATTAGAAGATTTAGCCCAAAGAGGCGATTTTAAAAAAATAAATACTACAATAGAAGATATTTCATATAATAAGGAAAGTTGGTTTGAAAATGAAGTTACTGTTTCTAATTTTGGTAAGCCAACCGCAAATCAAGCTGATATAGCAATAGGACTGCATAGCTTGGTCGCAGAAACAATAATGTCAATTTTGGTAGCTTTGACTTTAAAAGAAAAATTTGAGAATATTATCTTTACTGGTGCTGTATTAAAGAACTCAATCATTAAGCAAATCATTAATAAATATGCAAAATTGTTTAAACTTGATGTTATGTTTTTAGATAATCCTGAATTTGGCACTTGCTATGGTGCTATTGCCGCTTTTGAAAATAGCTGATTTACTTCACTATCAACAACTTCTTTCTTATCAATAACTTGCTTGATTTAAGCAATAAAAAGTACATTCCAGATTCGAATGTTGATAATGAAAAATTACATCGGTTTTCGTTATTTAAATAAACTCTTCTTGTAATTATTAAATCTCCATAAGAATTATAAATCTCAAAGTTAAGTTCTTCTTTTACTGGTCGATTAAATTGTATTTGAATATCTTCAGTTGCCGGCTGTGGATTTATAACTGCTTCAATATTTTCCATACTATCGCTACCACAATAAATTGGAACATTGCAATTTGAATTTCCACTAAAAACCGTTGGCTCAAGTTCAATTGAAATCGGCAAATAAATAAAGCCACATTTATCAACATAAGAAATTGTATCATAATATTTATAAGAAAAATATTTGTTTGCAAAAAAGCAGATTTCTAATGGAACTGTCTGTTTTGCCGGAATAATCAAGGGAAATTGAGATTGAGGAATTGAAAAATTAGTATTTAACGAAAGAAATAAGTTATCAATAATAATTTCTGAATCGGAAAAATTAAAAATACCAATTTTATCTTTTATTAATTGGAAAGCATAAGATGGCTTCGGCATTTCAAACTCTTTTTCCGGAATAAATTTGATTGGAACGCCAAGCGAAGGTTCTAACTCCCCTTCAATAATCTTCATATTCTTTTCTTTGTCAAATACCCATATTCTATAAATCCCTTTTTCAGATTCGTAAATCAAGCTGACAGTGAATTTTGCAACATTTTTACTAATTCTTTCAAAAGCAACATTGCAATTTTGATTGTATTCAACAGCCCAAGAATCAATTCCAGAAATAACCGCACCTGTATCCTCAACAATTATTTCTTTTAAAATACCGCAGGAGTCATTTGTTGACTGGACATAAGGGGAATTGATGTCTTTTAAAGAAATACCAAATTTTGCAATAAAACCATCAGTATAATTTTTTTTATTTAATTGAAAAGCATTTGAAGTAACTGGAAAATCATTGCTATTTGTGCTACCAACAATGTAAAGAACAGAATCCTTAACAAAAATATCTGAAGCATTGTCTTCGTTAATACCTCCAATATATGTTGAATTAAGCGGAACACCATCTAAATTTAGAGATAACGAATAAACATCATAATTTCCCTTATTACTTTCCTGAAAAGAATCTCCAGTTATTAAAATATTATAACTGTTCGTTTTGAATGTAGTATATATTTCTTCTTTACATATTTTTAGTGAACTGTAAAAGACATCAGTATCATCATCATAAGTTAATTTTCCCTCGTTTGCAGAACCACCGATGTAAGAGCACCACACTTTTGAACCTTCTGGAGTCAATTTAAGTAAGAAACCATCAACATCTCCATTATTTTTGGTCTGGAATTCATTTAATAACGATAAGTCATTGCTTGTCGAATAACCAAGTAAATATATATTATCATCACTATCTAAACCAACATTAAATAGTCTATCTATTCCTTTTCCTCCAAAATAACTACTCCATAATATATTAAAATTCTTATCAAATTTCATAATATAGCCATCAAATTTACCATTAAAACCAGTTTGAAGTTTACTATTTACTACTGGTATGCAATCCAAATTTGTAAATCCACAAACAATTATATTATTGTTCTGGTCAATTGTTATTCCTTCAGCAAATATATTTTCAGCATGTATAGTATTACTGTAGCCAATCAAAGTGGAATATAAATCATAATTTATAGTATTAATTTTAATTAAAATTCCAGCATACCATGCACCTTTTGTCTTCTTTATTGCTTTACTAGAAACTGGAAAATCATTACTAATTGATCTTCCAACTATATATACATTTGAATTTGAGTCTGCTACTATACAAGAACCACAGTCATAACCTCCACCACCAATAAAAGTGGAATAAACTAGCTTTCCGTCTTTGCTTAATTCAGAAATAATTACATCAGAGTTACCAGAATGTACTTTTGAAAAAGCATTATTAGTTACAGGAAAATTACCAGATTGAGATTCTCCAGTTAGCCAAATATTATTGTTTTTATCTAAGCAAATACTCAACATCATTTCGGTACCTGAACCGCCTAAATAAGTGCTCCATACTAATTGAAAATCTTTATTAAATTTAGAAATAAATAAATCAGAACCACCTTTTAAATTTTTTTGAAACGCATCGCTTGTTGTTGCAAAATCGTTGCTGGATGTGTGTCCAGCTATAATGATATTGTCTTCATCATCAATAATTATTGATTTAATTACATCATTATTATTACCTCCCAAAAAGGTTATCCAATCGGCATCTTTAAAACCAGATAAAATTTTATCAACATTGTTTTTATTTTTACTATATTTGTATTTTTCATAAAGTAAATTACTTTCTGAAAATAAATTATTATAATAACAAACAAGAAATGTTAGAATCAATATTATTTTTGCTGTTTTCATAGTATTAATATTTACTTTATTAATTTTAAAATTTAAAACAAATAATTGAGATATGCAAGTAAAATTATTTTTTATAAGAAAAACTAAAGGTATATTTTTAAAATTAAACCTTCATTCTTTATTTGGTTTTCTAAATGGTTTTTTATTAAATTTAGTATATTTATCTAAATTTTCAAAATGGAGAAAACAAATTAAAAAGACAAAATTCGATGATTTTTATACTTTTAAATTCGGCTCAAACAAAAGATTTGATGTGTATAAAAGTGTTTTTGATAGTGAAAATTTAGTTGGTCCAATTAATTATTTGGAATTCGGTGTTGCTTACGGCAAAACTTTTAAATGGTGGACTGATAATAATAAAGACAGCGCTACAAAATTTTATGGCTTTGATACATTTGAAGGTCTTCCTGAAGACTGGCATTTATATAAAAAAGGAGATATGTCGCCCGGTGGTATTTTTCCAGATATTAAAGATTCAAGAGTAGAATTTATAAAAGGTCTTTTTCAGGATACTTTACCTGAATTCTTAAAAAACTTTAAAAATGATAAAAGAAATGTTATACATTTAGATGCTGATTTATACACTTCTACTCTATACGTTTTAACCAGTATGGCTCAATTGTTAAAGAAAGGCGATATAATTATTTTTGATGAGTTCGGCGTACCTACTCACGAATTTAAAGCATTTACAGAATTTGTAAATTCCTTTTATATAGATTATGAAGTTATCGCAGCAGTTAATAACTATTTTCAAATTGCTGTAAAAATATTATAATTTCTATTTACTTAATTTTAAAAAAGTGAAAAATTCAAGAGAACTGAATCTTTTCACTTTTTTTATTTATTATCTTTTGCTTCTTTTCTTGTAATTTAATAATAAAATTGATATTTTGCAATTTAATTTTTATATTATTTTGTAATATAGGAATTGGGAATTGGGAATCGGGAATTAGGAAAGAGTTTGTAGATTTTTCTGAAGCACAAGATAAAGGAAGACTTTTATTTAAATGGAAATGACATCACTAAAAGTGTCATTCTGACGGATGTCAGAATCCATATAGGGAAAGCAAGTGAGCTTGCTCACTTGTATCATTTGGGCAAGCCCAAATGCATCCTTGTAATAGGTAATATAGAATAGCAACTGAATAAAAATACTATGGATTCTGACATCCGTCAGAATGACACTTGTTTTGTCATCTGCATTTAAATAAAGGTCTTTTTTATAAGGGGATTCAGAATGACAGGTTCTCTACTTCCCAAGTGCAACTTAGGAATGAAAAAAAATTGGATTTGAGTAGAAAATCTAAATAATTAATAATTAACAATTAATAATTAACAATTAAAATGTTGCCAATAATTGAAGTAAAAAATCTTACAGTTTCATACAACGGAAGAGTAATTTTGGATAATGTTAGTTTTGATATTTTTCCGGGTGAAATATTTGTTATTGTTGGTGGAAGTGGATGCGGAAAAAGTACTTTATTAAGGCAGCTAATAGGAATAGAACAGCCCTACTCTGGTAGCATAATAATAGATGGAAAAGACTTAACCACTGCAAATCCCAAAGAACGCACAGAAATTATGAAAAAATATGGCGTTCTGTTTCAGTCAAGCGGGCTTATTGCTTCAATGTCAATTGCTGAAAACATAGCTCTTGTGCTTGAAACAATAAAAGATTTAGACAATGAAACAATTTACGACATAATAAAAATCAAACTCAATTCAGTTGGATTAGATGGATTTCAGGATTTTTTACCAGCGGAAATAAGTGGTGGTATGAAAAAAAGGGCAGCACTTGCACGGGCAATGACACTTGACCCAAGAATACTTTGTTTCGATGAGCCATCTTCCGGTTTAGACCCTACGACCTCCGCAGCATTAGATAATCTGATTAAAGAAATCAATCGCTCATTTAAAACAACAATGATAGTTGTAACCCACGATTTAGCAAGTATTTTAAATATATCCGACAGAATAATAATGCTCGACAAATCTGTTCGGGGTATAATTGCAACAGGCACTCCGGAAGAATTAAAGAATAACCGCTCCAACCAAATAGTTTATAATTTTTTCAATAGAATAGGATAATCAAATGAAAAAAATAAAAGCAAGCAGAAGTTCAAGTTCCTTTCTTGTAGGAATTTTTGTAATCATTGGTTCAATATTAATTATTTCAGTAATCATCTGGCTCGGTGCAAGCAGTTTTCTCGAAACAAATGTTCAGTATTTAACATATTTCGATGGCTCTGTAGAGGGCTTAGACCCCGGTTCTGCTGTAAAATATCTTGGCGTTCCAGTAGGAACTGTCGGAAAAATTGAAGTAGCTTCTGACGGTCGGTTAATTCAGGTAACGATGCTAATCGGGAAAAAAATCGAAATATCAGATAGTTTGCGTGTTAAGGCAGAAATGGCTGGTATTGCTGGCGGAAAGTTCCTTCAACTCTACTTCCCTACCGATACAACAATTGCAAAAATGTATCCGGATATTTCCAATATAAAGCCCGATTTCCCTGTAATACGCTCCTCCCCGTCCGGAATCCAGGAAATTGAGATAGCAGCACGCGAGATTATGAACAACATAATGAAATTTCAGTTCGATTCCGTTTCCAATAATACTGTCAATTTCCTTGCTACTACTACTGACTTCTTTAAAAATAAGAAATTATATTCAATAATTAGTAATTTAGAAACAACTTCCAATGATTTAAAATTATTGATGAGCAACGCTAACAATACGAATTTTTGGGAAAATTTAAACAATACAAGCGAAGAATTATATAATACTTCAGTTGCCTTGAAAAATTTCTCTGATGAATTAAATTCAAAAATAGATGATGTTGATATTGAAAAAACAATTGCAAATGCTTCTATGCGATACGATTCTGTTATGATAAATACAAATCAGGCGGTTAAAAATATTTCTTATCGCTTTGAAAATGCCTTATTTAATCTCAACGATTTGATTACTGGCTTTAAATCAACAAACAAGCAGATGAAACGCACTCTGCAGGCATTCACAGATAATCCTTCCCAAATACTTCTGAGCAATCCACCGGAGGCGGAAAAGTAAACAATAAATGGGAGTTGAAATTCAAATTCAGAACAACCGATGCCACGTAGTTTGGTATTTCGCAATCTTGTCATTCCGAATCAACCTGATAAAGCAAATGCTTTATTATAATGGAGATGACATAATAAGAGTGTCATTCTGACGAATGTCAGAATCCATCTTAAGAAAGCAAGTGAGCTTGCTCACTTGTCACATTTGGGCAAGCCCAAATGCTTCTTTGTAATATCTAATAAGAATAGCAACTGCACAATTATAAGATGGATTCTGGCATACGCCAGAATGACAAACTACGATGTCATTGGTAACGAATTGAGAAATTTCAAATGTAGTGATAAAAAGAATTTGTGAGATTTCTCGCTTCGCTTTGAAATGATATTAAAATCGGAATAATAAAAACACATTAGTATAAATTAGGGAAATTAAAACATTAATTCAAATAAATTTGTTGATTTTAAAATTTAAAATTTATGAAAAAAAAATTCAGAATAATTAATAGAAAACAAAGAAGAAATTGTTTCATACTGCTATTATTAATAATTTTCAGTGCGATAAATGTAGAAAAAATATTTTCTCAGGATATATTAGACCTTGAAGAAGCCATTGCTATTGGTTTGAAAAATAATTACAATATCCAAATAAACAAAAATGAAGCTAATGTATTAAGAGAAAACAATACTTATGGTAATGCTGGAATGTTGCCGAATATTAATCTAAATGCCGGAGCAGACTTTGCTTTTAGTAACAATCATTTTGAATACTTGAATGATAGCACAGGCGACCAATCATCTGCCACTACCAAAAGCTTCAATCTTGGAATAGCTCTTAACTGGACTATATTCGATGGTTTCAAAATGTTTACAACCAAGCAAAAACTTGCAGAAATTGAAAAAGTAGGTGAAATTAATTATAAAATCCAGCTTCAGCAAAGCATTGCAGAAATTGTTGATGCTTACTATGAAATCGTAAAACAAAAGCAATTGCTAAATACTTACAGGGAAATTAAAGAGCTTTCCAAAGAGCGAATGACTATTGGCGAAACAAGATTTAGAGCCGGACTATCTGCAAAAACAGAATTGCTTCAGGCACAGATTGATTTCAATACCCAATCTCAAAGCGAAATACAGCAGTTATATGTGATTTCTCAAGCTAAAAGAAAATTAAATCAAATTATCAATCAAGAAGTATCAAATAATTTTGAAGTAATTGATTCAATTTCATTTATTAGTATTGACAGCACTATTGCAGCGAATAAGATATATGAATCAAATCCTAAAATACAGGTTTTAAAAAAACAAATTGAAATTTCTAAACTGAATGTAAGTGAATACGAGTCAAATCATTTGCCTTATGTAAATCTCAATGCCGGCTATGGACTTAATATTTCTGAAAATTCAGTCGGTTTCACAAATCTTAGCAGAAGCATCGGTCCTAGCATTGGATTAAGTCTTTCTTTTCCTCTTTATGAAGGTGGAAATATTTCAAGACAAGCATCAATTTCAAAAATCAATCTTTATACAGCAGAACTTCAACTTGAAGCGGCAAAAAAGGAAGTTAAGATGCAATTCCTTGATTTATTTGCTCTTATAAGAACAAACCAGAAAATGTTGGAAATTGAAAATTCTACAAAAATTTCTGCTAAAGAAAATCTTTTTCTTGCAATGGAAAGATTAAAACTTAGCCAAACAACTGCTATCGAAGTCCGCGATGCGCAACTATCTTATGAAAATTCCTTAACAAGACTTAGCACAATAAATTATAATCTGAAATTAGCAGAAACGCATTTAAAATTGCTTATGGGAGAACTTTGATTTATTTTGAAAGAGTTTTTACAACAGAACTTGTTATAACTAATTTAACAATTCATTGAAAAGTTGATTTAAACTGATTTTCATTGGTAGCGTAGCAAGAAATCTCACAAATCCTTATTTTGCATTTCATTTGAGATTCCTCATTTGCTATCATAATAACAGTATAAAATATATTCATACGAAATAAATATTTCAAAAAAATTACACATTTCAAAAAAAATTGCTTTAGTTGAAAAATTTTGTATATTTGCTAAGAATATTAAGTAGTGAAAAATGACTAAATTCAGAAAAAAATATTATTCACTAATTAATTTCAGCATTGGTTGCGGGATAGGTTTTTGATGGTTACTCAATGCTTTATCTCGATTCATAGTATTTGTGATTTTGTAAAATGAAGATGTTTCCTAAGTTTTATTAAAGCTAAAATTAAGAATAAGTTTTTAGCTTAATTAGTTGATAATTTCAAGATATTTAATAAGCAATATATTTATTAGTTTTAAAAAATCAAGACTATGGAAATTAAAACTGAAATTGAAATTTCAAAAAATCCTGAAGAAGTGTTTTTATGGATAAATAATCCAGATAAGGCAATACTATGGCAAAAAAATGTAAAAAATGGTGAAATCATTAAAGAAACAGCTGAAAGAATTGGAACTACTTTTAAAGAAGTAATGGAAGAAGATGGGAAATGCCTCGTTATGTATGGTGAAATAATTGATTTTTTACCTAATCAATTGATTTCATTTCATATAGAGAGTAAAATACATAATGTTTATCTTGTTTATTCTGTTATTGGTGAAAATAATAAATCAACTGTAACGGTAAATTCAAAAATCAAATGGAAATTTCCGATGAACTTAATCTGTCTTGTTATTGGACAGAAAATAAAATCAAAAATATTTAAACAAATTAAATCTGAATTAACAGAATTAAAGATGCTTTGTGAAATAAAATGATTAAATAATTAGATTTTAAAAGAAAATATCTGAAAAATAAAAATCAATGAATGATAATACAAAATATTAAACAGAATAAGTGGAGTCCAGAACCCACTTTCAAAAACGGGGCGAAATCCGAAAAGCCATACGAGTAGGAGAGCATAAAAATTATGAAAAAAAGTTTAGCCGAATTTTTTGGAACCTTTTGGTTGGTTTTAGGTGGCTGTGGTAGTGCAGTGTTGGCAGCTGCTTTTCCAGATGTTGGAATTGGACTTGTAGGAGTTGCATTGGCATTTGGTCTAACCGTCCTTACCATTGCATATTCATTAGGACATATTTCAGGCGCTCATCTTAATCCCGCTGTTACAATAGGATTATGGGCTGGCGGCAGATTTAGTGCAAAAGAAATTCTGCCATATATTATCTCTCAGATTTTAGGTGGAATAGTTGCAGCAGCTGTTTTGTATATCATTGTTATTGGCAATGGAAGCGATATCGGAACATTTGCTGCTAATGGCTATGAGGAGCACTCACCCGGTAACTATAGTATGTTTGCAGCCATAGTATCAGAATTTGTAATGACTTTTATGTTTTTACTAATTATTCTTGGTGCAACTGACGAAAAAGCACCGAAGGGCTTTGCAGGTATTGCAATAGGTCTTGCACTTACACTCATCCATTTAATCTCTATCCCTGTAACTAACACTTCTGTTAATCCTGCAAGAAGTATTAGTCAGGCAGTTTTCGTTGGTGATTGGGCAATCGCCCAATTATGGCTCTTTATTGTTGTTCCGATTGCCGGAGCTATTTTAGCTGGTTTAGTTTATAAATTTCTAAGAACTGAATAGCAGCAGTGCATTAAATCGAGTTTGTGTTATACCAAACCGCTAACAATAATGGTCATTTAAACTGTCGTTCCGAATTCTCTGATAATGCAAATGTTTCATTTAAAAGGAAATGACATAAATTAATGCTGTAATTCTGACGAATGTCCGAATCCATCTTATATTGTTTTGTTGCAAACGATATTTGCTATTTTAACAATGCATTTGTGCTTGCCAAAATGTATCTTAAGCTTGTTCACTTGCTTTTCCAAGATGGATTCGGGCATACGCCAGAATGAGGACTCAAGATGTCACTGGTAACGAAGTGAAAAATCTCAAACTCTTTGGTAACAATGATTTGTGAGATTCTTGGCTGCCATTCAGAATAGCATAATATATTCGACAAGAAATTACAAAAGGGTTGTAGTTCTAATTTTTTATTGAATTAGAGATCAGAATTTAACAATTATTAAAAGAGTTAAAATTATTTTTAAGAAAAGATTTATCCATCCAGTTTTTAGATAGAAAATAACTGTGAGTTTGTATTAAATAATAGAAAACAACTGTAAATAATACTCCAAGAACAGAGCCGATATATACATCTATAAAAAAATGTTGAAGAAGGTATAACCGGGAAATTCCCACTCCTAAAGCCATAAAATAGAAAAGAATACCCAATGGTTTATATTTAACCATAAAAGATAGTAAAAGGAATAGAGAGAAAGCTGTGGCAGTGTGTCCTGAAGGTAAACTAAAATTTGAATAAACATCAACTCCGGGAACAAAATACAAATGCTGGTCTAAAAAATATAGCTTAGGTCGGGGCGTGTTAAATATATGTTTCAACACTTGAGCTGAACCACCACTTATCAAAAATGAAAATAAACCAATTAAAAATATCCTTACCCGATGAACAATGAAAAAAATAAGAGCTACAGCATAAAAAATTCCATCACCGAGATATGTAAAGTATTTGAAAAATAAATCCAATACTGGATTGTGTAATTGATTAAGCCATAGCACCAAGTAGCCGTGAGATTGAAATACTATATGGAAAAAACCAATAGTTAGAGAAACAAAATATAAAGAAAAGAAATATGGATTTAGTTGAAAAATCCTGTAGAAAATATTATCTTTTTTCATAGTGCATCAATGTTGATTAATTCTTTATCATTTAGTTTTACTTAATGTTACAATCTGTTATATTTATTTCCGAGCTTTTGTTATGCTTCAAGTATTTCAAAATAATTATTGAAAGCAATTTTTTCAACTATTAGAATTTTAAAAAAATCCTTTAAAACCATATTTTATTTATCAATAAACTGTTTTACATTATTAAGTTTAAATATAGTTCCATCGAAAGATGCGAAATGAGGATTATTAAACCAATCGCCAAGATTACAATAAATCCCATTATTATATTGAGTAAGTTTAAGCAAATGTCTGTGTCCCATAATCACAAAATCAAAGCCGTTATCTATTTTTTCTTTTGCAAAATTCTCTAAACTGTCTTCAATTCCAAATCTCTTTTTATCACTATATTTTCTGCTTTCTTTCGATGAATGGGAAGCAAGAGCAATTGCCCAGTCCGGATGTAATTTTAAATATAGCCATAAAGAAAGTTTATGTCTGAAAATTTTTTTTATAAAATTATAAGAATAATCGTTTTTTATTTTTCCATCGCCATGAGAAATATAGAACTTTTTCCCATAAATTATACGCACTATATCATCATTATGCACATTTATATTTAATTCCTCTGAAAAAAAATTTTTATGCCCGAAATCGTGATTACCCATCAAATAATCAATTTTTGTTCCAGAAGCCACCAAGTCGTGCAAGGCAGTTATTGTTCTGTAAAAATATTTGGGTATTACGTAGTCATATTCAAACCAGTAATCGAACAAATCACCAACAATATAAAGATGTTCGCAATCGCTTTTTATTTTATTAATAAAAGTAAGAAAGAAATCTTCCCGCTGTTTATCTATTTCACGTTTATATATACCTAAATGAACATCTGATAAAAAGTATATCATCTCATAATTTTAATTTGTTTTTTAATGCAATTTACAAAGAAAATTGTATTTTTGAATAGTTTTTTTTGTTTAAAAAGATTTATAAACATAATGCTAGAGAAACGAATTTTTGTTATTGGAGACATTCATGGCTGTTTCAATACGTTTAATTATCTGTTGAATAACATTCTTCAAATCAGTAAAGAAGACGATATTTATTTGCTTGGTGATTATATTGACCGGGGCCCGAGAATAAAGCAAACAGTTGATTTTATTTTGGAATTAATTGATGAAGGTTATAATATTTTTCCTATAAAAGGAAATCATGAAGAAATACTTCTTGAAGCATTAGACCCAAATGATAAATATGAATTATGGATAAATAATTATGCTTTTAAAACCTTAGACAGTTTTAATATTAAAAGTCCTTTTGAATTTGAAGAAAAGTATATAAATTTTTTTAAATCAATAAAATACTATTATGTTTTAGAAAAATTTATTTTAGTTCACGGGGGCTTAAATTTTAGAATTGATAATCCATATACTGATTTCAAAGCTATGGTTTGGGAAAGAAATTCTTATATCGATATGGAAAAAACTGGCGGGCGGCGGCTAATTACCGGACATACTCCTTCTACACTTAATGAAGTTATTAACAGCTTAAGTTCTAATAGAATTTTACTTGACGGCGGTTGTGTTTATAATAAATTATATAAAAATTTGGGCTATCTTTGTGCATTAGAACTAAATACTTTTGAACTTTTTTATCAAAAAAACATCGAAGATTAAAATGGTAGATTTACAAATTAGAGAACGAAAGCAAAAATTAATTGCAACTAATAGAAAAGCACGGCATGAGTTTGAAATCCTTCAGCGAATTGAAGCCGGTATTGTTTTGCAAGGAACAGAAGTAAAATCACTACGCGCCGGAATGTGCAGCATCCAAGATGCTTATGCTAGCTTTAATAATCCTGCTAACAACGATTTATTTTTAGTAAATTTTCATATAAGTCCTTATAAAAATGCAAGTTTTGCTAATCATGAACCAAAAAGGACAAGGAAACTCCTTTTAAACTCCAGACAGGCAGTAAAATTAAAGACTGCGGTTACTGAGAAAGGATGCACAATTGTGCCTCTCACAATTTATTTTTCAGGTCCCTTTGTTAAGGTGGAAATTGCTCTCGTTCGTGCTAAGAAAAAATACGACAAACGAGAAGCAACAAAAAAACGCGAAACTGAAATTGAAATTAGAAGGAAGTATAGATAGCAATTCACTTATGAAATTGTGTTTTTATCTTATTACTCCGATTTGAAAAGAAGAATAACAGAAAAAAGCAAAGAAGTCATACGAACAGCAAGCTGATTGTATGACTTTCACTTTTTCCTGTCTTAAAATTTTCTGGGCTTTGCACAATTCAAAAAGTATTATATACACTTTTTAAAGCAATTCAGCTATCTGAACTGTATTTGTAGCAGCACCTTTTCTTAAATTATTTGCAATAATCCAAAGATGTAAACCATTTTGAACAGATTTGTCTAATCGTATTCTTCCCACAAATACTAAATCTGAGTCCTCTGAATCCTGTAATGTCGGATATTCATCTTCATCAGGATTATCCTTAATAACCAAATTTTTTTGCTTAGATAATACTTCTTTAATTTGATTAATTTGAAATTCTTTTTCAAGTTCCAAATTCACAGATTCACCATGCCCGACAAGAACTGGAATACGAACGCAGGTAACTGAAATATGTAATTTATGCAAACCGAGTATCTTGCGGGTTTCATTTATCATCTTAACTTCTTCAACAGTAAAGTCATTTGAAGAATCAAAATTATGAAATATTAGATTATTTGCAACTCTGTACTTTGATATAGGATTGGAGATTTCAATATTGTTTATTTCAGCATTAAGTTGATTTAAACCTTTTTGCCCGGCTCCGCTTATTGATTGGTAAGTGGAAACTAAAACTCTTTTTAAACCAAAAGCATCAGAAATGGGCTTAAGTGCAACAACAAGTTGAATGGTAGAGCAATTAGGATTAGAAATTATTCCATTATGATTTTTTATAGCTTCGGGATTTACTTCTGGAACGACAAGCGGTACTTCTGGAAACATACGCCAATAGCTGCTATTGTCAATTACTACACAGTTAGACGAACTTGCTATTTTTGCCCATTCTTTTGCTATTGCTCCACCTGCTGAAAACAATGCAATATCTGTTCCCTTAAAACAATTTTGCCCAAGTTTTTCAACTATAATTTTTTCATTTTTAAAATCAATACTGCTACCAGCCGAGCGTTCAGACGCAAATAATCTTATGCTTTTCACCGGGAAATTGCGTTCTTCCAATACTTTAATAAACATTCTGCCTACTAAACCAGTAGCTCCTACTATTGCGATGTTAAATGCCATACTTAATTTTAATTCAACTTTTGCATTCCCCCATATGAGAGTAATGGTTCCTTTGTTACAAAATAAATAACTTATAAACCTGATTTAGCAACACTCTCAAGAGGAGGAATGCTTAAAATTAGAAATTATTTTCCTAAAAGATAAAAAAACATATTCAAAAAAAAATTCTATTCTTGCTCACTTACAATTTTCCATTCTACTCCATGAATTTTTACAGTATTCCACCACACTTCACGGCTTTTTGTTTGGTTATTTCCGTCAGTATATTTATAGCTTGTATTGCCAGACAAAGAACTAATAATAGTTTCGCAGGCAGCACGAAAATCAGCATCGAAATATTCATCATAAAAAATATTTTTTCCTATTTCTTCATTTTTTCTGTAAATCAAAACAGTACCGATATTTTCGAAAGCCCACAATGTCAATCCGGATTCTAATTTTAAATCATAGATTAATCCTTTAAGATATTCATTGACGTCAATTAAAGCTGATAAAGCACCAATAAATACATCATCCTGATAAATTGGCACAACCAATGTGGCACCCCGAACTCCTTCCCAAGCATCAAAAGAATAGCTAAAAACAACATCTTTTGTTTGAAGCATTCGCTGATAGCTTTCTTCCTGATTAAGATTTTTATTAATAACAACTGAATAATCAGAAGGTTCAACCATAGTAATTATGCCATCGGAAGAAATAAAAGTAATATCATAAGCAAATTCAGATTTTCCCATTAACTGTATTAATACTTCTCTAATATTTGTACTGTCGCTGCCATTAATTTTTATGCTGTCAGCATATTGCCTTAATTTCAAAGTAAGCGAGTTCATATCTGAGTTTATCCAAAGTTTTAGTGTATTTACCTCAGTTGGAGGCATCTTCTGCTCAGGGTCATTTGAACTCGAACAAGCACTAATAATTAGTACTAAAGAAAATATTAAGAAAAGTCTATTCATTGTAAAACTCCTGAAATATTAAAAACTATTCAAATAAAAAATCTTTGTCTTTGTTTTTTGAGTAACCAAAATGCTTATAAGAAAGTTCGGTTGCAGTTCTTCCGCGAGGAGTACGTTGCAGGAATCCTTGTTGAATCAAGAATGGTTCGTAAACTTCCTCTATTGTGCCAGCTTCTTCACCAACAGCAACAGCAATTGTATTAACACCAACTGGTCCTCCATCGAATTTTTCAATAATAGTAAGAAGAATTCTTTTATCCATATCGTCTAATCCAAATTCATCAACTTCGAGAGCAACGAGAGCCATTCTTGCTATTTCGTTATCAATATTGCCATTGGATTTTACTTCAGCAAAATCCCTTGTTCGCCTTAATAAGCGGTTTGCTATACGAGGAGTACCACGTGAACGTGATGCTATTTCGTAAGCACCGTCTTTGTCAATTTTAACGTTAAGCAAAGCAGAAGAGCGAAGAACTACGTTGTATAAATCATTATTATTGTAATAATCTAAACGATTGGAAATCCCAAAGCGGGAACGTAAAGGAGCGGTTAGCAAACCGGCTCGAGTTGTAGCGCCTATTAAAGTAAAATGAGGTATGCTTAGCTGAATTGTCCTTGCTGATGGTCCTGAATCAATCATAATATCCAATCGATATTCTTCCATTGCTGAATATAAGTATTCTTCAACTATTGGAGACAGACGATGTATTTCATCAATAAAGAGAACGTCATACTCTTCTAAATTAGTTAGTAAGCCAGCAAGGTCACCGGGCTTTTCGAGAACAGGGCCTGATGTGATTTTGATTTTACTTTCCATCTCTCTTGCTATTATGTAACTTAAAGTTGTTTTCCCAAGTCCGGGCGGTCCAGTAAGCAATACGTGGTCTAATGGCTCTTTTCTTTTCCTCGCTGCCTGTATGAAGATTCGTAAATTATCTACTATCTTTTTCTGTCCAGTGAATTCTTCAAAAGTTTTTGGACGAAGAGTTGCATCAAAATCATCTTCATATACTTTATCCGGAACTACCAGAGATTTCTTTTCCTGTTTTTTTAAAGACATATACTTATCTTTTTACTATTCTTTTAAAAATGCCATACAATCACAAACAATATTATAACAAAAATACAAAAAGTTATAGTAATTTTTCTGAAAATATTAAAATTGAGAAAAAAAGAATACTGAGTTTGAAATGAGAGCAATTACGCTGACGATATAGGAATGTTTACCAGTATAGAAAAAAGGTTGTTAACAAGTGAAAACGGTGAACATAATATTACATTACAATACCATCTCATAATCCTTTACAATTCAGTACTCCTTAATCCTCGTAGTTTTGTATTTCGCTTACTAGTCATTTCGCCCCCCACGATAAAGCAAGTGCTTTATTTGGAGGTTACCAATGACATCATTACGTTTGTCTGTCAAGACTATTAAATAAAGGTCTTCTTTTATCTGGGGGTTTAGAATGTCATCTTTTTGCAATAATATGTGAAATTATACTTTACGAACCAAATCTCCTAACTCCTTTATTTTCGATATGGTGTCTGTAGTTCTGAGATTATTATTTATTCCTATTTTTTTATAACTCCAGCTTTATAAACATAACCGGGTAAATCTCTTTGGAAAAATTCACTCATTTCTTTAGCCAAATCAATAAAAATATTAAGAACAATATCTTTTCTTAAATCCATTTGATTAAAGAAATTAATTAAGTCTTCAGTGCAAACGTTGCCGGCAGCAAGTTTTGTAAAAGGACAGCCGCCAAGCCCACCAGTAGAGGATTCAAAAACAGTTGCGCCGGCTTTCATAGCAGCATAGCAATTTGCTAATCCCATTCCGTAAGTATTATGGAAATGACAGGCAATTTCTACTTCACTGTCTAACCGCTTAATTTCTGATATTATTCTTTCAACCTGAGCTGGATTGCCATAACCTGCAGTATCAGCTAAACTTATTTTTCTAATTCCGGCATCAAGATATTTCTTTATTATGTTAAGCACCCTTTCTTCAGGAATAATGCCTTCAAAACCGCAACCGAGAGCAGATTGCACCGAAGTTTGCACTTTCACACCAGCTTTCAATGATTCTTTAGCAATATTGATTATACGGCTAATAGCATCTTCAACTGTCATACCTGTATTCTTTTTGCTATGTGTTTCGCTTGCAGAAACGCCAAGGCAGAGCAAATCAACACCGCAAGCGAAAGCACGTTCCATTCCTTTTTCGTTTAAAGCAAGTCCTGAAAAAATTGTATTGTGCTTCTTTTTATTAAAATAGTTAAAAAGTTTATCTGAATCTGCCATTTGAGGCATTTTTTCTTTATGGACGAAAGAACCGAGCTGGATAATATCAACATTACTTTCAAGCATTTTTTCAATCCATTTTACTTTGGTTTCAAAAGGAACAATTTGCTTCTCCATCTGCAAACCATCACGCATACCAACTTCATGAATAAGAAACATATTTCTTTCCAAAAAATTTAAAAAAATCTTTACAAAATTAAGATAAAAAAATTAATTTTGATAATAATTGAGATTTTTGTATTTTGTGTAATATTTTTAACACTATTTTTATGAAAGTTTTTTAATTATTATGTTTAGTATAATTTTAAAGATGATTTAATGATTATATCTATAATAGTCGGTTTCATATTAGGATTTATCCTTGCAATACCGCCGGGACCTGTTGCTGTAACAGCTATGAAACTTACTTTAGAAAAAGGAGCTAAACATGGAAAAATGGTGGCTTTCGGCACATCAATAATTGATATTTTCTTTGCTCTAATTACCGTTTTTGCAACGAGTTTTGTTGTTAAATTATTTTCAGATATTACTAACTACAATCCTTTATTATTCCTTGTATTTCAGATACTTGTCATTGCAGTTATTATGCTTTTTGGCTTAATGCAACTAAAGCCCAAAAAACAAAGTATAGATTTAGATACAAACAGCATCCATTTAAGAGGATTGAACTTTTTAAATAAAATTATGACAAAAGGGCCTTTTTTCTTAGGTGCAGCAGTTGCTTTTACAAATATTGCAAATCCAACTTTCTTTTCATCACTTTCTTTTGTTACTTTATCTGTCCAAAAATACCATCTTATTGAATTAACGGCTGCAAGTAGCATTATGTTTGCTATCGGCTTCGGAGCAGGAAATTTCACATGGATTTATCTCTTGGTTAAGGTGCTTGCCCGAATTAAACATAGAATAACTGACGATGTAATACTTAAAATCAGAAAATTTGCCGGCTTTACTTTAATTGGCTTCGGCACCCTGCTCGGCTATCGGGTAATTGCATTTACTCACTGGCAGGATATTTTTCGCTTCATTTTTGCTTTCTAATAATTATTTTCCTTATTTACAAACTCTTCTTAAATTTAAATGAATACAAATTTTTTAAAAAAATCGAATATTTCTTTTATTTTCATTATAAAAGGAATTATATTAATTATTTTATTTTCTAACGAATTATTTTCTCAAAATCAATCTACAATAAATCAAATAGTTGGTTCTGCATATACCGAAATTCAATCTTATGATTTTTTGCAACGCTTATGTGATGAAGCCGGTGGAAGATTAGCCGGTTCTCTTGAAAATGAAAAAGGAATTGCAATTTTAAAAGAAGAATTAAATAAAATTGGAATAACTTCAAAATTAGAAAAATTTTCAATAAATAGCTGGAAGCGTGGAGATGACTTAGTTGAAGTGATTACTCCAATAAATAAGAAACTACGCGTATATGCTCTTGGTTATTCCCCTAAAACATCGGAATTCATTTCTGAACTTACATTTCTTAACTGCGGAACAGAAGAAGATTTTAAAAATATTGATTCTAAAAATAAAATTTGCTTAGTTACGCTCGAAACTCCAAAAGGTGCAGTCCAGCAATTCAGATGCGAAGTTACAGAAAGAGCTGTAAATTCAGGGGCAAGAGCAATACTTTTTATCAATACAAAAAATGGTGGCTTAAATATTTGCGGCACCTCAAATTTTAGTGGTGAAGAATCAAAAATCCCCGCCTTTTCAATTACTTATGAAGAAGGGAACTGGCTAAAACGACTATTAGAAAAGAATTTTTCAATCAAAATGAAAATTGCAGTAAATTCATTTTGTTTTAAAACTGAAACATCAAATATTGTTGTTACTTTTCCGGGAGAATCAGCAAAAAAAATTGTGGTCGGAGCGCATTTCGATTCTTGGGATGTAAGTCAAGGTGCTGTAGATAACGGACACGGAACTGCAATCCTTTTCGATATAGCCCGCCTAATTCAAAAGTATAGTCCAAAAAATTATTATACTATTGAATTAGCTTGGTTTAATGCAGAAGAGCTTGGGCTATTCGGTTCAAAAGAATATGCAGAAAAACATTCAGACGAAACTATAGCAATGATTAATATGGATATGACTGGCAGTCCGACTGGCTTCAATACTATGGGATATGAAGAATTTATCCCATTTTTCAAAGATTTGATTCAAGATTTGAAAGCGTATAATTTTAAAGAAGGAATTCATACAAATCCTTGGGTAAATAGCGACCACACCCCATTTATGCTAAAAGGCATTCCTTCTTTTACTCACAGTGGCTTCTTAGAAAAGGATATGTATCATTATTATCATGATTTCGGTGATACTTTTGAAAAAGTTGATGCAAGGATTCTTGCAGATGCTTCCGCAATTATTACAGTAATGACTCTAAAATTAGCAAATTACAAAGATTTTATGTTTAAAATTCGTACCGAAGAAGAAACAATTGAGCTTTTTAAAAAATATAATTTAGATAAGCGTTTAAAAAGACAAAAAGATTGGATTTTTAAAGAGTAATCAGATTTTTGGTTTGTGAAAATGGAACTCATATATAAAAAAAGTCCAGCACCTTGCGATGTTGGACTTTTTCAACAGCTACGGAGGTCTTACCGATAGCTATCTACCCACAATCATATAGGAGAATTTATCTCTTTCAGAAGTGCCACACTTTCAAAGTGTGGCACTTCTGGAGCTCAGTCATTCTGAACGAAGTGAAGAATCCAGAAAGCAGTAGTTTCAAATAGATTTTTTCTGGATTCTTCGCTTACGCTCAGAATG
>CAZCHH010000006.1:0-79158 GCA_964498585.1 uncultured Hyphomicrobiales bacterium
TCGTTCAGAATGACTGTGTTAAGTGATGTCATTCTCTATTTATATAAAAGTCTTCTTTTATCAGGGGGTTCGGAATTACATTTTTTATAAATTCTCATAAATTTCTTACTTGAATTTTGGGTAAGGAATTAATCAAAAAACAAAGAAGTTATTAGCATCCTGATTAGCTTTCTATGAATTGATAACAAAATTTATAAATCAAGTAATAATATGCAATAAACAGCATTACAATTTTATTTTTATTTCAATTCAATTTTTGTTAATTTACATTTTTAGTGGCGGCATTTTGGGGAGACATTAATGGGACATTCAAATATCCCTTCTTCTGAAGCAATTCGAAGGAAGGAAAAAGTAAACATCAAAAAAAATACAGACACAGATATTAATCCTAAAGAGTTAAACAAGCAGCACTCTCCTATTGAAAAGAAACTTCAGACGAAATTTAATAAAAATATAAGAATAATTTCGATTTTTCTTATGTTCCTTGCTGTTTTAATTTTTTTATCTTTAATTTCTTACACACCCAAAGACGAAGCAAACACTGAAGTATCTCTCAATGAATTGCTTTCTATATTTAAGGGAAACATTGAATTAAAGGAAAAAGCAGCACAAACAATTAACTGGCTTGGGATTTTCGGTGCTATTGTCTCAAATTTCCTTTATAATTCAACTATTGGTTATTCGGTTTTATTTTTTCCTGTATTCTTGTCAATCTGGAGTTGGAATTTATTTAAACGCTTATCGATTTCTGCAAAATTAATTAAGCATACTATTGGTTTTTCTATACTTGCGATTACAATTTCCGGATTTATTGCAACTCTTTCGCTTATTCCCTGGTTCTTTGAGTTATCAAAAGAATATTACGGAGCAATAGGTTTATTTCTTGCAATGGCTATATCAAGTATGATTGGAGTTGTTGGCTCATTTTTACTTTTTACTTTATTTTTATGCTTAGTGATTGTTTATTTAATAAAATTATTTAATTATAATTATTATCTAAAACTAAAAGAATATGTGAAAAATTTGATTTATAACTTTTTTGAATATTTTAAAAGAAAACCAAAAGAGAAGAAGCAAACTAATGTTAATATGGAAAAGGAAATCCCGAGTGTTGTTCCATTACAGGCAAAAAAAACAATAAATACTTCAACTCAGGAAAATCCTGCATGGATTATACAAAAGAATATAGAATTCACCGAAAGACGCGATAGTCTTAATAAATTTAGAAATGATAATAAGATAGTTGAAAATCAAAATGTAATTGATTCTCGTATTCAAACAGCAAAAGAACCGTTGGAGCAAAAATCAAAAACTCCTGAAATAATTATAAAAAGAAATCCACATCTGCCTGTAATTGAAAAAATTATCATTGAGGATAAACCCAATGAGGAAAAAGAAGAAATTATCCAAACTAATGATTTGAAAAATGATGATATTAATAAATACCAAAATGAAATCGAATCTATGGAAGCAGAAGAAAAGCTGGAACAGCAAGAAGGGGTTTTAGATAACGAAAGTGATGAAAATACAGATAGTGAAGTAAGTCAAATTATACTTAGTCATTCAAAACCACTAACTTTAACAATAGAGCAAAAACCTGTTGCAGAGTATCAAGGGGAAGAATATCAGCTTTCATCTCCTCTTTCCACAGCTATTTTAGACGAAGAAATAAATTATTTGTCACCTCATCTTGGTCTGCTTGGTAATTTCGATGACGAAACTTTTATTGATGAAGAAGAATTAAAACAAAATGCCCAGATTTTGCAAGATAAATTAGAAACATTTAAAATCGTAATTGAAAATCTTGCTGTAACTCCGGGACCTGTTGTTACTCAATATGAATTTGTACCGGCAGCAGGTATTAAAATAAGTCGCATTGAAAACCTTTCTGACGATATAGCAATGGCTCTAAAAGCCAAAGGAATAAGGATTATAGCTCCGATTCCCGGAAAAGGAACTGTTGGTATTGAAATTCCTAATAAAAAGCCATCGATGGTTAGTTTTAGCAGTTTAGCCAAGTCGAATAAATTTCTTAATACGAATTTAAATTTACCTATGGCTTTAGGGAAAACTATTTCAGGCGATGTGTTTTGTACTGATTTAACAAAAATGCCCCATTTATTAATTGCCGGAGCTACTGGTGCTGGAAAAAGCGTCGGCATCAATACAATTATAGCTTCTTTGCTTTATAAAATGCATCCGAGATATTTAAAATTCGTTATTGTTGACCCAAAGAAAGTGGAATTGAAGCAGTATGCGCAGTTAGAAAATCATTTCCTTGCGGTTTCTCCGGACATCGATAATTCTATTATAAGCGACCCACAAGAAGCTGTAATCGTTTTAAAAGCTGTCTGTGCTGAAATGGATTTACGTTACGATATCCTGTCCAAAGTTGGACAAAGAAATATTTTTGAATACAATGCAAAGGTTCGTGAAGGCAAGTTCAAAGATGATAAGGAAATATTGCATAAAGAAATGCCATATATAGTTGTTGTTATTGATGAACTTGCAGATTTAATGCTGACTGCTTCAAAAGAAGTGGAAGGGCCTATTATCCGATTGGCTCAACTTGCAAGAGCTGTTGGTATCCACTGTATAGTTGCAACTCAACGTCCTTCTGTTGACGTTATTACTGGAATTATTAAAGCAAATTTCCCCGCGAGAATATCTTATTTGGTTGCTTCAAAAATTGATTCAAGGACTATATTAGATGTTTCGGGTGCTGAACAACTTCTTGGTATGGGCGATATGCTTTTCCTTGCTGGCGGCTCTCCCAAGCCAATTCGTATTCAAAATGCCTTCATTTCTACTGACGAAGTTGAAGAAATATGTGCGTTTATTGGTAATCAAAAGGGCTATTCTCAGCCATATAAGCTTCCAAGTTTAGTTGAAAAAAATACCGCAAGTGCTGGGATTAGTCAGGAAGACAGAGACCCACTTTTTGAAGAAGCAGCAAAATTAATTATTCAGCAACAACAAGCTTCTGTTTCTTTAGTGCAAAGAAGATTGAAAGTCGGTTATGCAAGAGCCGGAAGAATTATTGACGAATTAGAAGATGCAGGTGTGATTGGCCCTTTTGACGGAAGTAAAGCAAGAGCTGTTTATATGGAAAGTGAATCTGAATTAGAAGCAGTTCTTTGGTAATTGCTTTATTCGGATGATTTTATAAAATATTTTTCGAAAGTTTGATGCGACCAGTGAGCAGATGTCCTATATTTTGGATATGCTGAACATCTGAATTTTTATGCTAATTCCCAAGTTACACTATGGATGGTGATATAAAAATGTAGGGAAAAGGCATACCTTTTCTCGACTCTTTAGAGCTATAGTGAACCGATGACTTTAAGTCATCGGCTCACTTAATTTTCATATTATATGAGCATCAAGTTTTTTGCATAAACTTAATCTCATCTCTTGTTATACCATCAACTTGTAGCTCGTATGACTTTGAACTTACAAACCATTTAATATTTTTTCTATATTCATATTCAACTTTTGATTATTGGCAAATAAATCTCTGTATGAATAAAAATCTAATTTATGCTTTTGTTTTGAAAATACCATTAAAGCTGGAGTTTGAACTACTTTGAAATAACCGAAAAATCCTTCTTTTGAATTTGTTGGCGGAATAGAATCTCGCTCCTGATGTATATCGAAATAAAATTCCTTACAATTAAAGAGCCGTTTTAAATTTACTAAATTCTTCTTCATAGTAATAATGTCGTTCGGGCAGCGGGATATTATTTTTATTTTATATTCGTTTTTCTTTTGTTCCAAAATGCTTTTTTCAAGGTGCTTGAAGCAATCATGGCAGCAGTAGCTATTTATTAAAATTAGAAATTGAGTATCATCACCTTCAAAAACATTAACAGTATCAAAAGTAGTGTTTAAAACATAAATTTTAGTTACGGAATTATACAGTTCTTCATTTGCAAATACACTTGAAATAAAGAAAACAAGAGCAATAAATAAAATTTTACTTTTCCACATATTCATAAACAATTATTGTGAAAGAAAGGTCGTTCTTTTTGTAGTATTCGTCTGTTTGTTTTTTTAACTCAGCAAATGTCATAGTTTTATAATTTTCTTCTTCTAAATCAAAAGGATAATTTGTTATTACAAATAACTTAGAATTGCTTATGCTATATGTTATATTATAAATTGGAAGTTTGTCGAAAGAAAATTGAGCATTTTCTTCTAAGTCTTGCTGCAAATCACTTTTTAAGAGGTTCCACTTCCCATTTCTAAAACCCCAAATATCAAAATAAAGAAAATAATCAGCTACCGCTTTGGGTTTTGACCAAAGCAAAACAAAAGTAGAATCATTTATAAAACTCATCCTGTGAATTAAACTAATCAAACCAGTAAATGGCCTTAGCTTGTCAATTTCATACTTAATTTCTGTATTTGTTATGTCAATTGATTTTAAAATTGAATCTGTTGTTGGATGTGTTTTCCAGTCAACATCATTACGTGCAATTTCATCAGTAACTTCATTCTTTGAATTATAAACCTTTATTTTATAATTATTAGCATCGGCAACTAAAGTAAAATTTGAATTTGCTTCAATAAGATTCCTTGGTCCAAAAAAAGTAAATTGGAAACCTTCTGGGTTGGGTAACAGCTCATCAATTACATTTTTTTCTTTTTTTAAATCGTATTTGATTAAATGAGTTTGAGTATCTTCATTCATTGTAGAAGAAGCTATACCACAATCATAAAGAATAATAAAATCATTATCAATAACAATATTATCAAACCAACCTTTGAATATAAAATTATCTTCATAATAATAATTGTCATCTTTCCATTTGTAAATCAAAGTGCTATCCCAACTTAATAATGTAAAATATCTATCATTAACGTCAATATTATTGGTATAGCACTTTCTATTATTTTCAATTTTAAAAATTTTATAATCTTTTGTTTTTTCATCAAACTTAAACAAGTAATTAAAATAGTTTCCTTTTTCGTCTTTTTCTATTTGCTTAATAAAGATGTAAATATTGCCATTATTATATTTGGTAATTAAATCAAATTTGGTAATATCTGGAATATCTAATCTTATAGAATGTTCATATTTGAAATTTTCTAATAAACTTTCAGAATAGAGATTTAAACTGAATAAAATGGAAAAAAGAAAAATTAATTTTTTCATTGGAATTCTTTCTAATAATTATAAAATGAACATCAACCATTGGGTTAACCCGATGGTTGATGTTAAATTAAAGTGAATTCATAATTAAAGTAAATAAATAAAATGACTCTTATTCATTTATTTTAATTTATAATTTTAATCAGGAATTAGCATAATATCAACATAGATATTACTGTTTTTTATTTCCATTCCGCTCCAAGTAACAGATCTGGAATAATAATGATTATCATACCAAAAGTTAGCATAATGTGTTCCAGAATAAGTACCAATAATTATTTCAACAGACTAATAATCAATTTCTCCTTTGAATAAAGTAATATATAACATTTGCTAACATATTGAAGAATGATATCATTTTAAAAATAAATACTTTAGAATCATTATTTATTAATAATTCAATAATTAAAATAAAAACTGTACATAATATAGGTATTATAATAAGAAGATTTGATAATTTTGGATATTTAATAGTATCATTATTTTTTTTATTATTTCTAAAATCATCAAAGAAAGAATAATTCAAGAATAAAAGATTCAAAATAATATATATAATATAACTATCATTTTCAATATTAAAATCAAATATTAGGATAGCTAGAAAAATAATTGGTACTACAACAGATATTATTTCAGTAAAAATTTGTTTTTTCATTTGATACCTTAAAATATAGTAAAATAAAAATGTAACTTCTATCTATACAATAAGATAGAAGTTACTTAAATTAAATATACTTTATTAATTACCACCAATTAAATAATCTACCAATAAAGTTAGCTGCACCTGAAGCTTTTGCGCCTACTTTAACACCAGCCACTAAAGCAGGCACTGCTGCCATACCGCCACTAGCACCAGCGCAAGATAAAGTTGTAGCTGCACCTGCAATAAAATCAATAGATCCACATACTACAATTTCAGTAGAAGACATGCCTTGAATATTATTGTTGTTAGATTTCTTATTTAATGCAGATGAATAATTAGCATGAAATATAATTGAATTTTTGAAAAGTGCTATACTAAATAAAGCGAGGTTTTCTGTATTATTCCAATTGATTGATAATATTTCATCTTCTACATCATTTATTCTATTCATAATATCATTATAACTTAAAACATTTGAACTATCAATTAAATCTTCTGCCATATCTAGTACTTTAATTGAATACGTTATATCTCTTTGTGTTAAAATATTTGAATTATAAATTTGATACCTATAATTAGAAATAGTTGTATTTACATTATTTATACCTATTAACAAATTCATAGTGGTGGTATCACTTAAATCGCCGCAGCTACTTATCAACGAATCTGGAAAATATCCGCTAATGTAATCATCAGCCATATTACTTATATAGTCTATAAAGTCATAATCAGGCCATTGTGAAGGAAGTTCATTACTAAAATTATTAAGAACATATTCCAATACATCATTATGTGCAACTCCCACCCATTCAAGCCGATTCGCAACAGATAGAACCTTATCACCTTTTTGATTATATTTTGTTACAATTTGATTGTCGTCTTCGGTGCAACTTATTATTAATACTAGCATTACTATTAGCAAACTAAAAAACTTGTTTAGTTTCATAATTTTTACTCCAAATTTAATTAAAAAAAATTATTTTTGAGAACATTTTTTAGAATAAATTTAGTTCATTTACCTACTTTGCTAATTTCAAAAGTTCTTCCAAGCCGGAAATAAAGTCCTTTTAAAATTTGCATAAATGAACTATTACAAATATATAAAAAAAAAAAAAAACAAATATTTTTTTCATTTTTTTTGATTATGAATAAAAATTAATTTGTTGTTCATTTTTCGTTCACCATTTCAGTAATCCTTTCAAAATAAAAATATTTTACAACCAATTAATATTTTCCTTAATTTTGAAAATAAAGATATTGAAATTATGAAATATATATAAAATGGAAATAACATATACGCTGTTGTTCTTGCCGATTATCTTTTGCATTCCTATATTTTTTGGGAATGTAAAAATACGATATTATTCATCTTTACTGCTAGCACTCTACATTTCCATAATAAGTTCAATCCCAGCTTTCGACATCTTAATAAATAATTTAAATACATTTACTGCTTCTATTTATTCCACTGAAATCACAATTGATGGTTTAAGTGCATTTTTCATTTTGGTAACGAACTTTACAATGCTAACTGGAATGCTCTTTTCCAATGGATATTTAGAACCATATATAAAAAGAAAAAAGCCGGCAGTTATTGCATTACACTATAGCAGCTATATTCTCTTACACCTTTCAATGCTGCTCGTTCTGGTTTTCAGGAATGGATTTGCTTTTCTCGTTGCATGGGAGCTGATGGCAGTGGCTTCTTTCCTTCTAATACTATTTGAAGGTGAAATACTTACAACACTAAAAACTGCCGTAAATTATCTAATTCAAATGCACATTGGCTTTGTATTTCTTCTAATTGCAATACTGATTTTCAGCAATTCTACCGGCAGTATGAGTTTCGATTCACTTGCAGATTATTTTAAGTACAATGAAAACATTGGCTTATTTGCATTGTTTTTCATTGGTTTTTCTGTAAAAGCAGGTGTAATTCCACTTCATACCTGGCTGCCTGAAGCACATCCTGCTGCACCATCACACGTTTCCGGCACTATGTCCGGCGTTATGATAAAAATGGGTATTTATGGAATAATAAGAATTTTAAGCTATATTCAATATGATTTGTATAGTATTGGAATGTTTATTCTTATTATAGCTGCTATTTCCGGTTTGCTCGGAGTTATTATGGCAATTGTCCAGCACGATATAAAGAAACTTCTTGCATACCATAGCATTGAAAATATTGGAATTATATGCATGGGAATTGGTCTCGGTACGCTTGGTCTGGGAATGAACAGCCCATTAGTAGCAATGCTTGGCTTTAGCGGAGCTTTACTTCACGTGTTAAATCACTCTTTATTCAAATCATTACTTTTTTTCAGTGCTGGTTCAGTTTATAAGCAATATCACACACGCAGCATAGATAGTTTTGGCGGAGTAATCAAAAAAATGCCCAGAAGTACTTTCTTTTTTCTAATTGGAGCAATAGCAATATGCGGGCTTCCACCTCTTAACGGTTTTATCTCAGAAATGCTGATTTACATTGGACTTTTTAAAGGATTGCTCGGTGGAACTTTTAATAATTCAATTTTGATGCTATTTGGCATTATCTCCCTTGTTTTAATTGGAGGATTAGCAATTTTCTGTTTTACCAAGGTTTTTGGTGTTGTTTTTTTGGGAAGTCCAAGAAAAGTAAAAGATGTAAATGTTAAGGAAGCATCTAACGAAATGCTTTTTCCAATGCTGCTTATTTCTATTTTAATCGTATTAATCGGGCTTTTCCCTATGCTTTTTATACAACCGATTAATAATATTGTAAGCGGACTTTTCGAAATCAACTACGAAAGTAGTTTTCTTGCTATTTCAGACACATTTAGCAAAATTAATATTGTTAGTTTTGTTTTAATTGGAATTACCTTATTGCTGTTTCTTTTGCGTTCAAAAATACTGAAGAAAAGGGAAGTAAGCTATGTTCCTACTTGGGGTTGTGGCTCTTTGAATGCTTCTGCAAAGCAGCAATATACAGGAAATTCCTTTGCAAACAGTTTCAGTGAAATTGCAAATCCAATATTAAAAATTGAAAAAGATAATATTCTTATAGAAGAAGAAGAAATCGTGCCAGCCAGTCGGAGATATTCTACTCATCAGGTCGATGTTTTTGGTTTGCTTAATTTTAGAATTGCAGATTTTATTATGACTTTGTTAAAGAAGCTTGCACGTTTGCAAACAGGTAAAATTCAGCATTATATTCTTTATACTTTTATTTTTATTCTAATAATTTTTGCATTGATGTATTTAAATTTAATATGATAAGTTTTTTACTAATATTGCTAACAGCTTTATTTTTCCCCGGAATTATAAGCAGAACCAAGAGTATTGCAAGCGGGCGCAAGGGTCCTTCTATTCTACAGCCCTGGAAAAATATATTTGTATTGCTAAAAAAAGGAAGTAAATTCAGTGATACCACAAGTATTGTTTTTCAGATTACTCCTGTAATTTATTTAACCACAATAGTTTGCGCAATGCTGCTTTTACCTTTTGAAGCAAACCGAATGCTTACTGGCAACATTTCAATAATTGGATTTGACGGGGATTTCATACTTTTTGCCTATTTGCTTGCACTCGGAAGATTTTTCTTTATAATCGCTGCTTTGGATACCGGAAGTAGTTTTGAAGGAATGGGAGCAAACCGCGAAGCTCTTTATTCTATGCTTTTAGAACCAGCTTTTTTCATTATAATAAGTTCTTTTGCTCTTGTTTCCGGTAATATCTCAATGCAGTCAATTTTTTCCTGCATTGAATTTGCAAATACTTACTACTATATAATTGGAATAATCATAATCTATCTTTTCGTTCAAATTGCGATGATTGAAAACAGCCGTTTGCCGGTAGATGACCCCAAAACGCACCTTGAACTAACGATGATTCACGAGGTAATGCTGCTTGATAGCTGTGGTTTCGACCTTGCTTTAATTCAAATAGGCACTTACTTGAAATTTGCTATATTTGGAACGATTATCGCTAATATAATTATTCCGCTAAATACACCTGTTTTGCTTCAGTTCGTAATATTTTTTGCAACTCAAATACTTTTTGCAGTAGTCATCGGCTTTTTGGAATCGTTCAGGGCAAGAAAAAAAATGGTTAAGAATCCACAGTTTATATTGAGTTTGAGTTCAATAGCACTTGTTGTGTTTGTGCTGTGTTTATTACTTTTAAATCAAATGCTAAAATAATGAATATATTACTTGTTATATTATTTGGAATTACGCTGATTTACCTTTGTATTACAGAGCGTTTCAGAATTCATACAAAACTAATTGGTTTTCAGGGAATTATATTATTCGCTCTTGCTTTTTGGGAATTAGAAGCATTAACGGTAGGAAATCTAATTTTTGTAGCATCGGAAACCTTGATTTTTAAAGCAATTGCCGTTCCCTTTCTGCTGCTAAAAATAATTAAAAAGACCGGCGAGGAACGGGTCTTTAAAAACGACTTCCACGAATTATATTCTGTTATTTTTATTTCAATCGGACTTGTTCTCAGCATTTTAATTGCATACACTATGAAATTGCAGGTAATAAACACTACTTACTTCATAATTTCACTTTTTGGACTTTATGCTGGTATGTATATTATTATTACGCACAGAAAAATATTTTCTCATCTGATTGGATTTTTAATTATAGAAAATGCGGTGTTCCTGCTTTCTTTTGCGATTGGGAAAGAAATGCCGATGCTTATAAATATAGCAGTGCTGCTCGACATTTTTGCAAGCGTTTTGCTACTTGGAATTTTTGCTATGAGATTAAAACAAAATATTAGTGATTTAACAATACTTAAAGATGAATAGATGGTTTTATTAGGATTTTTCATATTATCTTTTTTATCTGGTTTATTGGTGTTCCTGTGCGGATTTAAGCAAAATCAGAGTAAAACACTGGTTAAAGCAACAACTATAATTTTTGCATTCCTGCATTTATCATTAGTTATTTATTGTTGGATGCATATTGAAGAAACTGAATTAGATTATTTCACATTCGATAAACTTGGAGTTTTACTGCTTTCAATCCTTTCGCTTCTTACATTTACAACAATTTACCATGGCTTCATCTATCTTAAAGATGAAACCCCAAAGCGCTTTGCCATTTATCATTCAGCACTCATTGCCTTGATTTTCTCAATGTCCGGCGCTTATCTTGCAAATGGAATAATAGTAACCTGGATTTTTGTAGAAGCGACAACCTTATCTGTTGTTGCATTAATTTATCACGACCGCACTGCCAGTTCTTTGGAAGCAGCTTGGAAGTATTTTTTTGTTTGCTCAATTGGAATAACACTTGCTTATATTGGAATACTCTTTCTGGGTTTCACAGTAAGCGGAAGTGATATTTTAGAGCTTTCATTTTCAGAATTATCGAACATGTCATTACAGGCAGAACCACTATATCTGAAAATTGCATTTATCTTTATATTTGTCGGCTACAGCACAAAAATGGGACTTTTCCCGATGCACACCGTTACGATTGACGCCCATTCTGTTTCACCGCCGCCAATAAGTGCTTTTATTTCAACGACATTGATGAATGTTGGCTTTATAGCTATTTTCAGAGTGTATTCCCTGCTATCAACTACGATGCAAACTGGCACAAATATTCATCAGTTTATGAATAATCTTCTCATTCTTTCAGGTATGTTGTCTTTGCTAATTGCTTCAGGATATATGCTGAAAGCAAAACATAACAAAAGGATGCTTGCTTATTCGAGTTTGGAAAATATGGGAATTGTTGCTATTGCTCTTGGTATTGGCGGTATTGCTTATTATGCTGCAATTTTGCATATAGTATTGCACTCTTTAACAAAAGCGGGTTTGTTTTATCAAATGGGACAATCGAAAAAAGTATTGGGAACTTATATGTTAGATGAATCCGGCGATTATCTGCGGCTCTATCCTGCGGGCGCAGCAGCACTTATGCTCGGTATTATATGTATTGTTGCGATTCCGCCGTCTGGACTTTTTATTTCAGAATTCATTCTTTTCAAGGCAATGGTATCAAATGGTGAGTTTTTTTATCTAATTGCTACGGTGCTTTTACTTACTTTTGTCATTTACGCTTTAATTACACGTGTGCTTCATATCTTATTTTCAAAGCCGCGGGGAAATGAGAATCCTTATGCTGAAACTCACAAATCAAATAAGGTAAATCCAGTTCAAACAGTTTCGCAATTCCTTTTATTCGGTATGGTGATATATATTTGTTTTTCGCAACCGGAATTTCTTCAGGATACTATTAATTCTATTATTCAAAATTTACCTAAATAAACAGAAATGCAAAGCAATTTTTTAGAAATAAAATCAAATCCAAATGCGGTGAAACTCGCCGATATTCCTGTTGTTGAATACAATGAGTTTAAAAGAGAAATAGAAAATTTATTTGAAGACAGTTCGAACCATTGCCTAAATTATTTTGCATTTCCCTTTCAGGATAAATTCAAATTTCTGTGTTTTATAGGAAATGATGAAAAGCATAATATTTCTGTATATTCCTTTGAAAAGCAGAAAAATGAAATAATCACTCTTGATTCAATTACCGAAAAACATTTCCAATTTCACATATTTGAGCGTGAAATGTATGAAAATTATGGTATTAACTTTTCAAACCATCCATTGCTCAAGCCAGTTCGCTACCCCTTTAATCGCTTTAATCCAAAAAGCAAAATTGAAAATTATCCCTTTTATTCAATTGAAAGTGATGAACTGCACGAAGTCGGAGTGGGTCCAATTCACGCCGGTGTAATCGAACCGGGCTATTTCAGATTTATATGTAATGGCGAAAATGTCCTTCATCTCGAAATTCATCTTGGTTTCCAGCATCGTGGAATTGAACAGCTTTTTAAGGAAAAACAAAATATACTTCAACAAACAATATTAGCCGAAAGCATAGCTGGAGACACAACTATTGGGCATACAACGGCTTACTCTATGGTAACAGAAACCCTTTCACATTATAAGATGTCTGATGAACTTTCAATAGCCCGCACTATAGCAAACGAATTAGAAAGAATTGCGGTTCATATTGGAGATATGGCTGCACTTTGCGGAGATGTCGCTTATCAGTTTGGGCAGGTGGTTTGCGAAGCATTGAGAACTATAATTATAAATACTACACAGTTTTGGTGTGGGAATCGTTTGGGTAAAGGACTTATTCGCCCGGCTGGTTGTAATTATCAGCTTACCGTTAATGCTGTTAATGAAATAATGAAAAATATTCAAGAAGTTGAAGAACGTTTTTTGCAAATTACTGATAGAATTTTTACATTACCGAGTGTGCTTGCAAGGTTTGAGCTAATCGGCATTGTTACCAAAAAGCAGGCAGAAATGATTGGAGCAGTTGGTATGGCAGCACGCAGCTCCGGATTAGAAAGAGATATTCGCCGCTCTCATCAATATTTGCATTATGGAAAGCTCAGCTACGAACCAGTTGTTTTAACGAAAGGTGATGTGCTGGCAAGGGCTTTGATGCGTAAGAACGAGTTTGAAAAATCTGTAAAATTAATTAAAGATTTGCTAAGTGGAATTGGAGCAATTACAAACCTTCCCAAACCTAATTACAGCTTGAAATTTGAACCGTCTTCAGTTGCAATTTCATTGGTTGAGGGCTGGCGAGGTGAGATTTGCCATTGCGCAGTAACAGATGAGAATGGAAATTTGCAGCATTACAAAGTGAAAGACCCGTCTTTGCATAACTGGCTTGCCCTTGCTCTTGCGGTGCGTGAGCAGGAAATATCCGATTTTCCCTTATGCAATAAAAGTTTTAATTTATCTTATTCCGGAAATGATTTATAGAAAATATGAATATACTTAAAACTATAGCGGAACTGCTACCATCAAAGGAAATTAAGATTTTTAGCAGACACGGAAAGCAATTCGTTCCAAATTTGCAAACAGCAGAATTAACTCCTTTATTCAGAGGCAGACCAGTCATTAGCAAGGGACTTAGCGATGAGTCGAAAGATGCTTTAGTTCAGCTTTGCCCACTCGAAGCGATAAGCAAATCTCCTTTTGGTATTGACTTGGGGAAATGCAATTTTTGCAAAGAATGTGCTTTTGCTTTTCCAGATAAAATAAAATTTACTAATGATTACAAAATTGCAACTAATGCCCGCGAAAATCTTTTTGTAAGCGAAGGTGAAGACAAACCGATTGAAATAAATAAATCAATAATAAGAAAAGAAATCGCTACATTTTTCAAAAATTCTTTAAAGCTACGGCACATAGCAGCTGGTGGCGATATGGCTTGCGATATGGAAATGAACGCAATCGGAAACGTAAACTTCGACATTGGCCGCTATGGGATTGAATTTGTTGCTTCTCCCCGCCACGCTGATGGCATTCTAATTACAGGTCCTATTTCTCAAAATATGGCTGAAGCATTGCAAATATGCTATGATGCTGTCCCCCCGCCAAAAGTCATTATTTTAGCCGGAACAGATGCAATAAGTTCTGGTATTTATAAAGGAAGCAAAGCGATAGACCGTAGTTTCCTTGAAAAAGAGCCAATAGACCTATACTTACCGGGAAATCCTCCCCACCCTTTAACAATAATAAATGGTTTGCTTGGTTTGACGAGAAAAGAATGGTAGAATTTTTTGGAAAAAGAATAGAGTAATTAACTTTCGCTAAGTAGGAAAGCGTTTTTCATCTTACTTCCGGACGCCGTGGTCGGCCTAATTGCTTTCCTTATCATTTTATTTCCCGATGAATTTGGATTTTAATAAAGATTAGTTTAAAATGATTCCATAACTTTTAATAGTATCTAAGAAACCGCTGCTATCCTCAGATTCTTTTAAAATTATCGGTTCAATTCGAGTATCTATTTCCCATAATTTGGAAAATAACTTTGTCGAAATATCAATTGTGTTGATTGAATTATCATCAGTAACAAATGCAATATCAATGTCGCTATTTTCATTATTGGTCTTTCTTGCGTAAGAACCAAATAGTATTGCATATTTAAAACTAAGAATATTTCTAGCTTCTTTTACAAATTCCTTTATAATTCTATTTGTTTTTTTATCCATTTATATAAGCTTTCGGTTTTTTTAACTAATGATTTAGTATAATCAAATGTAAGGATTTTAAATAATTCATCCTTATTGCTTGGGTATCTTGCTTCAATATTAAGTGGCATTAGCTTATTGATTAAATCTTTGTGCTCGGGCAATAATATTTTATCAATTTCTAATTTTGTTGATAAGATTAGTAAATTATGTGTATAAGGCGGTTCGTTTTCCAATTATTTCCAATAAAATGCTTTTAATGATTTTTCAATTGTGAGATGGCATAAAAAAGCAAAATAAAGGAATTTTTTGGAACGGAATAATGATTTTACTGTTGAAATATCGTATTCAGCAAGTTCCAGCCAATAGTTTACTTTTTCTTTTATATTTTTCATTTAAATAAAACATTTATTAAAAATTTAATATAATAAGAAATAAGTTAAAAATCAAATTAGAATTTAATTCAAATTTTTCATAAAACATAATATTACCTGATGTTCAACATCACGAAGTTGATGAGCATCTTTTTCTAAAGTCAGCAGTTCTTTCTAACTTTGCTAATTTGCAATCAGAAAAAAATTCTGACTACAGGAAAAAAATGAAATGCAAATAGCAGTCATCCGATGACTTTGAAAGGAAATCTTTACTCTTCAAATTTCAAATCGAGGCGTCTTTTGAAAACATTTGCATTAATAATTTTAACTTTAATTCTTTTACCGAAATAAAAAATCTTTTTGTGATTACGCCCAATCAATCTGAAATTTTTTTCATCGAAAATATAGAAATCATCGACCAAATCTTTTATATGTAGCAAACCTTCAGCATATAAATCGTCTAAAAGAACAAAAACACCAAAATTCGCAACACCTGAAATAGTTCCTTCAAATATTTTTCCTATATGTTCTTTAGCCAAAATTACCTGTGCCAGTTTGACCGAAGCTCTTTCAGCTTCCATAGATAGCCGCTCCTGTTCATTGCAGTGACTGCAATAAGCATAGAGCCGTTTTTCAATAGCATCAACGGAGTTTTTTTCTATAACAGAACTTGTATAAAGTTTGATAAGCCGATGCACAATTAAATCGGGATAGCGTCTGATTGGCGATGTAAAGTGAGTATAGTCCTTGAAGCCCAATCCATAATGTGAAATATTTTCTGGTGAATATTCAGCTTTAGCCATAGTTCTGAGTAACAGTTGATTAACTATTGGTTTTTCTGGTTTACCTTCAAATTGACTAATATAGCCGTTTAATTCTTTAGAACTATTCATATTGATTTTCTTTTTCCTGCCATATAGCAAAAGAAAATCTAAAGCTTCCTTCAGTTTTACCTGGTTTGGATAATCATGAACACGATAAATGAAAGGTAAAAGTTTTCGCTTATTTTGCTGCTTGCTCAAAATCCTGATATTCTCAGCGATAGTTTTATTTGCAGCAAGCATAAATTCTTCAACGAGTTGAGTCGAAACATCGCTTCGTTTTAAAATTGCTTTTACAGGTGCTTTATCCTGATTCAATTCAAATTTTACTTCAAAAGAATCGAAATCTACACCAGCTTTAGCAAAACGTTTTGCCCGAAGAATCTGTGCTAATTGATGTAAGTTTAAAATGAGTTCGGCATTGTCTCCAACACCGGTTTCAATTATTTTTAAAACATCAGAATAAGCATAACGTTTTTTGTTTTTAATAACAGATTCATAAATTTCATAATTTTTTAAAACACCGGCAGGGCTGAATTCCATATTAACTGAGAAAGCTAATCTTACTCTATTCGGTTTAAGAGAACATACTTCATTGGAAAGCTTTTCCGGAAGCATTGGGACTACTCTATCCACAAGGTAAGTGCTGTTTCCCCTTAATGCAGCTTCTTTGTCTAAGGGACTGTTTTCAGGGATATAATAGCTAACATCAGCAATATGGACGCCGAGCAGATAATTTCCATTTTCCAATAAATCAAGAGATAGTGCATCATCGAAATCTTTAGAGTCCTCCGGGTCGATTGTTATAATAGTTTCCTTTCTTAAATCTCTTCTCTCTTTAATAATGGTAGCAGGAACTACACTTGGAATATCTTTAACCTGTTCTAATACTACATTAGGGAAAGTTTTTGGGAGTGAAAATTCAGTTAGGACTGCATCGAATTCGGTACTTACAGCACCAGCACGGCCAAGGACTCGAATAATTTCTGCTTGTGGGCTTTTTTGGGGTTCATTCCAAGCAAGAAAGCGTGCTGCAACTTTATCGCCGACTTTGGCACCATGCAAACGTTTTTTATGGACTAAAAAGTCAATATAATGCTTTTCGTCATCTGGTGTTAAGAAAATAAAACTGCCATCAAATTCAAGGGTGCCAGTAATAATTGTATTAGCTCTATTTAATATTTTTAATACTTCACCATGCGGTTTGGTTTCTTTTTTCAGACCTAAAATTTTTACTCTGACCTCATCGCCATCAAGAGCAGTAAGTAGATTTCGCCTCTTAATTATAATTTTTCTGAATAATTCGCTTTTTGTTTCTAGCGTTCCACGTCCTTTGTTTATTCGAATAACTCCATCAAATATACCACTATGCTTTTCTTCTGAGATAGAATAGCGATGTCGCTTACTTTTCTGAACAAGTCCCTTACTGCATAAATCATTAAGAGCTTCTTTCATTCTGTCATATTCTTCAGTATTTGACGGGATTTTTAAATGCTTCGAAATTTGATTTAGCTTTCGAGCATTCTTTGTTAACTTTAGGTATTCAAGTATGCTATCTTCAATACTCTTTGTTTTCATTGCTTTTATTTGTTTTTAGTTGAAAATCCTGAACATATATTGGTGAAAAATCTTCTGACTTTTCGAATTTTTCCTCATTATACATTTTGTAAGCTAATTTAGAAATATAGCTTGGAAATATTCCTTTGTAATAATTAAATAAGCTTGCATCATCATTTTTTTGTATTTTACCTTTTAAATTTAAAATTTCTTCAACATCAAAATTACCACAGACAAAGGTTTCATTTATTCTATCTATTTGGATTTTTTCAAATTCGCAGAAAATAATATCATTTATTGGCTTTGCTTCTAAATCAAAAATTTGATAATAATAAAAATTCTTGTGCGATTTAGTTAAAGCCAATATTTGAATATCAGAGTTAATTTTAGCAATATTTTTTAACGAAAAAGCTATAGCTTCAAGGGTGGGAACTGCAATTAATTTTGGCTTATTTTCAAAACAAATACCTTTAGCAAGTGCAGCTCCAATGCGTAAACCGGTAAAAGACCCGGGACCAGCAGAGACAGCCAGAGAATCTATATTATTAATATTTAATTCCAAATCTGATAAAACACGTTCTACCAGAACAGCAAGCATTTTATCATGCTGATTTGATTTGAAAATATTGTATTCAATGAGCAAACTATCCGACTGAGATACTGCAACTCCACAGGTTGATGCAGAACTTTCAATAGATAGAATTAAAGGATTATTATTTTTTATCATAAATCAATTCCATAATAACGCTGCAAATTTACAAATAAAAGAATAGAATTGAAAGTTATTTTACTCACCTTACAAATTCCACTTTTGAGAAGCTGCTATTCATTATCAACATATATTATTCTTTTTTAACTAATCGAATAATTTTAATGTAATTATATAAAGCATTTGCTTTATTTTTTGGATTTCATCATTACAGTGTTTTTCAGTAATAATATAAAAGTTGATAGAATATATTTTTCTCTTTTTTACTTTAATAAAGTTTATTAACTTTGTAAAAGATAATAATTTTTAGCAATTTAGATAGAGGAACAAGAAAAATATTTTATTCTTACAAAGGAAAAAATTATGAAAAAAATTATTACGATTTTATTCCTGTTATTCATTTGTATTAGCGACTTATTATCATTAGAAATTACAGAGGGAAGAGAGTTTTGGTTTGGTTTGCCATATTGTAAAACGAATAAATTAGAATTTGCTCTTGGAATGTATCCGATTGAAATATGGATTTCTTCAAAATACGACACAAAAGCTACAATAAAAATTAAATCAACCGGATTTGATAAACAATTTGTTGTTCAAAACAATAAAGTAACAAAAGTTGGAATTAATGACAGGGCTATGTGTAAAGAATCTGAAATTGCTCAGGACAATGGTATTCATATAAAATCCGAGCATCCTGTAACAGTTTATGTCTATTATGCTTATCAATGGACTGGTGAGGTCTTTAATGTGATTCCTATTGATTGGCTTGGTAAAAAATACGTTTCACTTAATTTATATGAAGATAAAACTGAAGAATTAAATCCACCTCTAATTCTAATTGTTGCAAGTGAAGACAATACTATTGTTTATTATCAACCAACGAAACCAACTGAAAAAGTAAGTGCCGGAACAAAAAAAGAAGTTAAACTCAATAAAGGTCAAACTTTCCTTATTCTTGGTAAAGAAGATAATAATGTTCTTCGAAGTCCGGAATCTGATATAACCGGAACATTTATAACATCAAACAAACCAATAGCTGTTATATCAGGCCATACCAAAGGAACGACTTTTGGTTATACTATTAATCCTTTTAATAAGGAAGAACAATATCGTGTTCGTAATGTAATGCTTGAGCAGCTATTACCAATAGAACTTCTTGGAACTGAGTATATACCTGTTGCAATTCGGCTAAACAGTTTAGACCCATATCATATAAGATTTTATGAAGGTGATTTAATCAGATTTGTTGCAACACAGGACAGTACAATCATTTATCAAATGCGACTAGATGGCTCTGGCTTAAAACAAATAACAATTCCTTTAAAAACCGGTGAATATTTTGATATTAGTTCACAGGAAAATGTATGTTATTATAAATCTAACTTTCCAATTTTAGTTGGACAATTCAGTAAGGGTTGGTCATATTATAATAAGTTATTTCAGGGAATTTTTATTAGTTTAACTCCAAAAGAGCGTTGGGGAAATTTTGCCATATTTGATTCTCCATCTAAAGACAAAAATTATATTGATATTACTCTTCTTTATGAAGATTTTGAAAATTTATATTTTGATGGAATTAATATGAAAGCATCTGGAGGATTTAGTGCCATAAAAATACCCGGAACTCCTTATGCCTACATTTCTGAAAAAATTGATAATGGAAATCACATAATTGAAGGACGAAATGGTGCAAAGTTTGGGGCTTATGCTTATGGAAATATGGACGAACTTAACTATGGTTTTTCTTATGGATATCCAGTTGGAATTAATTACGCTGAAGCTTGTGAAGATTCTATTTTTATTGATGACTTTGTTTGGGAAAAAAAGGTAAAAGCAACTGCATATTCAATTAATACATCATTAGATACAAATTGCGCTGGATTATATTCAATATGGGCTTATCCTGAAGAAATTTATAATTACAAATTTAGTGTATCAGAATTCAATTCCGGTGATTCTTCTGCTTCTTATGAGCTTTCTGTTATTGATACAACAAAAAATGCTTTTGCTGTTATTAATGTTATGAATCGTTCTGGCTACAAGACCAACAGGAGCTATAGCTATACAGCACCAGTGGTTTCTCCTCCTGTCGAATTAATATCACCCAAAAACAAATCAGTAAACTTAGATACTATTGTCCGCTTAACCTGGAATGAAACAATAAGAGCAGATGGCTATCATTTGCAAATATCCAAAGCAGAAAATTTCTTTGCTAAAATATTAGATACAGCCCTTATTTATGACACAAGTTATACCGTTGACTTAGAAATGAAAACAAAGCACTTTTGGCGGGTTAGAGGATATAACTCTGCAGGTTATGGAGAATGGTCTCAAATCTGGAATTTTACTACGTATTCTAATCAATCTATACTAATTTTTCCTGAAAATAAATCAACAATAAAATTTGATACAATCAATTTTATCTGGTACAGCCATCCAATTGCACTTGCATATACTATTCAAATTGCTAAAGACACGGTATTTCAATCGAATATACATGAAAACATAGTTACTGATACTTTATTTTGTATTATTAGAGAAAATTTAAATTCTTCGTTTTACTACTGGCGTGTTAAATCTAATAATTCTTTAAATACAGGTGAATGGTCTGAAATTTGGAATTTCCAAACTGAATTTGATAAAGCAGTTCTTATTGAACCTCCTAACGATACTTCAAATATTCCAATTGAAGTTAATTTTTTGTGGCAAATGCAAAGCAATACTCCAAAATATAGAATTCAAGTTTCAAACCAAAGTAATTTTTTATCAATAATAATTGATACAATACTTTCTCAAAATACCTACTCAAAAGTATTGTCCTATAATAAAAAGTACTACTGGCGTGTTTGTGCCGGCGATGGCGAGAATTTCGGCAAATGGTCAGATGTGTGGACTTTTACTACCGGCGATTTCTCAGATGTAAAAAATAATGTTAAAGAAAATAATGTCTTTTCCATTTTTCCAAATCCCGTTGATGACGAACTTTATATTGAATTTTCAAATGACTTTTCAAACAATTGCGAAATAGAAATTATTGATATGCAAGGAATTACTGTTTCATCAATAAAAAAATCAAATCTGATTTATGGAATAAACAAAGAGCAAATCTCACTAAAAGATTTACTGGTTGGCACTTATAATTGTGTATTGAAAATTGGCGGGAACAGGTATTATAAAATGTTTGTAAAGATGTAGATTCTTTATCAGTCAAACGAACAGCAAGTTGTTCACATTGCTAAAAAATAAAGATGTATTTGTGAAGCTCGTGAAAGCAATTGCTTTATTTTAAATCAGATGAAAGTTTTTTCGAGCCAACAGGCGGACTTGAACCGCCGACCTGCTCATTACGAATGAGCTGCTCTACCAGCTAAGCTATGTTGGCACATCTTCAAAATTAAGACATTTTCTATTATTTTACAAGTTATTCCTTTTTTTATGAAAATTCTTTTTTTGTTTCTTAATTTTGTATAAAAAAGAAGAGATATGATAGAAAAACTTTTTGACTTACGTAGAGATTATACATCAAGACAATTTAATGAATCAATAGCGAAAGATTCTCCATTTGAGCAGTTTAAATTGTGGTTCGATGAAGTATCACAAACTAACTTTTTAGAACCAAATGCGATGATTCTTACAACTGCAAGCAAAGATGCCAAACCTTCTTCAAGAGTATTACTTTTAAAACAATTTGATGAAAATGGATTTGTATTTTTCACAAATTATGAAAGCCGCAAGGGAAGAGAATTAGAGGAAAATCCGAATGCAAATCTGCTATTCTTTTGGGACATACTTGAACGACAGGTAAGAATAGAAGGGACTGTAAGTAAAATTAGCAGGGCAGAATCAGAAGAATATTTTAAGACCCGTCCTTATAAAAACAGACTCGGTGCTTGGGCTTCCAAACAAAGCAAACCTCTTAAAACCCGTTTCACTTTAATTAGAGAAGTAGCAAAAACAATGTCAAAATATCCGTTTGAAGTGCCTTTACCACCATTTTGGGGTGGGTATCGTCTTGTTCCAACACAATTTGAATTTTGGCAGGGACGTTCAAGTCGTCTTCATGACAGAATTCAGTATTTTCTTGAAAATGATACTTGGAAAAAAATAAGACTATATCCATAATATTTCTTGGTAGAATAAAAAATTTTCCTTAATTTTGAATCCTGTTTATATGGGCTCTTAGCTCAGTTTGGTCTAGAGCGCTTCCTTGACACGGAAGAGGTCGCTGGTTCGAATCCCGTAGGGCCCACACTCAAATATGTTTTATTCTGCATATTTTAAATAAAGTTTTCTTTTTTAAAATTGATTTGTATTTTTGTATTGAAATTCAATTCTTTTTTAATTTACCTTTCATATCTTTAATAACAAATAAAAGAATTGATTATTTTGTTTAAATATTTGAAATGTCTTGTTTAAAAGATTTAACTTGAAATTAGGGAAAGAATAATTTAAAAATGGAAGCATTATTGAACTTTGCTCAAGGACCGCTTTTTCGGTTTTCTTTTGCTATTATGATACTTGGATTAATCCGCCTTTTTACATTAACAATAATAAATGGATTAGAATCGAAATCAAAAGCAAAAGATAAACCCATTCCAGTTAATTATGTAAAAAAAATGACTTTGGGATATATATTTCCTATAAGAGCATTTAGAAAAAAACCTCTTTATGCAGCTGTTTCAATCATTTTTCACATCGGTTTGCTGATTACTCCAATATTTTTAATCGACCATAATTTATTATTCCAAAACTCTATTGGTGTTTCATTGCTTGGTATATCTATCTCTAAAGGATTTGCAGATATATTAACTCTTATAACCATAATTTCGGCTCTGATATTGTTCATTATGCGTTCAAGCAATGAAGCATCACGCTTCTTGAGTAGGAAACAAGATTACATCTGGCTAATTCTGCTTATAATTCCTTTTTCAACTGGATTTGTTTGCGCTCAAATTGAAGTGGGACCGTCAGTTTATAGCTTTTGTATGCTTATTCATATTTTAAGTGGATGTGCAATCTTTATTTTAATTCCATTCACAAAAATTGCACATTGTGTATTACTTCCTTTGGGGCAATGGATTACAGCACGAGCTTGGAAATTTCCGGCAGAAGCAGGTGAAGAAGTTGAAAGAACACTTAGCAAACAAGGAGAGAAATTATGAATGCTATTTTGACTGATATTACAAAATGCGTAGGATGCAATGAGTGCGTTAAAGCTTGTAAAAAAATCAACAAACTTCCAGCAGATAAGCCACGCTTTTGGCAAAAAAATGACGGACTTTCTGCAAGGAATTGGACTTCTGTCCTTCACGATGGTAAATATAACATTCGTAAGCAGTGTCGCCATTGCATTGAACCTACCTGTGTGTCGGTTTGTCCCGTTGGAGCATTGCACAAAACCGATTCTGGTGCTGTTGTGTATGACAGTTCGAAATGCTTGGGCTGCCGCTATTGTATGATGGCTTGCCCTTATGGTATTCCACGTTATGACTGGGATAGCGCGGTGCCTTATATTAAAAAATGTATTATGTGTTTTGAAAATATAAAAGAAGGAATAATTGACCAACCTGCCTGCACTTCTGTATGCCCGGTTAAAGCTACTATATATGGAGATAGGGCAGAGCTGCTCTCTATTGCTAAACAAAGAATAGCTGAAAAACCAGAGCTTTATTTGAACCATATTTATGGAGAAAGAGAAGTTGGAGGAACTAATGTTTTGTATATAACCGCAAAGGATTGTCCCTTAGATTTCCTTTTTTATTATAATAATCGAATAGATAAAAATGTAAAACTATTAGGGCAACCAAATATCAATGAACCAATACCTTTAACTACAAAATGGGCTATGGGAGCTGTTCCATATACTTTTATTGGTATGGGAGCTTTTATGAGTGGTGCTTACTGGATTATTAAACGCCGAGAAAAGATGAGTAAAAAGGAAACTGAAATATAATAGCAGAAAATTTTGCGTATGCTGCGCCTGAAAAAATGTAATTGGTTAAGTCCTATTATACGGGAAGAATAAAATTCAGCTTAATATTTATTTACAAAAAAGAACACACAAGGACTTATGTTCTACGATTTATTATTTCATCTGAATAATTCATCCGATGACTTCCCAGCTATCGGATGAATAGATTCAGTAACGATATTAGAATTTAATAAAAATTAGAGAAAAAAACTTATTTTTTTACAGTATTTTAAACTAACCATTTATTATCAATTACTACCGAATATTTTCCTTAAATTTATGAATAATGCAGGATAAATATTTTTTTCATTTACAATTCATTTCTTATATTTGCAAAGTAGTGAAAATAAGATGATTAAAGTATGAAACAAAATATTCACAGTATTAACTTAAAACGACCTAAGATAAATAATTATCTTACAGCAATTCTCTATTTATTTACTTTTTCAAATATTACCAAAAAAAATTGCAGGAATTTTCTTGTTACAAATCAGATTCATTTCTGAATTATTAAATGATTTCATTATTATTAAATTATTTAATTTAAATAAATTATAAATTAAAATATAAAAATTATGAAAAAGAAAATAACGAAATCAGTAATAAATACTAAATATATAGTTTTATTCATCTCGTTAATCAGCATTATGATTATTGTGGGAGCTTTATTTTATTATAAAAACGAAGAGAGTTCAATAAAAATTAAAGAACATAATAATTTAAGAGCAGTTGCAGAATTAAAGATAAATCAGTTGACCCAATGGTTGAATGAAAGGATTGGCGATGCAAAAATACTTTCATCTTCTCCTTTTTTTGCAAAAAACATTGGAATATGGTTTGATAATCAAGATAATCAAACTCTTAAAAATGATATTAAAAATAGATTTCTTCAATATAAAAACATTTATAGTTATAGAGATGTTTTTCTTTGTAGTAAAAATGGAGAAATTCTGATTGCATCTAATACAGATAAACATCTTGACTCAATTACTATTCAAAAAATAAAAGTATCTTTTGATAGCAATAGAATTGTTTTTACTGATTTTTATTATTGCAATATACACAATGATATTCATTTTGATATAATAACTCCAGTATATAATGAAAAAAACGAATCATTTGCTGTAATAATTATAAGAATTGCACCTGAAGAATACATTTTTCCACTTATTCAAAGCTGGCCTACACCGAGTAAGACTGCTGAGACTATAATAATAAGAAAAGATAAAGATAGCGTTCTTTTCCTCAATGAACTGCGCCATAAAAAGAATACTGCATTAAAATATAAATTATCTTTAAAAGAATTAAATGCCCCTGGAGTCCAAGCTGTTAAAGGATATGAAGGTATTTATGAAGGAATTGATTATCGAGGAATAAAAGTTTTATCTGAGATTCGCAATGTTTCAAATACTAATTGGTATATGATAGCTAAAGTTGATAAAAGTGAAATATATGCTGAATTGAATTACCGTTCTATAATTATTATAGCTTTTGTTATTGTGTTGATATGCATTCTTAGTATAGGTATTTTTTGGATTTATCATTACAGGCAAAGAAATATTTATTATCAGTTATATCATAATGAAAAAGAATTGCATGAAATTCAGAAAGAATTTCAAACAACTCTTTATAGCATTGGCGATGCTGTTATCACTACCGATACATCAGGAAAAATAAAAATGATGAATCCTATAGCAGAGCAGATTACTGGCTGGACTGAAAGCGAAGCTAAAGATAATTTAATTCAGGAGGTTTTTAATATTGTTAATGAAAAAACTCGGATTAGAGTAGATAATCCAGTTGATTTAGTTCTTAAAAACGGAAAAATAATTGGTCTTGCTAATCATACTATTTTAATTTCGAAAGACGGGAAAGAATTTCCTATTGCTGATAGTGGCGCCCCAATAATTAATGAAAATGGAGAAATAACTGGAGTAGTGCTTGTTTTTAGGGACCAAACAGAAGAATATCTATATCAACAGGAACTCATTGAAAGTGAAACGAGATATAAATCTTTGCATAATGCTTCTTTCGGTGGTATTGCTATTCACGACAACGGAATAATTTTAGATTGCAATCAGGGATTATCTGAAATATCTGGCTATTCTTACGAAGAACTAATTGGAATGAATGGTTTAATCCTTTTTGCCGAAAAGTATCGTGATGAAGCAATGACAAATATTTTATCCGGATATGAAAAACCTTACGAATCTATTGGTTTGCAAAAAAATGGCATAGAATATCCAATTCGAATCGAAGCAAGGAATATTCCTTATAAAGGGAAAAGTGTAAGATGCTTTGAATTCAGAAATATTACCGAACAAAAATTATCAGAGGAAAAATTAAAAGAAAGTGAAGAACGTTTCAGAACAATTTTTGAAAATGCTTCAATAGGACTTTACAGGTCTACTCCTGAAGGCAAGGTTATTTTAGCCAATCAAATGATTGTAAAACTATTAGGATACAGTTCGTTTGAAGAACTAGCAAATATTGATTTGAATGAACTTGGATATGCTTGTCCGGAAGATAGGATTAGATTTAAAGAACTTATTGAACAAAATGACAGAATTAATGGTTTTGAATCAACCTGGAGAAATAAAAACGGAGGAATTGTTTTTATTCGCGAAAGTTCTAATATTTATAGAAATCCAGATGGAAGCATAAAATTTTATGAGGGAACAGTTGAAGACATAACAGAGCGAAAAAAAGCCGAAGAGGCGCTTCGTGAAAGTGAGGCATTTATTAGAACTGTTATGGATAATCTACCGATTGGAGTCGCTGTAAACTCTGTAGGTCCCGATGTCGAATTTGAATATATTAACGATAATTTTCTTAAGATATATAGAACTACAAAGGAAGCATTAGCTGAAAAGGGAGCTTTCTGGGAAACTGTTTATGAAGATGAAGAAACTCGCAAAAAAATAAAAAAGCTTGTGCTTAGTGACATTGCCTCTGGAGATGCAGAACGAATGCATTGGAAAGATATACCAATCAAGCGTAAAGGTGAAGAAACAAGCTATATTAGTGCTATGAATACTCCTATTCCGGGTAGAACACTAATGATTTCTACTGTTTGGGATGTTACAGACAGATTAAAAGCAGAAAATTTACTTATTCAGCGAAATAAAGAATTAGAAACTCAATATGAAGAATATGCACGTTTAAATGAACTTCTAGTTCAAACAAATTATGATTTAGAAATTGCGAAAAGTAAAACTGAAGAAAGCGAGGAAAGGCATCGCTTCTTATTTGAAAATACAATTCAGGGAGTGGTATATCATTCAAATACTGGTGAAATAATATACGCAAATAAGGCAGCCGCTGATATTTTAGGATTAACAATAGACCAAATGAATGGTTTAACTGCAAAAGACCCAAGATGGAGAGCAATTCATGAAGATGGCTCTGACTATCCCGGAGATACTCATCCCTGTTCCATTACTTTAAAAACCAGTAAACCGGTATTTAATAAAGTAATGGGAGTTTTTAATCCCCAAAAAAACTCTTATAACTGGATTAATATTAACTCTATCCCAAAATTTAAAAACAACGACTCTATGCCATATCAGGTGGTTGTTACGTTTGAGGATATTACTAAACGTAAGCAATTTGAAGAAAAATTGAAACATTTCAATAACTTAATGCAATATATTATTTCTCATGCTAAAAGTGCAATAGCAATTCTTGATAAAAATATGAAATATGTTTATGTTAGTGAGAGATTTTTAAAAGATTACAATTTAACAGATACTAACATAATAGGGAAAAACCATTATGACATATTCACAGATTTATCTGAAAAATGGCTCGAATCGCACAAAAAGGGTTTAAATGGTGAGATTACCGGAAGTGAAGAAGAAGCTTTTTATCGTGCTGATGGCTTAATTGAATGGATAAGGTGGGAATGCCGTCCTTGGTATGAAGCCGATGGCTCTATTGCCGGAATAATCCTTTATACTGAAGTTATAACTGACAGGAAGAAAGCTGAACAAGCATTAAAAGAAAGCTACGAAATGCTTTTCAATCTTACCGAAAGAGTTCCGGGAGTTGTATATCAGTATCGTTTATGGCCTGATGGGCATTCAGCTTTTCCTTATTCGAGTCAGGGTATGTTTGATATTTATGAAGTAACATCAGAAGAAGTAAAAGAAGATGCTTCAATTGTTTTTACACGTATTCATCCAGATGATTTAGATTACGTTTCCAATGCTATTTATGAATCTGAAAAAAATCAGTCTTTTTTTCAGGTAGAATTCCGTGTAGTTTTACCAAAAAAAGGTCTCCGCTGGTGTTCAAGCAATGCAAAACCTACTTTACTTGATGACGGTAGTACTCTTTGGTATGGAATTATTATTGATATTACAGACTTAAAATCTGCTCAGGAAGAACTACTACATAAAAATAAAGAATTAGAAGCTCAATATGAAGAATATATGAAGCTTAATGAAGTCCTCAGGGAAACTAATTACGACCTTGAAATTGCTAAATCGAAAGCTGAAGAAAGTGATAATTTAAAAACTGCATTCCTGCAAAATATGTCTCATGAAATCCGCACTCCTCTTAATGGAATTCTTGGTTTTTCTAAACTTCTTAATGAACAGGACATTTCAAAAGAAGAAATAACAGAATATACTGACATTATTAATCAAAGTGGAAATCGTTTGCTTGAAATTGTAAATAACGTCCTCGATATTGCAAAAATAGAAACCGGTCAGATAGTTGTTAATAATACTTCTTTCCCAGTGATTTCAGTTATTAAAGATTTGTATAACTTTTTTGCTACAATGGCAAAAGCAAAAAATCTTCAGTTAAATATAGTCGTATCTCAGGAATTAGAAAATTTAATAGTATTTACTGATATATCTAAAATATCTCAAATTTTATCTAATTTAATCAACAACGCAATAAAATTTACACAGGAAGGAAACATTGATTTTGGCTATGAGATAAAAGACAATCTAATTCAATTCTTTGTTAAGGACACAGGTATTGGAATTTCAAAAGAGCATCAGTTGAAGATATTTGAAAGATTTGCTCAAGTTGATTTGTCTATTACACGTGGTTTTGAAGGAGCCGGACTCGGACTTGCTATTTGTAAAGGACTTGTTGAAATTCTAGATGGAAAAATTTGGGTTGATTCTGATTTAGATAAAGGTTCTAGTTTCTTCTTTACAATACCTTTAAAGCAATATCTGACAAAAATTAAAAATTTTATTAACGAAACTGATTTCACTTTCGATTTTCATAGTTTAAAAGTTTTAATTGTTGAAGATGAAATAACCAGTTTTAAATATTTAATGAAAATTTTACAAAATGATAAAATAACTGTTCTTCATGCGGTAAATGGCTTGGAAGCTATTGAGTTAGTAAAAAATACACCTGATATTGACTTAATACTGATGGATATCCGTATGCCTGTTTTAGATGGTTTTGAAGCAACAAAACAAATTAAAATATTAAAACCAGATATACCTGTAATTGCTCAAACTGCTTATGCTTTTAGTTCAGAAAAGGAAAGAATTCTTAAAGCCGGATTTAATGATTATATTACAAAACCAATTGAATATGATAAACTTTTATCAATAATTAACAAGGAACTTAGTAAAGCCAAAAAGCAGAACTGATAATTTAGCTGTTGAATTTCAGAGCTCCTTATTCATTCCATAAAGAAAATAAAGGAGTTATGCAAATTTCATTTTAAAATGTCATAAATAATATGAATATATGACTTGTCATTCTGATGGTTGTCAGAATCCAACTTGGAAAAGCAAGAGAGATTGCTCAATTGTTGGTTACATTTGGGCAAGCCCAAATGCCTCATTGAAATAGCTAAAATTGAATAGCGCTGAACAATAATAAGATGGATTCTGACATTCGTCAGAATGACACATATAATGATGTCATCGCCAATATAATAAAGCATTTGCTTTATCTTGTGGCTCAGAATGAAAAGACTGTAAAATAAAAAAATTACGAAGGGTAATGAATTCTGAATTTAAAATTTAAAGAAAATTAGATTGAAGTTGTTTATTATGTTCTTTGAAAAAGAGTGTGAGTTAATTTGAAAACTCTTTTTCAAAGAACGTATGTAATTTTAATGAGAATTATTCAGATTTGATTCACTGTCGTTGCTTAATTTTACAACGTCTCTTGAGCTAAGCCGCCTGCCACCAATAAACCTTTTATTATAAAAAGTACTTTCAAGCGAAGATACAGTAACACCATATCTTGAACTTGAATGAGCAAATAAATCATCACCAAGATAAATGCCTACGTGTGAAGCAAATGAGCGTGAATATGTATGGAAAAATACCAAATCACCAAATTCCAATTCGCTTTTCTTGATTTTTAGACCTACAGTACATTGTTCTCTTGCTGTTCTTGGGAGGGAAATATGAGCAGAATTATTAAATATTGTTTGGACAAAAGCTGAGCAATCAATTCCTTTGTTGTTAGAGCCACCAAAGTGATATGGAGTGCCGAGCCAGTCCATAATTGCATCCATTATATCTTTCTTCTTTATACCACCGATAGTGTATGCGTTTATATCTTCATCTTCGACGTAACTCAGCCATAAGACTTTAAAGCTTTCAATATCAACTTCAACGTCATCTTCAAGCTCGAGCTCTGCTATATTTTCACCTTCTTCAAAAAATTCCTCGTCTGAGGTTAAGCTATTTTCATTTAATTGTTGTCGTAACGAAATGCTGTCAATATTTGGGTCTAAGCCAGCTAAAGCACTGATTTCGGCAGAATTATTTCTAATGAATTCAGTTGCTTCATTTCGGGTTTTTTCTGGATTGTAAGAGCGTTTTCTTCGATATGATTTTTTCTTTTTTTTCTTTTTGGTTGTAGTTTTCTTTTTAACAGAAGTAGTTGATTTTTTTGCCTTTGATTGTGATTCTATTGGGGTAATTGCTATTAGTCCGGGAATGACTAATAATAGAATTAGAATTTTATAAAATCTTTTTAATCTATTTTGCATTTTTTCTCCAATTATTTGACTATATCATTAATTTTTTACTAATTTTAGAAAAATCAATTTTAATTTTTTACAAAAAACGAAAGTTTTTTGTAATATAAAAGCACTATTTTAAAATTAATTTTTTTTAATTTTTTGTTAATTGATATTATTTTATAAAAAAAATTCAATAAATTTGTATGTTCTTTGAATTGTTGTTATTGTTGAAAAAATTAAACACTTTTTCAAATTTAGCTTGATAAAATATTTAATAAATTAATTACAAGATTAATAGTTTAGCATTTTATAAATAAATAATAATTTTATGGTAAATATTTCAATAGTACAATTCTGTCCAAAGTTATTTGAACGAAAATTAAATATTTCAAGAATTGAGGAAATAATTGAAAAAGATGATTCTGATTTAATTCTCTTTCCGGAGCTTTCGACTACAGGATATTTCTTTTTAAACCGGGAAGAAGTTGATGAAAATTCAGATGAATTTAACGGAAAAACAATTATGCACTTTCAGGAAATGGCAGTTATACATAACAAAATTATAGTAATTGGATTTGCTGAAAAATTTCGTTCTGAACTTTATAATTCAGCTGCTATTCTATTTCCAGAAGAAAAGTATTCTTCTTGCTATAGAAAGACGCATCTTTTTTATAGAGAACGATTTTGCTTTAATGAAGGAAATACCGGCTTTTTTGTAATTGATTACAAACCTTTCGATTTAAAACTTGGAACAATGATTTGCTACGACTGGAGATTCCCGGAAGCTGCCCGTACTCTTGGCTTTAAAGGTGCTGACCTTATTGTGTGCCCTTCTAATCTTGTAACAAAAATTTGGCATTTAGCAATGCCAGCCCGCTCAATTGAAAATAAAGTATATCTTGCAGTTTCTAATAGATTTGGGAATGAAGTAAGAAATAATGAAAATCTTCTATTTAACGGAATGTCTGCTATTTGGGATTTCAATGGTTCGCTACTTCAAGCAGCTAATAAAGAAGGCGATGAAATACTTAAATGTTCTATTAATCCAGAATACACCCGAAATAAGATGTTCAATGAATTTAATGATATTTTTAAAGACAGAAGGACTGAGTTTTATATATAAATTCTGAACTGTAGTGCATTCAGATGGATTCTGAATTTTGTCAATGTTATCACAGAACTTGAGGTTCCTCGATGACGATTGGAATAAACCAATTTGGTTTATTTACCAGTAAATATATAAAATACATATACTTACATTGTTAAATATTGAAAGTAGAAGTCATCGGATGACTGGCTGTCATCCGATGACTATTTCATTCATTTTTTTAAAAGTAAACGTCTTCATTGATATTCGCCTCGGAATGAGATTATTAATTATTTCATCTCCTTATATATAAAGGTTTTACTTTGTCTTCGATTGAGGATTGATAAAAATAAAGAACTATAATTTACAAGAAGCGACAAGCTCTGAAATTAAATGCTTAAACCAAATACAAAATGAACAATCGATTCTTGAGGATTGAATATTAGAGATGATTTTACAGGTAGTTCAAATTCATTTGAAAGTTTGATTTTTTTGCTACCTGTTACTCCGAGATTGACAACACCAAAACTATTTCCAAAAGCTCCTGCTTTGGGTGTTAGTCCTAAAAATATGTCCAATTTATTTTCGGAAACCGTTAAAGGGTAACCAATTTCAAAATAAGAAGAATAATAGTTCTCTCCTTTTTCATCTTTGTCTTTGTCTTTGTCAAATCCAAAATATTTATCGTTTCCAAAGAAATAAACGGCACCATATAACTTTAAAGGAAATTCCTGAGGCAACTGGTATTCTAAGCTAAATTCGAAAGTATGGGCTGTAGTTTTATTATCAAAAACGAAATACCTTGTATCTTTAGATGCAGGAACACCAGTAACTGATGGGACGAAATAATCGCTCAAAACAAAAGTGAATCCATAAACTGAATATTTCAAATAAAAATCTATTTCTTTGTAAAAATCAGAGATAGAAAAAGCACCCCAATATCCTACTTCAAAACCATTTATTCTATAGGAAATAAATGGTTGAATACTTGGAGAATTTCCGTAATCGACTCCACGGAACACATAGCGGCTAACTAAATCAGAGCCAATATTGAAAGATGAATTATTTTCTTCTGACAAAACCGTTTTGAAATTAATAATTAGTAAAAAGAAAAGTATGGAATATAAAATATGTTTATTCATAAATCTTTCCTGTAAATAAAAACAAAAATATATTTTTTTTCATAAACTTTTTTACAATTTCATATTATGCAATTCACGAATTAAATTTAAACAAGTTAATTTAATTCGCTATTTTATTTTATAACACAAGTACCATTACCTTCTTGAGAGTAATAGCACGGAGATGAATTAATAATTTGAATTTTATTTTTAGCACAATTAATTAATTTTATAATTTTAAATGTAATTAATAATAATTTTAACCAAAAGACCATTTAACAGCTCCCCTGCTCTTGCTTATTAGGAGGGGAACAAGAACAGTTCAATTCTATATAATTATATTACCAATATGGACTACTACTTGGAAGTTAAGCAATTATATATAATAACAAATTTCTTATCTTCGTTCCATTGCCCTCAAGAGGGAAATGCGTAAGGTGAGTTATCAATTTGCGATTTATTTTTTCAATATAAATCTCCTTCCCATTAATTTTCGTTATGGAACAAGTGGTTCTGATATATTATCTATTCCATTTAAGCAACTTCATTTGAATTAAAGAAAAAACAATTAATAAAAGAAAAACGAGTAATGCAAGAGCAGAGGCGTATCCCATTGTGTCAGTTTTTTCAAAAGCATTAATATATACCTGATAAACCAATGTCATAGTTGAATTAAGCGGACCACCTTTTGTCATAACAAAAATTTCAACAAATATCTGAAATGATTTTATTGTGTTAATTACAATAACAAAAAGCAGGGTAGGGCGGAGCATCTGAATCGTAACACGGAAGAATTGCTGAATTGGGCTTGCTCCGCTTAGTCTGGCTGCATCGTATAAATCCTGAGGGATTGTTTGCATCCCGGCAAGGAACAGAACTACATAATAACCAATTGAAATCCATACATCCATAAACATAATTGCAAGTAATGCTGTTGATGGATTCTGGAGAAATCCAAAATCTGACGGTGGAAAACCAAGCAGAATAAAAAGTGTATTTACATAGCCATCTTTTGCATATAGATTTGTGAAAATTAAAGAAATTACTACAAGAGAAGTTACTGAAGGTAAAAAATATGATGCTCTTAATATTTCTTTATACTTTACTATTTTACTATTTAAAATTGAAGCTAAAATTAGTGCAGATAAAGTTGTTACTGGAACAGTTCCTAAAGTAAAAAAAGTAGTGTTGAAAAGAGCTTTCCAAAATATTTCATCTTTAAAAATACTTATATAATTTTCAAAACCTATATATTGAAATGAATTTGTAAGTGTTTGATATTTAGTAAAACTCATAAAAACTGCAAAGCCAAGAGGATAAAGCCAGAAGACTATTAAAGTAATAAGCCATGGTAGTAGTAAAATGAGTGTATTAGTATTTTTAAATATATTTGATTTCATTAAATTAAAAAAATAGAAATTCTAATAATTTTATATTCTGCTAAACTAATCAAACAATAACACTTTTGGAAGTAAATTTTTTGAATTTAACTCTTAACCTAAATAATTCAAAAGATGACTAACAGTCAACTGATGAATAAAAAGTTCATTTTACCAAAAGTAAACGTCTTCGTTTGTATTTACTTCGTATTATTTTTGTATTAATCAGCTACCTTAAAAATTCCCGAAGTGTTCTGTAAAAAAGTTCTAATGGCAGACCGACAATATTATAATAACAGCCCTCAATATGAGATACAAAGACACTACCGAAATCATCTTGTATTCCATATCCACCTGCTTTATCGAATGGTGAACCAGTAGCAATATAAGCCCGGATTTCATCGTCCTCAAGCTTTCTGAATGTAACAGCAGTTTTTTGGAATGTATTTACTTTTTTCTTTTTTAAAGTATTGATAAAGCACATTCCGGTAAAGACATAATGCGTTTTTCCGCTTAAATTATTCAGCATTTCAAATGCAGCATCTTCGCTTTTAGGTTTGTTTATTATTTGATTTTCTAAAACTACAATAGTATCAGCACCAAAAACGACTGCTGGATATTCCAATACTCTTGCTACGTATATAGCTTTCTTTTCGGCAAGCAAAGAAACGTATTCTTCCGGCACTAATTCTTCATTATGAAATTTTGTTTCTTTTACTTGCGAAGGAATAATTTGAAAATCTAATCCTAATTGCTTTAATAGTAAGTTTCGTCTTGGCGATTTTGAAGCTAATACAAAAGGTAAATCTAATTTTAAAAGTTCAGTAATTTTAATATTTTCCATAATTAAAATTCATATTAAAAATAATGCAATTTTAAGAAAAATTTGCTAATTTGGTATGATAAATTTTGATAATTATTGAAATAAAGAAATGGATAAATTAGTAATAGAAGGTGGGCATAAGCTCTGTGGTAGATTAAAAATTTCCGGCGCTAAAAACGGCTGCTTGGCGATGATGCCTGCAACAATTCTTGCTCCCGGAACATATCATTTTAAAAATACACCGAATTTGACTGACGTTTGGACTATGTCGCGATTGCTCGGTTCAATCGGTATTTTCTGCGAATTAAATGGTGATGAGCTTTTTGCAGATTCACGAAATATCAATAAATTTGAAGCTCCTTACGAACACGTTAAAAAGATGCGTGCTTCATTTTATGTGCTGGGTCCTCTTCTTGCAAGGTGGGGGAGAGCAAAGGTATCCTTGCCCGGTGGCTGCGCCTGGGGACCGCGTCCTGTTGATTTGCACTTGAAAGGATTAGAAAAACTCGGTGCTAAAATAGAATTAGAAAGCGGATACGTTATTGCAGAAGCTGAAAAATTACAGGGTAATCGCTTCCATCTTGATATTCCAAGCGTTGGTGCGACAGGGAATCTTCTTATGGCGGCTACTCTTGCCAATGGCACTACTCAAATTTCCAATGCTGCAATAGAGCCGGAAATTACTGCCCTCGCCCGTATGCTCGTTAAAATGGGTGCTAAAATTGACGGAATTGGTACTTCGATAATTGAAATTGAAGGTGTAGATTCTCTTCACCCGGTTGATGAAGAAATTATACCCGACAGAATTGAAGCTGGAACTTATTTAATTGCTGCTGCTATGACGCAGGGAAAAATTGAAATTACAAACGTAAATCCATACCATCTTGCGACTGTTCTTGAAAAAATGGAAGAAGCCGGCTGCAATATTGACGTGAATAACGATACTATTCTTTTGGAAATGGAGGATTTACCAAAACCAGTGGACATTACTACTTCTGTTTATCCCGGTATGCCTACTGATTTGCAGGCGCAATGGCTCACTTTTATGCTTCAGGCACAGGGAACCACGAAAATTACTGAAACTATTTATAAAGATAGGTTTAAGCATATTCCAGAGTTAAGGCGACTTGGGGCTGACGTTGAATTAGCAGACAACATAGCAATTGTAAATGGTGGGAAACGCTTAACCGGTGCGGTTGTTATGTCTTCAGATTTAAGAGCAAGTGCTTCACTTATTCTTGCTGCATTGGTTTGTGAAGGCAGGACAGAGGTTTTGCGAATATATCACCTTGACCGCGGTTATGAAAAAATTGATAAAAAATTAGAAACGCTCGGCGCCTCAGTAAAGCGAGTGAAGACCGAGTTGATATAAAATTGATGAAGATTTGGCACTTTGGTTAAAAAGTATGGGGCAAAATTCGAACCAAGCTGTAAATAATCTGATAAGAGCATTTTATTTAATAAAAAATTGATATATGAATTTCAATAATTTAAGAACGATGAAATCAAATGAAATTTCAATTAACATCAAAAGATATAAATGAAATTAAAAATATTTGTCGTGAAAATAAAGTAAAGAGTTTGTATTTATTTGGCTCTGCTACTTCTGACAAGTTTAACAATAAAAGCGACATAGATTTATTAGTTGATTTTGAAGATGTTCCACCTGAGCATTATTATGACCATTATTACAATCTAAAAGAATTTTTAAAAAAATACTTTAAACGAAATATTGACTTACTTGAAGCAAGAGCTTTACGTAATCCTTATTTAATCAAAGAAATTAATTTAAATAAAGTTCTAATTTATGGATAATGAGATAAAAACATATCTATTTGATATTAAAGAATCTATTAGCGAAATAGAGTCTTATTTTGAAAATAGAAAATTAGATTTTTTTGAGTTTTTAAATGATACTAAAACTAAAAGAGCTATCGAAAGAAACTTAGAAATTATTGGTGAAGCCGTTAATAGAATTCTAAAAATTGACTCACAAATCAATTTAAGTTCATCAAGGAATATCGTTGATGTAAGAAATAGGATTATTCATAACTACGATAATATTTCTTATGAAGTAATTTGGGGAATTATAATTAAATATATTCCAATTTTGAAGAGTGAAATTGTGAAAATATTAGATGATTAATAGTTTTTTATTATGAACTCAACTTCCGAATTTTTCACTTGAGAAAGTGACCGTGGGGAACAATATTTTATACATTTTTCTTATCTTCTACAAAGAGTAGAATACTTAAGTTGTATTTTCTCATAATTTAAAATATTAATCGAACTTAAAACGTTATTAATTATATGGAATTTACAGATTATTTTAAAAATAAAGTATTAGCTAAAAGACCTTATCTGAAAATGGAATGGATTGAATTTGTACTGTCAAATCCCTGTGAAATTGAATATCAGGAAGAAGATGGCAGAATAAGATACTGGGCTTATATTGATGAAATAAATAAGTTTTTAAGAGTTGTAACTCTTGAAAATGGAAAAACTATTCATAATGCATTCCCAGATAGGGATTTTAAATTATAGGAGGAAAAATGAAATTCGAATATTTTAAAGAAACTGATACACTATATATTGATTTGAAAGAAACAAACAGCATAGATTCCAAGGAAATTTCCAATGGAATTGTTCTTGATTTCGATGAATCTGGTGATTTGACTGGTATTGAGATTGATAATGCTACAAAAGTAGCTGATTTGTCAAAACTTGAAGCGAAGCATCTGCCTGCAAAAGATTTAGTTTTTGCTTGATTTGATATTTTATTTTTTAAAATGTTTTGTTATAAATAGCAAAGTAATCAAATGAAATTTCAACTAACTTCAAAAGATATTGAGGAAAAAATAAGAAGAATTAAAGAAGAAAAATGATTCAAAAACATAAATTAATACTGAATTTCAAAGATTTTAAGAATAATAGAAATGAACTTAAAAGAAATCGGATTTAATGAGAAATTTGAAAAATTCAGCAAGGAAATAGAATTTTCAGGTTTTGAGATTGGAAGAATAATCACTGAGCATAAAGAAAGATATATTGTTATTACAAAAGAAGGAGAATTTGACGCAGAAATAACCGGCAATATGCGTTTTACTGCAAAAGGTAGAATAGATTTCCCAGCAGTAGGTGATTGGGTAGCTGTTACTTCTTTTGATGATATTGCAATCATACACAAAATTTTACCAAGATTTTCAATTTTAAAAAGAAAAGCAGTAGGGCAGTTGGGTGAAATTCAAATAATTGCTACAAATATTGATTATGCATTTATTATGCAAGCTGCCACTCAGGATTTTAATATAAACCGGCTCGAAAGGTATCTTACAATTTGCAATACGTCAAAAGTAAAACCAGTCATCGTTATTAGTAAAGTAGATTTAATTGACCAAACGAAGATAGATAATCTGAAACAATTGATAAATTCTCGTATTGATGATGTTCTAATTTTTGCAATTAGTAACGAAAGCAAATTTGGATATGAAGAAATTTTAAATTTTATGCAGCAAGCTAAGACATATTGCCTGCTGGGTTCTTCAGGTGTTGGGAAATCAACTTTACTCAATAACCTGTTGGGAAAAAATATTATGCGCACCGAAGAGATTAGCCATAGTACTAATAAAGGACGGCATATCACAAGCCATAGAGAGCTTTTTGTACTCGAAAACGGTGCAATTCTTATTGATAATCCCGGAATGAGAGAAATTGGAATTGCTGATTCCGGAAATGGATTAGAAATTACTTTCGACCCAATTCTCAAATTAGCAATTAAATGTAAATATAAAGATTGTACTCATACAAGTGAGAGTGGATGTGCGGTGCTTCAAGCACTTGATAATGGCATAATCGACCAGCTTTCTTATCAGAATTATTTGAAAATGCTAAAAGAAAAAGAACATTTTGAATCTTCTGCACTAAAAAGAAAACAAAAGGATAAAGAATTTGGGAAAATGTTAAAGAACTACAAAAAAGATATTAAAAGAAACAAATTTTAAAATGATTGAAGTTAATTTAGAAAATAAATTATTTTAAATCAACCGACGTCCTAATAAACCGATGTTTGAAAAGAATCAGTTCTTGCTAATGACATCTTTTCTTGTCATTCTGGCGTATGCCAGAATCCATCTTGGGGAAGCAAGTGAGCTTGCCCACGAAACATTTGGGCAAGCCCAAATGCTTCAATTAAATAACTAAAATTGAATAGCGTTGAATAATAATAAGATGGATTCTGACATCCGTCAGAATGACACATTTAGTGATGTCATATCCATTTAAATAAATCCTTTGCTTTATAAGAGGGATACCAATAACAAGACTGCGAAATAAGAAACTACGAGGCATCAGGAGTTCAGAAATCCTTAAAATAATTAGGAAGTATTAACTTTGTCGGCGCGACTGGATTTGAACCAGCGACCCCTACTACCCCAAAGTAGTGCGCTTCCGGGCTGCGCTACGCGCCGATGAATACAAAATTAGCATTTTATTCGTTAAAATCAAAATAGTTTTGGTTATTTCAGAATAATTTTTTAAATAGCAGTTCTTGTAGAATGCAATTTGTTTTTATGTTAAAAAAATTTAAATTATTAGTTATTTTATTTTCAGTTTTGTTAATTTCTTGCTCAGAGGAGAAACAAGATATTTCTGAAATAAAAATTTGTAAATTTAAGCAGAACCCAAATTTAATTGAGGAAAAAAGAGAGTTAAAAGAATTAGCATTTACTGTTGGAATCCCGAAGACTTTTACTGAACTTGATTCTGCACTTTTCGAGAAGTATTCTCCAGCAATACTTGATTTAGTTGCCGATACGAAGCTAAAAATAGAGCCACATCAAATCTATTATTCTGATTCATTAAGCACCTTGCTTTTTTTATCAAGAGTTTTTTTACCGGATTCTTTAGATAGCAAACAGCAGCTAAGTTACTTTAACAGTTTATTAGATATGCATTTTGATTCTTTTCAGTTGAGTAAATCAGAATTTGAAAAAGATAGCGTTTTGTTTACGCAATATATTATCAAATCTGATTATATGATTTATTTTAAATTTCTTTTCCAATCAAAAGAAAAGCAGTTTAATTCAATAGATTTTATTACAAACAAAAATAGCTTTAACGATAAAACTTCAAGTTTTATTGAAGCCGCAATAGCTTCAATTACAATTAATAAAAAATAAAACAATTTAGAATAAAAAAAATAAATTTATTAAATATTCGTTAATAGATAAAATATATATTTGTTTTAATATTTATTTTTTATTATTTTTACAAAGTTATTTGAATTAAATTTACAATTTGTTCATTAAACTGAAAAAGATATCGAAAGATTTGCTACCGAATAAACATAGCTTAAAAAGGAGCTGCAGTTGTTTCTAAAATAATAAGAACATAAGAAACAACTAATTAGGAACTAACATTGATATTTATGCTTAAAAACAGTTTTTTTGCAAAGTCAATAATTCTTTTTCTATTGGTAATGGGTAGCAATTCAAGTATCTTGCTTTATAGCTTAAACCCATCTGATTATTTATCAATAATAAATTCAACAGAGAAAGAATTAAAATTAAGAGTTGAGCCAACTCTTCAAGGAATAGATACAATTATTACAAATAATGGATTATTATCTATTAGTCCCCGCATTTCGCAAGCTATGAAAGTTGGAGTTATCCCAAATTCACCAACTTTGTATATTATTAAAGAATTGATTACTATTCCGTCTGAAGAAGGTTTTAATTTAAAAAATTTCTCTGTTTCGGAAATTAAATCAATTTATTCATTTATTACTCCTGTTCCGGAACCAGACGATGAATTATCGCCAGTATATAAAATTGATAAACAGTATTATTATGATTATCAAATGCCGGACTGGGTAAGCATTAAATATCTTGGAATTTCACGCAACAGGCATATAGCAGAGCTTAATATTGTTGTAGCAAGGTATAATCCAGCAACAAATTCTATTGAAATGCCAAACGAATTATTTGTTGAAATTGAGTTTATGGATAAAAGCAAAAATTCTTTTGCTAGTTTAAATGATGACAGCTTTCCATTTACTTTGAACCATTTAGAAACAAAGAACTGGGTAGTTCAAAATTCAATTTTTCAAATAAAAGAAAAACATTCCGATAAAATATTAAGCCAAAATCCTAACAACTGGGTAAAAATTACTGTTGATGCCGAAGGTTTATATCGAATTGATAAAAATCAGCTTTCTTCTGTAGGAGTTGATATAACAAATGATTTAGCTTCCACTTTAAAGCTTTATGGCTATAATGGAAGAGAATTAAGTGAAAATATTTCTGATGCATTAAGCAATGAAATGAATGAAATTCCAGTTACTGTTGTTACTAATTCATCAGGGAACTTTGAATATTTAGTATTTTACGGAATGCCTACAACTGGCTTTGAATATAAAAACGGTAACTTTAATCATTATATTAACAGCTATAGCAATAAAAATTATTATCTGTTAACCTGGGGCGGCGAAAATGGTAAACGAATAGAAAATGCTATTAGCCCTGATGGAGAAATACAAAATCGACCTCAAACATATACCTGCTTTACTTTTTTCAAAGAAGAATTAAACAACAGATTTATTAGTGGTTCCGGAAGGAAATGGCTTGGACGCTCTGTTTTTCCGGTAACTTTTACAAATGTTCTTCACGATTTGGATAGAAGCGGAACTATTATTTATAAATATTCACTTGCACACAGGACAGCCAGTCAAGGCACTTTTACTGCTTACGAATCAAACAATAAATTAGGTGAATTCAGTTTGATTGGTATTAATAAAGGGTCTTATATTGATGCTATAATTAAACAGGCAAAAGTTAGCTTAAGTGCATCTGATATTCCTAATGATAATCGAAGTGTTTTAAAATTCAACTATCATAATCCAATATCCGGATTGAGTGCAACTCCTTTTTTTGATTGGTATGAAATCCAATATCCACGTTCATTTGTTGCATTTGAAAATGAACTAGGATTTTTTAGCGATCCTAAAATGAATGGAATTACTGAATATACTGTTACCGGATTCAATAGCTCTCCAATAGGATTAGATGTAACAAAACCACTTGAGCCAAGATATTTGAATAACATTTCTACTGTAAAGAATAATTTTGTATTTAAAAAAGAAGTATATACCGAAAGTCCTTCAAAATTCTTTATTACAAGTATTTACAAAACACCAATAATAAGCAAAATCAAAATAGCAAATTTAAGAGGAAACTATGCAAATGCTGATTATGTAATTATTACTCATCAAGACCTGTTAACGTCTGCGGAAGCATATAAAGAATATAGAAGTAGCAACAGCGATTTAAAAATATCAATTATTTTATTAGAAGACATATTTTTAGAATTTGCAAATGGAATGCCAGACCCAACAGCATTAAGAGATTTCTTTGCTTTTGCTATGAAAAATTGGGAAGTAAAACCAAGATTTGTATTGCTTTGGGGCGATGGACATTATGATTATAAAAATATTACAACTAATCAAATAAATTACGTAACTACATATCAGACAAAAGACGAGGGCGAAACTGTAACAGGGACAGTTTCTTCCACTTATGACGATTATTTTGCCCGCGTAGTTGGTAATGATAAATTAATTGATTTTGCTATTGCCCGAATGCCAGTTACTTCAAATGGAGTTGGTTTTGAACTAATTAATAAAATTAAGCATTACGAAAACGAGTCTTCTGTTGATAATTGGCGTGCTTCAACGTTATTATTAGCCGATGATAGTTATATCAGTGATTCTGATTCAGGTAATGGTTCTCAACATACATCTCAATCTGAAACTTTAGCAAATATAGTGATGGAACAAGATTTACAGCAAAAGAAACTGTATCTTGTTGAATATCCTACAGAAAATATACCCGGCGGAAGACGCAAACCACGCGTTATGGAAGATTGGGTTTCTGTAGTTAATACAAGTGGTTCTTTATTGGTTAACTGGATAGGGCACGGTAATCCAAGAGTATTAGCTCATGAAGAGATTTATGAACGCTCTGTAACTACTCCGCAATTAAAGAATTTTAATAAATTGTTTTTCTTAACAGCAGCTACCTGTGATTTCGGAAGATTCGATTTGGTTGACATACAAAGTGGGGCAGAGGTTCTATTATTAAGTAAAATAGGTGGCGCTATTGGAGTATTATCATCAGCCCGTGTTGTTTTTTCAAACGATAATGCTATGTTAAACTATGAATTCTTTAAATCTATTCAAACTAGACAAATTTCTTCAGGCAAATATTTAAATCTTGGCGAGGCAATGTTTAAACTAAAACAAAAATATTATGACACAAACAGCGAGAAATTCTTTTTACTTGGCGACCCTACTTTAAAAATATTGCTGCCGGACTATTTGGTAAAAATTGATTCAATAAATGGCATAGAAGTAAAAGAAGATAGTTCTTTAATTGAATTAAAAGCGTTAACTGAAGTAAATATTGCCTGTTCTATATTAAATCCTTTAACAAAAGAAATTGTAACTGATTATGATGGAATAGCTATTGTAACTATGCTTGATAGCGATGATTTAATAACAGCAATTGATGACGATGGTTCTCAACACTCAATATTGAAACATGGAGGGGCATTAAACCGGAGCTCATATAAAGTAAAAAACGGTGTCTTTACTGCTAATTTTATTATTCCGAAAGACATAAGCTATTCTAATGCTCAGGGAAGATTGTATGTTTATTCATATTCAGATGATAATATTTTTTCAAAAGGAGCAACACGTGCATTTAAAGTAATTGACCTGGATTCAAGCGTTATTTCAGATAATAAAGGTCCTGATATTTCAATATATCTTGACAACAGGACTTTTAAAGAAGGCGATTACGTAAGCTATAATCCACTTTTAATTGTAGATTTAAGCGATGAAAGCGGAATCAATGCAACTGGTCTTGGAATTGGACATAGAATAGAGGCGTGGCTTGACGATAATCCAAACTCCATTGACTTAACTAATTTGTTTACTACATCTTTGGAAAATTCAAAAGCTGGAACAGTAGAAAAAATTCTTTTTGATTTAACTCCGGGTACTCATAAAATAAAAGTGCGTGCTTGGGATGTTTTTAACAATTTTTCTGTAAAAGAAACGTTTTTTAATATTGCAGAAAGTGAAAATTATATAATTGTTTATGATATTTACAATTATCCAAATCCATTCGACAATTATACTACAATTTCATTTAAGCATAACATAGAACCACCTTTTGAGGCAGAAATAAATATCTACCAATATGATGGTGGACTTATAAAGACTTTAAAAAGTACGATTAATACAAGAAATATAGCTGAGATTAGCTGGGATTTAACTGAAAGCAATTCGAGTTTATCAAGTGGTGCTTATTTCTTTAATATCCGAACAAAAACGGAAAAAAATTTAAATAGGTCTAAATCATTTTTAATGATATTAGCAAAATAATTTATTGGTATAATTTTTGAAAATAAAAAAGTAATTAGTATAAAATGGAGAGAATAATGAAAACAAATCCAAAAGCAACAGTTCTCCTGCTTTTAACATTAGCATTCTTAGGAAATCAAGTAAATGTATATAGCCAGGCAGGTGGTTCAGCAGTACCTTTTCTTCTGATTTCTCCAGATGCAAGGTCGAGTGGAATGGGCGAGGTTGGCACAGCTATTGCCGATGATATAAATGCTGTCTTCTGGAATCCTGCTGGTCTTGCTTTTCAAGATTCTGTGGAGATTAGTATTGACGAATATGTACCTTGGAGACAAGTTTCACTAACTTTTTCTAAATGGCTTCCCCAGTTTAACGCAGATTTGTTTTATAGCTACGGCACTATCGGGCAATATTTCGAGGATTTAAACGGAACTTTAGCATTCAATGTTGTATTTATGAATCTTGGTGAATTTACCAGAACTCTTGAAGATGGTGAGAAAAAAGGAACATTCCAATCCAATGAATTTGCTGTTGGCTTGTCTTATGGAACTATTATTGCAGAAGACCTTGGAATTGGTGTTCAACTGCGTTATATTCGTTCTAATTTAGCTCCAGTTACTGCTTTTGCCGGTGGCGATGCAGGCGTTGGGAACAGTGTTTCTTTTGATATTGGTATGCTATGGAAACCTTATGATTTGGATATTTTTGGTTTGGAACTTGAAGATTTTCTTTCGCTTGGTTTCAACCTCCAAAATGTTGGACCAAAAATTACTTATCGCGAAGAATCTGACCCACTTCCAACTACATTAAAGTTAGGTGCTGCTTTCAACGTAATTCGAGATGAATTTAATGATTTAAAGCTTGCTTTTGATTTTTCTAAACTACTTGTCAAACGTGATAGTTTAGGCTCTGACCCAATTCCAAAATCCTTAATTACCGGCTGGGAAAATGCTGGAGTGGAATTTGCCATTGGTGCTGAATACTGGTATGAGCATATTGTTGCTTTACGTGCCGGTTATTTTACTGAACCATCAACATTAGGCAATAGAAAATATTGGAACTTTGGCGCTGGTGTCCGTTATGATATATTCCAACTTGATTTTAGCTTCATTAACACTATTGAAGAAAATCACCCATTAGCTAATACTATGAGGTTTTCATTGCTTGTAGATTGGAAATAAATCCATCTATGCTAATAAAAAATGAAATACTAAAAGAATTTGAAAGATTAGCAAATCTTTTTTCGAAGCGTTTTATTAAATGTAAAAGTTTTTTTTCTGAAAACTCTGTTCACGACCTTAGAGTTTCTATAAGAAAACTTTCTTCTCTTTTATTTGCTTTAAATGTTTTTTCAGATTCTACTTATCTTTTAAGCATAAGTAATGAAATAAAAAAACAACTAAAATTGCTTAATCCTTTGAGAGATACTCAAGTTCAGATTCTTGCTTTGCAAAATATGTTCTATACATATCCTTTTCTTATTGATTTTTATAAGTTCTTGCTTAATAATGAGAAAGAACTGATTTATAAAATAAATAAAAAATTACTCAAAATAAATCTTGATTTCTTTGAATCTCAGGTTTTATTCCTAAAAATTGATTTGAAAAAAGTCAGTTTTGAATGCTTTGAATTGGATAAACTTATAGAAATAAAATCAGAATCATTCAATTATATAATTGACTATTTTGATGATATTAACATGCTTTTGTTAGAATCAAACGTTCTCAAAAATGAAGGGAAAAGAATAAATAATATAATTAATTCCTTCAATTTAGAAAATGAATGGTCAGAAATTCTTGGTAAACTACATAAACTTAGATTATACTTTAAAAAGTATAGGTATATTTCAGAAATAATTAATAATGTTTCAATTTCAAATTCACAAACTATAAAAAAGATGCAGGGAATACAAGATGCACTCGGTGAAATTCAAGACAGTCAAATATTCCTAAAGTCATTAAACTCTTATTTCAAAAAAAGCAATACTATTTATAACTATAGAATTAATAAAGTTATCAAAAACTTAATTGCAAAACAAAAACAGATAGTTATAGATTTCTGTAATGATAAAGAAGCATTGCTTTCGTTAAATTATTGATTTATTTATTTTAAAGAAGTAATGATGTTAATTCTCAATTGGATAAAAATTTTTGACAATAGAAAAATCTGTCATTGCTTAACTAACAAGAGTTCTTATAACAATGAGAATAATCTTGTTAGTTTTAAAAAAACAAATTCATTTTTCAGAACATCATATAAGCAATCTTATTTATTATTGCTTTTTTTATTTTTATATTTTAACACTCAATACGAATTAAAAGCTGATAATTATAAGCAGTATAATCCTTATTTTTTTTATTATCAACCAGTAAACAATTTTTTCTTATACCAGTATAATTTTTTCATTTATAATTTATTATATAGTAATTATAATTATTATTCAAATCCGATTTTCCAAACGCCATTTTTTTTGTTGCTCAATTTTCAGCAACAGAATCCAGAGAATTTTCTTATAGACACAACAATCAAAACACCTCCTCCGTTTGCTATTGATGACAGCACCATTTATCCTTTTTCAAAATATTTGGATTATGAACTTTTAAACAGATACTCTCCAGACCATCCGAAGTCAGACGCAAGGACAAAAATGCTGCCACAGGATTACAGAAGAAAAATTGATATAGATTCAAATGCGTCGAAATTAAAATCAAATGAAACATTTTTCGATAGGCCTGTAGGTTACGATTACGAAATTCCTATTGATGAATATTTAGCAATGCGTAAGAAAGTAATACAAAATGGAATATGGGACTCTTTAATGAATCGTTACGATTTGAGCGCAGCTCTTTCTGGCGGTGATATTGCACGTATGCTTGCTTCTTCCACGGGATTGACTATCCCAATACCACCAAATCCGATTATATCATTATTTGGGAAACCTGAAATCAGCATTAATGTAAACGGAGAAGTAAATCTTCGCGTTGGCTGGCGCTGGGATTCTCAAAATCTTGGTACTGTATCTGCTTTTGGTCAATCACAATCTTCACCAATTTTTAGTCAGGATATCAGAGTTAACGTAAGCGGTAGAATTGGTGATAAATTTAAAATTGGAACCGATTGGAACACCCGCCGTCAATTTGAATACGATAATAAATTTAAAGTTTCTTACGAAGGTGAAGATGACGAAATTATTAAATTAATTGAAGTTGGTAATGTTTCACTTCCTACTACGTCAAGTTTAATAAGTGGTGGACAAGCACTTTTTGGAGTCAGGGCAGATTTTCAGTTTGGTCCATTATATTTAAAAACTATTGGTTCTCAAAAGCGTGGTGAAAGAAAATTTGTAAACGTAAAAGGAGGTACAAGCCGTCAGCATTTCCAAATTAGAGCTTACGAATATGCAAAAAATCACTTTTTCTTAGATACAGCTTATAAAGCAATTTATAATGAATATTTTAAGCATTCAACACCAGTTATTCCGGCTAGTTCAAATTATTACAGAGTAAAAGAAATATATGTATGGGAATCAACAGGTGATGTTCGCGATGGTCCATATTCTTCAAATTCTGTTGCTATAGCTGATTTAGAACCTAAAATGATGAAGATGAACGAGCAGTATGACCAAGCTATTAAACATTCTCCAATACAATCAGGTGTCGTTGAACGTGCAAATTTTTTAAAATTAGATTCAAGTCGTTATAAGTATAATCCTAATTTAGGTACTCTTACTATTCATAATTTACGATTAGACAGAACTTACGCAGTTAACTACAGAATAGAAGGAGCTACTACTGCGCTTGAAGACGATTTATACTATGGTACTTTCAATGAATTGAACAATGAAAGAGACACTATGATATTGAAGTTGATTTATCGGCCAAATCTTCAGCCCGGTTTCTCTACATTATGGAAGCGTCAAATGAAAAACATTTATTCAATTAATGCTACTAATGTAAATGTTAATGATACTGAAATAGGAATTTGGTATATCAATAAATCGAACGATTCAAGTGATGTTTTGCCCGGAGCAAGCGATAAATTGGTATCGGTTCTACGGGTTGACCAGGTTAACAACAGCACTGGAGCTACGCCTCCAGATGGGAAATTTGACTTAAAAGAACCATTCTTTAATGCTGTCAGAGGAGAAATTACTTTTCCAAGTGCTGAGCCATTTCGTCAAGGGCTTATTGATTATTTTGAAAAAATCGGTTCACCTCAAGTCGCTCAACAATATATTTACGGCGATGTTTATGACACTACTTTCGATGTTGCCAGAAAAAATACTGCCAGAGATAGATTTATTATTTCTGGCGAAGTAACCGGAACAGCAACCAATACTATTTCTCTCGGTGCTTATAATTTATCACCCGGAAGTGTTAAAGTTACTCTTGATGGAGTTACTCTTCGGGAATATGAAGACTACGTCGTAGATTATTATTCAGGAAGATTAACTTTAAGAAATCCTAGAGCAACCTTACCGAATGCTAATTTGAATGTTGAATATGAAGCCAATGATGTTTTTAATTTAACTACAAAAACTTTGCTTGGAGTTCGTGGAGATTATGAGTTATTTAAAAGTCGGGACCTAAATGCTAATTTGGGTTTCACTTTTATGTATTACGACCAGGCAGCAATTGTTGACAGAGTGAGATTAGGCGAGGAACCTGTAGCAAATTCAATGCTTGGATTTGATGCAAAACTTAACTGGGATACTCCCTGGCTTACTAAATTACTTGACAATATACCATTTTATGATACAAAAGCTCCATCTTCGATGGGGATTCGTGGAGAATGGGCAATGATTCTTCCAGAGCCGAACAAACGAACTTCCGATGTTGCCTCGGACAATAATGAACCAGTTGTTTATGTTGATGATTTTGAAGGTGCGCAAAGATATATTTCGCTCGGATTATCTCCTTATCAATGGCAGCATTGTTCTCAACCTGAAGATAGTTCGATTGCATTTAATGATTTAGAAAGAGCAAAGTTCAGAGGAAAAACATTTTGGTATCAGTACTTTATAGCCCGTACTCCTATTAAGGAAGTTTACCCAGAACGTTCTACCGTGCAGGGACGCTCAAATTTAAGTCCACTGCATATTAACTTTAATCCTTATGAACGTGGAATATATAATAAAAATCCAGAATTTTTAGATAGAAGAAACCCAAATTTCGATAGCACAAATGTTTTCAGTTATAAACTGGAAAATAAGGAAAAAATTTGGGGCGGTTTTATGAAACTATTCTCGTCTTTTACTACAAATTTTGACTCTGAAAATATTGAGTATATAGAAATAATGATGAAAATCGACCAATATGAACCCGGACTTAGTAAAATGTATATAGATATAGGTCAGATTAGTGAGGACATCATACCAAATCAATCTTTAGATACTGAAGATGGTATTACTGCTGCTAATCCTATGCCTAACAATATTATTGATGCAGGAGAGGATGTTGGTATTGATGCCTGGGATAACTTAAAAGAAAAAGAAGAATATCCTTCACCGTTAAATTTAGAAGATGACCCTTCAAGAGATGATTATAAATTTGATTTTGCAAAAGATGATGATTTAAGATACGAAGAAGATTTTATTAATTATAATAATTTTGAAGGTAATGCAAGCATTTCTGAAATGGGACAATTTCCTGATACAGAAATTTTGAATAGTAACAATGGGCAAACAATAGCATTAGACAATTCATACTTTCAATATGAAGTAAATTTAGTTCCAGACCCAAACAACAATACCCAAATTGTTGGTGGCGGTAGTAATGGCTGGTATTTATATCGTATTCCAATTCGTGACCCAAAGAAAAGAGTTGGAAATCCACTGTTTTCTAATATTCAGTATATCAGAGTTTGGTTCAAAGGTGGTTCTTTTAAAGCAAGTATTGCAGAATGGCGCCTTCTCGGTTCGAACTGGCAAAGAGTAAACAATTTACAAAATGTTCCAACAGACGATAGCGTTATTCAGGTTTCTTTTGTTAATATTGAAGAAAACAGCGGACCTCCAGATTACTATACTATGCCTCCTGGAGTTAGTCCTCCAAAACAGTTGAATAATCCAGACCCAAATCAGATTATTAAACTTAATGAGCAGTCATTAGCAATTAAAGTGAAAAATCTTAGATATGGTGAAGAAAGAATGGCAGTCCGATTCTTTCAACCACTTGATATTTTCTATTATTCAAAATTAAAGGTATTTCTTCATGGCGATGGCTCTATGCCAGAAAATATGGTAGCCGGTGCAGTTCCTAAAGCTTATGCTTTTATGCGTTTTGGTACTGATTCATCAAATTATTATGAATATCGAAGACCTTTGCTAAGGGATTGGGACAAAAACACTATTGAAATTGAATTGTCAGCACTGACAGCGATTAAACAAATCAGAGATACATTAAATTTATGGGACAGGCAGGTATTTCCTGTTCCAAATGACCCATTAGCATATTTTGCGATACGCGGTAATCCAGTTCTCACCCGAATTCAGTTCTTTGGCTTTGGTATAGCAAATCCGGCCGAGCGTTATCCTAATGAACTTACAACTACAATGTGGATTGACGAACTGCGCTTACTGAGTCCGGAAGACAGGGCTGACTGGTCCGGAGTAGCAAATTTCGATGTTAAATTGGCTGATTTAGGTAATATAAATGCTTCATTCAGCCATTCAAGACCAAATTTCCACATGATTGAAAACAGGTTTGGGAACAGAGTTAGTACTACTAACTGGACAGTTACTGTTCAGGGTAATTTGGAAAAATTTGCTCCTGCTTCTTTTTCAGAAATGAAAGTACCTATTACTTTTACTCATGCCGAATATATGGAAAATCCTGAATATGTTGCCAACAATGATATTAAATTAGAGGAAGCTGCTGAGTCAGCGCGAAGACAAGCAATACAGCAAGGATTTTCTGAATTTGAAGCAGATGAAATAGCAAATAATATTAGATTGCGTTCTCAGACTTTAAGAATACAGGATAGCTGGGCTTTAACAGGAGTTCGGCTTGGCATTCCATCAAGTTTTTGGTTGGTTAATCAAACTATCAATCGGATAACTTTCGGGTATTCATATTCACAGGAGTTTTTACGTTCTCCATTATACGTTGAACGCTTTAATTGGATTTGGCAGTTTACAACTCAATATGGAGTGCAAATTCCTGATATTCTGTCAGTTAATCCGACTTCATGGCTCGAAGATGTTCCACTGATTGGAATATATAATAAATTAAAAATTAACATATTACCAATAAGTTTCAATTATTCATTTAATTTAATGCGACGAAGGACAACCGAACAATCGCGTTATCTTGAATATCCTAGCCCGGTGTACAGAGATTTCTCTGCTCAGCAACAGGCACAATTAAACTGGAAATTAGCTGAAGGCGGCTTCTTTAATCCAACTATTGATTATTCCGTTACTACCCGTAGCACATTAGTACCTTTAGAGCTTGATGAATTTGGAAAGCAACGCACCGGAAGTGAAATAGCCGCTTTAATGTTTTTCAATAATGGAAAATTAATTGACCTTGGACGCAGTAATCAACATACTCAAAACTTAGTCATTAATTTCAAACCACGTCTGCCGCTCGGTGATTTGCTACGTTTCTTTGATATGACAGGTTCTTTTAATACAAATTATTCTTGGCAAGACCCACTTCAAACAGACTTATCTATTGCTGATGCTGCTAAAAGTGCCGGTTTCCAAAATAATATCAGGATAAACACTAGTTTTAAATTGAAATCGTTTGGCGATATGCTTTTTGGTGCTTCTCCTTCTAATGATAAAAAAATAAAAAAAAGTCAACCTGATACTACAACTGTTACTACAACGCAACCGAGTTCGAACGTATTCAAATCAATTGGAAATATATTCAAATTCATTTTCTTTGATTATGATAAATTCGATATAAATTTCACTCAGAATAACACTGCTACAAATCCCGGCGTTTACGGCGGAACTGGTATGACAAATTTTTGGGCAAGAGGGCTTATATTTCAGCAAAGTGAAATGTATCTTGGACCTTCTTTCCCATATCAACTTGGTTTGGTGAGCAATCCTCACGGCGGTTATAACATTGAATCATCAAGTAAATTCCCATTCTTTAGTTTTTCTACTTATCCCGGACTAAGACCTAAGAATTCAATTCTGCAGGATAATTTCAGCCAGAAAACTTCTCTTGAACTTAAGACTTCACGTCCTCTTTGGGAAGGAGCTACTTTAGAACTAACCTGGAAATCTGAACTTGGATATAACAGAAATCAAACAGTTATTTCTGATAGTTTGGGAATACCTACTTTTACAAATATAGTCGCTTTAGAATCCTTTAATCGTACTTATTTAACATTTCCTTCTTTTTTCGGTTTAAATGTTTTTAATAATACAATTGAGCATGTGATAGACCTTTATAACGAAGAAAAGACACGGATTCAAGCTATGGATTTAGATACTTTAACAAAAAACAGTTTGCTGCTTAATGCACTTTCTGAGTCATTCCATAGCGGTATGGAAGCTTTTAGCATTTTTGGTGGCAAAGTTGGTAAGTTCTTGCCTGCAATTAACTGGGGAATCAGATGGGAAGGAATTGAAAAGTGGGGTATTTGGGGAGGCATAGCTAAAAAGATTTCTTTTGAGCATTTGTATAGTACCAAATATACTGAAAGTGCGCAAATTACTGATAATGGAAGAGCGGTTCAAAGTCAGCAAATTCAATACGGATTCCAGCCACTTTTTGGAATTACTATGTCTTTTGATGAAAAAGAGCTTAATGGACTTTTAACTGCTACATTAAAGTATAATTCTACTTCTCAATATCAACTATCCTCTTCGAACAGGTCAACAATTACACGTCAGGCAACAGACGAAATCCAAGCTCAAGCAAGCTATACTTTAAAGGGATTTGAATTTCCGTTATTTGATTTAATCTTAAAAAACGATATAGAATTTAGCTTTACTGGCTCTTTCAAAAAGAATAGACGCTCTACTTATGATGTTTTGGATTATGCCGGAGAAAATGGAAGAACTCTCGATGGAAATACACAAATTACATTAGAACCAAGAGTTAGATATTCGATGAGTAATAGAATTACTGCTTCTTTCTTTATTCGTTATGAAGGTACTTACACAGAAGGTGCATCTACTCCCGGCTATAACACTGTCCAAACAGGTTTAGATATTAGAATTTCTATTGCTGGTGGAAGATAATTTTTTGCAAATATTCTGAAACAGATTAAGATTCCTCACAACGCTTCAGAATGCATTATACAGATTCCATTATGAAATGACATAAAGAATACTTATTAATAATTTGTCATTCTGGTGTATGCCAGAATCCATCTTAGGAATGCAAGTGAGCTTGCTCACGAAACATCTGGGCAAGCCCAAATGTATCCGTGAAATAGCTAAAATTGTATAGCGTTGAACAATAATAAGAAGAATTCTGACATTTGTCAGAATGACGCTTTTAGTAATGTCAGCTCCATTTTAATAAAGGTCTTCTTTTATCAGGGTGATTCGAGATGACCAAAAAAAAAATAATAAAAACAAATTAGTATAAATCATTTATTATCAATTACCGATTATTTTCCTTGAATTTATGAATAATGCAGGTTGTATTGAACTTTGTATACTGATTTTTATTAATTTTACAAAAAAAATTATATAGGATAATATATAAAAAAATGGGGAAAAAGAAAGATAAAAAAGATTTACAAAGAATTGAATTTAATGATTTATTGTTCGATTGCATTGTTTGTTTAAACTCAGATTTACCTTCAAAAAACTTTTTCAAAAAGTTTGAAAACAATAGAATACTTGCTGCAGACGGAGCTGCATTAAAACTTTATAAAAAAGGGATTATTGCTGATATCATTATTGGTGACTTAGATTCGTTTAACAGAAGCAGAATGAGAGAAAAATTCAATTCTGATAAAATATTTTATGATGAAAGTCAGGAAACAAATGACTTTCAAAAAGTATTAGATTTTGCTTTAAAAAGAACTTATCGCAACATATTGGTTCTTGGCTTTCACGGTGGAGAATTGGAACATACTTTGAATAACTGGAGTATTTTATTAAAATATAAAAATTTATTGAATTTATGTATTTATGAAAAAAATCGGTATGCTATTCCGATTGAAGGAAATATTGAATTGAAATGCAAAAAAGGAGAAATTTTATCACTAATACCACAAACAGAAGCGATTATTACTTCTAAGAATTTAAAATGGGAACTGAATAATGAATTGCTTAAGTTGGGAATAAGGGAAGGAGCCCGCAATGTTGCAACAGAAAATTTAATTTACTTGAATATAGAAAAAGGAAGTATATTACTTTTTTTTGATTCAAGGATACCTTTTGCACCAAAAAAATGATTATTTTTGCCAATGTATTATTTTTTCATTTTTCTATAATACAAAATGATTTCATTCTATACAAAATACATTTCAAATATCTGCCATAGCATTGAGCTTGATACTAACAATATAAACAGTAAAAATATTATATTTATAAATGGTACTTTTGGTACCGGGAAAAGCATTTTAGTTAGAAAAATAGAAGATGAGCTTGTTGCCCGAAATATTGTTGATGCAGTAATCAAATTTGATGATGCTGAAAATATTAGTTTTCTAACTGAATTTATAAGAAAAGCACTAAATAATTTCTATTCTATAGAAGATAATAATTCTACACAATTTTCTTTCTCTGAAACAAATTATAATTTAATTACCTATAATGATTTATTGAACAATTTAAACAATATCAATCCGGTATTAACGCAACTATATCTTAAACATAATGTATTACAGTCATATTCTGATGTTAGCAGTAATGATGAAAATTTAGAAAGTACCAATTTTTTTATTAAAGAAGAAATTGAGAAAATATATCAAAAAAAAGGCGAACGCAGATTGTTATTGGAAAATCAGAAAGTAGTTGTAGAGTCATTAATTGTAGATTTGATGAGTTACTTTTTTTCTGCTGTTTTAAATGGAGTTGAAAACCTTGATTTATCTGGTTTTCATAAAAGAAAAATTGTTTTTGTTATAGATAATTACGAATACATATTCGGTAGCATTAATAAATGGCTTGCTGAATATTTCTTTCATTATTGTTATAATCTAAATTTCGGTGATTTTATTAACTACAAAATAGATGTAATTAATCCCCAGGCAAAAATTTCTGACTATTTTGATTTTAGATTCATCATTGCTTCAAGAGAAAACTTAACTGATTTTCTACCAAAGTACTTTTCAAATTATTCTGAAATGGCAGAAATTTATAGATTAGAACCAATGACAGCAATACAATTTAAGAATTATTTAATCGCTCAAGACATCAAATTAGGAAATTACGAAAAAGATATTTACGATATAACAAGCGGAATCCCTTCGCTAATTAATTATACACTCGAAACTATAAATCAAATTCAAGGTGATTTTAATTGTTCTTTAGTGTATCTTTTTGCTTATGAAAGCATTTTGAAACATAAATCTGAAGAGCAAAAAGAATGGATTAAATGCGCTGCCTTCCTCAGTGAAATTGAACCAAATGCTTTGCGTTGCTTCCCTTTAATCAACAAAGAATACAAGAGAGCTTATGATTATTTTTGCAAATCCACTGAACTTTCTTATCTTACAAAAAATACAAATAAATTAAAACTCAATAAAATAATAAAAAAATACATTAATGATGCAGTCAAAATAAATTCACCACATATAGCAAATAATTACGAAGAAATTGCAAGTTCATATAGTAGTTTGAAAGATTTACTAAATAAGTTTGATAGCTCAGAAATCGAAATTTTAAAGGATTTAGCTTATTTTAAATGCTTTAATTATCCTGAAACAATTAATGAATGGTTCGGCAGTAATTCACAAGCTGCTTTTGAACTTATAGAAAATTATCCTGATTTGTTTACTAAAAACAAACTCACATATAGCTTAAAACAGGACATTGCATATAAATTTCTTAAATTCAATAAATTAATAGAAGGCAATTTATTTGAAAAAAAAATTGATGAAATTAAAAAACGCTGGATTAATTATTCTAATTGTATTTTTACAGAAAACTCTGATTTAGTTGAAAAACAAAATAATCTTGTTGATGAATTAAACAATATTCAAGCAAAAGTTAATGAAAATGAACAAATAATCGGTGATACTTCTGCTTCTATTGTCGAGATGGAAAAAGAATTAAAAAAGGATACTGACAAGTTTAAAAAATTTAATATAAAAGAGCAAAAAAAATATGCTAAATATTGTATCTCAATTGCCTTAATTTCACTTTTTATAAAAATTTTCATTTCTGAACTGTTTCCTGAAGCACTTGATTACAGTACTTTAGCATTCATAAACGTAGCTTGTAATTTTTTTGCTATTACTTCAACAGTTCTATTTTTATTCTTTTTTATCAGGTTATTCATTTTAAATTCCAATAAAAAAGATATTAGCTTATTAAAATTCAAAATCTCTAGCTTAAAAGATGATATAAAAGAACTATATAACCAAATTGAAGACAAAAAAAATGAAAATTATGATTTAAAGATTAAAATATATGAAACAGAAAATCAAATAGTAAGAATAAAAGAAAAAATATCGAAGAATACAGAATTTTTGGAAGAATCTTATATTTAAATAAGTTAAAAATCTTAAAAATTAGCTATTCTTAAATGAATGTATTAGTGTGTTTAGATTTTATATCAATTAAAAAACTTTTCAATATAGGAAAATAAACTTAGTAGTCATCAGATAACTGCCAGTAATCGGATGACTTCTTCTTTCAACCGTCGGATTAGTCTGATAGTTGATAAAACCAAAATGAATTGGTGCATTAGACAAAATGACAGTTCATAATAGAATTTACATTATATCTACCAAACAAATTTTTAATTCTTTTATAATAAGATGAAAAGCACTATACTTTTCCTGTTTATTTTAGGAATATTTTTCAATTCTTTTCTATTTGCTCAGGAACAGCAATCGGAAATACTTGAAGAATACTTAGAGCAAGATGCTGAAGAAAATGAAGCATCTGAATTTTTCGATGAATTGGAAATTTATCTGACAAATCCTCTAAATTTAAGAAATACAAGTATAAGACAACTTTCCAAATTACCAGAGATTTCAGTAAATCTTGCATCAAAAATACTTCGTTTAGTAAAAAAGCAAAACTACACTTCAATAGACAAAATTGCCGACACGCTCAATCTTTCTTTCAAACAAATCAGAATTTTGAAACTACTTACAACAATTGATGATGTTGAATCAAAAAACCAAAAAGTCAAAATTAAATATAGAGCAAGAAATAAAATTGATTTTAATGAAGCTAAGGGCTTTGAAAACGGAAAGTATCTAGGAAGTCATCTCTCATTATATCAAAGATTTAATACTGAAAAAGACAATTTTAAAATTGGTTTTCTTACTAAGAAAAATGCCGGAGAAAAATCCTTGGCTGAGTTTTATTCCGGCTACTTTGCTGCGGATTTTGATAATCTAAAAGTGCTAATAGGAGATTATTCTTTAAGGCAGGGTATGGGAAATTTGCTTTGGAGCAACTACCGCAATTCAAAAAGCAGCGATGTAATTTCACCTGCAATGCAATACAGAAGCGGTTTTTTGCCATATCGTTCTTCAACTGATTATAAATTCTTCAGAGGTGCCGCCCTTGATTATAAATTATATTTAACAGACAGCTCCAATCTTTCTTTTTCTCTTTCATACTCAAAAATTAATCGCTCTGCAGCAATTGATACAGCTCTCGGAATAGTAACTTCTATTTATACTGCCGGCTATTACAGGACAGAAACAGAAATTGCAAAAAAGAGAAAACTAAAAGAAACCTGTTTTAGCAGTTCATTGCAGTATGAAAATAAAAATTTATCTATTGGCGCAACAGTTTTGAATTTAAATTATGAATACCCAATAGAAAGCAAAGCAAAAACAGCTTTCTCTGGAAAAGAAGGGCTACTCGGCTCGCTTTATTCAATGTATAATTCAGAAAATTTTTCTATTGCATTTGAAGCAAGCCGTGATGCTAAGCATAATTTGGGATTAAAAACTGGTTCAATCTTTAAAATTGAAGATGTAGAACTATCTTTTCATTATCGTAATTTTTCGTCTGAATTCCGCTCGCCATTCGGCACAATATTCGGCGAAACTTACGCACCCAGCAATGAAACTGGCTTTTATACCGGAGTAAAATGGTATGTAAATCAAAAATTTATACTTTCAAACTACTTTGATATTTGGAAAACCCATACTAAAACCTATACTTTACCGATTAGCCAGAAAGGTATTGAGCTATTCTCTGAAGCTAATTACCTGTTCGGTTCTGATTTTGAATTACTTGCCAGAATAAAATACGAAAACAAAACCGATGCAATTACTATTGATAAAATTAAAAGCACATTTCAAAAGGGAAAATATTCATTTAGAGTAGAATTAAAATATCAAATTGATGAACTTACGCGTTTAAGATTGAGAAATGAAGATTGCTTAATTACTTATGAAGATTTAAAGGCAAACGAAATTGGAATGCTCTTTTTCTGCGATTTGCAAAGGAAAATCTTTTCTAATTTAAATTTATATGGACGTTTGACTTATTTTTCTACAGATAGCTACGATTCGGCAATTTGGCAGTATGAAGCCAGCCCCAGCGGCTATTCTGTTAGCTATGCTCTTTATGGGCAGGGAATCAGAGCGTTCCTCGGATTTGAATATGCGCTATTAAACATTTTGGAATTTAGTGCAAAATATACCATATTAAGTAAAAATTTCGTTGAAAGCATTGGTAGTGGTTTAGATGAGATTCAAGGAAGCAGTAAGCAGCAGCTATTCTTTCAAATTGATGTAAGGTTTTAAGCAAGCCATACGAACAGCAAAAAGATTGCATAACAAGAATATACAAGCCATACGAACAGTTGTTGCTCGTATGACATAAAAAATATTTTTAAAAAAATAAAATTTATTTATTTTTTTTTTAAATAATTCATTTTTTTTTTTTTTTATATTGCAATTATAGAAATAAACATGAAAAAAAAGAGAAAAAATATAGAAAAGAAAAAGGAATATTATTTAAGATATAGAAAAAAAATCCCCCGCCTTTTTGGTTTCGAGCTATAAAAAGCAGGGGCAAATTAACATATAATTTATAAACAAATTTAAGGAGAAATGCTTTATGAAAAAAGCATTATTTTTACTAGCGTTATTAATAATTGTATTTTCTAACGTTAAAGCTTGTCCAGATGGTTGGGCTGAATCAGCAAGAGAAACTATTAATTTTAATGGTTGTACTTATGAGTATATTTATTGCTACGGTATGCTTAATGGTTTCCATTCCATTGCTCTTTCTGAAATCAATGTTGTTTACAATCCACCTTTCTGCACTGGTTTGTCTTTTGACCTTAATCCTCAAGAAATTACTGATGCAATTTTAATTCAAATTGCTATTGACCCAGTAATATATAATTGGGCAGGTTATGATGATATTCCTCCTTGTCCTAGTGGTCTAATGTGTATAATGAGAATGTATGATGCAATTTGCTATAACGGATGGTACACTTATACAAGACTTAACAAAGATGGCACAACAACTGTTGTTCAATCAATGAATAAATGCGACGATGAATTAAGGTCTTGTAATGAAACCGTAACAATATGCTGGGAATACGATGAATATGGCAATAGAGAATACAAAATAACAAGAGTTGGTAGTTCTTTAATAGGTCCAGAGTGTTTATATCCATGCCACACTAATTGCGAATATTAAAAAATTTATGTAAATGCATTTAGTTTTTCAACTTTAACTCTTTTTAAGATAATCAACCATCTGATTAACCCGATGGTTGATTATATAGATGGGAAGCTACTTCACAACCTGAACAATTCTGACTATATATTCATTAAACCGAAAACAAAAACGGAGTTTTTTATGAAAAAATTAATCTTTTTGCTTTTAATATTTTTTTCTTATACACTTTTCCCACAAAGTTGGGAATTTATACCTCAGGAAAGTATTCTACAATTTAACGATTCTTATCAGGATTATGGAAAGTTAAATATTGATGAAATATTAATAAAAGGTGATTCTGTTGTATTTGTAAGAGTTAACACTGATTCTATTCTTATGATATATGACAAAAATCAAAGAGTATTTTATCATATTTTAAAGAAGAATTTTTGGAAATGTCTGAAAAATGATTCTTTGTATAACATTTATAAAGATTTAGGTATTAATAATTTATATTATGATTCAAAAGAGAATTTTTGGTTTAGCTGTGGTGATAGTATAATACGAGTTACACCAGATACAGCATTTATTTACAGCAATGTTTTTATTAGAGAACTAAATAGCACACATAAAATAAGACCAGCAAACAGAACCATTAGAAAAATTAAAGAAGACAAACTTGGAAATATTTGGATATATTTGTTTGCTCTTATAAAGGAAAATGATACTACTTGGTCAGAATATAGAATGCTCTGCAAATATATCAACAATAGAATTGAGACAATTTTTACTACTAAGAATTTTTATCAATTTTCTTCAAAATGTAATTTCGTTTTTGATAATCAAAATAGGATTTGGTACGTTAATGGCGATACTTGTTATATTATCAAAGACGAATTAGTTGAAAAAAAGTTCAGTACATGGGAAACTAAAGATGGCTATGGTTATTTTTCTGATTTAGTTATTGATTCAAAAGATAACTTTTACGCTACAAATAATAGTATGCTTCTATTTAAATATAATGGAGATACTTTAATTTCAGATAGGCGCATATTGGATATTGAAAGATATATTACTTCAATAGGAAATAATTATTGGCTGAGGATTGATAGTTTGGATAATTTATGGGTAATCGGTTATGAAACCTGTAACTTATATAAAATTGACAAAGATGGAAATTTAACAACTTACGAAGTTCCCAAAGTAGATACATCTGCAGAAGTAGAGTGGTGCTATAAAGCATTAATGGAAATTGACAAAAATGGAAAAATCTGGTTACCTGCTCAAAGTATGGGAAAAAGTTATGGTATTTATATTTTTAATTCAGATACAAATTCAACTGTAGTAGATGAAAAAATTCGGCATAATACTGCTCTAATGCCAGATGTATGGATATATAACATTTATCCAAACCCGTCTGATAACTTAGTAACACTTGATTTCTTTTTAGAAAATACTGTAGTTGACCAACTTGAAGTAGATATTTATAATATTATGGGAATGAAAATCAAAGATGTAACTGGACAAATAGACTATGACAGAAGTCGAATGAGGGCAAATATGAAATTTTCAGTAGCAGAGTTGCCTCGTGGCAGCTATATTGTTTCAGTAAAAGCAGGAAAAAGTAAGAAATTTCAATTACTTTTAGTAGGCTATTAAGATATATAAAACTTAAGCGAACTTCTTGAAACTCAATGAAAGTTTAAGATAAAACCACAAACCAAAACGGAGTTTTTTTATGAAAAAATTAATTCTTTTCTTTTTTATATTCTTGTCTTATAATCTATTTTCTCAAAGCTGGGAGTTTATACCACAGGATAGTATTTTAAAATATAATGAAATATATCAAAATTATGGAAAATTAAATATCTCTACTATAATTACAAAAGGTGACTCTACAATTTTTGTTAGGTACGATAGAGATACAATACTTATGATTTATGATTATAATAAAAAAGAAATGTTTCATATTTTAAAAGAAGATTTTTGGAAGTGTTTAAGAAATGATTCTTTGTATAATATTTACAAAAAGACTAATATTTGGAATTTATTTATTGATTCAAAAGGAAATTATTGGTTTACTATTCCTGATACTTTGTATAAGAATACACCTGTTTTTAAAGTTACTCCCGATACAGCATACTTAATAAATCAAATCTATGTAAGAGAACTTGATAGTTCCATTTATATTACTCCTTTTCCAAATAAAACAATTCATAAATTAAAAGAAGATAAAAATGGAGATATATGGCTTTTTCTTTTGAGCTATATTAGGTTTAATGATTCTCTACATAATGAATTTGAGATTTTATGTAAATATGTGAATAATAGATTTGAAACGATTTTTATGAAAAAAATCTTTTGGCAGTATGTTTCAAAATGCAATTTCGTTTTTGATAATCAGAATCGGGTTTGGTATGTTGTTGGAGATACCTGCTATATTATCAAAGATGAAATCGTAGAAAAGAAGATTAGCACTATGGATGTGAAAGATGGCTATGGCTATTTTTCAGAGTTAGCAATAGATACAAAAGGAAATTTTTTTGCTACAAATAATAGTTTGATTATATTTAAGTATGATGGTGATTCTTTAACAATAGATAGGCGTATATTAGATATTGAAAGATATTTAACTCATGTAGGGAGTTATCCTTATAGGATGCGGATTGATAGTTTAGATAATCTATGGCTTTTTGGTTACGAAACATGCAATTTATATAAAATTGACAAGGAAGGAAATTTAACTACTTACGATGTTCCAAAAGTTGATACATCAGCAGAAGTCGAATGGTGCTATAAAATGTATATGGAAGTGGATAGGCACGGAAGATTATGGATACCAGCTCAAAGCATGGGGAAAAGCTATGGTATCTTTATTTTCAATCCAGACACAACAACAAGCGTAGAGGAGCATATAAATTCAAACACTCCCGGAATGCCAGACGTAAAAGTTTATAAAATTTATCCCAACCCAGCGGATAATATAGTTACGCTTGAATTTTTTATATATTATGACGTAGTTGACCAGCTTGAAGTAGGTATTTATAATATTATGGGAATGAAAATCAAAGATGTAACTGGACAAATAGACTACGACAGAAGTCGAATGAGGGCAAATCTCAAGTTTTCAGTAGCAGATTTGCCTCGTGGTAGCTATATTGTTTCAGTAAAAGCAGGGAAAACCAGTTCGTATAAATTGTTGCTGGTTGGTTATTAAAATGTTTTAAACTTAAGCAAAACTTCTTCATTCTTTATAAAAGTATCAAACAAGATGTCCTACTCGTCCCGAAGACGATTAGGACATCTTTATTTTAATACTAATTTGATTTTAACAATATATTCTGTTTATTTGTCATTCAGTAACGATGTATGGAATTTAACAAATTTTTGATACCATAAAGATAAAGATGTCAATAAATAAGTCTGCAAGCTGTTAGTTTGAATGGAAATAAAAGTATTCAATAAACTTCGTTTGAATTTGTCCAATAATTTCTTAATTTTGTTAAAATTTTAAATTCAAGATGATATGAACGAAATAGATATATCAATAATAATAGTAAATTATAACGTTAAGGATTTCCTTTTTCAATGTCTAAAATCGATAGAGAAAGCGGAGCAAAATCTTAATGTTGAAGTCATTGTTGTTGATAACAATTCTAAAGACGGTTCAGTAAATTATCTTTCGCCTTTATTTCCCAAAGTGAAGTTTATAGCGTTAGAAGAAAACATAGGATTTGGACGTGCAAACAATCTTGGATTTGAGCAGTCAAGAGGGAAATATTTTCTTATTCTAAATCCGGATACAATTTTAGAAGAAAATACACTTGTTGTTATGAAGGATTATCTTGATACTCATCAAGAAGTTGGGATAGCTGGTTGCAAGGTATTGAATGCAGATGGAACATTTCAGGTAGCTTGCAGAAGAGGTTTCCCAAGTCCATGGGTAGCATTTACAAAATTGTTTGGTTTACAAATGCTTTTCCCAAAATCCAAATTATTTGCAAGATACAACCAAACTTTCCTTAGCACTGATGAAACATACTATATTGAATCTATAGTTGGTGCATTTATGTTTGCACGGCGAGAAACAATCGAACAAATAGGCGGATTTGACTCAGATTTTTTTATGTATGCCGAAGATATAGACCTTTGCTATCGGGCTACAAAACAAAACTGGAAAATTGCTTACGTTCATACTACTTCAATTATTCATTACAAGGGAGAAAGCACTAAAAGAAGCAGCGATAATGAACTAAAGAATTTTTACAAAGCAATGGAAATATATGCTCAAAAGCATTATGCAAATTCATCTGTTTTCCTATTCATTTTAAAAAATGGAATTTATATTCGTTCTTTTCTGGCTTATTTAAATAAACACAAATCTATTTTTACTCTAATTCTTTTTGACATTTTAACTATTAATCTTTCGCTTCTTTTAGCAACAAAGATAAGATTTGATAATTTCTTTAATTTTCCGGATTATGCTTATCCTACTGTTTTTATTGTAATTACTCTTGTAATGCTTGGTGCTATGGTTTCTATCGGTGAATATTTTGAAGAAAAATGCTCAGTCAGGAAGTCATTTTTTGCATTAATGATTACATTTTTCATTTTATCTTCGCTTACTTATTTTTTCAAAGAATATGCTTTTAGCCGTGGTGTACTGCTAATGACGATTGCTATTACAACTATTCTAACATCGACTTACAGGACAATTAATAATTCATTTCAAAAAATACGAAAGAAAGAAATAGATAAACGGATAGCTATTATTGGTATGAACCTTCACTCAGAGCAAATTATTAAAAGATTACAATCTTTAAATGCTCATAATACAAATATTCTTGGTTTTATTGCAACTGAATCTGTTGCTTTTAATGAATTTTCAAATTTCCCGATTATTGGGCATATAGATTATTTAGAAAAAATTGTAGATGATTTAAAAATAAGTGAAATAATTATAACCGACAAATCTATACCGAATTATGATTTAATAAAAATAATTGCATCATTAAAAAATAGTTCTGTCAAATTCCATATTGCACAAGATTACGAAGAAATTATAACTGCAAGAATTATAAATGAAATTACTGGTATCGAACCAACTGTTCCGAAATATAATATTACAAAATTCAGATACAAATTTGTAAAAAGAATTGTGGATATATTCCTGTCAATCCCAATTTTAATAATTACTACTCCAGTAATTCTTTTATTTTTCAATAAGAGTAAAAAAATTATAAATTATTTTTGGAATGTATTTATTGGAAAATTCACTTTTATAGGTTTGCTTCCCACTCAAAACGGATTTGAAAGCAAGCTCGGTAAAATTGGTTTGATTGGACTTGCTCATCTCTGTAAAAATGAATATTCAAATGAGCAATCAATTAAGCACTTAAACGATTATTACCTGCAAAATATGAGTTTATCTTTAGATATTGACATTTTTTTTAAATATATTTTTAGGAAATAAATGGCAACAAATTATGTTTTAGATTTTGAGAAACCAATACTCGAATTGGAGAAAAAAGTAGAAGAAATGCGATTGCTTTCTACTCAACTTGATATATCCAACGAAATAGAGTTCCTTGAAAAAAGAGTTGAAGAACTGCGATTAGACATATATAAAAACCTAACCCGTTGGCAGAAAGTTCAAATTGCACGTCATCCTCAAAGGCCTACAACTTTTGATTATATCAATAATATTTTCACTGATTTTACGGAACTTCACGGCGACCGCAAATTTAGTGATGACGCTGCGATTATTGGCGGTATGGCTAAACTTGCTGATACTTCTGTAATGATTGTAGGTCATCAAAAAGGAACTAATACCAAGACAAATTTAATACGCAATTTTGGTATGTCAAATCCCGAAGGTTACCGTAAAGCACTTCGTCTGTTCAAAATTGCTGAAAAATTTAGGAAACCAATTATATCCATTATTGATACTCCCGGTGCATTTCCCGGTATGGAAGCAGAAGAACGTGGACAAGCTGAAGCAATTGCCAGAAATTTATTCGAAATGTCAATTTTAAAAGTGCCAATTATTGTTGTTATAATAGGTGAAGGCGCTTCTGGTGGTGCTATTGGTATAGGAGTGGGCGACAGAATTCTTATGCTTGAAAATTCCTGGTATTCTGTTATTTCTCCAGAGTCCTGTTCGAGCATTCTTTGGAGAAGCTGGGACTTTAAAGAACAAGCTGCAGAAGCACTTCAGCTTTCAGCTCCGGATTTGAAAAAACATAATATAATTGATGAAATTATTGAAGAGCCAGTCGGAGGTGCGCATCGTAATCCTGAAAAAATGTTTGAAATCCTTAAGCATTCATTGCAAAACGAAATTTCGAATCTTATATCAATAGACCCGGAACAACTTGTTAATATGCGTAGAAAGAAGTTCTATGATATGGGAAGTTTTATAGAATTATAAAAGGTGATTAATTATGGACAAATCTAAAGAATTAGCTGCTTCAATTACATTAGTAAATGATAAACTCAATTTTTCTGCTAATGTAGAAGGAAATTCCCCTTTTTCAATTGATTATATACCTCCATTAGGAGATAATCTTGGTTATACCTCTCTCGAACTACTACTTTTAAGTTTATCCTCTTGCATTGGTAGTGCTGTTCTTACTTTTTTAAGAAAGATGAATAAAACGATAGAAACCTGCATTATTAGTTCTAATGGAATAAGAAATGATGAGCATCCTACCGGATTTAGAGAAATTTATACGTTAATAGAAATAAAATCAAGTGATGTAACAGTTGAAGATATGAATAAAGTTATTCAATTGGCTGAAGACAAGTACTGTCCTGTTTATTCAATGATTAAAGGTAATGTTTCTGTAAATATTAATTTTAAAATCGAAAGATAAGTGATTATGATTTAAAAAGACATTTTTGTCTTGTCATTCTAAACCTTTTGATAAAGCAAATGCTTTATTACAATTGAGAAGACAAGAAAGGATGTCATTGGCAATCGCAGCGAAGAATCTCACCAATAATTATATCAACCATCGAATTAATCCGATGGTTGAATAGATTCATCACTTAGCTTCGGAGTGACAAATAAAAAATATGATGTTCTATAATAAAAAATGAAAATAAAAATATGGAGATAAAATGAAATTTAATTTAAAATTATTGATAATATTAATCTTGTTTTCTTGTTGCGGTCAGATTTTATCGTCTCAACCGATAATTATCAGGGATACAACCACGATATCTCAAAAACCGAAAGAGCCAATACGTCAGTTTATTGATTTGAATGGCAAATGGGAGCGTTCGACTGCTGGAGATGAATGGGAAGCAACGGAACTACCAAAATTCGATGAAAAGAAAAAAAAGGTGATTTACCGCAGAACTTTCGATATCAAAGCTGAATGGCTCAATAAATATACCTGGCATCTGAACTTTCTTGGTGTGGAAGATGAAGTCGAAGTATATGTAAATGATAAATTTATAGAAAAATACCTTGGCGCAATGATTCCTTTTAAAGTAAAAATTTCTAACAAATATTTACAGGCAAGCAGAAATACAATAAAACTGGTGATATCAGCAACTTCAAACACAGTTTATCTAACAAGAAAGATGAACGTATATCAGCAGAAGAGCAGCACTGGTATTTTGAGAAGTATTGAATTGATTGGTACTTCAAATGCTTGGATTAGCAGCGTTGATTATACTAATAAATACTTTCCTGATTTAAATAGTTTTCAAATAAATACGAAAATTAAAATTTCTTCTGCAGAAGCTGAAAAAACAGATATTAAACCTCAAAGAAATGATACTTCGAGTGTAAATTTGGGAAAAAATCAATATTCAGTTGAAGCTGTAATAGTTGACAAACAAACAAATGCTACTTTTGTCCAATCCAATCAGTTAGCATTTCAATATCAGGCAGAGCGAACTATTAAACAAAATATTGATATGCGTATTAATTCTCCAACTCTTTGGTCGCCTGAAAATCCATACTTATATGAACTTGTGGTTAGAATTAAAAAGAATGGTGTTATAATCGATGAATATACTAAATCAATTGCATTTAATGATTTAAAAATAAATAAAGAGGGCAACCAATACTCTTTTATCCTTAATGGAAGTCCATTTGATATTAAGGGAATTGAATATTACGAAAATTTCAATTTTGCTAATTATGAACAGATGAAAAAGCAAATGGAGCAGGATATAGTTTTAATAAAATCTCTTGGAGCTAATCTTATACGTATTAGAAATTTTGCACCCAATCCATATTTAATCGAGCTATGCAATAAATATGGCTTATTTATCATAATTGATATTCCTGCACGTTGTATTCCGTCAGCTATTCTTGCTACTGATGAAATTTCAGTAAGATTAAAAAATATTGCTGATAGAATGATTTTTACTTATAATAGCAATGTCTCGCTTATAGCATGGGGAATATCTTCCGGAATAATCGAACATACTCAGGAATTTAAGGATTATTCAAAAATTATTATAAATCTTGTTAGGAACAATTCAGATAAATTTATTTATAAAGAAGTGGACTTATCTGCAAAAAAAATCAGTAGTGAAGGAGTTGATTTTATTGCTATAAAAGAAAACAGAGAAAATCCAAATTTATCTGAAGTGAAATTTCATATATTAAATCAAATAAATGAGATTAAAGGGAAACCAATACTTATTAGCTATGGTACTCTTGTTATTCCGGATAATAATAATGGCTATTCAGACCCCCTTTCGATTGAGCATCAGGCATATTATATTCAAGGTATTAATACTATTATAAAAGAGTTGAATCTTGCAGGAGGGGTGCTTTGGTCTTTCAATGATTATGAATTGAACTCACCGATAATGATACTTGACTACTCAGAGCAATATTTATGCTCAAGTGGTATTGTAGATATGAACCGCTCACAGCGTAAATCTTTTTTTACTTTACAGGCACATTTTAATAATGAAAAAGAACCTCTTCTTAATGCAGGGAGCTATAAAGAATCCTCTCCAATTTCGTATATTATTATAGGAATAGCGGTTTCTCTTATTATCCTTTTTTTAGTTAATCGCTTCAGACGTTTTCGTGAATACTTTTTACGTTCAATGTTTCGTCCATATAATTTTTATGCTGATATACGCGACCAACGTATAATTTCAACTGTACAATCATTTTTATTAGCTATAGTAATCGCATTTACTCTTGGAATTTTCTTTTCATCGTTATTTTATTTCTTTAAATCCAGCGAAACAGCTCAGTATTTTTATAAGATTTTCATTCCCGGCTCATTATGTCAAGAAATATTTTATAAAATGGTATGGATGCCGGAAATGATGATGATTACTGTATCTATTATTTCATTTATTTCAATCCTGGTTATTGCTGCTATATTGCGTGGATTCTCGATTTTTGTTAGCAATCGTATATTTTTCAAAGATACTTTTATCATAACAGTTTGGGCTGGAACTCCGTTTATTATTCTTTTACCATTAAGTATAATTCTTTATAGAGTATTGTTCATAATGCCAAACATTCTTTGGATTTCAGTTGCAGTTTTGGTTTTATTAGCTTTTTGGATTATTTACAGAATATTAAGGGCAGTTGCTGTTGTATTTGATGTAATTGAAAGCAGAATATATTTAGCTGGTACTGCTTTTATTGTTTTAGTTAAATTAATTATGATAACAATTTATCAGATAAATTTTTCGGTATTTGCATATTTAAAATTTTTCTTACATAATCTTTTAAACTAATATGAAAAATATTCATTCAACTAATTTAGGCAATATCAGGAAATTAAAATCAGGAAAAGTCCGCGATATTTATGAATTTGATAATATGCTGCTCATTGTTGCAAGCGACAGAATTTCTGCCTTCGATGTAATTATGAATGAGCCAATTCCCGGCAAAGGTGCTATATTAAACCAAATTTCTGCATTTTGGTTCGGGCAAACAAAAAATATAATTATAAATCACCTGATTGCTAATGATATCGAGAAATTTCCTGAGGAACTAAAAAAATATAGAGCTGAACTAAAAGACCGCTCTATGCTTGTGAAAAAATGCAAAGTACTGCCTGTCGAATGTATTGTTCGTGGATATATTGCCGGCTCTGGTTGGAAAGAATATCAAATAAGTCAAACTGTTAGCAAAATTCTTCTGCCTGCCGGTATGCTTCAGTTCCAAAAACTACCTTTTCCTATCTTTACTCCTTCTACTAAAGCTGATGAAGGACACGATGAAAATATTACCTTTGAGCAGATGAAAAGTCTAATAGGTGAAAGTTTAGCTGAAAAAATTAAAAATATTTCTATTGAAATATTTAATTTCGGAGCAAAAAAATTAGAGCAGAGTGGAATAATACTTGCTGATACCAAGTTTGAATTCGGTTTAGATGAGAATAATGAACTGATGATAATTGACGAAGTGCTTACTCCAGACTCTTCACGTTTTTGGCTAAAAGAAAATTACTTGCCCGGTCGCGAGCAAACCAATTTTGACAAACAAGTACTTCGTGATTACCTTGAAAGCATTAACTGGAATAAAAAGCCGCCGGCACCTGCTCTTCCACAGGAAATTATCCTAAAGACCTTTGACAAATACAAAGAAGCATATAACAGAATTGTAAGTGCTTAAAATGAATAAACAAAATGCAAATTCTCCATTTCCATTGGTTTCTGTAATTATGGCGAGTCATAATTATGCCTGCTATATTAATGAAGCAATTGAATCTGTTATAAATCAAACTTATTCTAATTGGGAGTTGATTATTGTTGATGATGGCTCAAGCGATAATTCGATTGAAATAATTAGAAATTATGTAAATAAATTACCAGAAAAAATCTTTTTATATACTCATTACAATAATGAAAATAAAAACTTAAAAGCAACTCTTGAACTTGCTTTTACAAAAATTAACGGGGAAATTGTTGCTTTCCTTGAATCTGACGATATTTGGGAAAAAGATAATTTAGGGAAAAAAATCTATTATTTTAATAAATTTAAAAACTGTTCACTTGTTTATTCTGATTTAGAATTAATTGGTGAAAAAGACGACATTTTGAGTAAATACAAAGATTATCTTGCATACTCTAGATATATAGGTAAAAAGCAATTTGGAAAACCATTCGATGCAATGAAATATCTGAAAGAACGAAATCCGATTATTTCATTTTCCAATATTGCAATAAGAGCAGAACTGGTTCCGACTACTAAATTGAGCAAAGAATTTGAATTATGGTCTGATTGGGTTGTTGCTATTTACTCTGCTATTAAAGGAGATTTTTTTTATATCCCGGAAAAATTGCTAAAGTGGCGTATTCATAAGCAAAGTGCAAATAAAAAGTATATGCAGGATTTAAATCCTAAAATATTAGGTATGAAATTTAAAAATTGGATTTTTTCTGATATTGGAGAACCAGTACTTAATCAAAATTTGATTGGACGTGCTTTTAATCTTATTGGATTTGCACTTTATTCACCAATTTCTGTATTTCGCACTTTTGTTAGAATATTTTTTAAAAAAGAAAAAATTGTTTAAAAATTCTCATTTTTTTTTGTGTTGCCAATAACATCTTTATGTTTGTCTTGTCATTTTGAATTCTAAAATAAAGCACTTACTTCATTTTAGGATTCAGAATGACAATTTTAGAACTTTCCCATAATTATATTAAAAATTAGTAAAAATTTGCAACGAAATGTTATTTTTTGTGTTTATCTGATATGTTACAGAATAATTTTGAAAATTGTTCTAAAATAATTAATAAAATGAAAATTCATTATATATTTTTAATTGGTTTGAGTATCAATTTGCAAAAAGTGAATAAATATTACAAATTTCTTAACAAACTCTTTAATTTCTTGTTACTTTATTTGTATATTTGTGTTTTTAGTTCAAAGAAAAAAATTTAATATTTTTAACATAATGAACAATTCGGAAGAAATTAACGGAATAATTTATGATTTTGATATTGCTGATTTAAAAGAATTAGAGCAGATGAAATTATTGGATAGATATGATACTAAATACATTTTTCCAATCAATAATTTAAGCTTACTTTTAAATCAGTTAAAAAGTGATTACAAAATATTAAATATAAATGAAAGAAGATGTTTTAGGTATTTTAATCAGTATTACGATACAACAGATTATGCTCTCCATAGAATGCATATAAATGGAAAAAAGACCCGTTTCAAGGTTAGGAAAAGAAATTACGACAATTCAAATAAAAACTTTTTTGAACTAAAGCTAAAGAACAATAAAAGAAAAACAGAAAAACATCGTTTGCCAATTTTGAAAGCAAATGGCGATTTAAATGAAGATGAAAGAAACTTTCTCCAACTTTATAATGTTAGCTTATTAGATTTATTTCCTTCAATCAAAGTGTATTACAATCGAATTACTTTAACGAATAAGAATTTGCCAGAAAAAATTACAATTGATTTTGATATTGAATTTATTAGTGATTTTTTGACAAAGAAATTAGATGGTTTGGTAATTGCAGAAACAAAAAACATAAAAAGTATAAACAAAACTTTTTTTAAAAATTTGATGAATGAAAATAAAATACAAGAATTTCCAATAAGTAAATACTGTGCTGGAGCGATTTATACAATTCCGGGTATAAAATATAACAGATATAAGCCAAAAATATTATTAATAAATAAAATTTGTAAGGAAGCCAATGGAAGCAATAGTTGGTTATAGTTTGAATCTAAGCAACGTAGCTGAATTTTTTATTAGATTTGGATTGAATGTACTTGTAATATTAATTATTGCAAAATATATTTATTTTCGTATTAGGCGTAATAAAGATTACCTTTTTACTCTTTTGATGTTTAATATGATTGTGTTTTTTATATGCTACTTTTTAAGTAGTATCGAACTTAGTTTGGGCTTCGCATTCGGTATATTTGCAATTTTTTCAATATTGCGTTACAGGACTGAGACCGTTCCTATTAAAGAAATGACTTATATGTTTATTGCAATTAGTATTGCAATCATTAATGCAATAGCAAGTGCTTCAGTTTGCTTAATTGAAATGATTTTTACCAATACTGCAATAGTCGGACTTACTTATATCCTTGAAAAAGCTTGGATACGAAACGAAGTAAAACAGATGATAATTTACGAAAAAATTGAGTTGATTAAACCAGAAAGACAAGAAGAACTGATTAAAGATATTGAGGAAAGAACTGGCTTAAAGATTAACAGATACGAAATTGGTAAAATTGATTTCCTACGCGATACAGCTCTTATTAATGTGTTTTATTATAATTAATTTGATGATTCTGAAATGCAAAGAAAATTTTATTTATTTTTATTTCTGCTCGTTTTATTTATTTCTATCAGTGAATTAAAATCACAAAATATAAAATCGAATGATTTACAGCTTTGGGCTGCTTTTGAATTGGAATTTAAGCTGTTTAGCGATTTATCTCTACAGCTTTCAGACGAAATGAGATTAGAAAAAAATATGGACCAATTGGATTGTAATCTGATTGACATTGGCTTACAATATAAAATTACTGATTTTTTAAAGGTTTCTGCAACTTATCGATTAAAAACAAGAAGAGATAATACTAACGATAATGTTTTTTTATTAGCTTCAACTGCAAGTATTGATATTGACAGATTCGATTTAAGCTATAGAGTGCGGTATGAAAACGAACCATACAAAGAGAATGAAAAGGAAAATAATATACGTAACCGATTAGCTGTTCAATACAATATAAAAGGTTCCCCGATAAGCCCTTTCGTTTCCGGAGAAATTTTTTATCGTTTTTTGTATAACAAAGGAGATAGATTTAATCGCTATAAACTAAGGATTGGCATTGAATATGAGCCAATAAAAAATCAGAAAATCGATTTAGACTATACTTATGACAGCGAATTTAATATGAAAAAAATCGATATTAAAAGAATAATTGGAATTACTTATTCCATAGATATTTAATTTAAAAAGATGAGAATAAACATTTATTTTCTCAAACAAAGAGATTTTGCAAATAAATCAATACAACTTCAGAGAAATCATAAATTCCTTCGATAAGCGCTGCTCTCTTTGAAAACCAAAACCATAACCAAAGGCAAGATTTGTTTTTAACAGAGAAAAGAAAACGAGCTCAAATTCAAGCTGGCTACCAAGAGAGTAAGCTGTTTGTATATCTTTAAATCTGTTGTAATTAGTTGCTAATGCAGAAGAAAAAAGAGACAATCGCGAATAAGTAACGTAAAACCATAGCCAGCCAAGATTCCTAAATCTTATAGGAGTAGAATTCCATTCGAGCATTACTTTTGCGAAATTCTTTGCTTCTAACTGATTAATTTCAAAACCAGGAAAACTTTCCATACTTCTGTATCTTTGAGCATCCTGATAATCTACCCAATTATTTCCGAAACCACCAAAATAAAAATGTGTAAACAAATTATCCTTATCTCCAAATGCCACACCGGAAAAAAGCCGAAGCCAGAAAATAGAATTTTTTACTGGTAAAAGTGTAGCAAGAGAAAAGTCAGCAAACAACTTCGGTATATATTCTTTATTTACTAAACTATTATAGAAGTAAAAATTTGCTGTTATTCCATTTTCATCTTCAACAGCACCAAGCGATTTTGTCAAAAAACTGTAATTTAAACTGAATAAACCTGTAAAAAGTTTGTCAAAAGAGGCATCTACATTTTGGTAATCAGGCATTTTTTCCAAATCAAAATATCCAGCCAATCGAATTGACCAATCGAATGTTTCCGGACTTTTGTGAATGATGAACTCATCTTTGTATTTTAAAGAAACTGAATATCCTTTCCTACTAACTTTTGTAGGACCGAACAAATCGTAAAAATTAGCATAATTATATGTAGCTTTTAGATTCCATCGCCAGTAAGAATAATCTAAATTTCCGTGGAAACGCTCTTTCTCTGGTATTTGTGGATTTGGAGTATAAGAAATTGTAGTCTTTAAATTTGATAAGCCAATTGGGTCCATAAGATTGAATTTATACCCAAAAGCAGCGTAATCCTTGTATCCTTCTACGATTGGGTAAAATCCACTTATTTGCATTTCAGAAACAGGACTATAAACTCCTTCTAAAATATTTAATGAATCTATATTAATTGAAGACACAGGAGGAAGCAGCCAATCCTTTACTATTGGATTGTCTTTCACTATTTTTTGCCCAAAAAATTCAATTGCTTCAACATCATCAAGCGCTTCAATTTTAATCATACAAGGCAGCATTCCATCACTTGTATATTTAAAAACAAAAAGAGAATCTTCAGAAGTTTGTACAGAACGGAAAAAACCAGTTTCTGTATTAGTTAAAATATCAAGTTTTTTAGTCTCTAAATTAATCCTAAAAACGTTTGATACGCCGGTATAATATGAAGTGCCGAAGACATATTTTCTATTATCTGAAAAAACAAAATTTGCTGTGTTACTTCCTTCAAATTCATAAATTATTTCCGGCTCAAATTTGCCCAAAGAAAAATCATGCAAATTGAATAGTGCTAACTCTTGCTTACCAATCGCATTTGCAAGAGTGCCAAGAAGATATTTCCCGTCATTTGAAATAGTTAGATTGTATAGACTTTTTCCATACTGAAGTGTTTGAATAGGAACTATTTTTTTATAAGGGGCAGGTATATGTACTATTGTAGTTCTGCCACTAAAATGCTGAATACCCCAAAGCGATTTATCAGCTTTATTAAAAGCCAAATCACCAGTTCTGCTATATTCTATTAATTCATGATTTTCCTTTGTTTTCAAATCTAAAGAGCGAAGTGAACGCCATTTTCCGTTGTGAGTTGAGTAAAATATTTTTTCCTGCTCGGTATCGTAAGCAAGAGAAGTAACTTCATAAAGTGATGTTCCAATTATATTTGTTATTTTTTCTTCTTCCCCTGTTTCAATATCAATTTTAGATATATGAGCAAAAGCGCCGGGATAATTAACAGCAGCAATTATTTTATTGCTTTTTTTGTCAAAATAAGTTTTTGAAACAGAGCCGAGGGCTTTATTTGTAATTGGTCTGTATTCAGTAATTTTATTTTTTTTTATTGTTTCAAAATTCTTTTGTTGATATTTTTTTTCGTATTCAATCCAATCGTCCCAAGCATCTGAAACAGAAATATTATAAATATGTTTGAATTGTGTTGCGTAAAATCGGTAGCTATCTTCAGTTCGGGAATAGAATTGCATTAGTTTTTCAACACCGTATTTCCTTGCTAAATAGCTAATAAAACGAGTTCCATAAAGATAAGAATTTGCACCTACCTGAAAGTCAACTGTAGTTCCTTCTGTTTCTAATCCAGCTACTCTATAGAAATAATCATTTTTAAAGCCATAGTGCGAAAAACCATTTCATCAAAACCACCGAGAGTGCTCCCCAAACCACCCGAAAGTTATGTTTCCATAAATACTGCTATTCCTTCCTGATACCATCGCGGGCAATACCAACGCGGTGTTGTTAGATAGCTATAAATATGTGAGAGCGGATTTTCGTTGTCAGAAAAAACTTTACTGACAAAAACAGTTCGATAGAACCTATCTATTCCTGCTGATTTGTCTGTCATTACAACGTGAGTGAGCTCATGACTCATTAACCATTGCATTCGTTCATTAGTCGGTATTATGTCGAATGTAAAGTTAAATGGAGATACTCCTATTATAAGCAGGTTCCAAGGTATAGCTATTGTCCCGCCATTACCTATATCACTAAAATCTTCGAAAATGACTGTAATTCGCTCCTTTGATTTGTAATCCCAAATATTATTTAATTTTGTTATTGCGTTTTCTAATGAAGCTGCTGCGTGTGGGACAAGATATTTACTACCTTTAAAAAAGTATATAAATTGTTGTGATTCTGTATTAAACTGCTCCAAATCCTGCGCTAAGAAAGCAACAGGGAAAAGCAAGTTAAAACAGTAAATAATTAGAATTTTATTTTTCATTGGTTTTTTGCTTTTAATATAATTTATTTGGCTTTCACATCTTCTGTTTATTTTAAAAATCTAATATGTTAAATCCTATTCTTATTTTTATACTTTATTCCTTTAATTTATTCCTTTAAAAAAGTCAATTAAATGCAAAACTAATAATTAACTATTAATTATGAAAAAAATATTATTCTTTGTTTTTGTAGTGTTTCTAAAGTATTTTTCTTAAAAATCACAATAAATTTTGTTTGTAAGAAATTACAATATTTATAAAAAGAATTCGTTAAATGTAAGTATTTTTAATATAATAAATTATATAATTTATTTTCTATTTATTATCACGTATTATTTTTTAAAATGAAAAAAAGAATGTTTAATCCGATATTGGTACTTCTTTCACCAATTACTTTTTTTTCAACTTTATGGTTAAAATTAGTGTTAAAATTAACAGAGCCAAAAACAATAAGCGACAAAATATTTATGAAACTCGGAGTATTGCCTGTTCCGGATAATTATTACAGTCCATTGATAAATCCATTAAAATATTTAAAAAACTCATTATCAAAAGAAAGAAATCTACCGGGTATAAATTTGAATATTGATTCCCAATTAGAAGTTTTAAAAAAGTTCAATTATAAAGAAGAATTATCGAAGTTTCCTTTAGAAAAAACAGATGACTTTTCATTTTATTATGAAAATAAATTTTATGAATTTGTTGATGCTGAATATCTTTACTGTATGATTCGATATTTTAAACCAAAAAGAATTATTGAAATCGGTGGTGGCTATTCTACTTTAATGATAAAAAATGCTGTTATACAAAATAAAAATGAAGATTCTCGTTACGAGTGTCATCACATTTGTATTGAACCTTATGAGAATAAATGGCTTAATAGTATAGGAACAGATTTAATTAGAAAAAAAGTTGAAGATGTGGATTTTTCATATTTTAAAGAATTAGAAGCAAACGATGTTGTCTTTATTGATTCGTCACACATTATCAGACCCCAGGGAGATTTGTTGTTTGAAATATTAGAAATCTTACCAGTTCTAAATAAAGGAGTAGTGGTGCATTTCCATGATATTTATACTCCAGGTGATTATCCAGACTATTTACTTAATAAGCATATTTTATGGAACGAACAGTATATTTTAGAAGCTTTCCTGTCATTAAATAAAGAATATGAAATTATTGCTTCGTTAAATTACTTATATAAAAATTATAAAAATGAAATTTTCGATAGAATGCCAATCAAACCAAGAACTGATAGTTGGGTGCCGGGTGCTTTCTGGTTAATTAGAAAATAATTAATGGTGCTGGATAATAATTCATTTTTTTGATAATTTTAAAATCAGAAAATCATCTTTTATTATATCTTATACAAATTCCATTATAAATGTCATATAATATGCATTATCATTCAGGCGTATGCCAGAATCTATCTTGTTATTGTTCAATGCTATTCAGTTTTAGCTATTTAAATGAAGCATTT